>JBQTIX010000157.1:0-15586 GCA_052387695.1 Panacagrimonas sp. | reverse complement strand
TTCCTGGCCTGATCGCGCCGCGCGGTCATGCCGGCACGGCCTCGCAACCCGTCTGATTTTCCACTCGTTCCAATGACGGCTGATAGGAGCCTGGGCGGTAGAAACTCGTGCGCTGCGGCTGCGCCATATCGGCCATATTTTACGCTCCGTTTCGTTGAATAGAACCACAATTCGACTCAACAGAGCGAAAAATCTGTAACGAAATGGCTTGGCCTCGCTTGCACGGCTTCTACCGCCCAGGCTCCTAGGCCGCCATCGCCGCGACCGGCCGATCCATCTGCTCGCGCAGGCGCGGCATGACCTCGGTCGCGAACAGCCGCTGACTGCGCTCGACCTGATCGAACGGCATGCCCGCATAGCTGAACACCGTGTTGAGCGAGAACTCGCCGATCAGGTCTTTCCAGCGCGCATAATTGGCCAGGATTTTGTCAGGCGTGCCCCAGCTCTGGGCGTTGCGGTACGCCTTTGCCGCAGCCTCCATCCCGAACTGCCGGATCAGCGCCGCGCCTTCTCCATACGACTTGTAGCCCTTGGTGTTGTCGAAGTGGGTGCCGGAAAATTCGTAGTGCTTCACCACGGATAGAAAATACTGCGCGATGTACTCGTCGGCCACGCGCTCGGCCTCCGCCGTGTCCGTATCGCAATACAGAAAGTCGGTCAGCACCGGCGGCGGCGCCTCGCGCCCGTGGAACTCCCGGAACAGTTTCTTGTAGCGCAGAATTTCCGGCGCATGCTTGGAGATGTCGTATTGGATGAACGAGGTCATGGTCGCGCCAAGCCTGGCCGCCACGTCCACCGAGTCAGGCGACATCGCCACGCAATACAGCCGGTCGCGAATCCCGCGGCTGGGCTTGGGCCGCACCTCGACGCGAGGTTGCGGATAGAACCTGCCCTTGCCCTCGACGAAGCCGGTTTCCAGACCCCCGATGATCATCGGCGCGGCCTCGTCGAAGCGCTCGCGTGCCTCGTTCATGTCGATGCCGAAACCGGCGTATTCCATCTTCGCCAGCCCGCGGCCCATGCCGAACATCATGCGGCCGCCCGACAGGTGATCGAGCATGGTCATCTTCTCGACCACGCGCAGCGGATTGTTCCAGGGCAGGATCACGGCGCCGGTGGCGAGCTTGATGCGCTTGGTGCGGCCGGCGAGGAACGACAGCGCCTGCATGTTGTCCGGGCACATCGAGTAATCGTCGAAGTGATGCTCGGCCATCCACACGGAATCGAAGCCCAACTCCTCGCAGCGTTCGAGGACCTTGAGTTCCTCCATGAACATCTGCTCGTCGCTCAGGTCTCGATGCCAGTTCTGAAAAACGCCCAGTACGCCGATATCCATCGCGATCTCCTTGTAGCCTGGTTTTATTTGGCCTGGTTCTCTGTCGTCCAACGGCCCGACTCCTGCCGGCTGGCTGCGGCTTGAAATCTACAACAAGCGCAGGCGCCGGACATCGGGTGCGAACCCTGTCGCACCGCCGATCGCATCGATCCCTCGCAGGTCGCCACGCAGGGGCAGGCAGACGCTCGGCACGGGCTGCAGCCTGTGCGACGATCAGGGCTGGCAAGCGACCTTCCGAAAAGCGAGAACCCAATGGACACCCCCTACACCTTGACCAATCTCTGGGAAGCCGACTCCGCCGCACTGCGACAGGACGTGGTCCGGTTCTGGACGGCTGAGAACGCGCTCCGACCGGACACGAACGTGGTGGAACGCGCCGCGCAGGTGCTCCTGGTCGCCCGCGATGATCGCGGCGCTATCGTCGGCGTCTGCACCGCCTACAACGCCGTGCATCCGCGTATCGAACACCGCATGTTTCATTTCCGCGCCTATGTCGCCGGGCCGGCGCGACGGCAGAATCTTGCACGTGAACTGACGCTCGCCGCCCGGAAATACCTGGAGTCCTACAACCAGCGCCTGCCCGAGGATCAGAAAGCCCTGGGCGTGATCATGGAGGTGGAAGCCGCTGTCCTGCAGACCAGTCCGGTGACACGGCAGGCGCGCTGGGCGGCCACGCAGATGAGCTTCATCGGACGCACGCCGAGCGGCGCGCACCTGCGCGTGTACTACTTCGAGGACGCGCCGCTGCGCTTCTGAGTTTCTGCAACCGGTACACGCGGGCGTGGACCCCCGATCCCCATCCCGCTAGATTCCCGACGGGCCGACGTCGCGAAACGCGGTTACTCAATCATCGAGGCGAAAAAATCATGAGAGCTGCGGTGCTTGATGTGATCGGCGGAGCGCTGAGCGTCCAGGACATCGATATCGGACCGCCGCTGCAGGGCGAAGCCCTGATCCGGGTTGTCGCCTGCGGCGTGTGCCACAGCGACTGGTCGTGCATGCGCGGCGTCCTGCGCGCACCGGTGCCTCTGGTCCCGGGCCATGAAGTCGGCGGCATCGTCGAGGCGGTCGGACCGGGCGTGGACGGGCTTGCCCCGGGGGATCACGTGATCGCGGTGCTCACCCCGTCCTGCGGACTCTGTGAGTTCTGCCGGGAGGAAAAGCCGTTCCTGTGCGCGGCCTCGGCGCCGATGATCGTCAACGCCACGATGCTCGACGGCAGCACGCGCCTGCAGCGCGGCAGTGAAGCGGTCTACGCGATGTGCGGCATCGGCGGCTTTGCGGAGAAGGCCATCGTACCGGCGGGCGCGCTCGTCAAGATCGACGCGTCGGCTCCGCTGGACACGGTGTGCGTGATCGGCTGCGGCGTCATGACCGGTGTCGGCGCGGCGCTCAATACCGCACAGGTCAAACCGGGATCGACAGTCGCGGTACTCGGCTGCGGCGGGGTCGGGCTCGCAATCATTCAAGGCGCGCGCATCGCTGGCGCGCGGCTCATCATTGCCGTCGATCCTGTCGCGTCAAGGCGCGAACTGGCCATGAGCCTGGGTGCGACGCACACCGCCGACCCAACGGCAGGAGACATCGTCAAGACCGTGCGCCGGATGGTGCCCGGCGGCGTGCACTACGCCTTCGAGGCGATCGGAAGAGTCGATACGATTTCGCAAGCCTTCGGCATGATCCGTCCCTCGGGCATTGCGGTGGTGGTCGGCGTGCCGGGCGCGAGCGAGGAGATCACCCTGCGCGCCAGCGGCATGATCCAGCACAAGACCCTGATGGGCTCCATGTACGGATCGAGCGTTCCGCGCCGCGATGTGCCGAAACTTGTGGACCTTTACAAGCGCGGTGAACTGAAGCTCGACGAGATGGTGACGCATCGCATTCCACTTGCGCGGGTCAACGAAGCGTTCGAACTCATGGCGCAGGGTGGCGGAGCGCGCGCCGTGATCACGATGGGCTGAAGGTTTAGAGACTTTCCACCGCACTCGATGACGGCCAACCGCAGCAGGCTGAGAGTCGCCGTGATCGGCGCCGGCATGTCCGGCCTGCTGTGCGGCATCAAGCTGCGGGAAGCGGGTTACGCGGACGTTCGCATTTTCGAGAAGGCCGACCGGGTCGGCGGCACCTGGCGCGACAACTGCTATCCCGGTCTGAACTGCGACGTCCCCTCACAGCACTACTGCTACTCGTTCGAACTGAACCCGGAATGGAGCCGGACGTATCCCTCCGGCCCGGAAATACGACGGTACCTCGAACGGACCGCTGCCCGATACGGCCTGATGGGGTGCATTGGCTTCGGCCGGGAATTGCGCCGGGCCGAGTGGAAGAACGGGGCCTGGCAATTGGGATTCCGCGATGGAGAGCAGGTGGAGGCCGATGTGCTGATCGCGGCCACCGGGGTGCTGCGCGACCCGGCGTATCCCGATATCCGGGGATTCGGCGATTTCGCCGGCCCCGCGTTTCACACCGCGCGCTGGGATCACGGAGTGGACCTGTCCGATCGACGGGTCGGCGTCATCGGCACCGGGTCAACGGCCGTTCAACTGGTGCCGGCGATCATCGACCAGGTGCGCGAGTTGCGGCTGTTCCAGCGCACGCCGCAATGGATTCTGCCGATCGAGAACACCGAGTTCACGCCGGAACAGAAAGCCGCCTATCGCGCCGACCCCGGTCTGCTCGTCGCGGCCTACCACGGCTGGCACGAGCGCATCCGCAAAACCATTGCGCGGGCCGTGGTGGGTGACCGGGTGCAGTTACAGAAGATCACCCGCGCGTGCCGCGAGAACCTCGAATCGCAGGTGCGCGACCCGGCCCTGCGCGCGCGTCTCACGCCGGACTACCAGGTCGCCTGCAAGCGTCTGGTGATGTCGGAGCATTTTTATTCCGCCATCCAGAAACCGACCGCGCACCTGGTCACCGAGCGTATCGGGCACATCGAAGCACGGGGGCTGCGCACGCAGGACGGCGTGCTGCACGAAATGGACGCGCTGATCTACGCCACCGGCTTCGATGTCACGCGCTACATGCGGCCGATCGAGATCATCGGCGCCGATAACCTGAGCCTGGAACAGCTCTGGGCCGACTCCACGGTGGCGCACCGCGGCGTGGCCCTGCCGGGATTTCCCAACTTCTTCATGCTGCTCGGGCCCAACAGCCCGATCGGGAATTTCTCGCTGGTGATGGTGGCGGAGAAGCAGATCGCCTACGTGCTGCAACTGATGGAACGGCTGGCGCTCGGCCATGCGACGGTCGCCCCCAGGGCCACCTCCTGCCGGGTGTTCAACCAGGCCGTTCGCGAAGCGATGAAGAACACCGTCTGGGTCAGCGGTTGCAGGAGCTGGTACCTGGATCGCCACGGGCATCCGGTGGTGTATCCCTGGACCCTGGAGCGATTTCTGGACGAGATGCACGCGCCTGATTTCGAAGAGTACGAGTGGCAGCAGCAGAGTCCGTAAACGGGAGACCCCGCATGAGCATCGACGTCGAAAACCTCTACGACCGCCGCGCCGACAACCGCTGGGACCGCGTGTCGGTCGGCGACATCCTGGAGCGCATGAGCTGGAGCGAACCGGACAAGATCGCCTTCATCGCGGCTCCCGACGCGATCCTTGATCCAGCTTTCGCCCGCGTCAGCTATCGCGAGGCGGACCGCTTCGCCAACCGGGTCGCCAACGCGCTGCTCGCACGGTGCATAAAGCGCGGCGACCGCGTGGCGATGTTGTGCGAGAACTCGGTCGAGGCTTACCTGACAAAGCTCGGCATCGCCAAGGCCGGCGGGGTCGCGGTACCGATCAACACAATGATGGCGGCCGACGTGGTCGAGCACGTGCTGCGTCACGTGGACGCAAGAGTCGCCATCGTGGACGCTGAGCTTTGGCCCAGCGGTGGCGCGGCGTTCAGGGCGGCCGGCGTGTCGCCGATCGCCAGCATCGGCAGGCACGACGCCTCGATCTCGGGTGTGATGAGCTTGCAGGCTTTCATCGCGGACCAGCCATACACCGAACCGGAGGTGCGCATCCACGGCGACGACATCTGGCAGATCCTGCTGACCTCGGGTACCACCTCGATGCCCAAGGCGGTGATGATCTCGCACAGCTTCAGCTACTTCGGCGCGCTGGGGCAGGCGATGTCGTATTCGCGCGGCGTGCCGATCGAATGTGATTTTCGAGTCTGCACCTTTCTGCCGGTGATCTTCCACGTCGGCGATCAGGGTGTGGTGTTGGGACCTCTGTTGTGCGGCGGCAGCGTGGTGATCGGCCGGAAATTCGATCCGGCCGCAATCGCGCAGGCGGTGACGCGCGAACGACCCACCGCGCTATGGGGCGGATCGCCTCAGTTGATCGGGGAGGTGGTGCGCGAGGGCGAAGCCCATCCGGACCGCTACGATTTCAGCAGTCTGACGGTCCTGATCTATGGCTGGGCAGCGATACCGCCGGCGCTGACGCAGCGAATGCAGCGCCTGGCGCCGCACGTCCAACTCGTCGGCATCTTCGGCCAGACCGAAGCCATCGCCTTTCACCGCTTCTGGCCCGCGCGCTGGCCCGAGCTTTATCAGCGTACCGCGCCGGCGGTGAACTACGTCGGCATCCCCTCGCCGCTGCTGGCTTCGACGGTGATGGACGCGGACGGAAACTCTCTACACGCCTCGCCCGGCGTGCCGGGCGAGGCGGTGTACCGCTCCCCCAGCGTCACCGCCGGCTATTTCCGCGACGAGGCCGCCACCCGCGAAGCCTTCAAGCATGGCTGGTTCCATAGCGGCGACATGTGCCAGTTCGATGAGGACGGCCTGCGCATCATGATCGACCGCTACAAGGACGTGGTGAAGTCCGGCGGCGAGAACGTGTCCAGCCTGCGCGTCGAGGCCGTGCTGGCGCAGCACCCGTCCGTGCATCGCGCGGCCGTGGTCGGCCTGCCCGATCCGCGATGGGGCGAGGCGGTGACCGGAGTGATCGTCCCTGCGCCGGGGCATGCCATCGACGAAGCGGCGCTGATCGCATTCTGCCGGATACGCCTCGCAGGATTCGAGACGCCCAAGCGGATCGTGGTGATGAGCGAGCTGCCGGTCACCGTCGGCGGCAAGGTGCTCAAGTACAAGCTGCGTCAGATGCTCGGCTCTGGCATGGCTGCGCCTTGAGCGCAGAGCTACGCGCGCGCGGCATACTTCGAAGACCTTCGATATCCTCGCCCGCCCATGCGTTTCCGCTATTACGACTTTCTCGTCGCCGGCCTCGTCACCGTCCTGCTGTGCTCCAACCTGATCGGACCCGGCAAGGTCTGCACCGTCGATCTGCCCTATTTCGGTGCATTCAGCTTTGGCGCGGGCAATCTTTTCTTTCCCATCGGGTACATCTTTGGCGACATCCTGACCGAGGTGTACGGCTATGCGCGCGCCCGGCGAGCCATCTGGGCGGGTTTCGGCGCGATGGTGTTTGCCACATTCATGTCCTACGTGGTGGTCAACATCCCGGCCAGCCCCTCCGAGCCCTGGAATCAGACCCTGCAACCCGCGCTCGAGATCGTCTTCGGCAACACCTGGCGGATCATCGGCGCAAGCGTTCTCGCGTACTGGGTCGGAGACTTCGTCAATTCCTATGTCATGGCGCGGATGAAGGTCTGGACCGAGGGCCGTCACCTGTGGACCCGCACCATCGGCTCCACCGTCTGCGGGCAGGCGGCGGACTCCCTGATCTTCTATCCGCTGGCCTTCGGCGGCATCTGGACCAACGAGGCCCTGCTGGCCGTCGTCGTGTTCAACTTCACGTTCAAGCTTGCGGTCGAGGTGGCTTTCACTCCCCTGACCTACTTTGTCGTAAACCGGATCAAACGAGCAGAGGGGGCGGACGTCTACGACCGCGACACCCGTTTCACGCCGTTCAGCCTCAAGGACTAGAACGGCGCGATATCGATCCGATCAGAGCGAATCCTCAACGGTACGCGTTGACACCGAACTCCATCGGCGGAGTCAGCGCCTCATGGGCGCCCATGTCGGGGCCCCTGCCGGTCCATGAGGTGACGAAATTGGGGATTTCCGTCCCTTCGTCGTACCCGGCCGTTCCGGTGTCGAGCGAGAATTTTCCGGTCTTCGTGCTCGGGTTGAATCCCCAGCCCGGGGCCATGACCGGATCATCGAAGACACCGTTGCGTTCGTGACTGGAGGAGGAGAACTCGGCCCGCGAGGTGATCACGTCATAGTCGAATACATTGTTCTGGCCGTGATTCTCGAGGACGCTGAATCCGTTCGAGGTATTGGTCTGCATGATGTTGTTCGAGGTACGGATGTTCTTCAGCCGATCCCTCTGACTGACCTCGACCAGGAAGCTGTGCACCGTCGTGCCTTCCCCGTTCCTCGGCTTGGCTGCGGTGTTGTTGAACAGATATAACCGTCCTCCACCGAAATCGCCTGGTTTCGCCCCGAAATTACGCATCTTGATCCAGGACCCGTTGATGGAGTTTCTGGGTCCGGAATTGGTTGAGTACGTTACGTTTTTCCAGACATAAAGCGGCCCGCCGTAGAGCGGTGCGACTCCGAACGGGATAAACACCTTGTCAAAGTAGTTCCCCCAGATCCTGACGTTGCGGTTGCCGCCTTCTGCTTCTATCGCATTGTCTCTGGTATAGGAAATCAGATTGCCGTAGATGTCGGAATCCTGGTTTGGAAAGCCGGTCGTGGAGAAATTGTTGATCGACCCCATGCCGTCGTTGAAGTAATGGTTGGCGTCCGAATAAATCTCGTTATACCGGATCACGACGCCCCCTTTGGCGCTCTGCAGGGTGATCGGTTGGGGACCCACCGGGTGATTGCCGCCATGATTCTCTTCCCAGCTGTTGGTGTGCGTACTGGGGTGGTGCAACTTGTTGCGCTGGATCGTCACACGCATGATCGCGGTCTTGACCGCGGAAAAGACTCCGGAATCGCGGTTGCGCCCGAACCGGCTGTTGATCGACGAGGGGCTGCCCCAGTCACTGAGGTCGTTGTTCTCGATGACGATGTCGCTCACGTTCATCGGCCTGCCATCCGTCGGGCCAATATTGATGACGTGCTGTTTGGCACCCCGGAGTGTCAAGCCACGGATGATCACGTAGCTGGCCTTGATCACGATGTTGTAGTCCTGCTGATGATTCACATCGATCGTGGCATTCGACCCGGGAGCAGCCGTATACAACGCGTACCCCGAGGGCGAGCCACCCTCGGTGATGGTCAGGGTTTGATTGGAGTTTGCCGGAAGCCGGACGGTGCGCCCGATGGGGTAGTCGTTGCTCCACGTCGAGGTGCTCAGAGTCTCCGACGTTCCGTTGTCCAGCGTCATGCGGACTTCGTAGCGCTGTCCCGGGTTCAGATGCACAAGGCTGCCGCGATACTCGCCGTTGCGCCGGTCGAACCAGAGCGGCAGGCCTTCCTGCCAGGCGGACGTTCCGGCCCGGCGATACTGGAGCTGCGCGTCATCGTCGCTGGACGACGAGGGTGCCGCCGCCCTCCAGTAAAGCCCGATGCTCTCGTAGGTGGGGACGGCCTGCGGACTATCGGCAAACACACCCAGAGGAGCAAGGGCCGTCAATAGCAATGCGCGCTGTAAAGATTTGATCCCGATCATCAATTGCTTTCTCCCAAACTTGTATTGAAAGTCCCGGCATACCCGCGAGGCACGCATGAGCCTCACGACATCAGGACAAATTTAAACACCATCATCAGCGGCCAATTCGCGCTGACAAGAGCCCCCCGGCTTTCGACATCAGAGCCGACGAACGTCAACGGGGTTTGAATTCGGATCCACGACCCAAACTCGCAGTAGACGCAAATGGTATGTGAAAGCCGTTTCGCAAATCAACAATTACTGTCTACAGTCGGCATTTCACGTCTTTTATAGCAGTATTCGTGCCTCTTTTTAATTAACGCAAAACACACAACATGTCGTCTGTAAAAGTAAATATAATTATGATGTTATGAATATCGTCGCGATCCAGTCGAGCCACCGATCCCGGTATACATCGTGGGTTTCCCGCGTGATCGACTGACATCGCCTGCCCCCTGAACCCGTGTGCGCGCATCAATGATCGGGAGACGGTCTGCTGCTGGTGCCGGGCGATCATCGAGCGTCCGGGACGCGGGATCGAATCCCGATCGTCAACACTCCTGGCAGGACTCAGGCCGCTTGCAATGACTGCTCATTGCGGGTCGTCGCCTGCCGCGAGCGTTTCCCGACGCTAAACCACGAAGGTTACGGAGATAAGTCATCGTTGACTGATCGCCGTTCCGGCACCGATTCATATGACGCAAGCATCATTTGTCGGATGATCGGGTCGTCACTTTGACGAATGCGGATAGAACAAGGCATCCGTCCGCATCAAGCCGGAAGGTGGCCGAGATAAAATGAAACGGGAACCCTTGCGTGACCTCGGCGTGCGAACCGGGCCCATGTTTTTATCGGGCTGTGGCAGGCGCCGCAACCTGCTATCCAGTAATTTTGTCGAACCCATCATAGGGTCCCTCGATCTGCCGCCCGACGACAAAGGATGATGCCGAGCAACACAATCGCGCCTCCAACCGCCTGCATCACACCGAACTTTTCTGTCAACAGGACCCAGGCGAAAACGGCCGCTGCGACCGGTTGAATCAGCAGCCCGACGGAGGAAAACGAAGCCGGCAATTCAGCGAGCGCGTAGGCGATGAGGCCCTGCCCACCGACGTGGACCAGTACGGCAAGGCCGACGAGAACGGCCCATCCCCCTGCCGAGGACGGTAACAAGCGCTCTCCCAGAAACACCGCAACAGGGAGAAGACAGGCCGCGGCGGCAGCACTGCTCCAGGCCATCACCGTCAGCGTCGGCAGTTGGCGTCGCAAGCCGGCCACGCCCATGAGATACCCCGCATAGAACATCGCCGCGACGACCGCCAGACCATCGCCCCTCAGCGACCCGGAAGCGGCGCCAGGCGTCGCGCCCTCGCCCACCAGGATCGCCGCGCCTGTCATGGCGACACCCAGACCCAGCAGAAACCCGCTCGACAGATGCTCGCGCAGGAATGCCCACGACGCGGCCGCGACGAAGATGGGCGCAGCGTTGGCGAGCAGCGTCGCGTTCGCCACCGAGGTGTAGCCGATCGCGTAGTGCCAAAGCGCCAGGTCCGCGGCGAAGAACGCGCCCGCCGCAGCCAGACCGATCCGGGCCTTGCGATCCAGTGTCGGCGACGGTGTCCGGTGCGCCAGCTTCGAGGCGACGAGCAGCAGCGGCCAGGCCAGCATCACGCGCCAGAAAGCGCTTGACACCGGTCCCACCTCCGAAAGGCGCACGAAGATCGGCGCCAGGCCAATCAGCACCGCACCTGTTCCCAGCGCTGCGAGTGCACGCGAGCCGGCGGGGCTCACAGGGCGGCCACGATCTCGGACTGGATCGCAAGCGCCATGGCGCGCGGGTCGTCGGCGTCACGAATCGGCCGGCCGATCACCAGGTAGTCGGCACCGGCACGAATGGCTTGTGCAGGCGTCATGATCCGCTTCTGGTCGGCGGTGATCCGATTTTCAACCGGGCGAATTCCAGGTGTGACACAGATCAATTCCCTCGGTGCTTCGCGGCGCAACCGCTCCACTTCAAGGCCGGACGACACAACGCCGTCGCAGCCGGCCGTCAGCGCACGCCTGGCACGTGAAAGCACCAGTTCTGCGATGTCGCATTTGAAGCCGAGGTCGTCCAGATCCCCCCGGTCCAGGCTCGTGAGCGCCGTCACCGCCAGCACCCGGGTCGAGCCGGATTTCGACCGGGCGGCGGCCTCCATGATGCTCTGGTTGCCGTGCACGGTGCAGAAGTCGGCCCCGCACGCGGAGAGGTTGGCGACGGCCCGCGCCACGGTTTCCGGGATGTCGAAAAACTTCAGGTCCACGAACACCCGCTTGTCCCGGGCCTTGAGCCAATCGAGCAACTCGAAGAAGCCCGCGGACATGCAGAGTTCCAGACCGATCTTGTAAAAGCTGGCCGCGTCATCGAGCCGGGTCACCAGGGTGCGGGCTGCGGTTGCATCGGGCACATCGAGTGCGACGATGAGACGGTCGCGAGCAGAAATATCAGTCATCGTCAATAGGTGTGGGCGTGGCGGTCAAAGGCTTGAGCAAGCGCTCCGACATTAGCGGATTTTGGTACCTGCAGATTCCCGTGTTGCTCGCCGTTCACGGCACCGACGACGCGGTGCCGAGCGCTTCCGTCACTCTGGCCTCGTTCGGACCGCCCAGTGCCCTCAGTTCCTGCGCGAACAACGTCACCCGCCACTCCTCGATCACCCAGCGCGCGGGATGAAACGGCGCCGGCAGCCGCTTGACGAAGGGCTGAACACGCCGGGTCAACTCCAGGTCGCGGGCAGGTTTGTTCGGCAGCCGATCCAGCCGGGTCGCACAGGCCTTGAGGAACACCGCAACCCGCGGCCACTGCTCATCCGGCAGGGACAACACGAAGCCCTCGATCAGCAGCGTGTCGAGCTGAGCAGAAATATCGGCGCGCGCATCCGGCCACTGGCTGCCGAGATCACGCAGCCGCTTGCGCAGCGCCGCGGCGGTCACCAGCCAGCCGCAGGCGTCGTCGAGCATGGCCGCAGCGAGCCGGCCAAATTCGGCGCGATGCTGGAGCGCGTCCTGAAACGCGATCTGCGTGCGCAGGCCTGCGAGTGGCCAGGCACGAGCGGCGGCACGTTCGGCGATCTGGTGTGCCAGCGTCTCGGGCGCGAGTTTCAGCCCGATCTGCGCCAGACCCAGCCTGGCTTTCGCCGTCCGCGCCAGATCGCGCAGGCGATCGTTGAGGCGCGCCAGCAGCAGCTTGCGCACACCCTTCAGGTGGGCGTCTTCGGCGGCCTCCACCGACTCGAACAGGCCCAGCCCCAGGTGCTCGCCCACGGCCCGAATCGCGGGATAGGCTCGCGCGCCGGTTGGCAGAACGATGTGATCCGGGAGATCCCCGAAGTCCCAATCGAGAATGCGATCGCGCACCCAGCGCTTCGAGGTCTCGTCGGCGAGCGCCGTGCTTGCGAGCGCAGCTCGCGCGGGCTCGCGGCTCGACTGCTGAAGCTCATCCAGACCAGCCGCCTCCGCAATCCGCTTGCCGTTGGCATCTTCCAGCACGAGGCGTGGCGACAAGTGCGCGGCAAGCTTGGCCGGTGAGAAATCGGCCGGTCGAAGTTCGACGCCGGTCATGGTCTTGAAGCGCGCGCAGATCGCCGGCAGCAGTGCGCCTTCGTCCGGCGACAGGCTGTTTGCCAACGCACTCGCGTACTCGGCGGCCGGCGTACAGAAGCGTCGAAGATTCTGCGGCAAGGTTCGGATCAGGCCCTCGATGCGCGCCGGCAGAAGGCCCGGCACCAGCCAGTCGAAGCGCTCCGCCGGCAGCGCGAACAACAGTGCCAGAGGAATGTGGAAACTCACGCCGTCTTCGTCTTCGCCGGGTTCATGCGCGTACGAGAGGCGCAAGCGGTGGCCCGCCATCGCGAGACGATCCGGGAACAGGCTCTCGATATCGGCGTTGGCGCCGGGACGCAGAATCTCGGTCTCGGACATGCGCAGCTTCGATCGATCCGCCGCGTGCTGCCCGGCATGCAGCCATTTCTTCAGGCCGGCGGCCGTGCACAGATCGGCCGGCAATCGTTGGTCGTAGAACGCGAACAACTGGTCCTCGTCTGCCAGAAGGTCCGGACGACGCAGGCGCGTCTCCTTCTCGCGGACCGACTCGGCCCGTTCAAGGTTGTGCCGCAGGAAGGCCGGCTTGTTCGGCAGATCGCCGCGCACCAGCGCATCGAGGATGAAGATGCGCCGCGCATCGGCCGGATCGATCGATCCGTAATGCCGTATCTGCTGACCCAGCGGCAGACCGAACAGGGTCAGGTGCTCGAGGCAGCCCACCTCGCCGCGTTCCGCGTTCCACTCCGGCTGCTGCACGCTGCGCTTGATCAGGTGCGGTGCGACCTGTTCGAGCCATTCCGGCTCGATCGCGGCGACGGTGCGCGCGAACACCTGCGAGGTCTGCACGATGGCCGCGCACATCAGCCAGGGCGGCGATCTCGATGCGAGCTTGGAGCCGGGAAAAATGCGGAAGCGCCGGCCGCGCGGCCCCTGGTATTCCGGCTTCTCGGGAATCTTGAGGCCGATGTGATCGACCAGGCCCGCGATCAGGCACTGGTGGATCGGCACGTAGAGCTTGTCGAGGTCCGTGGTGTCCAGCCACCGATCATTCGCCGGCTGCGCAACGCCAATCATGTCCACCACTTGCCGGTAAACCGACTCCCACTCTTCCATGCGCAGGAAAGACACGAAATGCTCGCGACAGAGCTTGCGCAATTGCCGGTTGGAGGACGCTGCGCTCCACTCCTGCCAGCGTCGCCAGAGCCCGAGCAGGGTGAGGAAATCGGACCGTGGATGCCGCCACTCGGCATGTTTCTGCCGCGCCTGTTCCTGCGCCTCCGGCGGCACCTCGTGCGGGTCCTGCACCGACAGCGCCGCGGCCAGCACCCAGACTTCGTGCGCGCAGGCGCTGCTGCGGCCCGCCAGCGCGATGCGCGCGACTCTAGGATCGAGCGGCAGGCGCGCCAGCTCGCGGCCGAGCTTCGTAAGAACCCGTTCCTCGTCGAGCGCCCCCAGGGTCTGCAACAGCCGGTAGCCCTCCGAAATCTGGCGCGAATCGGGCTCATCCACCCAGGGAAAGTGATCGACATCGCCCAGGCCGAGCGCCGCCATCTGCAGGATCACGCCGGCGAGGTTGGAGCGCTGCACTTCCGGAATCGTGAAGGCATCGCGTGTCGCGAAATCGTCCTCGGCGTAAAGCCGCACGCAGATTCCCGGCGCCACTCGTCCGCAACGTCCGGCGCGCTGATTGGCGGCGGCCTGGCTCACCGGTTCGATATGCAGTTGCTGGATGCCGAGCCGCGTCGACCACCGGCTCAGACGCGCCGTACCCAGGTCCACGACATAGCGGATGCCGGGCACGGTCACCGAGGTCTCCGCGACATTGGTTGCCAGCACGATGCGCGGCGGCCCGCCCGCCGTGAACACGCGATCCTGCTGCGTCGCCGGCAGCCGCGAATACAACGGCAGGATCTGGGCTTTCGGAAACCGCCCTTGCAGCATCCGGCTCAGCTCGTGGATTTCGCGTTCACCCGGCAGGAACACCAGGGTGTCGCCGACTCTCCCGCCGGTCCAGAGCGACTCGATCGCAGCGGCAACCGCGTCCTCGGATTCATCCTCGTCTTCATTCGGTCGGTAGCGCATCTCGACCGGATAGGTACGGCCCTCGATCTGGATGATCGGCGCTCCGCCGAAGTGACGCGAGAGCTTGTCCGGATCGAGCGTCGCCGACGTCACGATGACTTTCAGGTCCGGCCGGCGCGGCAGCAATTGCTTGAGCCAGCCGAGCAGAAAGTCGATATTGAGGCTGCGCTCGTGGGCCTCGTCTATGATGATCGTGTCGTAGGCGGTCAGCAGCTGGTCGCGCTGCAACTCGGCCAGCAGAATGCCGTCGGTCATCAGCTTGACCAGGCTGCGATCCGACACGCGCCGGTCGAAGCGGGTTTCGAATCCCACCAGTTCGCCCACCGTACCATCGAGTTCACGCGCGATCCGCGCCGCCACGCTGCGCGCCGCCAGCCGTCGCGGCTGGGTGTGGCCGATCAGTCCACGCGATCCGCGCCCCAGTTCCAGGCACAGCTTGGGCAGCTGCGTGGTCTTGCCCGACCCGGTCTCGCCGCAGACCACGATGACCTGATAGGTGCGGATCGCGTCGAGCAACGTCTCGCGCGCCTGTGAAACCGGCAGCTCCTCGGGATAGCGCAGCGTGTCCGGGCGGAACGACTCGCGTGCCGATTTGCGCGCCAGCCCCGCGGCCAGTTCGCGCAGGAAGCGAGCCTCATCGAAGCGCTTGGACTGCGCGTGCGCAAGCTGGCGCGTGAGCCTGGCCACGTCGCGGGCCATCAACTGGTCGCGCGCCAGATTCAGCCGGGCACGCAGATCGGCAAGTGCAGTCACGCGGTATCCAGGACGCTCAAAAGGGGCGCGATGATACCGATTCGGGTGTGTGCTCAGACCGAGCGTGCTGCTCCACGGGTAGTGGGTCAGTTTGAATTCCGTTCGTGCAGAGCAGCCTCTGCTCCCGAGTAGCTGCGCAGCAGCGTATCGAGGGGGCAGTGCGTATCGAGGCGCTGGCGCTCCCTCGATACGCGGCGCTTCCCTCGATACGCCCGCTGCGCGGCTACTCGGGACGAACGGGCCGGCGCTACTCGGGATGGAC
>JBQTIX010000156.1:0-22654 GCA_052387695.1 Panacagrimonas sp. | reverse complement strand
GGGCTGTTGGGGGTGCGGGGTGCCGTCCCCCCCCCTGCCTGTGGGGCGGCTCGCGTTGCCCCCCCCCCCCCCCGCGACCGTGTTCTAGAACCTGTGCAGGGTTTCCCTAAATGCTCCTGAACGACGAACAGCGTTCGTTGCGGGACGCGGCCCGGCGCTTCTCCCGGGAGCAGTTGTTACCCAAATATCAGCAGCGCGAGCAAGACGCCCGCATGGATCGCGCGCTGCTGCGTGAGATGGGCAAGCTGGGTTTGCTCGGTGTCGACGTGGCACCGGAATACGGCGGCCTCGGCCTGGACAGCGTCACCACCGGGTTGATCGTCGAGGAACTCGCCTACGGTGATTTCAACATCGCGGCCGTGATGCTGGTGATGTCGCTGTGCGGCGCCATCATCGCGCGCAACGCCAGTCCAAAAGTTGCTGAGGAATGGCTACCGCGCATTCCGCGCGGCGAGGCCATCCTTGCACTGTCGATCACAGAGCCCAAGTGCGGTTCGGATGCGAGCGCCATCGCGCTCAAGGCGCGGCGCCAGGGCGAGTTCTACGTGCTCGACGGCGAGAAGACCTCGACAACGTATTGCGACTGCGCCGACGCCTTCCTCGTCTTTGCCCGGACCGGCACGGTGGAAGAAGGAGCCAAGGGCGTGACTGCGTTTCTGGTGCCCGCAAGCACACCCGGTATCCAGACCACGCGCTTCAAGGACGTTGGCAGTCACATGTCGGGTCGCGGCTCGGTGTTCTTCGACAGCGTGAAAGTTCCGCTCGACCACCGGCTCGGGAACGAGGGCAAGGGCTTCACGCAGGTGATGGCCGGCTTCGACTATTCGCGCGCGCTGATCGCGTTGCAGTGCCTGGGTGCGGCGCAGGCTTCGCTCGATGAGGCCTGGGCTTATACGAAAGAGCGTGAGGCTTTCGGCGGCCCCATCGCACGCTTCCAGGGCGTGAGCTTCCCGTTGGTCGAGGGCGAGACGCTCGTGGCCGCCGCGCGCCAACTCTCTTACCACGCGCTCTCGCTGCGCGACGCCGGCCAGCCGCATACGGTTGAGGCAGCTCAGGTGAAATGGCTCGCGCCCAAGACCGCGTTCGATGTCATCCACCAGTGCGCATTGACCTTGGGACATTACGGATGGTCCATGGACCTTCCGCACCAGCAGCGCATGCGCGACGTGATGGGCCTGGAAATCGGCGACGGCACGGCAGGCATCATGAAAATGATTGTGGCCCGTGCCCGCGCGGGACGCGCCGCGACTGAAGAGAGGGGAGCTGCATGAGCTACAAATCGGTCTTCGCGCCCGGCCTGTTCGACGGGCAGGTCGTCATCGTCACCGGCGGCGGCAGCGGCATCGGTCGCTGCACCGCGCACGAGTTGGCGCGACTCGGTGCGACCGTCGCTCTCGTCGGCCGCAATCCGGAGAAGCTCGCAAGAGTCAGCAGTGAAATTCTGGAAGACGGCGGCAAGACGAGCACACACGTCTGCGACATCCGCGACGAGGCCACCGTCATCGCCACCATCGAGGCCATCCTCGCGCAGCACGGTCGCATCGACGGCCTGGTCAACAACGCCGGCGGTCAGTACCGCGCCGCGCTCAAGACCATCTCCACGAAAGGTTTCGAGGCCGTAGTGCGCAACAACCTCACCGGCGGCTTCATCTTCATGCGCGAGGTCTACACGCGCTGGATGGAAGCGCACGGCGGCAGCATCGTGAACATGATTGCGGACATCTGGCACGGCTGGCCCAACTTCGCGCACTCGGCTGCTTCGCGCGGCGGCATGCACACCTTGTCTGAGACTGCGGCCTGCGAATGGGCTGCTTCGAATGTGCGGGTGAACACGGTGGCGCCCGGCACCATCGCATCGAGCGGGCTCGACACTTATGACGCCGCGCACACCACCTACATCCAGCGCGAGATCGCCTGCGAGGTGCCCCTGCAGCGCTTCGGCAACGAGGCGGAAGTCTCGGCGGCGATCGTGTTTCTGCTGTCGCCTGCGGCGTCTTACATCACCGGGTCCTGCATCCGTATCGACGGCGGTGGGCCGAACGCGCGACGCATGTGGACCAAACTCGAACCCTCGGACAAGAGCAAGCCCTTCGACGGTTTCCATCGTGCGGCAGCGCCTGAAATTCTGAAGTGAGGAGATAGAGTCATGTCGAGCAAGGTGCTTTACGAGAAGAAGGGCGAGGTCGCCTACATCACGCTCAACCGGCCCGAGGTGAAGAACGCGATCGACCTCGATGTTCACCATCGCCTCGGCGAAATCTGGCGCGACTTCCGCGACGATCCGAAGCTGCGAGTGGCCATCCTCACCGGTAAAGGCGATGCGTTCTGCGCGGGCGCAGACCTAAAGACGCACGTGCCCGAATGGGACGGCGTGGGACCCAGCCTGGGCCGCGACAAACTACCCGATGGATTTGCCGGCGGCATCACGCGTGGCGTGCATCGCATCTACAAGCCCATCGTCGCGGCCTGCAACGGCTGGGTGCTCGGTGGCGGGCTTGAACTGGCGATGGCTTGCGACATCCGCATCGCCTCCGAGCGCGCGCAATTCGGCTCCTTCGAGTTGCGGCGCGGCATGCACCCCGCCGACGGCGGCATCGTGCGCCTGGTCAACGTCTGCGGCGTCGGCATCGCGCTGGAAATGGAACTCACCGGCGAGCCGATCAGCGCACAGCGCGCACTCGCCGCCAACATGGTGTCGAAAGTCGTGCCGCACGATGAACTGATGGCGGCCACCGAGGACATGGTTGCGCGCATCCTGCGCAACGACCGCCGCGCGGTGGAGTCGGCCAAGGAAACCATCTTCGAGGTCATCGGCCGCACGCTCGACGAGCAGCTCAAGGTCGAATGCCTGTACGGCTATGCACTGTGCGGCGGCAATCCCGTGATTGGGCAGCGCTCGCAGGAGTTCTTCGACAAGAAGGATCGCGGACGGACCGGTGTCAACGCCAGTGCGCTCTGATTCCGATGCACGATCAGATTTCAATGATCGTCATGCCCGCGAAGGCGGGCATCCAGAGTGACGGTTGCGCGATGCCCGGTAACTGGATTCCCGCCTTCGCGGGAGTCATTCCGACTAAAGGAATGACGGAATTGTTCGGAACGCGATGAGTGCTGCGGCTGACATTGCGGCCCATAACCTCGGCGACGACGCGCTCATTCGCGCACGCCTCGCCGAATACCTGCGCACACAGACCGGGCGCACCTGGACGCTCGGAACCTTCACCCGCTACGCCGTCGGCTTTTCCTGGATCACCTACGGCTTCAGCGCGCGCGAGGAGGGTGCGACGCAGGAGCTGGGTTTGATCCTGCGACTCGGTCCGCCCTACGGCCTGTTCGCGCCCTATAGCGCGTTGCCGCAGTTTGCAGCGCTGAAAGTGCTCGAAGGCACGCAAGTGCCCGTGCCCAAGGCCTACTGGTGGAGTGATGACGCTTCCATTCTCGGTGCGCCTTTCTTCGTCTGCGAACGCGTTGCCGGCGCGGCGCCCGTGCCCTGGGTGTCGGGCAGCTCGAACGGGTTCGACCAGAGCTGGCGCAAAAGTATCGGTGCGCAGTTCGTGTCGGGACTCGCGGCACAGCATTGCTGCGAGTGGCGCGGCCGGCCGGGCTTCGAGTCGTACGCGAACATCACCGAAGAGAACGCGGCGCTGATGCAGATCGAGTTCTGGGAGCAAGCTCAAGCTCGCTGGGCGCTCAAGCCCTACCCGATGCTGCGCTGGGCGCTGCTCTGGTTGCGCCGCAGTCTGCCGATCGCACCGCGCGTGAGCCTGATTCATGGCGATTACCGCCTCGGCAATTTCCTCGAACAGGAGGGTCGCATCACCGCGATGCTCGATTGGGAACTGGTGCATCCGGGCGATCCGCACGAGGACCTGGCCTGGGCTTTCCTGCCGCAGTTCACGGGTGGCTCCGGCCTCGTCTGCCGGCTGCTGAGCGAGGCAGACTTCATTGCGCAGTACGAGCGCGAGGTCGGCTTCAAGGTGAACCCAGACACGCTGCATTTCTACCGCGTGTTCTCGCTGGTGAAGCTCGCGCTCACGCACGTCGCCGCGGTGCGCTGCTTCGAGGACGGTCGTTTCAACGATATGCGCATGCCGGCGATGGGCACCCAGGTCGCGCCGGTCCTACGCCAGATCGCGAAGCTGTTGCAATGAATAATTCCCTGGCGCGCTTGATCGAAGGCATGGTCGCGACCCTGCGATCCGAGGTGATCCCGCACGTCGATACCGAGTTCGCGCGGGGTCAGGCTTACGGCGTGATCTACCTGCTCAACTCCATCCGACTGCGCGCGGAATGGTCCGCCGGATTTTTCCGTGAGCAGCTCGCGGCGCAACTGGAATTGCGCGAGGCGCTGGCGCCACTGCACAAGGAACTCGATGGTCCGGATCTGCCAGACACCGCGCCCACCGGAGCCGATTCAAAGACGCTGGAACTGCTGCGCGACGCCAACGATGAGCGCATCTGCGAGTTGATTGTCTGGCGCTCCGACAAGGCCGCACTCATCGGCACGGAGAGAGCGAATGTCATCGAAGCCGCGCTGCAGCGCTACATGAACCGCCAGCTCAAGTGGGAACTGCAAACCTCGGCGAAGCCGATGTTCGCCGAGATGTCGAGCGGATCCGAATGACGCCATGACGAACACATACAAACCCTTTTCCCTTTCGCCGAGCGATCGGCTCTTTTAAGTAGCTTTACTGGAGGACGTGCGATGGATGAGCAAACCAAGATCCTGTACCAGAGGCTGTCCATTTACAGTGGACCTTTCTTCGTCATCACCTTCGTGATTTTCTGGGCGTGGATGGGCCAGAACCTGCCGCCGCCGCACCCGGACTGGCCCGCGCAGGCTTTCACTGATCGTTACGTCAACCACCTGGCATCGATCCGCGTCGGTTTCCTCGTGTCGCTGGTGACCATCTGCTTCTATCTGCCCTGGACCGGGTATGTGACCGCTCGCATGAAGCGCATCGAGACCGGCTATTACCCGGTGCTGTCCTATCTGCAGCTTCTCGGCGGTTGCCTGACCGTGATGGTGGTGTCCATCAGCATGTATTGCTGGGTGGTCGCGGCCCAGCGCCCGGAACGCACCCCGGAAATTACCCAGATGCTGACCGACGCGGGTTGGCTGATGAACGACACCGTCTACATGTGCACCACACTGCAGATGTTTGCGATCGCGCTGTGCGTCCTGGCGGACAAGAAGGGCAGGAAGAACCCGCTCATGCCCAACTGGGCTTGCTACCTCACCATCTTCTGCGGGGCCACCTTCTTCCCGGCGAGCCTGACCGCAATTCTCAGAGACGGTCCGTTTGCCTACGACGGTCTGATCGGTTTCTGGCTTCCGTATCCCGCCTGGTTGATCTGGATGTTCGTCGCCAGCTACTACCTGATCAAGGATCTGAATCGCCGAGTCCGGGACGGCGAAGACGAGGATGTCGCGGCAGTACGGGCGGTCGGTTGAACGGCTCGCGAATGGGGTGATGGCGACATGACCACAGACGTCCAGGTCGGTTCGCTGCAACTCGCATCGCGCGAGGGACGAAGACTGCCCGGCGTCGAAGGGGTCTGGGTCTTCGTGTTCGCCGACATGGCGGTGTTCGCCGTGATGTTCGGGTGCTTCATGTGGGACCGTCACCAGAACCTGGTTCTTTTCGAGGCGTCGCGGCAGGCGCTGAGCCTGAACTTCGGGGGGATCAACACGCTGATCCTCCTGACCAGCTCGATGCTGGTGGTGCTGGCGATCGACGCATTGAAGTACGGACGGACCCGATTGGCGCCGGGGTTCTTGGCGCTTGCGATGGTCTGCGGGATCGCGTTCATCGTGTCCAAGGTCTTCGAGTACTCGGAGAAGTTCGATGCCGGCCTCTCGATGCTGAGCAACGACTTCTTCATGTACTACTTCATCATGACCGGGATGCACCTGGGCCATGTTGTCGTGGGGACGGTCATCCTCGCGGTGATGTGGTTCAAATCCAGGTCCGTGCAGATCGGCGCTAGTCTGACCGGCTACGAGAGCGGCGCGACCTACTGGCACATGGTGGATCTGCTGTGGGTCTGCCTGTTCCCGCTGCTGTACCTGGTGAGGTGAAGCTCCGTGAGTACCGCAATCAAATCGGTCCTGGCGGTCTGGTTGGTGCTGATGCTGAGCACCGCCGCCTCGACCTGGTGGTTCTCGCAACCCATGTTCGCGCCGATGGTCTCGACTGTCGCCGTCATGCTCATCGCGGCAACCAAGGTGGGCCTGGTGATGAGCCACTTCATGGAGCTGCGAGGCGCGCCACGACCCTGGCAGCTGGCAGGAGCAATCTGGGTGCTCGCGGCGCTGTCGGTCGTGATGTTCATTTACCTGCTCTGAGATAAACCATGCTGACCGCACAAGACGACTTGATCGGACACCAGTTGCCGACGACCTTCGACCACGTCGGCAACAGCGACCCGGCATGGATGGAACGGCTCTGGTACACGGGGCATCCGAAGAGCGGCGAGGTCATCTTCGACATCGGCCTGGGCTATCACCCCAACCGCAACGTGATGGATGCGTTTGCCGGCGTCACCGTCGGTACGACGCAGCACAACTTCCGCGCCTCGCGTCGCCTGCGGCCGAATCCGTTAGAGACCACGGTTGGTCCGCTGAAGATCGAAGTGCTGGAAGGCTTGCGCTGCCACCGCCTGCAGCTCGCGCCGAACGATTCCGGTCTGAGCTTCGATCTCGAATTCCTCGGCACCATGAACGCGCACGAGGAAGAGCCGCACTTCCGCCGTCGGCAGGGCCGGGTCACCGAGCACATGGCGCGCGGGCAGCAGCTCGGGGCGTATCGCGGATGGCTGGAGGTCGACGGCAAGCGACACGAGATTTCGTCTGAACAATGGCTAGGCCAGCGCGATCATTCCTGGGGCATCCGCGCAGAAATGCGCACGGACGAGAGCCATCCACCTCTCACGTTCTACCCACCGTTTTTCTACGCCTGGACTACGGTGCAGTTTCCCAAGCGCGGCCTGCATGTGTTCTTCAAGGAGCGCGCGCCCGGCGACCCGATTTATCTCTCCGGCGAAGAAGTTTTCCCTCTGGGAACCAAGCCCGATCCGGGTCGGCGCATGACCGGCGTCAGTCACGACGTGACGTGGGCCGCGGACCCGCGGGGCCAGACCGTGCGCGAGGCCTCGTTCGACGTGCGCCTTGAAGACGGGACCCACCGGCAACTCAAGATTCGCACGCTGCCCGCGCGCTACTTTCTCAAGGGCGGTTTGTACGGCGGCCTGAACGGCTGGTTCCACGGCGATGACAAGGGAAAGCTCTACGTCGAACACGATCGCTGGAATCTCGAAGACCCGTCCATTCGCAAGCTCGCCCGCACAATCTGCGATCACGTGATTGAGGTTCGCGAGGGCGATGAAGTCGGCTACGGGATCATGGAGTACGGTGTCGGCAAGGGCTACGCGAAGTACGAGCAGGTGCAGCAGCATCCGCCCATATGAGGACATTCAAACGATGAGCAGCAAACCGATTTCCGCGTGTGGCGTCGTCATTCTCGGCGGCACCGCGGGCGTGGGCCTGGAGACCGCGGCACAGTTTGCCGAGCAGGGCGCGCGCGTAGTGCTGCTGGGGCGAAATCCCGAGCGCGGTGCTACGGCTTGCGAGACGGTTCGCGGACGTGCGCGTGGCGTGGACGTGAGCTTCATCAAGGTCGATGCCACGGATGCTGCGGACGCGGTGCGCGCGGAAGCGGAGTGCCGCAGCAGGCTCGGCATGATCGACGTGCTGGTCTGCACCACCGGCCCGAGCGAGCCGCCGCGGCTGCTGCACAACATCCCGATCCAGAACGTGCAGCCGCGCATCGAGGAAATCATGCTGCCGCCGTTGCACATGATGCACGCGGTACTTCCCGCGATGCGTCAGCAGAAGAGCGGCGCCATCATCGTCGTGGCCTCGGACGCGGGCAAGGTCGCGACGCCGGGTGAAACCCTGATCGGCGCCGCGATGGGCGCGATCATCATGTTCTCCAAAGCTGCGGCACTCGAAGTCAAACGCGAGGGCGTGCGCATCAACCTGCTCACGCCTTCCTTGATTGCCGGCACGCCGGGTGCCGCGCTCATCTTCAACGAGCCCTTCAGCGCCAAGATGTTCGAGAAGGCATCTGCGATGGCGCACCTGGGCGTGGCAGATGCCGCGGACCAGGCGGCGACGATCCTGTATCTCGCCAGCCCCGCCGCGCGACGCATGACCGGGCAGGCGATCAGTATCAATGGCGGTATTTCCGTGGCATAGGCAGCAGACGTTTGGCGCAGAGACGCCAGCGATAGGAGGACAGCAATGAGCGACTACCTGAAGTTCTACATCCCGGCCGGCATGGTCGGCATGGCCGCGTTGGGCTTCGTGCTCGGCGGTCCCTGGACCTGGCTCGGTATCGCCACCTTCCCGCTGCTGGCGGTGCTCGACAACGTGCTTCCGCGCAACATGAAGCAGCGCAACATGCACAGCCCGTTCTGGGCCACGCTGCCGGTGTGGCTTGCCTCCCTCGGTTCGCTGCTGATCTATGTCGTCGCGGCCTGGCGAATCTCGCTTGGCGATCTCGCGGGCTGGGAGCTCGCCGGGCTTTTCCTGTCGCTGATGTGGATCTCGGTGGTCCCCGGCGGCCCCGCCTCGCACGAGCTGTGGCACATGCGGCACCGGCCTTCGCGCTTGCTCGGGCATCTCACGCAGATTTGTATGTTCGACGGACTGCGCGACATCGGACACGTGGCTGGGCATCACATCGATGTGGCGACACCCAAGGATGGCGACACCGCGCCGCGCGGGCAGACGCTGTACTGGTTCGCGCTGCACGAGTTGTTCGTGAGCGCGAGCATCTGCATCGGCCTGGAGAACCAATCGCTGCGCAAGCGCGGTCTGTCGCTCTGGAACTGGCGCAACCGGTTCTGGCGCTTCGTGCTCGCGCAACTCATCTTCCAGTCGCTGATTTTCTGGATCGGTGGCGGCCTGGCGGTGGCGGTGGCGGTTGGCGCCATGTTGGCGGCACGCGTCTGGGTTGAATCTTTCAACTACTTCCAGCACTACGGCCTCATTCGGCTGGAGGGCGCGCCGATCGGCAACCGTCATGTGTGGAATCACATGAGCGAGCTGTCGCGAGTGGCCTCATTCGAGATCACGAATCACGCCGGACATCACCAGGATTCCTACGTGCCCTACTGGAAGCTGGTGCCGGATCCGAACGCGATCCCGATGCCCAGCCTGTTCACCTGTTTCTTCGCCGCGCTCATTCCGTCGTTGTGGAACGAGCGCATCGTCAAGCCGGCGCTCAAGCGCTGGGACCTGGAATACGCCACGGCCGAAGAGCGCAAGCTGGCGCGCGAGCAGAATCGCAAGGCCGGCTGGCCGGACTGGATTGGTGAGGCCGGTGAGCAGGTCGGCCGCGCAAAGACCGTGGGCTGCTGAGCATGTGGCTGCATGCGGAGATCAAGAATCTCGGTGATATGCCGCGGCATTTCGCGCGCGTGATGCCGGAGCGGCAGGCGCTGATCGACGCGTCCGGTGCGATGTCATTTTCGGAACTCGATGCGCGTTCTAACCGGGTTGCGAATGCGCTGCTGAAGCTGGGCATCCAACCCGGCATGCGCGTGGCCTTTCTCGGCAAGAACACGGTGCGCTATTTCGAAATCCTGTTCGGCGTGAACAAGCTTGGAGCCGCGCTGCTGCCGCTGAATTGGCGGCTCGCCGCGCCGGAGATGGCGGCGATTCTGCAGGACGCGACACCCGTGCTGCTGATCGCGGACCGTGAGTATGCGGACCTCGCGGCCACTGTTGTCGCAAGCAGCGGCTGCGCCTGTCGCGTCATCGGCTTCGACTCTGCGCAGCCCGAGGGCAGCGAGCTCGACGAGCTTATGCGCGCCGCCGGCGCGACCGATCCGGCCATCGAGATCAACCCCTGGTCGACCGCGATCCTGATGTACACCTCGGGCACCACCGGCAAGCCCAAGGGCGTGCAGCTCTCGCACCAGGGTTATCTGAACCTGCGGCTGTGCGAGCACCTTGAGCCCTCCTTCCAGTACACGTCGAGCGACGTGATGCTCACGGTCATGCCGCTGTTTCACGCGATGGGCATCGGGCTCTCCCTGCAGGCGCTCTACAACGGAGCGGCGGTCGCCGTGTATTCGATGCCTGATCCGGGCGAGCTGATCAAACTGATCGCGCGTGACCGGCCCACGATCCTGCCGCTGGTGCCGACGGTCATCCAGATGCTGCTCGATCACCCGGACGCGGCGCAGGCGGATTACTCCTCGGTGCGCATCGTGGTGTACGCGGGCTCATCCATCGGCCTGCACCTGCTCAAGCGCGCGATCAGCGAGATGCACTGCGAGTTCATGCAGTTCTACGGCGCCACCGAGACCGGCGCCGGTGTCACCTTCCTGCGACCCGAACATCACCGGCTCGACGACGAGCAGAAGCTCAAATCCTGCGGCAGCCCGCTGCCCCTGATCGAGATCAGGGTCGCCGATGCGGAAGGAAACGAGGTACCCGACGGCACGGTGGGCGAGTTCCTGATCCGTTCGCCCTCGCTCACCACGGGTTACTTCAATCAGCCCGAGGTGACGGCTGCCACGTTCAGGAACGGCTGGTATCGCTCCGGCGACGGCGGTTATCGCGATGCCGAGGGGTTTCTCTACATCGTCGATCGCGTGAAAGACATGATTGTCAGCGGTGGCGAGAACGTGTACTCGACCGAGGTCGAACAGGCGGTGCAGAAATTGTGCGGCGTGCAGCTCTGCGCCGTGGTCGGACTGCCGGACGAGAAATGGGGCGAGCGGGTGGTGGCCGTGATCGTCGCTGATCCTTCAGCCGGCTTGTCGCAGACGCAGGTGATTGCGCACTGCCGCGAGCTGATTGCGGGTTACAAGGTGCCCAAGCAGGTCGAGTTCCGGGCGTCCTTGCCGATGACGCCGAGCGGCAAGGTGATGAAGCGCGCGCTGCGGGATCAGTTGCTGGCCTGAGAAACTGGCCCGATTTCAATGCATACCCAGCCATCCGAGACGACAACTTCATAGGTCTGAAGCGGCACGCGGCAGGGGAACAGCGTGGCCAGCCCGGTGCGGACATCGAACTGGCCGCCGTGGAATGGGCACTCGATGGTCGTGCCCTCCTGGGTACCTTCGCTGAGCGAGGCCCTGCCGTGTGTGCACGTGTCGCTGGTCACGAACAGCTCCTCGCCCACGCGGTAAACCGCCAGCGGCGGAAGACCTTCCGGAGTGACGCGCGTTGGAACGTCGGCCTGCACGGCGCCGGCTTCGCACAAGCGCGTCAGCGATCGCTGGAGCAATTCCATCTAAAAAAACACCGACACGTTTTCATCGAGGAAAACATGATGCGTCACGAGAATGTGGCGCCGGTGGAGTTTCCACGCGCCATCGACGCGACGAAAGCTGTCCCGCCTTCGCGCGTTGAACGTGACTTCCTCGTCCTGTCTGCGGCTGCGGCAGATGGAGATATTCGAGCAGGCGCTGAGCGTGTGCTCGTCCGTCCCGGCCATCACCTCGATGTTGGTCACCATGCGATTCGTTCGCGGCGCGGGATCTTCGCTCCACACCAGGCCGGTCTCGAAACGCTTGATCCGCAGTTCCAGATCGAAATAGTCGTCGTTGTAGACGGAGGCGCAGTTGTCGGGACCGGGTTCCGGACGGCGATCACGGCGGAAGCGATTCTCGCGCAGCGGCAGCCAGTAATGGATATCGGGTGCGAGCAGGGCAAGCCAGTCGCGGAAGCGCTCCTCATCCAGCAGCCGCGCCTCGCGGTACAGCCACTGCGAAATCTCATAATGGCTCTTGAGTTGCGCCAGGAAGGTTTCCGACTCGGATGGTTTCATGAAGGTCTCCGCTCGCTCCCGTCGCCCGCTTACGCCGCGCTCTGCCGGAACGCATGTCCTTTTCGCAACGCGGCTTCGCGCCGCTGCGATTCCAGCACCTCGTCCCAGGATTCGGACAACATCATGTTTCTCCAGAAGCGCAAGAGATTGCGCTGGGAAATTTCACCGCAGGCATGATCGGCGCCGACGGTGCCCGGGAAGTCGGCGTGCTGCCGCTCCTTGTCCTTGCCCATGCCCATGTACAGGCGCTCCTGGCGCGTGACGAAGCCCTCGCTGCCCCAGGTGCAGCCCTCCATGTTCTCGCCGTCATCACCTTCGAAGATTCCGGCAGCGCCGAAAGTGAGTTCCGAGCTATGACGGATCATCTGTTTCAACTCGGCGGGCATGTCCTTCTCGACCAGCACCCAGGACCAGATATCGAGTTCGCGCGGGCCGCGCGGTTGCCAGACCTTCCAGGTGTCGATGCCGCGCAGGAAGGAGCAGGACGGAAAGATTGTGGCGTCCCAGATCGCGTCGTGAAGCTCGCTGCGTTCCTTACCGAGACGCGCCGTCACGGCCGGCTGCCGCGACTGCATGTATTCGTCGTACAGGCGTTTGGTTTCGCGCTGGTGCATCGAGGGGATCGTTCCGGGCGGCGCCAGCGCAGCGGCGTAGCCGTGCCCGAACTCGGTCGCAAACTGGTAGCCCGGCAGCACGATGGAATTGCCCACCACGGCATCGAAGGGATTGCCGATGGCGGTGGCTCCACCGCCGTGCGTCCAGCCCACATGATACCAGTCGCCGACGAAGTTCTCGGCAAACAATTTCCAGTTGGCCTTGACCCGCACCTTGATCGGCGGCCCGAGCAGTTCAGCGCCGCCCGGCACGTCCATGAAGCTGTCGAGATGCCAGGCCATGTCGCCAAGGTAGTCGGTGAACGACGGCGCCTTGGGATCGAAGGTGCCGAAAATAAATCCGCGATGACTCACGACCTGCGCCACGGGTCGCGCGCCCCACTGCGAGCGGTCGATCTGGTTGTAATAGGCCTCCGATTCGAGCGGCACCTGCACCAGGCTGCCGTCGAGCCCATAGACCCAGCCGTGGTAATTGCAGACGAAGCTCTTGGTGTTGCCGGAGTCCGCCGCGCACAACAGGTTGCCGCGGTGGCGGCAGGAGTTGGTGAACGCATTGATCTTGCCGTCCCTGGCGCGGGTCACGATCACGCGGTCCTGCCCCATGAACGTGGTGATGAAGTCGCCGGGATTGGGGATCGCGTTTTCATGCGCGAGGAACAGCCAGCAGCGCGCAAAGATGCGCTCCTGCTCCAGGGCATAGATGTCCTTGTCCCAGTAGATGCGGCGGTCCTGCACCGCGCCGTCTTCAGACACCAATTCCCGAATATCCCGAAAATTCATGTTCGAACGCTCCATGTTCTTCTCCAGTCCCGCTTGTTCTTCAATATGGACGACGCGAGTCTCTTACGCATCCGAAGCCTAAGCCGATTCGACGGACGCGGCGAGCCCTTCGATGACGAGCCGCTATCCCGAGTGAAATCCCAGGCCAGCGGCCAGCGATGCCGCATTCAGGATCGCGTTCTGCATCATCGAGTGATCTGCCCTGCCCGTTCCGGCCAGGTCATACGCCACGCCGTGCGCAACCGTCGTATGCGGATACGGCGGACCGAGGAACACGACGTTGTTGCCGGCGAATCCCCAGGTCTTGATCGCGATGTGGCCCTGGTCGTGGTACATCGCGATCACCGCCGCGTAACGACCCTCGATGCACTGCCGGAAGATCGAGTCGGGACTGATCGGACCTTCCACGTTGATGCCCTCGGCACGAGCCTGCTCGATGGCCGGAGTGATCTCGTTCGTTTCTTCCCGCCCCGTCGCATGCGGATTGAAGCCCGCGACGCCGATGCGTCCGCTGCCAAGTCCCCATTTCGCCATGGCGCGCGCGAGCTGCGTGATGAGCCGCAGCACCGCGGTCTGCGTGATCGCGGTGGAAACCTCGCTCAGCGGTACGTGGTCGGTCAGGTGGGCGACGACCAGGGGCCCCGAACGCAGCAACAGATAAGCCTCCTGTCCCGGCTTGTGGCTCGCGATGGACGACAGCACGCCGGCCATGTCCATCGCCTTGGCGCTGATCGGGCCCATGACGCTGCCATCGAGCACGCGACGGCGGGCGAGACGATCCGCGTGATCGAGCCAGGCACCGCTGACGGCACCGGCCTGCTCGGTGTCGTGACCATGACGGATCGAATCGGTGGGAAACGCGGCCGATTCGAGCACGTCGATGCAGCCCGCGTCGTTGCCATAGTCGGCCGGCAGATGTTCCACGTCGCTGATGCTGCGCACCGCCAGCTTCGAATGGCCAAGCCGTAAGGCCTGCTCCATCACGGACGAGGCTGCGATCACGAGCGGCCGACAGTGCGGATGAAGCATCTGCGACGCCCAGGCCTTGACCAGAATCTCGGGACCGATGCCATTCGGATCGCCGGGGACGATGCCGATGGTCGGATGCCGCAATACAGCGTTGGCTGACTTGCCGTTCACACGTTGTAGAAGTCGAGCACTTCGTGGACGCGATCATTCAGCAGCACGGTCTTCTTCGAGCGGATCAGCCAGCTCGATGCATCCGGCACCAGCTCGTACAGCGCGTATCCGAAACAGGTCGCCACGCGCGTCTCGTAGGCCGAGTGCACGGTCCAGTGCGCGCGCAGGCTCAATCCCTGCGCCGTCTTCTCGATGCTCACCGGATTGATCATATGCAAGGTGCGCGGCAGCACCTGGGCTGAGGCAGCGCGGTTCGTACGGAGGCGGAATACGCGGCCTTCCAGCCCGATGCGGCTGTTGTAGTAGATCAAGGACAGTTCGGTCTTCGGGTCTTCGACCAGTTGGCCCTCGCTGCGCCAGGCGGGCAGCCAGTACGTGCAGTCCGGCGTGTACAGCGCGAGCCAGCGATCCCACTCGCGTTCGTCGAGCGCGACCGCCTCGACGCCGAGAAACTCGATCACCGAGCGCCAGGTTTCCATCGGCGCACTCACGCTGTGACCCGCGCAAGCTCCGCATCTACCGCGCGGCTCATCCGCTCACGCCACTGATCGAGAATCGCGACGTAGATGCCCTCGTCCGCAGTCTGCGTGCTGCTCAGCAGCGGATTCAGTTCGAAGCGCTGCGCCGTTTCGTTCGCGCCCCGCACCCAGCGTTGCTGCCCGCGCGAAAGATCGCTGTACGGCACCGAAGTCGCGCCATAGCCGATCTGGCAATTGCGAAACTCAGCCATATCGTCCGGCGTGGCCATGCCGCTGGCGTTGAAGAAATCCTCGTACTGGCGGATGCGGCGCTCGCGCGACTCAGGCGCTTCGCCCTTGGGCGCGATGCACCAGGTCACGACCTCGGTGAGATCCACCGAGATCGGGCGAATGAGACGAATCTGCGAGCTCATCTGGTCCATCAACAGCACGTTCGGCATCAGCAACAGATTACGGAAGCGCTTCACGATCCAGTCCGCGTGCTCGCCGCTCAGCGCTTTCACATAAGAATCGTAGAAGGGATAACTCGGCCGGTCTTCATAGTTGAAGTAAGGACCGTAGAGCAGCGCATGACCGTTGCGGAAGCCGAAGAAACCCGCCTCGCCCTGGCCCCACTTCGAAATATCGAAGGTCTTGGTAGCGGCGGTCGTCGCCGACTTGGCACGCTCCGCCACCGTCATCAGATAGTTCTGATGCACCGTTGGCACGTGGTAGCCGTCGACGCCGTTCTCGGCCGCGAGTTTCCAGTTGCCGGAGTAGGTGTACGAGGTCTCGCCGCGCAGCACTTCCAGCTCGGCTGTTGGTGACTGATCCACCATCAGGTCGATGAACTTCGCCGCGTCGCCGAGGAACTCTCGCAAGCTACCAACCGCATCGCTCAACGATACGAAGATGAAGCCGCGATAGCTCTCGACTCTCGGCAGCGGCACGAGGCCCAAATCCTTGCGATCAAAATCGGAGGGATAGGCACCCTCCTTCTCGCCGGTCACATTGATCAGCGCGCCCTTCACGTCGTAGCACCAGCCGTGAAAGCGACACATGTGCACCTTGCGGTTGCCGACCTTCTCGCGGCATACGCGCGCGCCCCGGTGCAGACAGGCGTTGAAGAAACCGCGCACTTCGCCCTGTGCATCCCGCGTGAGCAGGATCGGCTGGCGGCCGATGTGCATCGTCATGAAGTCATGCACGTTCGGCATCTGATTTTCGTGCGCAGCGAACACCCAGCCGCCCTCGAACAGGTGCGTGAGTTCGAGTTCGAACAGCTCCGGATCGGTGTAGATGTTGCGTGCGCCCAGGTGCAGCTCGCCCTTTCCGCGAATCACCGCGTTGCCGACGATGTCCGCCTTCAAACGAAGCAGCGCATCGCGCGACCAGCCCCTGCGACCCGGAACGGCGGTAGGCGCGTCGGGATGCTGGAACGCGATGGCCTGCTCCGGCAAGAGTGGCGCCAGCCTTTGACCGCGAGTCGACACGGGCCTGTGCTCTCCGGAATCGTTCGGCGCGAAAATCGCACGAGGCGTGATTGGCATGCCAACATGTTAGATTGCACTGGCAGTGTATTCAACCCGCTTGACTCGCCATGACGCTGTACCCCGATGTCTGTCTAGACCGGGCAAGAATGGGGACTCCCGAATGTCATTAGCTCCAAACTCCCGCCAAGCCATCCGTAGCGCCATGAGTGGCGAGACAGCGCTGATCGGCGGCTCCCGGAGCAAGCTTCCCGATCCCACCGGAAAAGCCGGGCAGATTGTCTCCGTGATGGAGCAGCGGCTGACCCTGGGTTATTACGCGCCGGGCGAGATGCTGTCCTTCAATCGCCTGGCAGAAGAATTCGGCATCAGCCGTCAGCCGGTCAGCGCGGCGATTTCGCATTTGCGTGCCTGCGGCTACGTGGAAGTCATTCCTCACGTCGGCTGTCGTGTCGTGGTGCCCTCCCCACGTGAGATCGAAGACTTCTTCCTGATCTCGAGCAAGATCGAGAGCGCCGTGGTGGCCATGGCGGCGGAGCGATACGAAGGCGATGAGGGCAAGCAATTGCTCGCCATCGTTCCGCCCACCGATCTTTCCTCACTTGAATCCCAGCACCAGCGCAAGGCCTACATCAGCTACATCGACGGCTACCACGACCAGATCTGGCTGATGGCCCGCGCAGCGCTGCTGGAGGGCAAGGTCGGCGGCATCCGTCGCTTGTCGAACTTCTACCTCTGGCAAGGCATTCCCAATCTGGCGCAGGCGGCGGCCAGGCAACTGAGTCGCGAACGCAACGCAATCGCCAAGGCCATCGTGGCGCGCGATTCAAGGTTGGCCGCTGAGCTGGTCGAGGCTCACATTCGCAACAAGCCGCGGCTCACAGGAATCGTTCACGAATAGCGCGCGCGTCCAGTGCGAATATCCGCGTCGGCCAGACGAGATCGACCTGGAAATGCCGGGCCGTCCAGAGGAGAGAAACGATGACGACGAACATCGCAGAACTGTTTTCGATGAAGGGCAAGGTCGCACTGGTCACCGGTGCGGCCTCCGGCATGGGCGAGCGCTTCTCGCACACCCTGGCCGGCGCAGGCGCGAAGGTGATCTGCGCGGCGCGACGCACCGACCGGATCGAGACGGTCGCGGCCAGCATCAACGCTGCCGGCGGCAAAGCGGTAGCCGTGCAACTCGATATCGGCAGCACCGACGGCGTCAAACGCGCGTTCATGGATGCCGAGCGTGCCTTCGGCCTGGTCGATGTGCTCGTGAACTGCGCCGGTCAGCTCGACTTCGCGCCGTTCCAGACCATCACGGACGAAAGCTGGAACAACCTGGTCAACGTGAATTTCACCGGCACCATGCGCATGGCCCGGGAGTTTTCGCAGCGCCTGATCGCCGCCGGCAAGCCCGGAGCGATCGTCAACATCACCTCCACGACCGGCATGCAGGTGATGAAGAACGTAACGTCCTACGGCAGCACCAAGGCGGCCGCCAACCAGTTGACCCGGCAGATTGCGGCCGACCTGTTCGATCACCACATCCGCTGCAATGCCATCGCACCCGGTTATTTCCTCACGGAAATGTCCGCCGACGTGCTCGCAAGCGATCAAGGCAAGGCCATCGCGGCCGGCCTGCCGCCGAAGCGGGTCGGACGGGTCCACGAACTGGACGGCGCGCTGCTGCTGCTCGCAAGCGACGCCTCGTCCTACATCAACGGCGTCGTGCTTCCGGTCGACGCAGGACAGGTCATCCAGCTCGCCTGAAGGGCGGCCAATTCCAGCATCGCACTGGCTGGCTCATGCCAGCAACGTAAGTTCGTACAGCGTATTTCACACACTCTGCGCGATGAAGCAGAACGCCCGCAATGGCTACTGGAACCTGCGCGCGTTTGTCGATCGGGTGGTGGTCGGCCCCGAGGCAATCCACATCCGAGGCCGCAAGAACATCCTGTCGGCGGCGACCGCCAAGGGCAAGGTGGACCCCGAGGCGCGGGTGCCCACTTTTTTTTTACCGGAATGGCGCGCCGGGCAGGATAAAAGTGAGGACTCCTGGGCGGCCAGTATTCGCTTGGGCTGAATCCGGCGAGCGGCTCCGACGTGCCATGAGCGGAAGTTGACGCCTGTCAGCTCCGCACGTTGCTGATGCTCGGCTGGCGCGTAACCGTCTGCCCGGGTCAAAGTGGTGTGGGACGGACACTTGCCATGTTCAGCCGCCTGCGGGGAGTTCTCCATGGACGACGACGAGATAGCCGGCGATCAGCCGGTTCGCCCATGATCGCGCCCGCCAGCCCTCGAAGAAGGCACAGTGACTGCCGCGCGCCGTGCGTACCAGCAGGGCGTCCGGGATGCGCTTGATCGCCTCCAGATGGTCCAAGGCGTTTTCGATCACGCAGACGGGATCGTCTTCCGCATTCAGGATCATCGTCGGCGCGGTGATCCGATCAAACACGCCCATGGGATTGGAGCGTTCAAGGTAGGCGTCGAAACTTGCGCAGCCCGCCATCTCGTACAGGTTGTCGTGAAATTCGCTGAGGTCGCGTGCGGTGAGGCAGGCGCCATAGCCGCCCAGATGCGCGAAAGCCTGCGAGTGCGGCTCCATGAAATGCCGCCGCAGGCGCTTGGCCATCGCGCGGCTGTAGAACGGTTGCGTACGCGTCCACGCGACACCGATATCGTATCCGGGGCAGTAAGCAACCCCTGCGCGAAGCAGCGAGCGTGCGCCTTCCTCTCCGAGATAGCGCACCAGCAGGCCTGAACCGGCCGAGACGCCGACGCCATACAGCGGCGACTCTGGAAATTCGTGGCGGATGCGACTCAACTGCTCGCGCAGATCGTCGGTGCAACCCATGGTGTTGACCCGCGGCGCCGTCAGCGGCAAGCCACCGTGACCGCGGCGCGTACACAGCACGATCCGCCAGCCGGTGGCCTTGCGCAGGTCGCTGGCCATGACGCGCATGGTCTGTGCGTCGCCGGTCACGGTGTGCAGCAGCACCAGCGTCGGCGCGTTCGGCGCCGTGTCGAGGCCCAGCCAGTCCAGCGCCGTGGTGCCACCGTCGCGCATGGTCAGCACGTCGCTGCGCTCGTAGCGCAGTCGCGGCGCAAGGGCTTCGTGCAGCAGGAGCCAAAGTAGTTGCAGGTGCGGGTTGTAGAGCCAGGGGGTCGGCCGATACGCCTGCCGCAGTTGATCGAGTCGTTCGACGACTGCGCGGTTGAAATCGGACGGATGGAAGTCGAGCCGCGGCAGGTGCACCGCGCGCAGCCGGTAATGCGCGAGCCACAGGGCCAGTAACAGGCTGACGACGATGACGACGCTCACGGTTTCGCTTCCGCGGGTCCGCGCGCGAAACGCCTGCGGTACCGGCTCGGGGCTTCGCCGGTCCAAGCGCGAAAGGCGCGCGTGAAGTTGGCGGGATTGAGATACCCGAGCCGGGTCGCGATCTGCTCCAGCTTGAGAGCCGAATGTTCGAGCAGCACCAGCGCGTCGCGTCGGCGCGCTTCGTCCAGCAACTGCGTGAACGAGGTGCCTTCCGCGCTCAGCTTGCGCGCCAGGCTGCGACCCGACAGGTGCAGTCGCGTCGCCATGTCCTGTTGCGAGGGATAGGGTACGGCCGCGCCGGTCAGCGCGCCGCGTACGCGGGCCGCCAGGTCCGCATCGGCGCCGCCCGCGAGGCTCAGCTCATGCTCGCAACGCTCGATGGCCTGCTGCGAGGCCAACGCGTCCGCCAAGAGAGGCCTCACGCGCAGCAGACGCGCGGGAAAGCGAACGATGTTGCCGGGCTGTCCGAACCGGGTGCGCGGCAGTCGCTCGCGGTAGGCCGCGTGGTAGGACGGCTCCGCCCAATCGAAGCCCAGCTCGAAGTCGGTAGTGTCGTGCGAGCTCACCGATGCGGAGACACCGCGCATGATCCCGAGCAACAAGGCCTCGATCATGAAGCCGCGCACGGGGCCCAAGGGGTGCAGTTCGCGCAGACCGATCACGCAGGACTCGCCTTCGACCCCCCAGGAGACCTGCATATTGCGCTGCCGTGACTGGAAGTAGCGCTGCAAGACCTTCAGCGCCTCCTCGCCGGAGAGGCTGGTCATGGTCGCGAAGCCCAGGAAGCCGTGCACGGAGAGCTGCATGCGCAGGCCGTACTCGTAACCCAGCGCGCGACAGCCGGAAAGCCGCAGTGCGTTGAGGACGATCTGCCCCCACTGCACAGCCGCCATGCGCGCATCGGGCCGGGTTGCCTGCGCGGGCTCGATGGTCGTGCCTGACAGCAAGGCATCGAGGCCGACGCCGTGCTCGGCCATGATCTCCACCATCAGCTGGAGATAGGCCATGGGAATGGCCGGTGTCTGCAACTGCTTGCCGAAGGACATCCTGGAGGCCGCGGTCTTCATGGCCGACGATGATAAGAAATCTGGCGGTCCCGCTACTGACCCTGCCTCGCAGCGCACCTCGATACTGGCGGCGACAGGGAAAACCGCGGCCAGGGCCTACGGCCTTGCCATAGTCCTCCGAGGAGTTTCACCCGATGAACGCAACCGAACACGAACCCGACCTCACCGGTCCGGGCTCTCCGCTCTACCAGGTCCTTAGCGACGCGGCGATGTTGTACGTGGCCATGCCCACGCTGGTCTTCGTGGTCACCAGCGCCGGCGGCGGCCAGGGCGTCGACGATCATGACCGCGTCGCGAAGACCAGCGCGCGCAAGGACGTGCGCTTCGGCGACATGATGGGACGCCTGTTCGATACCGCGGACATGGTGGTCGGCCAGGTCTTCGCGGGCGACGAGCGCCCGGTCGTGGCTCACGCCATCCACGAACTGCATCGACACGTCGAAGGGAAGTTGCAGGACGGCAGCCGCTACCACGCCTGGAACAAGGACCTGTGGGCCTGGACCTGGGCCGGCATCGTCAAGCCCATCATGGATACCTACGGCGCGCTTCGCGGTTATCCGTCGGAGGCGTTCCGCCAGGACGTGTACACGGGTTTCCTGCAACTGGGCGCGGGCTTCCGCGTGCAGGGCCTGCCGCCACGCTATGCCGACTTCGAGATCTACTGGCGACAGACCTGGCTGCCCGCGATGCAGGATCAGACCCAGGCGGCTCGCTTCATCGTGAAACTGGTGCAAACGCCGCCGATGCCGGCGAATGCACCCTGGCTGCCGCGGCCGGCCTGGCAGGCCATGACCTGGCCGCTGCGGCACCTGCTGTGGACCGGCATGCTGCTGGTCACGCCGCCGGAGATGGAACGGATGCTGGGGATCGAGCGAACCCGAGGTGATCGCGTTTCGCTGGCCCTCCATCACGCGCTTTGGCGCCGCGTGCCGCGAGTCATTAGCGCTCGCGTGACCGAGCGCTTCTTCCTGCTTCGCTTTCGATACGGATCGCCGCCCTGGCGCAGGCACTATTCGCCGGAGTCTTTGGAGCAGCGCCGGATTGCCGTCAAGAAGGCAAAGGCAGGCGCCTCGCCACTTCCTGAGAGGCCGTCAGCGCCGACTCGGACGCCAGGGGTCCATGCGACGCGATAACAGGGGCCCTTGCGGCGCCGGCTTTGAATGTCGCCTTTTGCGAAATCTGTCGAGGCGAATGAATACCGGCAATGGGCTGATTGCCGTACGCGAGTTCGCACTTTCATCCTGCGCGACCCCTCGAAAAAGCCAAGCACATCAAACAGGAAAGAAAGTGGCGCCCCGAGCAGGAGTTGAACCTGCGACCTCGCCCTTAGGAGGCGCAAGTTCTTTATGCTATAGGCCCATGTTCATAAACAGCTTTATCGGGATCAGATGGATGCTCATCTGCTCCAGATTTGCTCGCCGAGACGATGGCCTACTACAAAGAGCGACGCTGGGAAGTAGAGCGCGAATATTCGAGCTGGGCCTCGACATGATGGAAGTCAGCGCCATCACCGGACACAAGACGCTAGACATGCTCAAGCGGTACACTCAGCTCCGCGCCGAGCAGATTGCCGCCAAGATGGACCGGCTGGCTCTGCAAGCCGCTGACAGTGCGTCGCTCGACGTGCAGATCGCTGCAATTCTCAAGGAGTTGCGGTTGCTGCGGCAGATGAAATGATCTCCGCCCCGGTAGCTCAGTGGATAGAGCATCTTCCTCCTAAGAAGAGGGTCGTAGGTTCGATTCCTGCTCGGGGCACCACACTGCTCGACGCGTCTGAGCTTCCCTGCTCGCCCCCGAATCTCGGGGTCGCCGCTCTTTCGTAAGCGTCGCCCCACTACCGTCTTGACGTCGGCACCGTGAAACTTACGTCTGTGTCCGAGCGTGCGCTGGCGAATCAGTCATATCCCAGAAGCTGCCCTTCCAGTGCGTGATCGCGCCGTGGT
>JBQTIX010000155.1:0-26773 GCA_052387695.1 Panacagrimonas sp. | reverse complement strand
TGAACGCCGGTGAGTGGTTCCGGCGGGTCCTTCTGCTCATGTCTGCTCCTGATACGAGGCGAATCATCGCCTCATCAAGCAGAAAATCCACCTACCGCACTGTGCAGATTCCCGGGGCCAGCTCTCAATGACGGCCTCAGCACTCTCTACACCTACGACGACCTCAATCGACCCCTGACCGCCACCGCTGGCACGCAAACCCAGACCTTCACCTACGACACTTGCATGCTCGGCAAGGCACGTCTGTGCAACGTCGAGGACGCAACCGGAAGCATCGACTATACCTATGGCCGAACCGGCCAACTCGCTCGCCAGACCAGCATCATCAAGCGGTCGGCGACAGTGACCGACGCCTACGTAACGAACTGGGGGTACGACGATCTGGATCGACTGACCAGCCTCACCTACCCCGGCGGCACCAAGGTGAACTACGACTATGACTTTGCCGATCGCGTGAGTTCGGTGAACGCCGTGATCGGAGGTGTGACCAAGACCATCGCCAACGCCTTCACGTATCGCGCGAACGGTCCCTGGTCCAACCTGACCCTGGGCAACGGCACCGGCCTGATTCGTCAATGGGACAGCGATCTTCGCCTCATGCAGCAGAGCAGCACGCCCACCCCGTCGAAGACCCTGAACTACACCTATACCCGATTCGACGAGATCGAAACCCTTTTTGATCCCACTGCGACCCCGCTAAATCAGACGTATGGCTACGACGCCCTGTCGCGTCTGACCAAGGTCAACGACGGCGTCGGCAGCCCGGCGCTCAAGCAACTCCTCGGCTTCGATGCCAACGGCAACCGCGAAACCCACGCTCGCGGCACCGCGGTCGACGAATACGTCCTCGACCCCAATAGCAACCGCATCAATTCGATTACCAGCCCCCAGCCGATCACCTACGTGCACGACGTGCTCGGAAACCTGGAGCAGGCGGGCGCCGACACGTTCGCGTACGACCGCTTCAATCGACTGGCGAGTGTCACTCGCGGCTCGTCCATTACCTACTACAAGAGCAACGCCCTGAATCAGAGAGTCCGCAAGACCGGGGCGGGTGGCAACTTCAACTACCTCTACGACCCCAGCAATACCCTGCTTGGGGAGACCGCCGCTGGCCAGATTCCCTTGACCACGCTCTACGTTTGGCTCTATGGAGAGCCGATCGCGGTAATCCGAAATGGCACGCTCTCTTATGTCCTGAACGACCATCTGGGGCGACCCCGCGAGGTGCAGAGTCAAACCAAGGCCGTCGTCTGGAAAGCCAGCAATCTGGCTTTCAGCCGCGACGTCACCACCAACACCTTCGGTGGCCTCAATCTCGGATTCCCGGGACAGTACTTCGATGCTGAGTCGGGGCTCTGGTACAACCTCAATCGGTATTATGATTCCAGAACAGGGCGATACACCCAGAGTGATCCGATCGGGCTAGCGGGCGGACTGAACACGTATGTCTATGTCGGTGGGAATCCGGTTTCGTTTGTTGATCCGACGGGGCTGTTGCCGCGGTTGCCTCCAGTACCCATTTACGATCGCATCGGATCCACGTGTGCTGCGATTGCTGAAGCTCTTTCGCCAGACAACTTAATTCTCTTCGCAGTAACGGGAGGTCTTTCAGCAGTACCGAGAATAGCGAATGCAGTGCCACAGGCGCTCGTTCGTGCCGTTCCCGGACGGGGACCATTCCCGACATTGGGGCCGCCGGTCCGATCCGATGTTTTTGTCACAGCGGCTGACGACGTCGCTGGCTTATCGGCAACGCAAATTGCGCCAAGATTGGGAATCCCTGCCTCCGACACCTTTACGATTTTCCGTTTCCCAACTCCTCAATCGGGACTAGCTAGTCCGATCAATCGTCCCGATCCTGGCTTCGTCGGTTTCGGCCGAACAAGCGGCGGTGCGCGCGAGTTTGTGTTACCGAATGGACCAATTCCGCCGAATGCGACGATACAGGTCGTAGGGCCATGATTAAGCTGGAATCAACTGAATACGATTTAGTGGGAGACTGGATTCTGGTAGGTGGAAGACTTCAAGCTGATGAACTCGCTCAACGCATTGAATGGCTCATATCGGCGGTGTTGGAGAAGGTCGCTGATAGTCCACAATGGGGAGCGTGGGAATCCCTATTCCGCGATCCAGGCGATGGTCGTCTTTGGGAGCGGACCTACCCGAGGGGCGAGATGCACGGCGGCGGTCCTCCACGACTAACTTGCATCACGTCTGAACAGGCCCAGACGAAGTACGGCGCACTCGGCGGATCTATACCGCCGGGGCTTCGTGCCCCCGATTAGGAAAGGAGCAAAGGGGTCAGGCTCGATATTTTCTGGCGATGCCGCGATCCTCCACTGAAGGTGAGCCTCAGCTGTGGAATATTCGAGCCTCGCCCCTTTATCCGTCCATTGAAATGAAAGTCAGTACCGATATCGCCGAAGGGCTATCGAGCGATTTTCACAGAATGCCCGAGTTGCAACGGCATGTTTTTCTCGCGAAGCTCTCGCATGAGCTAACCGTAATTGGGCGTCTATCCTATTCGAAGAAGCCGTACCAGATTGACGATTCCAAGCTAATCATGGCGACGAACGAGATGCAGCACCGACTTATGGGCCACCTTTATCAGTCCTTGGCTATGAATACCGAACGTTACCCCGACGAAGTTCTTTTCAGAACGATGCTGGAATAAGCCACGCAAGGCAGATTCATCAATCTGTTTCTCGACGGAGTGAGAAGCACAGTAAGCTTCGTGGAAGGCATTGTGCATAAGCCCGAGTAGCCTGCAATGAGCTCTCGAATTGCGAATTGCGGGACTGCGTTCGAATGAGAAAAGTCTCGGACCGCATGAGCCACCCCTGGGTCTGCGGGTCCTGCGATTCGCTCCCGCTCCTCGCAGGCTACGTGTGCTGGCGCTCCAGTCCGCGTTTACCGCAATGAGCCCGTGCTTTGCGGGGCCGCTCAAAAAGAGAAGAAGCGACTCTTCCCGCCGCTTGACCAAGCTCACCGTCGCTCACTGTTCCCTTTCACGATGAATCCCAATCTCGGCATCGTTGTGGCGGTGTTGTTGACCGCGTGTACGTCACCCCTCATCGCCCCCGACAGCGCGCCTGCTGCATTCAGAGTCACGGCGTTTCGCCAGGGCCTGATGGACGTGAGCCCGAACAAGGAATCCCTTATCTACGAGCAAGGCAACAAATTTCCGTACACCGTGAACGGAACATGCGTGGCAAACGGTGAAAGCCATCCGTGCATGTGGCACGGGTTCGAGATTTCCTTCGAGAGTCCGGATGAACGGTCTGTTTTGGAGTGTTTCACCGAGTCCAGCCGACCGACCAAGCAGACCATTCCGGGTGCGGTGATTGCGGCGCGGACTTCAGTGTCTCGTTGGGGCTTCCAGCTCGACGGACTCAACGGCCATTACGTGCGACCGCAATACACATTCGCGGTGGGTAATGCCGTGGGCCGGGAAGCATTGAAGGCTGTTTCGCATTGTTACTTCAAGGGCCAGGAAGTGTTGAAATTCGAAATGACGATTTTCTACCCACCTGTCGAAGCGTCCGATTTTCAGAAGGAAAATCAGCCGGCTACGAACCCGAGGTTACTGTTGGCGAACCGGCCAGGGTTGGGGAACACGGTCGGCAGATCGCCGCTGGGGACGCCAAACCAGCTTGTCAGCGTGGCACCGTACTGATCGACCGAGGTGGGGTCGGACACGATTCACCTTCGACCGCCGAAGAAGCCCTCGTCTTATTCAATCGTGTCTGACCCATTGACTACCACCATTGACTAGTCCGGAAGGATCCCGTGGTCGCGCAGGAAGGATCCCACGCGCTCGTAGGTCTGCTGTTCAAGCGAGTGGGTTCTGCCGAACCACGCGTGCACACCGCCATTGATGCGCACCAGCTCGCAGTCGTTCCCATCGCTACGCAGCGCATCGCAAAAACTGACCGCCTGGGAATAGGGAATGGTCTGATCGGAGCTACCGTGAAACATGAGCGTGGGCGGCATGTATGCGGCGCGCTGATGCAGGGGAGACAGGGCCAGCGCATGGGGACCGAACTGGTAGGGCCGGTATCCGCTGTTTGGCGAGGTGTCGACCACGCTGCTAATCAGAACCGTCGCCACCGGTTGTACCAGCGGCGCTGTGTCCGGATCAGACCCTGGAGGCGTCTTCGGAATGGCCGTCCACAGGGCAACATGTCCGCCTGCCGAATATCCGCAGGTCACGATGCGGTTGGGATCGACGCCCAGATGCTTGCGATGGTCCTGGACCCAGCGCACGGCCGCGCGCCCGTCGTCCACGCTGTGCAGCGGGGTGGTCGCAAAGCGTTCGTTATTGCGGTAATCCGGCGTGATTCCCACCATGCCCTGGGAGGCCGCCCAATGGGCCAGGTTCTTCGGCGGGGTCGTCGTCGGAAGACCTTCGATCCAGCTTCCGCCATAAAAGCAGACCAGGGCCGCCCGCCGATCGCTGGCCCGCCAGCCGTCGGGCTTGTAGACGAAGGCCCTCAGATCGGCCGGCGCTGCATCGCGATACACGAAGGCGGCGGTGCCGGACACCGATCGAAGCGTCGCCGACGGGTTGAGAATGGTCCTGAGGGAAAAGCTCGAGCCGACCCCGCCAATGTCCAGAGTCGTGCTGATGCTGGCGTCGTAGGTGTTGGATGCCTGGGCGCGGACGACGACCCTATCTCCCCGGCGCACGGTCCTGGCAGAGGTGCCGAAACTCGATCCGTTGACGCTGTACTGGCCAGGACCGCTGATGGAGATGCGGCTTGGAGCGCCGATGCCCTGCACCGTGATGGCGGTGGTGGAGTGCGTGTCGCCAGGTAGTCCGCGACTGCCCTTGAAAACCGTACCGTTCTCAAGGCTGAACGGACTGGGCCGGGTATCCGCCGCCCCTGCCCAAGCGGATACCCCGTTGACGACGAGCAAAACAATCCACGCAAGCCAGCAGGTCGGACGCCCCATGAGGATCTCCCTTCACGCCAACGACGTGACGAAGAGTCTAATCAGAGAGTCGGCAATCGGATATCCCGAATGGGGTGGTTCTGCGTGCCAAGTGTGACGTGCGTCACATCTGCGGCGCATTTGTACCGGGAACTTGAAACCACGGTCTGTTTTTCCCCGTCGGTGACATGCGGACGCCGCCCGCCAGGGCGGTGTTTCAAACCCCGAGAAACCCCAGATTGCTGGTCGCAAACCGGCCGATATTGGGGAACACCGTCGTCATGTCGCCACTTGGAACCCCAAACCAGCGCGCCAGGGTCGCGCCGTACTGATCGACCGATGTGCTGGGGATGATGCGGCCGAAGCCGGCGTCGTCCGGACCGTCCAGCGTCAGATCGGGCATGCGGCCGTAGATCTGTCCGCCCTGCACCGCGCCGCCAACGACCATGTGATGGCTCGCCCAGCCGTGGTCGGTGCCGTCGCCATTGCCGGTCAGGGTACGGCCGAAATCCGACATCGTGAAAAGGGTCGCACGGTCGGCGACGCCGAGTTCCGCGGTGGCAGCATGGAAGGCGCCGAGGCTCTGGCTGAGGTCGCGCAGCAGGCGTGGATGGTTGGCGGCCTGGCCGTTGTGCGTGTCGTAGCCGCCGGTCGCTACGAAGAACACCTGCCGACGGACGCCCAGTTGCGTTCGCGCGGCAATCACCCGTGCAGCGACTCCCAGTTGACGCCCCAGGTCGGTGTCCGGGAAGACGGTGGCGATCGGAGGTGCGCTGTCCAGCAGGGCCTTGGTCTGCTGGCCGGCAATGGCGGTGCGCGCCACGCCCGCGAACACACGAGCCATCCGGTGATTGCCGGTCCGAAACAGGAAATCCATGTTTTCCCGGTAGGCCGCCAGACGCCGCGCGTTGTCATTGCCTTCGAGCGCCAGCAGGGGTTCGACGCCCTTGGTGCCGAGGACGAACGGCGCCAGGCCATTGCCGACCTGGAACAGGTTGGTGCCGGAAATCGAGACGTTCAGGGACACGGACGATCCCGCGTTCTGGGAGGCCAGCAGTTCCTCGATCCGGCCCGCCCAGCCGCTGACCCGCGGACGATCGGCGACGCCGCTCATCCAGTGATCCTGCTGGTCGTGGTGCGAGAACAGCGCGGCTGGAAGGTTGCTGCCGGCGAGATAATCGGCCTTGCTGGTCGGTGCGAGCAGCACCCCGGTGTTGGCGACAAAGGCCAGCCTGTTCCGGGCGAACAAGCCCTGCAGATCGGCGCAGTTGGGGTGCAGGCCGAGGTCCTGGCCGTCGGCGGGAGCGATCGGCAGCAGCGCTTCGCGCGCAATGGCCAGATGGGCGCGCGCGTTGCGGTACAGCGCGTAGCCGGAAGCATCCCGTGGGACCAGCAGATTGAAGCCGTCGTTGCCGCCGAACAGGAAGACGCAGACCAGTGCCTTGTAGTCGTCGGTCTGCGCATGGGCGGCGCTGCTGCCGATCAGGTTGAGCAGACCGGCGGTGGACAGTGCGCTGGCGGAGCCGGCCGCTGCGCGCAGGGCGCCATCGAGAAACTGTCGTCGGGTCAGGTGGCTGAAGTTCATGGCGGGTCTCACCTCTGCACCAGGTATTGCGGCGATTCGACGATCAGGTAGATCGCCTCGGCCACCCGGGCTGCGTCCCATCCCGGAGCGCTGCCGGGCACGAAATCCTGCAACCGTCGGGTCAGGATGGCGGCCTGATTGTTCCCCATCGGACCGTTCAGGAGCATCCGGCCGAGATGCTCAAGCAGGGCTGGGATGTCGGCGGCCAGTGTCTTCTCGTAGCTCAGGTCGATGAGCACGGCGTCCTGATTGGCGCTGGGATTGCCGACGAACTGGGTCAGGATGTTGTGGGCCATGAAGTTGTCGGTCGACGCCAGCAGGGACTCATCCACGATCTGCATTTCCGGCACTCGATAGCCCAGGGCTGCCAGGCCCAGTTCGCCCGGCGGCGAGTAATCCGGAGAGAAGAAATTGAAGACGGAAGGCGACGTGAGCGGCCCCTGGGCCGCGGCGGGGTCCGAGTTGTCGACCGGAAAAATTCCCCGACGCCCGACGCCCTGCGCGTGAAACGCCCGCCATACGTGGGCGATACGCACCACCGGTTCCCGCAGTTTGCCGTACTGTCGAAGGGACACATCCCGGTTGGCCCCGTTATGTCCGTTGCGTGCTTCGGTATCGAGGAGCACCGCGCGGACGACCGCGCCGAGATCCCCACGCACGCCGCTTCCGTTGTCATTGAACACGGATGCCACACGCTGGATGTATGCCTTGGTGGGGTTGCTCGTGACCATCCGCTGGATCAGTTGCCGGGCCAGGAACGGCCCGACATTCGGATGCTGGAACAGGATGTCCAGGGCACGCCCCAACTCCTCCTCCGCACTACGCCCGGCTTCGAAAGTCTGGTTCAGGAAACGCTTGGCACCCGTGTCGTGAGATTTCGGGTAGGCCTGCATCGATCGCAGCCAGTTGGGCCGGTTGGAGTTGAACTTCGGCATCCCGGCCCAGTTCCAGCCCGTGAAAATGCGCGCGAGGTTCTCGACGTCGGCCTGTGTGTACGTCGCGCCGCCCATGGGCGAACCATCGATCCGGAGTTTGATCAGGCCGATGCTGAAGAGCTGCATGACCTCGCGCGCGAAGTTCTCGTCGGCGCGGATGCCGGCTGCCGGGTCGGGCTTCTGGTTGCCCTGCATCGACAGGTAACGACCCATCGCCGGCGACAGCGTGACCTGCTCCAGCAGGGTGCGAAAATTGCCGAAGGCATGGCTCACCAGCACGTCGTAATAATGCGCAAGACCATCCTGATCGATGTCGCTTTTCTCGGACACGACCAGGATTTCCGACAGCGCAAACGCGACCCGCTGCCGCAACTGGTCTGGCGCCTTGACCGAGCGTTCCCACCAGACGTAGTGGCGTTGCGAGCGCTTATTGCCCGTCGTGGACCTCTCCCGGTACAGCGGCAAGTGCAGTGACGCGGGCAGGCGCAACTGCTCGTCCACCCAGGCAACCGTTCCCAGACCGACCGCGCGGTCGATCTCCTCGCGGGTGGGTCCGAAAGTGGCCTGGGTCAGCAGGCGGGCGGCGTCGATTTCCTCCGGGGTGATCAGGGCCTGCGCAGGCGTGGTCCAGACGACCCACCCCGTCAGCAGCGCAACTCCCACACGTACCGCAGCCCACCGCGACATCGATCCTGACGACATGACTTTCCCCCGCTTAGAAGCGAACATCAAGGCTGATATGCCTTTTTTTTTGATGGCGCCCGGCGATGGTACTCGCCGGTCGCGAAACAGTCATGACCGATTGAGCGGAACCCGCGGGGGAAATGTGACCTGCGTCACATCGGCGGCAGAATTTCCCCGGAATCCGGCTTGAGTGCCTGTTTTCGCCTCCTCGGGGTGGTGCGTCAGGCCCCGAGGATCCCCAGGTCACCGCTCGCGAAGCGCCCCAGATTGGGGAACACCGTCGGCATGTCGCCGTTTGGAACGCCGAACCAGCGCGCCAGCGTGGCGCCGTATTGATCGACCGAGGTGGTGGGGATGATGCGGCCGAAACCGGCGTCGTCTGGACCGTCCAGGGTGTAATTCGGCAGGCGACCGAAAATCCGGCCGCCCTGCACGGCGTTGCCGACGACGAAGTGATGGCTGGCCCAGGCGTGGTCGGTGCCGTCGCCGTTGCTGGTCCAGGTGCGCCCGAAATCCGACATCGTGTACAGGGTCGCGCGGTCGGCGACGCCGAGTTCCACCGTCGCAGCGTGGAAGGCGCTGACCGCATCGCTGAGCGCGCCCATCAGCTCCCCGTGATTGAAGACCTGGGCGTCGTGCGTGTCGTATCCGCCCATGGCGACGAAGAACACCTGCCTGCGGACGCCCAGCAGCGAACGTGCGGCGATCATGCGTGCTGCGATCCTGAGCTGACGGCCAAGGTCGGTGTCCGGGAACGCGGTGTTCACCGGCGGCGCACCTTCGAGCGCCGCGCGTGTGAGCTGCCCGACGTCGATCGCGCTCTGCGCCACCTTGGCGAACGCGTTCTCGATCCGGTGCGCACCGGTCTGCAGGGCGCGGGTGAGCGCGGCCTGGTAGGGGCCAAAACGCTCCGGGTAGTCCTCGATCCCGTAGATCGGCTCCACGCCGTCCTGGTTGAGGATGTACGGCACCATGTCGGAGCCGGTCTGGAACAGATTGTTGCCGTCGATCGAGATGTTCAGGGACAGCGGCGAGCTGCCGTTGAGCGAGGACAGGAGGTCCGCGATCCGCCCGCCCCAGCCGGTCAGTTTCGGGCGATCCGCCGCTCCGCTCATCCAGTGGTCCTGCTGGTCGTTGTGCGAGAACAGGGCCGGCGGCAGATTGCGGTTGGCGTTGTAGTCCGCCTTGGTCGTCGGCGCGAGCAGGGTGCCCACGTTGGCGACAAAGGCGAGCCGGTTCTGCTGGAACAGGCTCTGCAAGCCGACGCAGCGAGGATGCAGGCCCAGGTCTTCGCCACCGACCGGGGCGATCGGCAACAGGTTGGCGCGTTCGATCGCCAGGTTGGGACGCGGATTGCGATACAGCGCGTAGCGCGCCGCGTCACGCGGAATCAGCATGCCGTAGCCGTCGTTGCCGCCGTACAGGAACACGCAGACCAGCGCGCGATAGTCGCCGGTCTGGGCCTGCGCCGCGCTGGCGCCCAGCAGGTTCAGCAGACCGATGGTGGACAGGGCGCTGGCCGAACCGGCGGCCGCGCGCAGCGCGCCGTCGAGAAACTGGCGGCGGGTCAGGGCTGAGAGATTCGCTGAGCGATTCATGGCGCGCCTCACTTCTGAACGAGGTACTGCGGCGAGGCGACTATGAGATAAATCGCTTCGGCGGCACGGTCGTAGTCCCATTCCGGATAGCTTCCGGGTTCGATCCGCCTAACCCAGGCCGACAGGCTGTCGCGCTGCGCCGTGGACATCTTGCCGTTCATCAGCACGAGGTTGAGATGCTCGATCAGGGCGGGGACGTTGTTGGCCAGCGACTTCTCGTAACTCAGGTTGATCCGAACGTCATCGGGATTCGAATACGGGTTGCCGATGTACTGGAACACCACGTTGTAGATCATGAAGTTGTCGGTGGAGGTCAGCAGGGACTCGTTGACCAGTTGCATCTCCGGCGCCAGGTATCCCTGCTGACGCAGGGCGCCCGGTGGCGAATAGTTGGGCGAAAAGAAATTGAACACCGAGCGCGACGTCAAGGGTCCCTGGGCGACTTCGTAGTCCGAGTAGCTGAACGGGAAGACCCCTTGCGACCCGATACCGGGCGCACGGAACGCGCGCCAGACATGACTGATTCGGATCAGCGGTTCGCGCAGCTTGCCGAAACTCTGCGGGCTGGTGGTGTGACCGTTGCGCGCCTCGGTGTCGAGCAGGATCGCCCGGACCACCGCCCTGAGATCGCCGCGCACGCCCTGGCCGTTGTTGTTGAACCTGGATGCGACGCGCGAGATGTAGGCGGGCGAAGGGTTGCTCGTGACCAGGCGCTGGATCAGTTGCCGGCACACGAACGGACCGACGTTGGGATGATTGAAGAGGATATCCAGCGCACGCTTGAGTTCCTTCGTCGCGTTTTTCCCGCGTGGGAAACTGTTGCCCATGAACAGCTTGGGATTGATGTCGTGGAAGCCGGCGTAGGCCTGCATCGACTGCACCCAGTTCGGATCGTAGTCGTAGAAGCTCGACATCCCCGCCCAGTGCCAGCCGGTGAAGATGCGCGCCAGATTTTCGATGTCGGCCTGGCTATAGGTGGGGATCGGCCGGCCGCCGCTGTCGAGCTTGCGCGAACCGTCCAGGTTGAGCTGCCAAAGACCGATGGTGAACAACTGCATCAGCTCGCGGGCAAAATTCTCATCCGCGCGAACACCGTTCGCCGGGTCCGGTCGCGGGTTGCCGAGCATCGACAGATAACGTCCCATCGCGGGGGACAAGGTCACCTGTTCGAGCAGGGTGCGGAAGTTGCCGAGGGCATTGCGCACCAGCACGTCGTAGTAATGCGACAGACCGATCTGATCGATGTCGCTCTTCTCCGACACGACCATGATTTCCGACAGCGCGAAGGCGATCCGCTGGCGCAACTGGTCAGGTGCTTTGACCGAGCGCTCCCACCAGATGTAGTGCCGCAGGTCGTACTGGTTGTCCTCGGTCACGCGCGCCTGGAACGGCGGCAGGTGCAGCGAGGGCGCGCGGGTGAGTTGTTCATCCACCCACGCCGCATTTCCCAGGCTGACCGCGCGATCGATGTCCGCCCGCGTTGCGCCGAACGTCGCCTGGGTGACCAGCCGCGCGGCGTCGATCTGGGCGGCACTGATCGCGGCCTGGGCCGGGCTGACACCGATGACGGACACCGCCAACGCCAGTCCAAACCGAATCAGGTACCCCCGCGACATCTTTCTCCGCTGCATGACAAGCCCCTGAATGGCGAATACGCCAGTCAAGTATTCACCTGACGGGTGACAGATTCAATCGCACTTATTCCGAATGCTTTGACGGCAATTAATGATGATAAATGAGACAGTTGTCAGAGTCTTCTGGAGAATGGCGGGATTCGGGTGGATTTCGACGTTTCGAGCTTCGTGCCCGGCATTATCTGAAGTCGCCGAGTGCGCCGATGAAGAGCGATTCGACCCGGGAGTCGAACGCGACTTCGCCGGTGAATGGGGGGCAGAGGCATTGAAATCGGCGGTCTGTCGGTCACGACCGCCCTGAAAGTAGCCGAAAGCGCAGACCACCAGCTTTTCTACTATCTCAGGACGTCAGAAACGAAAAACCCCTCAGCTACTCAGGGGAAGCTTCCCAAGATCACTGAAGGGGCCGGGGCGGACGTGCCGTCCCTGGATTCGAGTGTACCCGATTCCGATGACGACCTAAATATCGTAATCATCAGGGCGGTCGATATTGCGACGGGCGTGGAGGTCTATCCGCCGCCAAGCGTTCCGGGCTCTGCGACGCCGGCGCGGATCACCGCGGAAATGCGCGACCCTGACGGCGCGCGTCACGGAAAAGTGCTCGATGCCTTCCCGAAAGAGGCCTAAACCGGCTGAAGAGAGAGACGGAGGACATGAGGATTGTCGGAGTCCGGCCCGTTTCCCAGGTAGTGGGTCAGTTTGAAATCCGTTCGTGCCGAGTAGCCTCTGCTCCCGAGTAGCTGCGCAGCAGCGTATCGAGGGGGCAGTGCGTATCGAGGCACCGGTGCTCCCTCGATACGCCCGCTGCGCGGCTACTCGGGACGAACGGGCCGGCGCTACTCGGGATGAACGGTTCGAATAAATTCAAACTGACCCACCACCGTTTCACTGAACCCCCCGAAAAAAAAGCCGCCTTGAAGTGTGATCCACATCACATATCAACCCATTTGGGCTGGCGTAAATGCGAACGCCTTTGCTTAGAGTGAAGCCATCGCGCCGGTACTGTCGCCGGTTGCGAAGCGGTTTCCCTCCTCTATTGCCCGGAGGGGTGCTAAGAGTCGAGACCGATCGCCGGACGTGTCCACTCTTTCCCCCCCGCCCTTTCGGGTCGAGAGGAGGGAATTTTATTTTTTTCGGGGCGATACAACTCCACTCGATCAGGCGGCGCGAAAGATCGTCTCGGCCATGCGATCCGCAACTTCTCCGGTCGGCCGATTCTCCGCTGCCGAGCGCTCGAAGATCCGCCCGAGCGTGGTGCCGATTTCGCGGATATGCGATTCCACCGTCGGCCAGCGATAGAACTCACCTTCGTAGTAGATGTTGATGATCCCCGCGGCGTTGATCACGTAATCGGGCGCATACAGCAGGCCATGTTCCAGCAGCATCCGGCCGTGACGCGGCTCCGCGAGCTGGTTGTTGGCGGCTCCCGCAATCACCTGGGCGCGCAGGGCGGGGATGGTTTGATCGTTGAGCACCGCGCCGAGCGCGCAGGGAGCGAACACGTCCACGTCGAGGCGGAACAGCGCGTCCTCGCCGACGGGCGTGGCGCCAAGGGTGTCAACCGCGGTGTTCACCAACGCGGGATCGCGATCATGCACCCACAGCTTGGCGCCGGCGTCGGACAGCAGTCGGGCCAGCGCCATGCCGACCTTGCCCAGGCCCTGGATGGCGACGCGCACGTCGGCCAGGCGCTTGCCGCCGAGCTTGAATCGCACGGCCGCCTGGATGCCCACGAGCACGCCATAAGCCGTGGCCTCGGACGTATCGCGGCCACCCTGGCTGCGCAGGTTCTCGCCATCGGCGATGCCGCCGATGAACGAGGTCTCGATCGCGATGTGCTGCATGTCCGCCAGATCGGTGCCCGAGTCCTCGGCGATCACGTAGCGCCCGCCCAGCGAGTCCACAAACCGGCCCATTGCCCGCATCGCTTCAGGGGTCTTGCAGTGGCGTGGATCGCCGATCACCACGCTCTTGCCGCCACCCTGCTTGAGTCCTGCCAGCGCCGCCTTGTAGGTCATGCCGCGTGACAGTCGCAGCACGTCGGTCAGGGCGTCGCGTTCGTGTGCGTACGGATACACCCGGCACCCGCCGAGCCCACGGCCGAGGTGGGTGTTGTGGACCGCGATGATCGCCTTCAGGCCCGAGACCGGGTCGCGGTGAAAGACCACCAGCTCGTGGTCGTCGAAGTCGGGGTGGGAAAATATGGGCACGGGTCTGCTCCGTCGTCGAGGCGGTCACCTCATCCGGATCGTAGCTGGAACCACACCCGCCCAAGTGTCAAGCGTCGGGCGAGACCGGGATCCCCGCCCGGCGAAGCGCCAAAACCAGTTGCAGGCGGTCACGCACGCCCAGCTTTTCGAACATCGCGCCCATGTGCGCCTTGACCGTACGTGGCGTGATGTCGAGCCGCCGCGCGATCTCCTTGTTCGACGCGCCGCCAAGCACCTGCTGTGCCACATCACGCTCGCGCGCAGTCAGGTTTTCGAGCGGCGATGCATCGGCCGGTCCGTCCGGAACGGCCATGCGCGCCACGGCGGCGGCCGTTCGGGCCATCAATTCGGCCCCCAGCCAGAGCCCGCCATTGGACACCACCAGCGCGACCTGCCGGAGCATTTCCGGAACGGCCAGGGTGTGGCAGTACCCGCGCACACCGGCCTGGAACGCCCAGCTGCCTTCCTCCACGCTGGGATTCAGCGACAGCGCGATCAGGACCAGGTCCGGGCGCGCAGAGACGAGCGTCGCAATCCATTCGCGCTGCGCCACGTCGATCCAGAGCAGGGAGCCGGACCGCGCCTGCCGGATCGCGTCCGCCGCATCGGTCGCCAGCACGACATCATCGAAGGCCTCGTGCCAGCGCCCCTGAACCTGCGGCACCACGAAGACGTGCGCGCTCATCGTTCCCGCAGTGCGTTGGCGCGGGCCTTGAGCACCGGCTTGAGCAGGTAGGACAGCACGGTCTTCTTGCCGGTGATGATGTCCACCTCGGCCACCATGCCGGGAATGATCGGCAGGTTCTCGCCGAGCGAGGTCTCGTGGGTTCGCACCCGGACCATGTAGAACGCGTTGTCCTTCTCGTCGATCACCGTGTCCGCGCCGATCTGGTCCACTTCCGCTTCGAGGCCGCCATAGATGGAGTAGTCGTAGGCCGTGAACTTGACCACGGCAGCCTGCTGTGGACGCAGGAAGGCGATGTCGCGCGGCGTGATCTTGGTTTCCAGATACAGCGCGTCGTCGAGCGGCACGATCTCCACCAGGTCCTGCCCGGGCTGCACCACGCCGCTGACCGTGTTGACCAGCAGGCGCTTGACCGTTCCGCGTACCGGCGAAACCACGTCCGCCTTCTTCACGCGATCGGCGAGAGCGCCGCTGGACTCGGTCAGGCTGTTGAGCTTGGCCATGGTCTCGGACAGGTCCGTGCGCCAGCGATTGCGGAAATTGAGCGTGTACTCCTCGACCTTGCGGCTTGCTTCCGCCAGGGCCGATCGCGACACCTGGATCAGCGCGCTGGCCTGGTTGCGTTCTCCGGTCAGTGCCGAGACTTCGCGTTCGGCACGCAGCACGTCCACCTCGGAGACCGCGCCACTGGCCACCAGCGGGCGGGTGACATCCAGTTCGCGGGTCGCCAGGTCCAGCCCCCGATTGGCCTGGTTGAGGCGCGCGGTGGCACCTTCGATCTCCCGCCGTCGCCCCTCGGCCTGCTGCCGTGCGATGGCGATACCGGCCTGCAATTCGCCGCGGCTGGAGTCGAACAAGGCCTGTTCGCGCGCCACGATCTCCGGCGCTTCGGCAGCCTCGGCCGCGGGCGGCTGAAACGGCGTGTCGGCGGTGAGTGCTTCTAGCCGCGCCGCCTTGATGCGCAGCGCCAAGTATTGCGAGCGATTGTCGCGCAGGGTGGACTGGAAGCGGGTCTGGTCGATGCGCAGCAACAGCGTTCCCGGATTGACCAGCTGCCCGGCGCGAACCTTGATCTCCTCGACCACGCCGCCGTCGACCGACTGCACGATCTGCAATTGGGAAGATGGGATCACGCGCCCCTCGCCCTTGGTCACTTCGTCGACTTCGGCAAACGCCGCCCAGACGATCAGCACCAGCAGTACCACGCCGGTCCAGCGCAGCAGGGCGCGGGCCCGAAGCGGCTCCTGGGCCAGGCGTGCCCAGTCCGCGTCCGCACCCCAGCCGGCGTTGGGATCGGGAGTCGGCGGCACCCATCCGTGCAAGAGCCTCGTGATCAGGCGCGATCGCGGAGTTTTTTCTTGTTCCGCGTCGCGCACGACGAGCGGTGCCGGTTTGTTGCCCACGTCTGATTTGGGTTTGCCCATGTTCGGTGTAATTTTCGCTGTCGCAGCTTATCCAGAGGCCAAACCACTATTGCCGCCGAGCCGCACCATCGGTGCTTGACGACCGCCATGCGTAGCGAGCCGCTGCGCCGGGATCATTCCGCCTTTTCGATCTGCCCGCTGCGCAGCGCCGCCACGACGCGGTCCTTGGGGCCGTCGGCGACGATGCGCCCCGCGTCGATCACGATCAGCCGATCCACGATATCCAGCAGGGCGGTGCGATGCGTGACGATTACCACCGTCTTGTTCTGCATGTGTTCGGCAAGGCGCTTTCGCACCGTCTCCTCGGTGCTGTGATCCATCGCGCCGGTCGGCTCGTCCAGCAGCAGGATCGGCGGGTCGCCAAGCACGGCGCGGGCGAGGCCGACGCCCTGCCGCTGTCCGCCGGACAGCGTTTCACCGCGCTCGCCGACCAGCATGTCGAACCCGCGCGGATGGGTGTTGATGAACTCCGTGATGCCGGCCACATGGGCCGAGCGGACCAGCGCCGCATCGTCGGCCAGAGGCACGCTCATGCGCAGATTTTCGCGCAGGGTTCCGTAGAACAAGGTCACGTCCTGCGACACATAACCGATGCTGCGCCGCAGTTCGGCCGGATCGAGCTGGCGCAGGTCCACGCCATCGACCTGGACCGCGCCCTGCTCCGGCTGGTACAACCCGAGAATCAGCTTGTGCAGGGTGGTTTTTCCTGAGCCCACCCGCCCCAGGATTCCGACTTTCTCGCCCGCGCGGATGTGCAGACTCACGTTACGCAGCGCCGCGTTCTCCTGACCGGGATACTTGAACGTCACGTCCTTGAACACGATCTCGCCCAGCAGCGCCGGTCGGCTCACGAACCCCGAATTCTCCGGCCGTTCGACCGGCCGCCCCATGATCTGGTCCAGCGAGGTCAGTGCCGTCTGCGCGTTGTGATACTGCATCATCAGGCCTGCCGCCTGGCCCAGCGGCCCCATCGCCCGGCCGGACAGGAACGTTGCGGCGATGAGTCCGCCCATCGTCAGTTCCTGGTCGATGATCAGATAAACCCCGAGCACGACGATGCAGACGTTGACCAGTTGCTGCACGAACTGCGCGCCGCTCAGGGTGCTCATCGACAGCAGGCGCAACTGCGTGGACGTGCGTGCGAGGAAGGTCGCGCTCTCTTCCCACTTGCGCTGCATCGTCCCTTCGGCACCCAGGGATTTGATCGTTTCCAGACCCACCAGCGACTCCACCAGGGTCGCGTTGCGCAGGGCCCCGGCGCGGTAAGTCGTCTCGCTCAGCGCGCGCAGCGGCGCCTGCATGGCCCAGGCGTACAGCACCACGATCACGATGCCCACCAGCGGCGGCAGCACCAACGGCCAGGCAATCCAGCCGATCACCAGCAGGAACAGCAGCGCAAACGGCAGGTCGATCAGGGCCGCCACCGAGGCCGAGGTGATGAAGTCGCGGACCTGTTCGAACGAGCGCAGGTTGGCCGCAAAGGATCCGGCCGAGACCGGGCGATCGGCCATCCGCAGTCCCAGTACCCGTTCCATGATGTAAGCCGACAGCCGCACGTCCACGCGGTTGCCGGCCAGATCCAGGAAATGGCTGCGGATCGAGCGCAGGGCGAGGTCGCCGAGCAGCACCACCGCCACCCCGATCGCCAGCACCCACAAGGTGTCCAGCGCCTGGTTGGGCACCACCCGGTCGTACACATTCATCACGAACAGCGGCATCGCCAGCGCAAACAGGTTGATCACCGCGGCCGCGACCAGGGCGTCGCGATACAGCGGCCAGTTGTCCTGCATCACGCCCCAGAACCAGTGCCGGTGGCGGTGCGTGCCGACCTCCGGCGCGCGCGCGTCGAACGCGAAATCCGGACGCAGCAGGATCAGGGAACCGGTGCAGCGGGTCTCGAATTGGTCCTGCGATAGCTCGGTTTCGGCCCCGCCGCGTCCCGGTTCACGCAGACGGACCACGGCCCGTTGCCGATCGAACGCCAGCACCACCGCCGCGCGGTTGTCGCTCATCAGCGCGATCAGCGGCATCAACTCATCGCCGAGCGTGCCCAGCCCGGACTTCACGAACCGCACGGACAATCCGGCCCGTTCGGCGGCGCGCGGCAGCAGCGACGGGCTCAGGTGCCCGTCCACCAGCGGCAGGCCGGCTAGCGCCGCATCGCGGCTCAGAGGCCGCCCGTGGCCCAGCGCCACTAGCAGCAGACACTCCAGCAGGGTATCGATGGTCTTGTTCTCGTTCACGGATTTTCAAAGGCGGTGGGGCCGGGGCGACGGCGGCCACTTTTTCGAGGCTCGTCGCCGATTGTGGCTGCTGCGGCCGGTGATCGTAACGCGCGTGAGCGTCGTCGCCCGTTCCGCGTCGGCGTCCGGCGCCTATCCGCTGCCATACGGGCGCGTCAGGATTTCCAGCAGATGGCCGCTGGGATCTTCGAAGTAGATTCCGCGGCCGCCGTTGTACGTATTGATCTGCTGCTGCTGTTGGCGATAGGGATCGGCCCAGTACGGCAGCTTCCGCGCTCGAACGCGCTCGTGGATGTCATCGAACTCGGTCTCGCTGACGAGGAAGGCGTAATGCTGGATCGCGATGTGCTCGCCATCGGCGTCGAGAAAATCCAGCGACACCTCGTTACCCGCCTGCACGACCCGGAAAGGACCGAAGCTGGTTGGTGCCGGCAGCCCCAGAATCTCTGACATGAAGGCCGCGCCGACGTGCTTGTCGAGCGAGTGAACGATGGTGTGATTCAGCTTGGCGGTCATCCTCAAAGCTCCGTCGGTCTGGCGAACAGGGCACGAATCCAGGAACAGCGCTTGCGGCCGATTCTGGTCCGACACCGGATTTTTTCTCAAGGAGCAAGCCCATGGACGACATGAGATCGCAGGAACACAGCCTGTCCAAACTCAAGGAGCTGATCGACGACATCAAGATCGCCTCGCTGATCACGATGGAATCCGACGGCACGCTGCGCAGCCGGCCGATGGCCACGCAGCAGATGGACGCCGAAGCCGAACTCTGGTTCTTCACCAACGACTACTCGGCGCTGGCCGACAGCGTGCTGATCCATCCGCAGGTCTGCGTCAGCTACGCCGCGCCCGACAGGAATCGCTACGTGTCGGTCTCCGGAGCCGCCGAGCTGGTGCGCGATCCGGGCAAGATCAAGGAGCTGTGGAAGCCGATCTTCAAGGCCTGGTTTCCGCTGGGCGTCGACGACCCCGATCTTGCGCTGCTGCGCGTGGACATCGTCAGCGCACAGTACTGGGAAGGGAGTGGCAACAAGCTGGTCCAGCTCTACGGCATGCTCAAGGCCATCGCCTCCGGTGAAAACGCGGCCGGTAATCTCGGCGAAAGCGAGAAGCTGACGGTGCGGGATCGCATCGGGTCCGATACGGCGACGTGAAAGCGGTAACGTAGGTCGGGTCAAGCCCGCGGCTTCATGCGGGCGGACCCGACATGCGCCGTTCGTTGAGGGCGCGCAGTGTCGGATCCGCCTTCGGCTTGATCCGACCTACAACCGACCTGCAAATCGGCCTCCAATGGCCTTCCCAGAACGCACGGTCCCTCGTCCGAGACCGCGCAATTCGCAAGGACTCAAGACCCGACAATCCAGTAAATACCGTCACTCCCGCATCGGCATAGCCGTTGCAATGTGCCTGTTCTCACCCGTGATCGCCACGGCAGGCGTCAACCCTCACCCGGTCTCCTGTCGCGGCTCCAAAGGAGACAGGCACATGCCCAGTGTTGGATTCGCACTCAAGACCCAGACGCGACTTTCCGCCTCGCCGCACATGCAGCAGGCAGTGCACATGCTGCAACTTTCGGCGGTGGAATTTGCGCAGGAATTACAGCAGGCCCTGACCACCAATCCGTTCCTCGAAGAAGTCGAGGCCGGCGAGATGGAGCAGGACCCCACGTCCGAGCTGCAAGGCACGGAATCCCCTGGCGATGGCATCGACGGCGATGGTCCGGGTGAGGGCGCCGATCCGATGGAAGCGCCGACAGGAGACGTGCCGGTGTCCGAAGCGTTCGATCAGGTCGCGACGCGCGAGGAGCCGCGCGACCCGTTCGACATAACCCCATCCACAAGCAGCGCGGCATCTGCCGGCAGCTCGACCAACGACCCCTGCGACTGGGTCTGTGCCCAGACCAGCCTGCGCGAACACCTCCTGCAACAGATCTGCGGCTGGGGCGTCGTCGATCAGCGCCGCCGGATGGCAGCCGCGATCGTGGTCGATTCGCTGGACGACGACGGTTATCTGCGCAGTGACGTACAAGAGGCCGCGGCCGACTCCGGTCTCGATCCGGCCCTGAGCGAGCAGGAAATCGATCAGGCGATCCGTTTCGTGCAGACCTGCGATCCCGCCGGTGTCGGCGCGCGCAATGTCGGCGAATGCCTGGCCCTGCAGATCGAGGCGCTCGGTGACAGCGAAGCTTCCGGGCCACTGGCTGCCCTCATCGTCAGCCAGCATCTCGATCTGCTGGCGCATCATCGCTACGCCAGCCTGCGCCAGCTGCTGTCCTGCGACGACGAGGCGCTGAACAACGCCTGCAGCCTGATCCGGCGGCTCGATCCCAAGCCGGGACATCGCTTCACCAGCCAGCGGCCGGAATACGTGGTTCCCGACGTCATCGTGCGCATGCACGGCGGCGAGTTGATCACCCTGGTCAACCCCGCCGCCCGGCCGAGCGCGCGGCTCAACCAGTGCTATGCACAATGGTTCCGGGCCGCCCGGCACCAGGACCACCCGGCGCTGTCGCAGCAATTGCAGGAGGCGCGCTGGCTGATGCACAACGTCGAGCAGCGCTTCGTCACCATCCAGAGAGTCGCCGAGGCCATCGTGCGCCGGCAGCGCGGTTTCTTCGACGGCGGCGAGATCGCGATGAAGCCGCTGGTGTTGCGCGAAGTCGCCGACGACCTCGGCATCCACGAATCGACCGTCTCGCGCGCCACCGGCAACAAGTACATGGACACGCCGCGTGGCCTGTTTGAATTCCGTCACTTCTTCTCGCGTTCGCTGGCCACCGAGACCGGTGGCTCGTGTTCTGCCGCCTCGGTGCGGGCACTGATGAGCGACATGCTCGCCAGCGAGACCGCGACCACGCCGCTGTCCGACGTCGCCCTGACGAAAATGCTGGGGCAGAACGGCGTGCGCGTTTCACGCCGGACGGTCACCAAGTACCGCAACCTGATGAAGGTGGCGTCGGTGGAGATGCGCAAGCGGGCGTGAGGACCCGCCAGCCGTCGGTCATCCCTTACCGACGCGCCGCCGATGCCGATACGGCAACCACGGCGGCGGCAAGTTCTTCCGCGGACACCGGCTTGGCCAGGTGCATGGCAAAGCCGGAATCGACCGCGCGCTGGCGGTCTTCCCGCTGCGCGAAGGCGGTCAGGGCGATGACCGGGAGGCGCTGGGCCAGGCCGATGCCACGTTCGGTCTCCTGCTGGCGAAGCCTGGCGAGCGTGGCGTAACCGTCTTCGCCCGGCATGGCGATGTCGCACAGCACCACGTCCGCGGATGCCGTCGCCTGAGATGCGAGCCACCGGATGGCGGCGTCGCCGGAACTGAAGGACCACACCTGCGCCTGCATGCCGGACAGCAGGGCGGACAGGGCCTCCAGCGCCAGCGGCTGATCGTCGATCGCGATCACGCGCAAACCTTCCAGCGAGGGAAAAGGCCGTCGTGCATCGCCGATTTCGGCGGGCCTGGAAGCGTCCGTCGTGCCCGTTCCAAACAGCATCGGCAGCCTGACCTCGAAGCTCGCGCCCTTGCCCGGCCCGGCGCTGGTGGCGATGACCTGGCCGCCGTGCAGCTCGCACAGGTGCCGCACCATGGTCAGGCCCAGACCCAGCCCGTCCTGGCCGCGCTGGCTGGAGGTTTCGTCGCGGCGGAACCAGTCGAACATGAGCGGCAGGAAGTCTGCGTCGATGCCCTTGCCGTCGTCGGCCACCACCAGTCTGAGGTGGGTCCCGATGCGATCCAGCGAGACCCGGACGTGACCGTCGGGCGGAGTGAACTTGAGCGCGTTGGACAGCAGGTTCCAGATGATCTGCTGGATGCGGTCGGGGTCGCCGCGCAGCTGTTCGCCGCCCAGTTGCAGATCGGAGACCAGTGCGATGTTCTTGGCCGCCGCCGCGGCGCGGACGCTGGCGACGGCCGCTTCGACCACCGGCCGGATCTCGATGACCTGGGTGGCCAGGCTGAGGTTGCCGCTCATGACCCGGGTGGCGTCGAGCAGATCGTCGATCAGCCGCACCTGCTGATCGACCCCGCTCTTGATGCCCGCCAGCGCGCGCCACATCACCTTGGGTGCGGTGGCGCCCATCTGCCCTTCCAGCACATTGCTCCAGTTCTGGATGCCGTTGAGCGGCGAGCGCAATTCGTGCGAAACGATGGCGAGGAACTGGTCGCGCGCCCGGGCCGCCGATTCCGCGCGTTCGCGCGCCGTGCGTTCGGCGGCGTGCAGGCGGTCGCGTTCGAGCTGCGCGCAGGTCCGGTCGGTGATGTCGTAGACCACCATCAGCACCGATTCGACGCGGGTTCCGCCGAGGTCGAACTCCGGGATCAGGCGCGCGCTGAAATACCGCAATTCGCCACCGTCGTCGCCGCGTCTCACGTCGAAACTGGCCGGCTGCTCCTGGCCCTGCGAAAACGCCGCCGTCGCCGCGGCCTCCGACGCCGCCAGCATCGACGCCGGCAGTCCCAGCTCGGCGCCGCTGCGGCCGACGAAAGCGGCCGGGTTCATGCCCAGCGCGGTCCTGATCGCCTGGTTGACGTACAGATAGCGCAGCTCGTTATCGAGGCGCGCGATGATGTCCGGCGCGTTTTCCACCAGCGTCTTGAATTCGCGATCGCGCTGGTGCAGCCGCCGTTCCACTTGGTGACGTTCGGTCACATCGTTGATCACTTCCAGCCATCCGGTCACGTTGCCGTCGGCCGAATGGTCCGGAATCAGGCTGATCTGGACTGTGCGCTGGCCCACAGACTTGAACTCCAGGGTCGTACCCAGCTCCACCGCCTCCCCTGCGAGCGCGCGGGTCACGAAAGGCTCGAGGACGGCCGACGCCGCGGCGCCGATCAGGTCGGCGATCCGGCGCCCGTTCGCGTCCTCGGGTGCACAGGCCAGGACGGATCGCGCATAAGCCGCGTTGACCGAGCGGTAACGACGGTCCAGCGAGCAGCGGGCGATGTTCAGGGAGAAGGTTTCGTCGATGCTGCGCAAGGCCATGTCCGCTTCCGTCGGAGCGCCGGGGGCGCTGGCAGGGAATCCGCCCGCAGCCAGTGTATCCACGCCGGAACCGACCGCCTCGCCGTCAGCCAGACCACGCGCGGAAGCAGCGGGAGGGACGCTCACGAGGGCTGCCCGGCGGGAACCTGTCGTCGGACCGCGGTCACCAGCGCATCGCAATTCTCGTTCTTGCCCGGGCCGGTTTCGATCAGCGGCAGCAGTGCGGCCAGCGGATTGACCAGCGCGGCCAGCAGCACGGCCGCGCCGCCACGAGCCAGCAGCGTCTTGTCCGGCCTGATTTTCGGATTCTTGAAGGTCCCGCGCACGTGCAAGGGGGAGCGCAGCGACAGGGGGCTGAAATCCTTCGGCAAGGGGTGGATGGTCAGGTCGAGGCTCTCGTCGACCAGGCTCAGCGAGCCGTCCACTTGCAGGTTGGTGTCGGTGGTGTCGACCACGAAGGCGCGCGGCGTGAGAACGCCGTCCTTGACCTCGAAATCCAGCACCGCACACCGCAGCTCGACGCTCCTGTCGCCCCCGATCAGCAGTCGCAAGGCTTCGGCAGCATCCAGCCCCACGCCCTCGATCAGCAGGTTGCTGAACCGGCCGTCGCGCATCGCGATGCCGAGTTCGCCGTTGGCGCTGGCCAGCAGGGCCGCGGTCGAGGCGCCGTTTCCGCGCAGGCGCGCGCGGCCGCCGATCAGGCCGGCGCCGGCCTCGACGCGGGCGTTGCCCGGCAACAGCTTGGCCAGGTCCAGGCGGGTGAAGTCGATGCTGGTTTCCAGCGCCAGGAGCGGCTCGCGCGCGTCGATGAGCAGGGTGGAAACGATCTGTCCGCTGGCGACGCCGAAGTTGAGCGGATCGAGCCGCAGCCGCCCCTGTTCCAGCAACAGGTGTACGGCCAGATTATCCAGCGGAAGCTTCTGGTTGCGGATGCTCAGACCGGTGAACTGCACGTCCGCATCCATCGCGCGCAGGCCGGCCAGATCGACCGGCCGGTCCGGCAGCATGCGCGGGCTGGCTTCCTCCACGATCGCCTGCCGCTCCTGCTGCGGCGAGGCGGTCTCGCCCTTGCCGGTGCCGGGCGTGGCGCCGACGAAGCCGGCAAGGTCGTCGAGATCCAGTTGCCGGGATTGCAATGTGGCCACCATGCGCGGCCGTCCTTGCGCATAGGTGACGGTCACGTCGCCGGAGAGGTCGCTGTCGCCCACCTCGCCCTGAAAATCGTCGAAGGTCCAGCGCTCGCCTTCCCGCACCAGCAGGCCGGCGATGTGGTAGGGCGGCGTTTCCGGCAGGGTCAGCGCGGTGAGGGGATGCAGTGCCGCCAGACTGTTGCCGCGAAGGTCGATTTGCAGTCGCGCGGCGCGAAGCTGCGGCAGCCCGGTGACGGTGCCTTCCACGCCGACGCGGGTCTGGCCGAGGCGAAGACGGGCGCGGAAGGGATAGGGCGCGTCGAGGTCGGTCAGTGCGAGAACCATCTTGGCCGTCGCATCGGCCTCCAGCTCAAGGGATCGCATCGTGCCGCTCGCCTTGGCGACCAGCACCTCGTTCCCGCCGTCTTCGGTCCGGGTCTTCAGCTCCATCCTGAGATCGGTCTTGCTGGCCGGATCGACGTAGCCGAGTTCGCCGCGCTCGACGTTCAGCGCACCGATCTGCGGCAGCTCCTTGTCGCCCGTCGAAGGGTCCGGTTGCGCGGGCGGCGCCTTGAGTTGCCAGTTGCGCAGGCCCGTGGCCGAGGTTTCCAGCTCGACCTGCGGCGCCACCAGATCGACGCGGGGCAGCATGACGGTCCCCTTGAACAGGGCGAGCAGATCCACCGTGACCTCGGCGCGCTCGACTTTGATCATCTCCGGCGTACGCGCCCATTCGGGATTGGCGAAGCGCGCCTTTTCCACGACGATCCGCGGCCGCCAGCCCAGATCGACATCCAGATCGCCATCGATGGCGAGGCGTCGGCCCGTCGCCTGCTCGACGCCATAGGCGATCGGCCGCTTGAGCCAGTTCCAGTCCCAGATCAGGGACATCAGCAGCAGCACCGCCAGCAGCGACGCCAGGATCAGGCGCCAGCGGCGGGGAGGGCGTGTGGTGTTCCCGTTCATACGATCCGGTCGAATGAGAACGCGCCGGCCCGCAATCCGGCGGTGTTCAAGCGCGGGTCCTCGCGGGAATGCTTCTGAGGGGCGGTGCGGGTAAGGGTGCGAGCGGCCTGGCACCGGCTTTTGCCGACACCTTCGACCAGGCGCCGAACAATTGAACGGATACTCCCACCAGCAGGGTCAGGGGTGGCCGTCGCCCGTTGCGCATGTACATCGCGATGGCCAGCAGGTTTCCCGCCAGCGCGATCCAGCGCACCGAGCGTCCGGTGAATACGACCAGGTTCTTGGCCGTCTCCAGGGTTTTCACCGGGCCGCGCAGGCGGCCGGCGACGTCCATCAACTCGTCGCGATCCTGCTGCATCTCGTCCAGCAAGCGCTGCCGTTCCGCAACCTCTGGCACTGCGGGGACGGCCGCGACCACGGCGACCGAAGTGGACCCTTCGGTCGTCACGAGCCTGCCGGTTTCAGGGTCGACGGACGGTATCGGCAGCTCGGCTCCGTCTCCGGGCGGCGACGGGAGAGGGGAAGTCACAGGACTCTCTCCAATAGCTGCCGGTCTTTCTCAAGTTCCTTGAGAGAGCTTTCGAACAGGGGTTTCGGCCGGTCCTTGAAGGCCAGGTACGAGCGGTAGCACATCGCCGTGCCGCCCGCCGCAAACAGGCACAGGACCACCGCAGCCGGGATGCGCCAGGGCGTATCCCAACTCGCGGCCAGCACCACCATCGCGAGCAGGTGGATGCTCAGCAGCCCCGACAGCGCCAGCAGGATCAGGCGCCCCAGCATCCCGCCGAGGCGGTCCAGTTCGTCCGCCAGTTCGGCTTGCAGCAGCCGCAGGCGGTTCTGGGCGGCGTCGACCAGGCCATGGCCCAGCCGACGCACGGTGTCCATGACGTCCTCTTTCATTGCGGGGCGCCGGTTGATGGGGGTGGGTCTCAGTTGCGCGAGCCGCGCGTCATCGACGATGTCGCAAGGCCGATGACCAGACCCGCCGCCACGCCGACGGCGATGGACTGCCAGGGGTTCTCGCGCACATAGGTATCGGCTTGCAGTGCGGCCTTGCGGCCGCGGTCCATCGCGTCGGTCTGGAAGCGGCGCAGGGTTTCGCCGGCCATGCGGACGCTGTCCTGCAACTGTTCGCGCGCCGCCGCAACGCCTTCGCCCGAGACCATGCTGGTCACCTGGAGAAGGTCCTGCGCATGACTGGACAGCGTCTGCAGGTCGGTGACGAATCGATCACGGGCGCTGGTCGAGTCGGGGCTGTGGAGGGTGTTGTCGTCATCGCTCACGGGGGTTCTCCTGAAAATGAAGGGGTTGTGTAGGGCCTCACGTGATATCGAAAGCGATAGCGGTGTGACGAATGTGAGGCAGGCAAGCCCCCCGCAGAACTTGTTCCCGCGCGGATGCTTCGTTTGAAGGGCAGGGCGGATGGGGGCGACGAAGGGTTGCACCGGCTTCTGCAAATCAAGGATCACGCGGTAGTGCATCAGTTTGAATTCCAGAATCCCGTTCGGCCCGAGTAGCGCCGGCCCGTTCGTCCCGAGTAGCCGCGCAGCGGGCGTATCGAGGGAAGCGTCGCGTATCGAGGGCACGCCCGGCGCCTCGATACGCGGCATTGCTGCGCAATGGCGCTACTCGGTGTGAACGGATTTCAAACTGATGCACTACCGATCACGCGAAGTCCTGGCGGGGACGGTGGATTTGGTTTGTTTTTACAACCAAACACCCCCAGTGAGGGTGGGGGTTTTAAAGGAAGCCAAAAAAAC
>JBQTIX010000154.1:0-3476 GCA_052387695.1 Panacagrimonas sp. | reverse complement strand
GCCCTCTGCGAGGAATCAGAGGTGCCATTCGCTTCCACGGATCGTTGCGCAACATCCGGCGGTTCATAGTCCAACCCGTTCAATGAGTTGGGCCAGAATACTAACCTATAGTGTCAACAGACCCTAGAGAAGGAAGGGATGCATCGCCGCCGTTTCGGGCACGCATCCGGATCACACGTTCAAAGGAGCCACGCCATGTCTCGCCAATGTACTGTTCGCACCTCAGCTGCGTTCCCGCTGCAAAAGCGCAGCGCACTGGCCCTGGCCGCGACCGCACTATTCTTCTCTGCTGCTCCCGCCTGGGCTGCGACGATCGAGGTTGGCGTTGGGGGCTGCCGGCTCGCCCAGGCCATCGACAATGCCAATGGCGATGCCGACACCGACGGCAGCGCCGGCTGCGTCGCGGGCAGCGGGGCCGACCACATCGTGCTGCCCGCGTCGAGCACGCTGACCCTGACTGCGGCGCTGCCGGATATCAGCAGCGAGATCACGATCGAAGGCGGCGGCGCAACACTCAAGCGGCGGCGCGGCGCAGAGCGCTTTCGCATCCTCAAGGTCACCGCGACCGGCACGCTCACGCTCAAGGACACCATCGTCACGGGTGGCCACGCACCGGATGGCTCCTTTCCCGCGAGCACCGGGGGCGGAATCTATGTCAATGGCGGGGTCCTGACGCTCACGGGGTGCACGGTGTCCGGCAACACGGCGAGTGACGGCGGCGGGCTGATCAACATCCGCGGCGGCACCAGCACGGTGCTCCGCAGCACCATCTCGGGCAACAGGTCGTCTTTCGGCGGTGGCGTGTATAACGGAAGCAACGTCTTCAACGGGCCCCGCACGACGCTCGCGGTCATCGACAGCACGATCTCCGGAAACGACGGGGGCAGGTTCGGAGGAGGCCTTTGGAACAATGGCAGCGCAAGGCTGATCCGCAGCCGGATGGTGGACAACCGGGCGGACGCGGGAGCCGGAGTGTTCACGCAGTCGGACAACGCCAGCTTGTCGCTACGCCGATCGGTCGTTTCGGCGAATCGCGGAACGGGATTGTTCGTACGGGGCAACGCAACTCTGTCCGACAGCACCATCTCGAACAACCTGAGCACTGGCGTTGTCCATGCCAATGGCACCCTCGAGCTGACCAACAGCACGATCTCCGGCAACGGGTATGGCGGACTCAGCGCGTACGACGGCGATGGCGTCGTCACCCTGACCAACTGCACCGTCTCGGGCAACAGCAGCGGCGGCGCCGGCGGGGGAATCCAAGCTAACAGGGGCAGCGTCACGCTGATCAACAGCACGGTCTCGAACAACCGCGCCGCCGCGGGTGGCGGGATTTTCTCTCGCGACGGCACGACCACCCTCGTGCGCAGCCTGATTTCCGGCAATTCCGCGACCGTGGGACCGGAGTTGTTGCAGGGGGACCGCGGCGCCATAGTGGCCGACCGCCGCAACCTCGTCGGCAGCTATGACTACGCGGGCACCCTCGGAGTCACGCTGGGCAGCACCGACATCGTGCCCAGCGTGCCCAGCGCCGCCATCCTGAATCCGCTCGCGAAGAATGGGGGGCGTACCAGAACCCATGCCCTGGTCACCGGCAGTCCCGCCATCGACGCCGCCGGACCCGACTGTCCGTCGACGGACCAGCGGCGCGCGACGCGTCCGGTTGGCGTGGCCTGCGATATCGGCGTCTTTGAGGGCGACCTGCCACCCCCGGACCTGCCGAGTCTCTCGATCGAGGACGCGTCCGTGGTTGAAGGCACCCATTCAAGGCGGGAGACGCGATTGCGCTTTACGGTCAGCCTCAGCGCCGTGGCCACCCGGGAAGATGTCTTCGCAAGCTTCGATATCTCCGATGGCACGACCATGGCTGACTCAGATTACCGCGTGATCGACGACGGCTTCGTTTTTATTCCCGTCGGCACCCGGCGCCTGGGAGTCACAGTCTTCGTAAAGGCAGATGGTCTCGCCGAAGCGGCCGAGACCTTGACGGTCACCTTGCGCGACCCTACGGGCGCCACGATCGCCGACGGCGAGGCGGTTGGGACCATCATCGACGACGATTGAGTGAGCGATCAGGAGAGTTTCCAGCGAGCGTAGCCCTGTTCCGCGAATGCGGAGCCGGGACGGGAGGCCGCGCAACTATGGCGCCTGGACCCCGACCGTCCCCGCAATCCGTCGCCGGACCTCTGCCAGGACGGCCTCGCTCACGCGGCCCAGCGGCTGGGCGTCACGTGCCTCGATGGTCGCGATCTTGGCCGAGCGGACCACCGAGGCCACGGGCAATCCGGCTTTGGCCAGGGCCGTGACCGGCACATCGCCGGGCCAGCCACGATTCTCGGCGCTGGTGATCATCAGCACCCAGAGCAGGCCGTGATCGTCTTCGAGTTTCCGCGCTGAAATCGCCAGGGCCGGTCGCCGCTGGCGCGTTGCACGATCCGTTTAGGGGAAAGGAACCTTGATGACTTCGCCCGCTTCAAAGCCTGGCATAGGCGCGCCGGTCTGCTTCGGAACTCCATTCCTCAAAGGTGCGGAACGGATCGTCCACCGCAGCGGGGTTACGCTTGGCCAGGATGACACGACTGCCGTCGATCTCGTAGACCAACTCGTCGCCCTCCTTCACGCGCAACGCAGCTCGTACCCCCTGCGGGATGGTGGTCTGCGCCTTCGAACTCAGCTTGCTCACGATCATGCCGGCAATGGTAAGAAACTTCCTTACAACCGGCAAGACTGGCTTGGTTGCCGGGCTTGCGCCTCGGAACGCGGCGGTCTCCCGTCACTGCCACCATCGGCGAGTTGACCTACACCCTGCGCGTGGACACCCAGCACGCCAGCGTTGCGCCCACAGGATTCCTCGTCATCGACAGCGCCATCGGCGCCGGCAGCGGTCTGCGCCCGTGGGACTTCCTGCCCGGCGGCACCACGTTTCGCAGTGCCAGCGGTGCGGGCTGGAATTGCGCACAGGCCCTCCTCGCAGGCGTTCGCGGCGTCGAGTGCTTGCGCGGTGAGGCGCTTGCGGCGGGCGCCGGCAGCAGCGTCGAAATCGGCGGCGTCAGCGGCTCGTTTCCCAGCACCACCCGGCGCTTGCACGATGCGGCGATATCTGCTTCCAGCAGCGGGGTGTTGTGTTGGCAGATCACCTTTCATCAAACAAGCGGCCCTGGTAGGAGGGGCGTAAGCCCCGACGGGCGCTCGCCGATCAAATCTGCCTGCGTAATTCGAGCGCCTGTCGGGGCTGAAGCCCCTCCTACAGTTTGCTTCGCGATCACGGGGCGATTCGCGCTGATGGCTCCTACGGATTCCCGCCTGTTTGCTGCGCGATAGCGATTCGATCGGCGAGCGGACCTCGCGGCTTACGCCCCTTCTATCAAACAAGGATCACGCGACACCTTGGCCTGGGAGGGTGGATGCGCTTCGCTTATACCCCCGACCGGCCGGCGCAGCGGAGGGTGGCTAATCCGAGCGCCTCCCCCGGGGGC
>JBQTIX010000153.1:0-27195 GCA_052387695.1 Panacagrimonas sp. | reverse complement strand
CGATCCGGCTCGCAGGTCGGTTCAAGCCGACGGCGGAACCGACGCTGCGCGCGCTCACGACGACCGGCGCCTGTCGGCTCCGGCCACGAAAAGCCGTGGCCTTGAGCCGACCTACACCCGACCTGCCCATGAATTCAGACCGGTGCAGAGAATCCCTGGAAGCCTGGGCACACCGGCTCGCCGGTGAGGCGGTAACCGTAAAACGGAACTTTCCGCGAATCCTCCCAGCGCTTCTGCGAGCACAGGCAAGCGAATCCGCGCAGCGTCAAACCGACGCTACGCGGACCGTACCGACTGAACGCCGCGAATTCCCTCCTCGTCTTACAGGCCGAGGATACCGAGCACCGTGCCGACCAGCCCGGTAATGATCGTGAACACCACGCCGAGCAACTGCGCGACCGCGCTCTTGGTGGTGACGCTGCTGAAGGTGTCGGAAATGCCACCCACGGTGAGGACGGTGTTGACACCGGCGTTGAAGCTTGCCGACGACATGTGTCGTACGCATACGGTCTGGCCGCTGTTGATGGTGCCGGCCGCGGTGGTAAAGGTGCCGGTGCAGCCGATGGAGTAGCCGCCGCCCAGGACCGAGATCGGTGCCGCCGTATTGATGCCGGAGATGGTGACGGCGTTGGACGTACGCGCGCTGTTGCGCGGGACGTTGGTCTGATCCATGAACGTGAAGGCGTTGGGCGTGGTGTCTGCGGCCAGCGTGGTGCTTCTGAACGTGTCCGAAACGCCGCCGATGGTCAGGACGGTATCGACGTTGGCGCTGAAACTACCGGAGGACGTGTGCTTGACGCAGACGCTCTGGCCGCTGGTGATAGTGGTGGCGGCGGCGGTGAAGGTGCCGTTGCAGCCGATCGAGAACATGCCGCCCATGACCGAGATCGGCGCCGCGGTGTTGATGCCGGTGATGGTGACGGTGTTGGAGGTACGCGCGCTGTTGCGGGGCACGTTGGTCTGGTCGGTGAAGGTGAACAGGTCCGGCGTGGTGTCCGCGGCCAGCGTGGTGCTGGTGAAGGTGTCGAACGTGCCGGACATGCCGCCGATGGTCAGAATGGTATCCGTCTCGGTGCTGAAGTTGCCCGAGGACATGTGCTGCACGCAAACGCTCTGGCCGTTGCCGATGGTGGTCGCAACGTCGGTGAAGCTGCCGGTGCAGCCGATCGAGAACATGCCACCGGTGACCGAGATCGTGGCCGGCGTGTTGATGCCGGTGATGGTGACGGCATTGGACGTCCGCAGGCTGTTGAGCGGTACGTCCATCTGGTCGGTGAAGAGGAATTGATCCGGTGTGGTATCTACGGCTTCGATGACGACGCTCGACGTGGCGTCGTTGTCGACGGTGTCGGGGTCGAAGTCGATGACCGGTGCGCTGATGACGCTGGCGGTGTTGACCGCGGTGCCCGGGGTGCTGGCCGTGGTCACCAGGCTGATGCTGGCGCTGGCGCCGGAAGCGAGTCCGCCCAGATTGCAGGTCAGCGTGCCCAGTCCGAACACGCAACTGCCCTGCGTGGGCGTCGCCGTGCCGAAGCCGAGCGGAGTCGGCAGGCCGTCCACGACCTGCACGTCGGTGGCGTTTTCCGGTCCGTCGTTGGTGATGGCCAGGGTGAAGGTGACGGCGTCGCCGACCAGCACGCTCTCGTCCGACGCGGTCTTGAGAATGGAAAGGTCGGCGGTATTGACGCCGGCCTCGTAGGCGCCGATGTCGCAGGCCGGGCCCTTGGGCCGGTTGACCCCGCGCTGGTCGGTGGCCGAGCAGGCCGCACCGGCGGCGTTGCGGGCCGGGCTGCCCTCCGCCAGTGCGTGGGTCAGGGTGTGGCCACCGTTGCCCGCCAGGGAGCCGAGAATGTTGACCAGGGCAGCGGCGGGAACGATGTCGGTGGCGCCGGGAGTGAATGTGCTGGAGGGATCGAAGATCCCTGCATTGCCGAGATTCCCGAACAGGTTGAAGTTGTTGGCGTCGACCGAGGCACCGTTGATCAGCAACTCGGCCCCGAGGGATGTCACGGTGTTCCCGGAGATCAGACTGCGATCGAGGATGAGCGTGCCGCCGGTGAGCAGAGCGCCGCCGCCGTAGCTGCCGCCGTTGTTTCCGGTGATCGTGCTGTCGGTCAGGGTGATGTGGGTGTTATTGCCGGAGATGCCGCCGCCATTGCCGGAACCGGTATTGCCCGACAAGGTGCTGTTGGTCAGCGTGAGCGAGCCCGACGTGGTGATGATGCCGCCACCGGCGTTGACGCTGAAATTGCCCGATACCGTGCTGCGGGTCAGCGTGAGAAGACCGCCGAGATTTACGATGCCGCCACCATAAACCCCGGCGACGTTGCCGGCCACCGTGCTTTCTGTCACCCCGACGGTGCCGCGGTTGTAGATGGCGCCACCGGAGTTGACCGTCACGCCGCCACTGAGCGTCGTCCTTTTCAGGCTGAGGTTGCCGCCGGTGTTCACCGCCAGGATGCGGAAGTTGGGTGCCCCTGGCGCGCGCGCGATGGTGCTGTCATTGCCCACCAGGGTGATGGTGCTGTTGATCACCGGCAAGCCGGTGTCGCCGAACAGCGCGTTGTTGACCGCCGTCAGCGTCTGGGTGCTGCCCTTCGGCAGGACGATGGTGTCGGCACCGCTACCCGCCGGGCAGTCGCCGGTTGCCGTGTTGCTGTTGGCCGCGATGATGGCGTCGATCAAGGTGCAACCGCCAGCCTCGACCGCGATCGTCGCCGCATCGGCGGATGTCGAGGGCAGGGCGAACAGGCCCGCGGCAAGGGCTGCCGCAAGGGGCGTCAGGCGCATCGCAGAATCCTTGACGATGCTACGCGGACGGTTCGCTGAGGCAGGGGCGGTTTTTTTCACGGAGGGACGGTCCTTGAATGGAGGGGTACGGAATGGATGGGCGCGGGCCCGGATAAGGTTGATGCGGGTCAGGTGCTGCACCCGGAATGACGCTTCAGACCTCTGTTACAGCACGGACAACTCTCGCAAACGGTTGCGTCTTTCTAAAAAAATTCATGAACAAACAATACGATACATGAATCAGTGATCGGTATCGGTCGGTTCAGGTCAATCCTGAGCCGTCGCCGGTCCGACGGCTTCGTGCGGCCCGGCCTGTCGCCCACGCACGTCGGTTCCGCCCGCGAAAATCCTGCGGGCTTGAGCCGACCTACTCAAGGTTCTACGGATAAACTCGCGGCCCAGAAAATGATCCGATCGAGCGTTCGGCATGGCCGTGAATCTGTCTGTCCCCGATGTTCTTCACCCGGTGCCCGGCCTGCGTCTGGGGGTGGCCGAGGCGGCGATCAAGAAGCCCGGTCGCAAGGACCTGGTGGTGATCGCGATCGACCCCGGCGCCCAGGTCGCGGGCGTGTTCACGCGCAATGCGTTCAGCGCCGCGCCGGTCACGATCTGCCGCGAGCGGCTCGCCGGCGGAGTGCCGATCCGGGCGCTGCTGATCAATGCCGGCAACGCCAATGCCGCGACCGGCAGCGACGGCATTACAGACGCTAGGCTCACCACTGAATCGGTCGCGCGCGCGCTCGACTGTGCGGCGGACTCGGTGTTGCCGTTCTCCACCGGCGTGATCGGTCAGCGGCTGCCGGTGGATCGCATGTGCGCAGCGGTGCCTGCTGCGGTGGCGGTGGCGGCGGCGACCGCGGACGGTTGGTTTGCGGCAATGCACGCGATCATGACCACGGACACCGTGCCCAAGGGCGCGACGCGCCGGGTGCCGACCTCGCAGGGCAGCATCACGGTGACCGGTATCGCCAAGGGCGTGGGTATGATCTGCCCGGACATGGCGACCCTGCTGGCTTTCGTCGCAACCGATGCGAAGCTGTCTGCGGAAGCGACCTCGCAGGCGCTGCACGAGGCGGTCGGTAGGTCTTTCAACTGCGTGACGGTGGATGGCGATACCTCGACCAACGATTCCTGCGTGCTCATCGCCACCGGACGCAGCGGCTCCGGCGAGATCGACCCATCACATCCGGATTATGCGGCCGTGCGCGACGCGATCGGCGCCGTCTGCACCGAGCTGGCACAGGCCATCGTGCGTGACGGCGAGGGCGCGACCAAGTTCATCACCATCGAGGTCAGCGGTGCGCTGAGCCAGACCGAAGCGCGGCAGGTCGCGTATTCCGTGGCGCACTCGCCCCTGGTGAAGACCGCGATGTTCGCCTCGGACGCCAACTGGGGCCGCATCGTGATGGCCATCGGCAAGGCCGGCGTCGAGGGGCTCATCCCGGATACGGTGAGCATCGCGCTGGACGACGTTCAACTGCTGGTGGGGGGTCAGCCGCATCCGGAGTATCGCGAAGCGCGCGGCGCGGCGGTGGTCGCCCAGTCCGAGTTCACGGTCCGTATCGGCCTGGGGCGCGGCGACGCCGCTGTGCGGGTTTGGACCTGCGACTTCAGCTACGACTACGTGAAGATCAATGCCGAATATCGTACGTAGGTCGGGTCAGGGCCGTGTCGGTTCCGCCTTCGGCTTGAACCGACCAACGGCATGGATCGAAGCTGTGCAGAACTTCCTCAGGTGATTCCCCACATCGAGGTGGCCTGCGGCGTGCTGCGCGACGCTTCCGGCAAGGTGCTGATCGTGCAGCGACCGGCGGGCAAGATTGCGGCCGGCAAGTGGGAGTTTCCGGGCGGCAAGATCGAGCCGGGCGAGACGCCTGCTGCGGCCCTGTGGCGCGAACTGGCGGAGGAGATCGGCATCCGGCCTGGGGTCGCGCGACCGCTGATCCGCTTCGTGCACGCCTACTTCGATCGCGTGGTCACGCTCGATACCTGGCTGGTGACCGCCTGGGACGGTGAGTTGCGCGCCTGCGAGGGCCAGCGCCTGGTCTGGCGTGCGCTCGACGACACGGCGGATCTCGACATCCTGCCGACGGTGCCCCCCATTCTCAAATCGCTGACGCTGCCCGAGGATTATGTGTTCACTCCGCCGGACGCGGATCCCCCGGACATCATCGCGGGGCTCGATGGCCTGCCGGAGAAGGCGCTGCTGCGGCTTCGATTGCCGGGTTTGCCGGACCGGTCCTACGAGTCCGTTGCCCGGGCGGTCATCGCGCAGGCGCAGCCGCGGGGTCTGCGGGTGGTGCTGGATCGCGACCGGAGCATGGCGCAGCGTCTGGGCGCGCAGGGCTGGCACCGGACACAGCAGCAGCTGGACGAGTTGTCGGCAACTTCGTCTCAAGTCCGCGAGGCGAACACGGACCGCATGCTGCGAATCGCGTCCTGCCACGACGCCGGGTCGATCCGCATGGCTCGTGCCGTGGGAATGGACGCCGTGGTGCTGGGTCCGGTGATGCCCACCGCCACGCACCCGGACGGCAGGCAGCTGGGCTGGGTCTCATTTGCGGAGATGATGGAACCGGTCGGCATGCCGGTCTACGCGATCGGGGGTCTGGCACCGGCCGACAAGGCCACAGCGTTCGCCCACCGCGCGCAGGGCGTGGCTGGGATCAGCGCCTACTGGAGGCGTTCGGGTTCCTGATTGCCGGATGTAGTGCCGTCGTCGTCCGCTTCAACCGCGGGGATGGTGTAGCGGCCGGCGAACCATTCGCCCAGGTCCAGCAGTTTGCAGCGCTCCGAACAGAACGGGCGGAAACGATTGGCGGGATCCAGCACGGCCGGCTGGCGGCATTGCGGGCAGGGCACCGTCTTGCTCATGGCGGCTTCCTCACAGCGCGCAGCACTGGAGCTTGAACCGTACGTCGCGATGCGCCTGTGTGGCGCGTGCACCCACGCCCTGCATGTCCATGAAGCGGATCGTGAAGCGGTGACTACCGGCGCTGATCTCCGGATACGCGCCGGCCGATTCCGGCACGAACACGCGGATCAGGCTGCATGCGCCTTGCAGGGTGTGAACGTAGTTGCCGCCGTAGGCGAGGGCATCGGTCGTGCCGACGCTGCCGCGCAGGAGGCGCAGGTCGAGCAGGATGGCGTGGGCGAAAGGAAGGAGATCGTGAAACCACTGATCCAGATCGTGTGCCACCTGCTCGGGTGCCTGCGACAGCCACCAGTGCAGGGCCGGCAGATCGAAGCCGCAGGTTCCGCCGGGAATCGTGATGCGGTTGAGTACCGCCATCAGGAACTCGTTTTCGCGCAAGGCCATCGACGCGAACTGGCCGGCCTGCTGCTGTAAGGCGACGATGCAGCCTGCAATCTCCTCAAGCACCGTTTGCAGCCGCGCGTTGTCCACGCCGGGCCGATTGACCAGCCGGGTCAGCACGGCCTGTTGCTCCCCCAGATCCTTGAGCACCTCTTTCTTGAGGTCCGAGCGGCCGAGCACCATGAGGATGTCGAGCAGCGCCTGCAACCGCGCGCGCGCACCGAAAATCGAAAGGTCCTGACGATGATGCTCGTGCTGCGTGAACAGGAATTCCAGGCGCAGGAAGGTCCGGGTACGCTCGTTGAGCGGTTGTTCGAAGTTGATGGTTTGCCGCCTCAGGCTCAAGCCGCGCCGGGTGGCCGGTCTCGCCGCGATTGTGACCCGCGGGTCGGGCTGCGGCAATGCAGGCCCCTCATTCGCCAGACAGTCGTTGCGCCGCCGCCGCTCTGACCAGATACACCTGGTGCAGGCGCAGCACCGCGTCCCCGGTCTCGTCCGGCGAGCCCTCGTTGAGGATCACGTCGTCGGCGCGCTGGATGCGCAGGGTGCGTGAACTCTGCGCCGCCAGCATCTGCTGCGCCAGGGTCTCCGAGATGCCGTCGCGACTCACCAGCCGCGCCAGCTGCACCTTGGCCGAGGCATCGACCACCAGCACGCGATCCACCAGCCGGTCCATGCCGGACTCGATCAGGATCGCGTTCTCCACCACGCAGTAGGGCGCGGTCTGCTGGTCCAGCCAGATGCGGATACGTTCGCGGATCTGCGGGTGGGTGATCTGTTCCAGCCTGCGCCGCGCCTCGGAGTCGGCGAACACCACTTCACGCAGGTGCCGGCGATTGAGCGTGCCGTCCGCCTGCAGCGCTTCCGCTCCGAATACGGACGCGATCTCGGCGAGCGCCGACTGGCCGGGTTCGACCACCTCACGCGAGACCCGGTCGGAGTCGAGAACCGGCACGCCCAGCTCGCGGAATTTCGCGCTGACCGTCGACTTGCCGCTGGCGACGCCGCCGGTTAGACCTACAGTGTATCGGGACATGGGTTCATCCTGGGTATTTTCGGTTGGTTCATCAGGGAGGCATCATCATCAGGCCAAGATAGCTGCGATTGATCTGTTCGCCCCAGATCAGGGCGATCCAGCCCGCGCCGGCAATGTACGGCCCAAAGGGAATCCGGGACGACCATTCGAGCTTGCGCGCAGCCATCAGGGAGATGCCGACCGCCGCACCCACCACGGCCGAAAGCAGGATGATCTGCGGCAACGACTGCCAGCCGAGCCAGGCGCCCAGTGCGGCCATCAGCTTGAAGTCGCCGTAGCCCATACCCTCCTTGCCAGTGGCGAGCTTGAACAGCCAGTAGATGCTCCATAGCAATAAATATCCGGCTGCGGCTCCTGCGATGGCGGAGGCCGGGTCGGCGAACACCGGCTCGAGGCTCAGCAGCAGACCCAGCCACAGCAGGGGCAGGGTGAGGTCGTCCGGCAGATACATCGTGCGCAGATCGGTGACGGTGAGTGCAATCAGCGCCCAGCTCAGCAGCAGCGCCGCCAGCAGTTGCGGCGAATAGCCGAAACGCCAGACGCAGGCCACCGACAGCACCCCGGTCAGCAGTTCGACGATCGGGTACTGCACCGAGATGCCGGCCTTGCAGGCCGCACAACGACCACCGAGCACCAGCCAGCCGAGCACCGGGATGTTGTGCCAGGGCTTGATGCGCGCGCCGCAGGCCGGGCAGCTCGACGGCGGCCGGGCGAGCGATATGCGCGGCTGGCCGCCGTCCGGCGGTACCCCGAACTGCTCGCGACAGGCATCGGCGAATTCCTGCTCGATCATCTTCGGCAGGCGATAGGCGACGACGTTGAGGAAGCTGCCGACGCACAGGCCCAGCAGCGCGCAACCGAGTGACAGAAGCAGCGGGCTGGATTGGAGGATTTCGATCAGGGACATGGCGTAGGTCGGTTGTAGGTCGGATCAAGCCGAAGGCGGATCCGACACTGCGCGCCCTTCAACGAAGGGCACCCGTCGGCTCCGGCCGCGAACAGCACGCGGCCTTGAGCCGACCGACGTTCAAGGAAAAGTCGTTCAAACCACCTGCCCGAGCTTGAAGATCGGCAGATACATCGCAATCACCAGCCCGCCGACCAGCACGCCCAGGATCGCCATGATCATCGGTTCGAGCAGGCTGGAGAGTTGGTCCACCAGGTTATCGACTTCCTCCTCGTAGAACTCCGCGATCTTGGCGCACATGTCGTCCAGCGCGCCGGACTCCTCGCCGATCGCGACCATCTGCGTCGCCATCGATGGAAACAGCCCCGACATCTGCATGGTGAGATTGAGCTGCTGGCCGGTCGAGACCTGCTCCCGCATGGTGCGGATGCCCTCTTCGAACACGATGTTGCCGGAGGCCTTGGCCACCGATTCCAGCGCCTCGACCAGGGGCACACCGGCCGCAAACATCGTGGACAGGGTGCGCGCAAAGCGCGCGACCGCCGACTTGTAGAGGATGTTGCCGACCACCGGAAACTTGAGACCGATGCGGTCCAGCGCACGGCGCATGTTGCGCGAGCGTTTCTTGAAGTAGAAGAAAAAGAAGAACCCGCCAAACAGGCTCCCAAAGATCGCCCACCACCAGTCCTGCACGAAGTCGGACAGCGCCACCACCATCTTGGTGAACGCAGGCAGGTCGGCGCCGAAACCCTCGAACAGCGCCTCGAACTGCGGTACCACGAAGTACAGCAGGATGCCGGTGACGATGACGGCAACCACCACCACGGCCATCGGATAGGTCAGCGCCTTCTTGACCTTCTTCTTGATCTTCTCGGTCTTTTCCTTGTACGTCGCCACCTTTTCCAGCAGGGTTTCCAGTGCACCGGAGCGCTCGCCGGCGTCCACCAGATTCACGAACAAATCGTCAAAGTAGAGCGGGTACTTGGCCAGCGCCTCCGCGAAGCTGCGGCCGGATTCGATCTGGTTCTTGACCCCCAGAATCAGCTCGCCCATCGAGGGGTTTTCATGACCGCGGCCGACGATTTCGAGGGCCTGTACCAGTGGCACGCCGGCCGACATCATGGTCGCCATCTGGCGGCTGAAAACGGAAATGTCGCCAGTGCTGATCTTGCGCTTGGTCTTGAACAGCTCGAAGTTCTTGCGCACCCGGATCGGGTTGACCCCCTGGCGGCGCAACTGCATGCGCACCGCGTTCTCGTTGGGTCCCTGGAGCGTGCCCTTGACCCGCGTGCCCCTACGATCAGTCCCTTCCCACTGGAAGCTGAACTCCTTGACGCTGGTTGTTTCAGCCACGTGGCGTCATCCCGTCAAGCCGCGTAGGTCGGGTGTAGGTCGGCTCAAGCCCGCATGCTTTTCGCGGGCGGAGCCGACATGCACCCTTCGTCGCAGGGCGCGCAGTGTCGGTTCCGCCTTCAGCTTGAACCGACCTACAACCGACCTACGGGTCGGATCGAACCTGTGCCGAACCTTGCCTTTATTCATTCCGCCATCGTCGTCCGATTGGCTTCCAGCAGATCAATGACGCCGTTCTTCACCTTGAGTAGCGCCGAGGTGCGCAGATCGCGCACGCCCTCGCGCTGCGCCTGGTCCGCCAGGTCCATCGCACTGCCGCCTTCCATGATGATCCGGCCCATGGCCTCCGAGAACGGCATGACCTCGTAGATACCGGTGCGGCCCTTGTAACCGCGATCGCACTGGTCGCAACCGACCGCCCGGTACAGCTTGAAGCCGGGCGCATCGACCTCTTCCGGCGTGAACCCCTCCTTGATCAGCTCCGGCCGCGGGATGTCGGTGGGCCGCTTGCACAGCGGGCACAGCTTGCGCGCCAGGCGCTGGGCGATGATCAGGGTGAGCGTCGAAGCGAGGTTGTAGGCCGGCACGCCCATGTTCATCAGCCGCACGATGGTCTGCGGCGCGCTGTTGGTGTGCAGGGTGGACAGCACCAGATGACCGGTCTGCGCCGCCTTGATCGCAATCTCAGCCGTCTCCAGATCGCGCACCTCGCCGACCATGATCACGTCCGGGTCCTGGCGCAGGAAGGCTTTCAACGCGGCCGCGAACGTCAGGCCCACTCTCGGGTTGACGTTGACCTGGTTGATGCCGGGGAGATTGATTTCCGCCGGGTCCTCGGCGGTGGAGATGTTGATGTCCTCGTTGTTGAGGATGCTCAGGCCGGTGTAGAGCGACACGGTCTTGCCGGAGCCGGTCGGGCCAGTGACCAGGATCATTCCCTGCGGCCGCTTCAGCGCGTTCAGGTACTGCTCGCGCTGCTCCGGCTCATAGCCGAGCGCATCGATGCCGAGCTGCGCCGTGGTCGGATCGAGAATACGGCAGACGATCTTCTCGCCCCACAGGGTCGGGCAGGTGCTGACGCGAAAGTCGATCGAGCGCGTGCGCGAAATCTGCAACTTGATGCGCCCGTCCTGCGGCACGCGGCGTTCGGCCAGGTCCAGCCGGCTCATCACCTTCACTCTCGCCGCGATGCGGACCGCGAGCTGTTGCGGCGGATTCGCCACGATGCGCAGCTCGCCATCCTTGCGGTAGCGGATGCGGAACACTTTTTCGTAGGGCTCGAAGTGGATGTCCGAGCAGCCCTGGTTGATCGCATCGACCATCAGCTTGTTGACGAAGCGCACCACCGGCGCGTCGTCCGCATCCGAGCGCGTGACGTCGCCGACGGCGTCGATATCCTCCAGCACTTCGAGGTTGGTCAGCTCCTCCTCGGTGCCCATGTTGAGGTTGGCCGACTCCAGTTGCGAGGCGGTCAGCTCGATCGCCTTGGCGAGCTTGTCCTCCTCCACCAGCACCGCTTCGGTGGTCAGGCCGGTGGCGAACTTGATCTCGTCCAGGCCCTGAAGATTGGTCGGGTCCGACACCGCGAGGAACAGCTTGCGGCCACGCCGGAACAGCGGCAACGCGTGGCACTTGCGCAACAGTTTTTCGCTGATCTCGCGGGTGACCTGCGGGTCCGGATTGAAGGCGTTGAGGTCCATCAGGGGCACACCGAACTCCTGGCTCGCCGCCTCGGCCAGCCGGATCGCCGGCAGGCTGCGACCCTCGACCAGCAGCGACACCAGGGGCGTGCCGTTGCGCTGGGATTTGATCTGGAGATCGCGCGCCTGCTCCTCGGTGATCAGTCCATCCGCCACCAGCCTGCGCGCCAGCCCGCCCACGAACAATTGCCCGAGCGTGGGAGTGACGGAAGGATTCTGGGTTTGCGGGTTGACGGCCATCAACGGATCGGTGGTACCTGAAGCGACGCGCAAGGGTACGCAGATTCGACTGGACGGGGAACTTCTCCGTCATCAGACACCGCTTTTACAGCGGATGTCGAGCCCCGTCGCAGGTCGGTTGTAGGTACGGTGTAGGTCGGTTCAAGCCCGCGGTTTCATGCGGGCGGAACCGATATGCGCCCTCGATCACCGAGCCCGTCGGCTCCGGCCACGAAAAGTGCGTGGCCTTGAGCCGACCTGCGCCGACCTACGAAATCAAAAGCGGTACGCCCCTTCCTTCATGACCTTGGCCACCTGCCGCATCAGGCCCCGCACCGGTTCCGGCAACGGCGCACCACCGCGATCCTCGGCCTCGCGACCGTGACGCTGCTCGTCATGGCGCATGGCCTTGAGCACCTCGCGCGATTTCTGATCCTGCGCCGGCAGACGTTGCAGATGCTCGTCCAGGTGCTCCGACACCTGGCGCTCGGTTTCGGCGACGAAGCCGAGGCTCCAGCGATCGCCGAACAGACCCGCCGCCGCACCCATCGCGAACGAGGCGCCGTACCACAGCGGTCGCAGACGGCTCGGGCCATCTCCCAGTTCGCTCAGACGCTGTTCGCACCATTCGAGATGCGACTGCTCCTCGGCCGCTGCGGCCAGCAGATGTCGTCGCGTGTCATCGTTGCGCGCCGTCAGCGCCTGGCCGTGGTAAAGCCCCTGGGCCGCCACTTCACCGGCGTGATTCACGCGCATCAGGTTGGCGGCCTCGCGGCGAACCGGCTCGGCCAGCGGCTCGGCCGGTGGTGCCGCTTTCGCAGGAGCCTTGGCGCCGAACAGTGCGCCGAGCCCGTCGCCGACTCTCATCAGCATTCTGTCGGACGGCGAGTAGTGACGTTCGTGCTGGCTCATTGCGGTGCCTCGCTGTCTTCCGGCTGGATCTCGATGGGCTCCGGCTGGCCCAGGAACTTCGGCTTGGTGCGCAGCACGAACAGGTCCAGCACCGCTTTCACTCGTGCAAGGATTTCGCGCGGCGGATTGCGGTTGCCGTAGCCGCCGCCGGGTTCGATCGGCGCGAGAAAGGCGACGCTGCGGATGCCGAGTTTCTTGCCGAGGAACACGGCGCGGTAGGCGTGATAACGCTGCGTGACGATGGTGGCGCGGGTCGCGCCGAACACCTGTTGCGCGCGCGCCAGCGAATCGAGCGTGCGGAACCCGGCGAAATCCATGGTGATGTCCTTGGCCGGAATTCCGGCCTTGGTCAGTTCCTGCCACATCCGCCGCGGTTCGTTGTAGGTGGCATCCGGGTTGGCGCCGCTCACGATCAGGTGCTTGACCTTGCCGATCCGGTACAACTGCACCGCCGCTTCGACCCGCGCGTGGAACTGCGGATTGGAGTCGCCCTCGCGCGTGTACGAACTGGTACCCAGAACGATGCCGACATCGTTCTCCGGCAGCAGCGCGTAGTTGCTGTAGAGGTAGGCGTCGCTGCTGTTGATGACCCAGCGGTTGCACAGCAGCACGAACACCGCAAACAGCAGCAGGGACCACCAGAACAGCCGCCGCAGCCGGCGCTTGCGTCTCAAGGTTCAAACCCTCCGGGACTTCACCGCGACAGTTTAGGGGAGCGGTGATGAAATGTTTCCGCAGCCTCTCCGCGCAGGTCCGAATTCGTCGACAGGCCGGGTGTAGGTCGGATCAAGCCCGCGTGCTGTTCGCGGGCGGATCCGACATGCGCCCTTCGGCAAGGGCGCGCAGCGTCGGTTCCGCCTTCGGCTTGAACCGACCTACGAGCCGGCTCGAGCCGGTGCCGGCGCCGCGGGTTCGAAAATACCGTCCGGATCGTCCTATGCTTACGGCATTCCCGGCCTGATTGCAGCACGCCCGAACCGATGAACCTTTCGCGTGTACAGGTCCTCTTCGCGCAGGCCCAGTCAGCCCATCAGCAGAACCGGTTGACTGAGGCCAAGCGGCTTTACCAGCAGGTGCTCAACGAATCGCCCAGACACGCCGACGCGCTGCACCTGCTTGGTCTGATCCACGCAGGCGAGACCGACTACGCGCGCGCCGAGTCGCATCTGCGCAAGGCGGTCGCGCTTCAGCCGAAGAACCCGGTGTTCCATAACAACCTCGGCGAATGCCTGCGCCGCGCCGGCAAGCCGCAGGCCGCCGCGGCCTGCTACGAAACCGCGGTGAAGCTGGCGCCGGACTTCGCTCCGGGCTGGTTCAACCTGGGCAATGTGATCAAGCTCGCCGGGCGCATCGCGGATGCCGAGCGGTGTTACCAGCGCGCCATCGCGGCGCAGCCGGGATACGCCGACGCGCATTACAACCTCGGCAATCTTCACTTGGAACTGGGTCGCTATCGCTCTGCGATCGAGTCGCTGGAACGCGCGATCCAGGTGCGGCCGAATCATGCCGGCGCGCACAACAATCTCGGCGCGGCACTCAAGGAATGGGACCGCTTCGACGAGGCGATCCAGGCGTATCGCAAGGCCATCGAGTTGCAACCGGACTTTCCCGAAGCCCACAGCAATCTCGCCCAGTGTCACGAGGCGCTGTCCGAGATCGGGTCCGCGCGCCGGCATTTCGAGATCGCGATTGGAAATGCCGACCGGCCGCTCGATCGCCTGCACGCGGCGGCCTTGTGCCCTTTGATTCCGCAAAGTCGCGAGAGCATCGCCGAGTTCCGAGCGCAACTGGATCACAGGCTCGACGAATTTCTTGCGACGCCGTTCGCCATCGACCTCAAATCGCTCAAGACGCTGACCGGCGAGCCGCCGAGCGTGATGGTTTATCAGGGCGAGGACGATCGGCCGCTAAAGGAGAAGTACGCACGCCTGTTCGCCGACAAGCTGCCACGCTTCGAGCCCAAGCCGGGGCAGGGCCGGCCACGCGTGGGTTTCGTCGTCACCCATGGCCACGAGGGCGTATTCCTCAAGTGCATGCGCGGCATCGTCGCTCGACTGCCGGCCGGGCGCTTCGAGGTCAGCATCGTCTGCAACCAGCCCAACGGCGAGGCGATTCTCAAGCCGAAGATCGAGAATCCGGATGTGCGTTTCCTGTCGCTGCCGCGCGACTTTCCGCAGGCCGTCGAAGTCCTGCGCGCGGCGCACTTCGACGTTCTGTACTGGTGGGAAGTGGGCACCGACAGCAGCAATTATTTCCTGCCGTTCCTGCGGCTCGCGCCGGTACAGTGCACAAGCTGGGGCTGGCCGGTGACGTCGGGCATCGGCTGCATGGACTACTTCGTCTCCTGCGTCGGCCTGGAGCCGGAGGACGGCGATTCGCACTACACCGAGAAGCTGGTGCGGCTGGAGCACCTGCCCACGTACTACTTCCGGCCGCCGATCCCTTCGGTGCGACGGTTGCACGCGGACTTCGGCTTTTCCGCCGGACAACGCGTTTACTTCTGCCAGCAGAACCTGCGCAAGGTGCAACCGGATTTCGACGGGCTGGTCGCCGGCATCCTGCGCGCCGATCCCGATGGCGTGGTTGCGTTCTGCGGCGACAAGCAGCCGCGCCTGTCGGAGCTTCTGATGCAGCGTCTGCGAACGGCGATGCCGGATGTGATCGACCGCGTACGCATGATGCCGCGCATGGACGAGCCCGAGTATCTCGGGTTGTGCGCGGCGGCCGACGTGATTCTCGACACCACGCGCTATGGCGGAGGTGCCAACACGATCTACGACGCGTTCGCCGCCGGCACGCCGGTCGTGACCCTGCCGACGCGGTTTCATCGCGGCCGTTACGCCCTCGCCGCATACCGGCAGATCGGGTTGGAAGCTGGCGTCGCCGATTCGCCTGATGACTACGTGCGCAAGGCGGTGAGCTTTGCGACGGAGCCCGAGCGCCGAGCCGGGTTCTCGCATGAGCTGGAGCTGCGTTTGCCGGAACTCTTGCAGGACGTGCGGGCCGTGGAAGAGTTGGCGCAGTTTTTCGAGCGGGTGGTCGCGGAAGCGAGGGTGTCGTAGTCCCGTCGGCTGGGATGGAGCGGAGCAAGCCTCTTGCCGCCGCCCTCGATGCCGACGCGGATGTCGGCAAAGGATGGCGGACCTCCCTGCTGACGGGTATGAGCACGGGCCGGGTCGAGAACCACGGTCGTACTACAGTGAAAGACGGCGGCCTTGTGTTGCTGGCGGCATCGCGGGTGGTCAACAGCGGCATGGTGCAGGCGGATGGCGGGCGGTCGGATGTTTCCACCGGCGAGGGCGTGGCGGTGTTTGCCGGCCTGGTGGACACGATTGCGGCGAATGGGCAGATCGGAACGCTTCAGATCGACCGGGGCGACGGTGGCGATCGGATCTGGGTGGCGTCATCTGGAAGCACTGCATAATTTGGGACATCCTGCAAAGGTTCGATCCGGCTCGTAGGTCGGTTCAAGCCGAAGGCGGAACCGACGCTGCGCGCGCTCGACGAAGGGCGCCCGTCGGGTCCGCCCGCAAACAGCACGCGGGCTTGACCCGACCTACCCATGAATTCAGACCGGTGCAGAGAATCCTTGGAGAAGGTGTGCACCGTTTCGGGAACACGGTCGCGGGCATCCAAAAAATGCCCCTCAAATAGCTGAGGAGATAAATAAATGACGAACAAGGTTCTGATCGCAGGCGCCAGCGGCGTCGTCGGCGCCGCGGCGGTCGAGGCTTTTCTCGGGCTCGGCGATTGGGAAGTGGTGGCAGTCTCGCGGCGGCAACCCGAGATCCGCAGCACCCGTCCCTACACCTTCTTTCCGATCGACCTGCGCGACGCGCTGGCGACGCGCGAGGTCATGGGCAAGTTGGGTGACGTCACGCACGTGGTCTACGCAGCGCTGTTCGAAAAGCCGGGTCTGATCGCAGGCTGGCAGGAACAGGACCAGATGCAGACCAATCTGGCGATGCTGCGCAACGTCCTCGAACCGCTTGCGAGTGCATCGGAGCTGCGGCACTTCAGCCTGCTGCAAGGCACCAAGGCCTACGGCATTCATCTGCATCCCATGCCGATCCCCGCGCGGGAACGCAATCCGCGCGACGCCCACGACAACTTCTACTGGTTGTCAGGAGGATTTCCTGAAATCGCAGGCTGCCGCGCACGGCTTCGACTACACCATCCTGCGGCCGCAGTTGATCGTCGGCTCGGCCTATGGCGTGGCGATGAATCTCGCTCCGGTGATCGGCGCCTATGCCGCGATCTGCCGCGCAGAGAACCTGCCGTTCGGCTTTCCGGGTGGCGTGTCCTATGTCTGGGAGGCGGTGGACTCGCGCCTGCTCGCGAACGTGTTTACCTGGGCCGCGCGGACGCCAGCCGCGGCTGGGCAGCACTTCAATGTCACCAACGGTGACGTGTTCGAGTGGCGCAATCTGTGGCCGGCGCTGGCAGAGACCCTCGGGGTGAAGCCCGGCCCCGACCGGCCTTGCGAGATGAAGCAATTCCTCCCCTCGAAGGCCGCAATATGGGATCGGATCGTGGACCGTCACGGGCTGCGAAAAGTCCCGATGCAGGACCTGCTCGGCGAATCGCACCACTACGCCGACTTCTGTTTCGCCCATGGCGCGACGCAGCCGCCACCGCCGGCATTCGTCAGCACCATCAAGCTGCGCCAGGCTGGCTTCACCGAGGTCTGCGATACCGAAGAGACCTTCCGCTACTGGCTGGGCGATTTCATCGCCCGACGCATCTTGCCGCCGGCCTGATCAACAAGTGATCGTAGGTCGGGTCAAGCCCGCGTGCTGTTTGCGGGCGGACCCGACGTGCGCCCTCGTTGAAAGGCGCGCAGCGTCGGTTCCGCCCGCATGAAGCCGCGGGCTTGAACCGACCTACACCGATCGACAACCGACGTACGAGACGGAATGTGCCGGTGTCGCGTGATCCTTGGTTCGATGATAGAAGCGGGATGGTCCGGATTGAATCGGCTCGCGCGCGACGCTACCGTCATGCAAATGACGGGCGAATGAAGAGGATGGAGGAGAAGGAAATGGAAAAGATCGTACCCACCGTTGCACAGCTGCTGAAGGAATCGCCTCGCAACTGGGGCCGCTGGGGCGCGGAAGACGAGGTGGGCGCGCTCAATTTCCTGACCCAGTCGGAAGTCTTGCGCGGTGTGGCCGCGGTGAGGCAGGGCAAGACCTTCACCCTGCAGGTGCAGATGGGAAACCCCAAGGGTGACCCGGTGTGGCCCGGTCGCAATCAGGCCCAGCGCATCAACGTGATGGACCACGGCCACTTCCTGTGCGGCAAGGGGCCGGTGTTTCCGGGCGGGCTCGAATACGCCGACGACGTGATGTTCATGTACTTGCAGGGCTCCACGCAGTATGACGCGCTGGGCCACGTCTGGTGCGACGACAAGCTCTACAACGGCTTCGACGCGAACACCACCATCGGCGGCATGAGCAAGGCCAGCGTGCTGCCGCTGGGCGAGCGCGGCATCGTCGGTCGCGGCGTGCTGATCGACATGGCGCGGCACCGGGGCAAGCGTTCGCTCGATCCAGGCGAGACCTTCACGCACGAAGACCTGCTGGCCGCGGCCGAGAAGCAGGGAGTGAAGATCGAGAAGCACGACATCCTGGTGATTCGCACGGGCTGGATCAGCGCGTTCTACGAGAAGGACCGCGTCGAGTTCTACAAGAACTTCGTCGAGCCGGGGCTGACCTATTCGCCCGAGCTGGTGGCCTGGTTCCACCAGATGGAGATTCCCAACCTGGTGACCGACACCATCGCGAACGAAGTGACGACCGACCCGGTCTCAGGCTGCGTGCTGCCGCTGCACGTGGCGCTGATGAGCAATCTGGGCATCACCTTCACCGAGATTGCACAGCTCGACCCATTGGCGGACGATTGTGCGCAAGATGGTCAATGGTCGTTCCTGTACGTGGCAGCGCCGCTGAAAGTGGTCAATGGTTCCGGCGCTCCGGTGAATCCTGTGGTGGTGAAATAGTCATGAGAGTCCTGTTCGCAGCAATCGTGTCGGTCGGATGGGTGCTTGCCCTCGCCATATCTCCCGCTGTGTTTGCACTGGATGCCGATGACGGCGGTACGTTCCTGGCCCTGGACCAGCAGGGGCAGCCGATCGAGAAAATCCTGCGGGTCTCGCGCGAGGGCATGAACTGGAAGTTCGAGGACCGGCAGCCTGACGGAAGTTGGCTCGACGTAACGTGCCATGGCGGCTGCCAGCATCACGAGGCCACAGCCGACGACCTGGTCCGCATTTTCGGTTCTGATCCGCCCTCTCACCTCAAACCGGATTGCATCTACAACAACGAGTACGCCTTCTGTCACATCCTGTATGCCGAACCGGCGACTCCGGAGCGCTACGCCTTGATCGTGAAGCTGGAGGAACGCTGGCTGCCTTTCAACCTCGTGCGCGTCCCCGAGGACGGGCACCCGGCCGCGCCGCAGCGGGAACTGGAGTCGGCGCTGCTGCGCTGAGCGTCCTTCGATGATGCCTTCCACCCTGCGAGTCTGGGCCGCGCTCTACCCGGAAGGCCAAGGTCCCGACATCGAGGTCGAGCACCCGCACGCGCTGTCGTTGTTTCGCGCGGCGGTGTCGCGCGCCGCCGGGCGGCCGGCCATTCACTACTTCGATCGCACCCTGAGTTATCGCGAAGTCGATGCGCTCAGCGACGCGCTGGCCGTGGCCCTGATCGAGTCGGGCGTGGTGCGCGGCGACCGGGTCGCGCTGTTCCTGCAGAACGTGCCGCAGTTCGTGATCGGCCTGGTCGCAAGCTGGAAGGCCGGCGCGATCGCGGTATCGATCAACCCGATGAACCGCGAGCGCGAGCTGGGTCTGCTGCTGTCCGACTGCCAGCCCAAGGCGGTCATCGCGCACGAGACCGGTTACGCCCAGGTTCTGAGCAAGGTCTTGCCGACCCATCCGGTCGCCATCGTCATCACGACCTCGGAGCTGGAATTCCAGTCGCGCCACGATCCGCGGCTGTTCGCCAACAACGTCCGCAGGCGCCCGGTCACGGCACTGGATTTCGCCGATCTGCTGGAACTGCATCATGGCGCCCGGCCGCCCGCGCTCGAATATGAGTCCAGCGACATCGCGATGCTGGTCTACACCTCCGGCACCACGGGTCTGCCCAAGGGCGCGATGATCACGCACGGCAATGTCGCGTTCACCGCCCAGGTCTATCGCGACTGGATGCGGCTGCAGGACGGCGAGAGCGTGCTGGCGATCGCGCCGCTGTTTCACATCACCGGACTGATCGGACACATCGCGCTCTCCTTCCTGCTGGGTGGACCGCTGATCCTGGCGTACCGTTTCGAGCCCGGCGTGATGCTCGATGCCATCGCCGAACATCGTCCGCACTTCACCATCGGTGCGATCACCGCCCTGATCGCGCTGATGGCGCATCCGGCTGCGAGCCGCGAGCGACTGTCCTGCCTGCGAGTCGTCTATTCCGGCGGCGCGCCCATCGCGCCGGCGGTGGTCGAGCAGTTCGAGGCGCGCTTCGGCCTCTACATCCGCAACGCCTACGGCCTCACCGAGACCACCTCGCCCAGCACCCTGACCCCGCTCGACCGTCGCGGACCGGTGGACCCGGAGTTCGGCGCGCTGTCGGTCGGCGTGCCGGTGTTCAGCACCGGCGTTCGCATCGTCGATGTCGAGAACGGGCAGGACGTGCCGACCGGCCAGTCGGGCGAGATCCTCATCCGCGGGCCGCAGGTCGTCGCCGGCTACTGGAACAAGCACGAGGCGACGACGGAGGCGATCCGCGACGGCTGGCTGCACACCGGCGACATCGGCGTGATCGACGCGCAGGGCTGGGTGTACCTGGTCGATCGCAAGAAGGACATGATCAACGCTGCCGGCTACAAGGTGTGGCCACGCGAGGTGGAGGACGTGCTGTACACACACCCCGCGGTGCGCGAGGCGGCGGTGGTCGGCATTGCCGATGCGTATCGGGGCGAGAGCGTCAAGGCCGTGCTCAGTTTCAAGCCCGGTGCCAGCGCGACGGCCGACGAGGTCATCGAATTCTGTCGCGCGCGGATGGCGGCGTACAAGGTGCCGCGCAAGGTCGAGTTTCTGACCGAGCTGCCCAAGACCGTGACGGGCAAGATCCTGCGGCGCGAATTGCGCTGATAGGTCGGGTGTAGGTCGGTTCAAGCCGAAGGTGGAACCGACACGGCGCGCCCTGCGACAAGGGGCGCATGTCGGCTCCGCCCGCGAAAAGCACGCGGGCTTGAGCCGACCTACCCGGAATCTGATCTCATTCCTGCCCGACCCTCCCGTCCTGGTTCAATCGCTTTTCAGGATGGTGAGGCTTCGCTGCCTCACGCTGCCAAGCGTCGCGTTGGTCGGCGTGCCGAGCCGCACGGTCAAGGTCTCGTTGGGTTCCTTTGTCCGGTCGTTGATGATCCTGATCGGAATGTTGATCTCCCGGACTCCCGCGGCGATGCTGATGCTGTTGGGGCCGGTGTAGTCGGAATCTCTCCTTGCAACGCCGCTATACGTCAGCGGCACCGTCACGGGTTGGCCACTGATCGCAGACAGGCGCACGCGCAGGTTCACCGTGCCGGCGGACTCGGCGACGCTTTGATTGCTGCCGATGAAGGCGACGCTGACCGGAGGAGGGGTCAGCTCGTAGGCGCCGATGTCGCAGGCGCTGCCCTGGGGACGGGGGACACCGCGTTGGTCGGTGGGCAGGCAGTTCGAGCCAGTCGCGTCGATGGCGGGGCTGCCAGAAGCCAAAGCATGCGTCTGGGTAGGGCCGCCGTTGTTGTCGAGTTCCGTGTCGAGAATGTCCGGAAGCGCGGTCGGATCAGTGCCGTTGCTAGTCGCGACGATGTCGTTTGCTCCTGGCGTGAACCCACTAAACGCCTGCGCCGTCGTTCGGCTTGCCTGACCGAACAAGTTCATGTCGTCCGCTGTGACGGTGGCCTGATTATTGAGTGCGATTTCGAACCCGTCGCCAAACGCGAAGTTTCCAGAGATCGGGCTTCTCGACAAGCTCAACTCGCCTGCAACGTTGAGTCCACCGCCTTCCATTGCGGTGTTTCCGCTGATGGTGCTGTTGGTCACGAGCGCGGTCTGCGGGTACCGGGAGGAGATAGAGATGCCCCCACCATAACTGTGCATGGCATCGTTCCCTGACACAGTCGAGTTCGTCATTTCAAGGTTGCCGATGCTCAAAATCCCGCCGCCGAAGAAATTGCTCCTTGCGGAGTTTCCCGAGATTGTCGAGGCCGTGATCACGAGATTGGCTTCCGTGTAGTTGCTGATTCCTCCTCCCCCTCCGCCTGCACGATTTTCGGACACCACGGACTTCTCCAGAAACGCCGTACCCGAGTCATTGAGAATACCTCCACCGATGTAGTTGGCTACGTTGTTCGAGACCCGGCTATTAGTCGCTGTGAATTCGCCCGCGTTGACGACGCCCCCTCCTTCGCCGGACGCAGAATTGCCTGAGACCTGACTTCCCGTGAGCGAGGCAGGGCCGAAGTTCGCGATGCCACCGCCGTTATTTCCGGCGGTGTTGCCGCTCACCACACTGTCGACCAGGAACAACGACCCCCGATCGATTCCGTCGACAGTCCTCGTCTGGCTCAGAATTCCACCGCCGGAGTACTCGGATCCGTTGCCGGAGACTTGGCTGTTGACCAAGGTCAGCCTACCGCCATTGTTATAGATGCCGCCGCCGCGGTAGGCGAAATTTCCAGTGACCATGCAGTTTCTCAGCGTGAGCCTTCCAAAGTTGACAATGCCGCCGCCGAAGAAACTTGAACCGTCGCTGATGGGTGAACCGCCGCTGATGATTGTGTTGCGAATCTCGACGACGGGCACGGACGTGACCTGGAAGATGGGAAACGTGGGCGAAGATCGATCGCGCCTGACTGTCCGCCCGTTGCCTTCCAGCGTGATGTTGCTGGTGAGGGCAGGTAGAGCCGCGGTCAGAACCTGGTCGACCCCGGCAGGTAGCACGATCGTGTCGTTTCCACTCCCCGCCGCACATCCATTGCCCCCGCCAGTACTATTGGTGTTGGCGTTGCTGATGGCTTCCGCCAGCGTACATCCGCCGCCTACATTGATCGTTGCGGCGACAGAGAGACCGGGGGTAGCGAACGCTCCGGCGACCGCCAAGGCGAAGGCGCTGCGTCGCGCAAACCCCGCGAAGTCAGATGCGCGGGGGGGGGGGGGAGTGAGATGCGGTTTTCATGGCAAGCCTCCAGCTGGGTTGACGGCAGGGACCTTCGTCGCGAATGACCTGCTTTCTTCCCGTGTCCGAACGATCGGCGCGAAATCAGGCATCGGTTTGACGACATGCCGGAAAGGTAGATGAAGCGCAGCGATCTGGCGCCCCCCAAATGGGTGGATTTTTATCGCGGAGTGTGATTTGCGTCACAGTTCCGAAGCAGAACGCGGCAGGCCGGGTCGAATTTGCGTGTTTTTTGGCGGGGCGACCCGACGTACACCCTTGTCTGCGAGGGCGCGCCGTGTCGGATCCGCTTCGCTTGATCCGATCTACTTCTGCGCGGATAGGTCGGTTGTAGGTCGGTTCAAGCCGAAGGCGGAACCGACACGGCGCGCCCTGCGACGAAGGACGCATGTCGGGTCCGCCCGCGAAAAGCACGCGGGCTTGACCCGACCTACCATGGCGCATGTCCGAGTCAACCAAGTTCGCCGATAGTCTCCCGATCGAATTCCTCAGCGCCCTGCGTAGTCTGAGCCCCGGCTGCCGCGTGCTCAGCACGCGCGAGGAAGTGACGCCCTACGAGTGCGATGGTCTTGCTGCCTATCGCAGCACGCCGCAGGCGGTGGTGCTGCCGGAGACCGAAGCGCAGTTGCAGGCGGTGCTACGGCTCTGTCACAAGCACCAGGTTCCGGTCGTCCCGCGCGGCGCCGGCACCGGGCTGTCGGGCGGTGCAATGCCGATCCGCGAAGGCATCGTGCTGTCGACCGCGCGCCTCAACCGGATTCTGAACATCGATCCGCTGGCACGCACCGCGCGCCTGCAACCCGGCGTGCGCAATATCGCGATCTCGGAAGCCGCCGCGCCCCACGGTCTGTACTACGCGCCGGATCCTTCATCGCAGATCGCCTGCACCATCGGCGGCAATGTCGCGGAGAACTCCGGCGGCGTGCACTGCCTGAAGTACGGCCTGACCGTGCACAACGTGCTCGCGGTGCGTGCGCTGACGATGGAAGGCGAGGTGGTCGAACTCGGATCCCCCGCACCCGACGCGCCCGGCCTCGATCTGCTGGCGGTGTTCGTCGGCAGCGAGGGCATGTTCGCCTTGATCACCGAAGTCACGGTCAAGCTGGTGCCCAAGCCGCGCATGGCCCAGGTGATCATGGCCAGCTTCGACGATGTGGAGCGCGGCGGCGAGGCGGTCGCCGCGATCATCGCGGCGGGCATCATCCCGGCTGGACTGGAGATGATGGATCGCGGCGCGATTCACGCGGTCGAGGATTTCATGAACGCCGGTTACGACCTCGGTGCCGAGGCGATCCTGCTCGGCGAATCGGACGGCGAGCCCGAGGAAGTGGCCGAGGAGATTGCACGCATGACAGAGGTGCTGGAGCGCAGCGGCGCCACCGGCATCCGGGTATCGCGCGATGAGGCTGAGCGCCTGCGCTTCTGGTCAGGCCGCAAGAACGCATTTCCGGCTGCGGGTCGCGTGTCGCCCGACTATTACTGCATGGACGGCACCATTCCGCGGCGCTGCATCGGGCCTTTGATGAAGCGCATCGGCGAGCTGTCGCGCGAATACCGCCTGGGTTGTCTCAACGTGTTTCACGCGGGCGATGGCAATATGCACCCGCTGATCCTGTTCAATGGCAACGACGAGGACGAGTGGCGTCGCGCCGAAGCCTTCGGCGCCGAGATTCTCGAAACCTGCGTCGCGCTCGGCGGCACCATCACGGGTGAACACGGGGTCGGCATCGAGAAGATCAATTCCATGTGCGTGCAGTTCTCGCCGCAGGAGCGCGATGCGTTCTTCGCGATCAAGCGCGCCTTCGATCCCGCCGGCCTGCTCAATCCGGACAAGGCGATCCCGACGCGGGCGCGCTGTGCCGAGTACGGCAAGCTACACGTGCATCGCGGGCAGGTGCCGTTTCCCGGGCTGCCGAGGTTCTGAGCGATGGCACTTGAAGGGTCCCTGGAGCAATTTCGCGCGCGCATCCTCGCCGGCAAACCGCTGCGCATCCGCGGCGGCGGCACCAAGGATTTTTATGGTGAACGGACCGAAGGCGAGGTGCTCGACATGCGCGCGTATCGCGGCGTGATCGCGCACGACCCGGCGGAACTGGTGATCACCGCGCGCTGCGGCACGCCGCTGGTCGAGATCGAATCGCTGCTTGCGGAACACCGGCAGACGCTGCCGTTCGAGCCGCCGCATTTTGGTGAAGGTGCAACGATTGGCGGATGCATCGCGGCCGGGCTTGCGGGTCCACGACGCATGAACGCCGGCGCGCCGCGCGACTTCGTGCTCGGCGCGGTGGTGATGGACGCGCGTGGCGAGGTGCTGCATTTCGGCGGCCAGGTGATGAAGAACGTGGCCGGCTACGACGTGGCGCGGCTAATGGCGGGTTCGCTGGGTATTCTCGGCGTGATTCTCGAAGTCTCGATCAAGCTGCTGCCGCGGCCGCCGGCCGAGGCGACGCTGGCCTTCGAGACGGACCAGGCCACTGCGATTCGCCAGCTCAACGAATGGGCCGGGCAGCCGCTGCCGATCTCGGCCAGCGCCTGGCATCGCGGGAAGCTGCACCTGCGGCTATCAGGAGCGACGGCGGCGGTGGATAAGGCCTGCCGGACGCTGTCCGGATCTCCGGTCGGGTCGCAGGACGCGCTGGAATTCTGGACCGATCTTCGCGAACAGCGGCTCGCGTTCTTCGCAGGTCGCGAGCCTGGCCAGACGCTCTGGCGGTTCGCCTTGCCTTCAACGGCGCCGGTGTTGGCGCTCGACGAAGACACGCTGATCGAATGGGGCGGATTGCAACGCTGGGTGTGTTCAACTCGAAGCGCCGGGCAGATGCGCGATCTCGCCCGCAAGGCGGGCGGACATGTGGTGGCTTTCCGCCGCGCTGACGAGCGGGTCCCCGTGTTCGACCGGCCGGGCGAACCGCTGCTCGCCATCCATCGCCGGCTCAAGAACGCGTTTGACCCCCAGCGGGTCTTCAACCGCGGCCGCATGTTTCCCGACCTTTGACGCCATGCAGACCCGACTTGCCGATTTCATCCGAGACACCGCTGACGGCGCCGAAGCGGACGCCATCCTGCGCAAATGTGTGCACTGCGGCTTCTGCACGGCGACCTGCCCGACCTACCAGTTGCTGGGCGACGAACTGGACGGCCCGCGCGGTCGCATTTATCTGATCAAGCAACTGGTCGAAGGCGAGGCCGTGACGCGGCGTACGCAGCAGCACCTGGACCGCTGCCTGACCTGCCGCGCATGCGAAACCACCTGTCCGTCAGGCGTGCAGTACGGGCGGCTGGCGGAGATTGGTCGCAAGCATGTCGAAACGATCGTGCCTCGGCCGTTGTGGGAGCAGCTCGCACGGCGCGGACTGATCGCGCTGATGCTGAGCGGGCCGATTTTCCGGTTGGCGATGTCGTTGGGGCGCGTGTTCCGGCCGATTCTGCCGGCGGCGCTGCGGGCCAAGATTCCGCCGGGCAAGCGTGTCGGTCCCTGGCCCAGCCGCGCTCACACGCGAAAGATGGTGCTGCTCGAAGGCTGCGTGCAACCCGCGATGCTGCCGGACCTGAACGCCGCGACCGCGCGCGTGCTCGATGCGGTAGGAATTCAGACGCTGGTTGCGCCCGAGGCCGGCTGCTGCGGCGCGCTGCGCCTGCATCTGGGTCAGCACGAAGCGGGCTTGAACGATGTTCGGCGCAATGTCGATGCATGGTGGCCGCTGGTGGAGCAGGGCGTCGAGGCGTTCGTGATGAATGCGTCGGGCTGCGGCGTGACGGTCAGGGAATACGGTCACCTGCTGCGCGGCGATCCGGCCTATGCCGACCGCGCGGCGAAGATAGCGGCCATGACCCGGGATCTGTCGGAGGTGCTGCCGACGCTGGCTTCCGCGCTTAAATCGAAAGCACGCAAGGCCGTCACGCAGCCGGTGGTGTTCCACGCGCCCTGCACCTTGCAGCATGGGCAGCAGTTGCGGGGCGGGGTTGCAAGCCTGCTGACTGCGCTTGGTATCCAGGTGCGCACGCCCGTCGATGCGCATCTGTGCTGCGGCTCTGCGGGAACCTACTCGATCTTCCAGCCGGCCCTGTCGACGCAGTTACGGGACAACAAGCTCTCGGCCCTTACGGCGACCGGCGCGGCGACCATCGTGTCCGCGAACGTGGGCTGCATCTGCCATCTGCAAGGCGGCACTGCGCTTCCGACGCGGCACTGGGTGGAACTGGTCGACGAATTGCTGATGCCGTCCTGACGGGACCGGCGACCGGCGACCGGCTGTGGGCATCGTCATCGCGGGATACCGATTCACCCGGTCTTGCGTTCGTCGCGCGAGAGTGGTTCTCTCCGCGCTCGGTGTCGACCGGATGCACAGGTCGGGGCCAATCACCCGCCGCGAACGCGGCATGACCCATGGACGGCCGCAGGGCCGACTATCAGGAGATTTGAATGGACGGAGATCGTGGATTGACGGTTTTATTGCCGTCGGTGAAGGAATTTTTGGGGCAGCCGCGCAAGGTATTGATTGACGGCAAGCTGGTGGGCGCCAAGTCGGGCAAGACCTTTGAGGTGTACAACCCGGCGACGGGCCAGGTGATTGGTCATGCGGCGGCGTGTGAGAAAGCCGATGTGGATGTAGCGGTGGCGGCGGCGCGCAAGGCCTTTGACACCGGCCCCTGGACCAAGATGATGCCGTCCGAGCGCAGCCGCATCATCTGGAAGATTGGCGATCTGATCCTCAAGTACACCGAAGAACTGGCGC
>JBQTIX010000152.1:0-8390 GCA_052387695.1 Panacagrimonas sp. | reverse complement strand
TATGCACGCGAGCCGCTACACCGGTGAGTGATCGCGGGTAGTACATCAGTTTGGAATCCGTTCGCACCGAGTAGCGCCATTGCGCAGCAATGCCGCGTATCGAGGTGCCGGGCGTGCCCTCGATACGTGACGCTTCCCTCGATACGCCCGCAGAGCTGGCCCCGTTTGTTACTTGGACAGTATCGGCGCATTCCGCCGGCCGCTTACAGGTTGCGAAGCGATCGCTCGAATGCGCGCGATGGACAATCTGAATTCTGACCTTGGTGGCATACCGCTTATGGCACATCACCGCCGATCACCTTGGTTCGCCCGTGCGCTATCGATTCTTTCGGCCAGAGGTCTTCTTGGCGAGATGCTCGGGCATCGACCAGCCAATCCGAGTTCGGGTTGCCACTGTTCCATTGATCAAGAGTTCACACGGCATGCCTCCCGGATCGAGCAGATAAAGAACTCTCCGCAGCGCTTTGTGCGCGCCAATCGCTTCGCTCCACGTGGAAGGGTGTTCATAGGCCACACCCGCATCACATTGAATCGAGGCGAGGTCGCCCGACGACGGCGATGGCTCCCTTAGCTCCGATCCCAGCAGTCCGAACAAGTGGGCGAGATCGTGCCCTTTTGAACCGCCCCTTGGATAAGGCTTCCCGAGCACGCTCAGAATTCCTTTGATCACCTTCTCGCAGCACAGTGAAGTTTCACGGTGCGCGTTCCCCGGCAAACCTCCGTTGCGAATGATTTCCGAGACGCTGTGCCGGTAATGTGCTTTGGCTTGGTCGAACAACACGTTGCTGGATAGACGATCCAACGTCCGTGTCGCCTTGAACCCTTGAAGGAAGTTGTCGACGATCAACGCCAGTTCCGCGGCGGATAGGTCAGCCGCGAGTTGAGGCCTGAGGCCTTCGACGTATCGAAGGACATTCGCGGTCGGGTAGTGAGATCGCCCACCCTGCACGCCTTCGTTGCCCAGATCTTTGTCGAGAAAGATGATCATCGAACCGTAGAGGCGCGGGGTGCGCACATCCCAGAATGCGCCTCTCAGTTCTACGACTGTGCTGCGCGGCGAGGCATCAATAGCCAGCCGCTGCCCGTAGATGGTCTCGAACCAATCCGAAACTCGCCCAAGGATGTCAGACGGGGACCACGGCGCTCTCCGGTCTTGTCGAGGTGCGAATAAAGGCGTCCCGGAGAATCCCAGTCTGTTCGAGACGGCCCATTCCCCCAGCAACTGACGCGCATGAATGGGAACGGTTTGAGCCGCGAAGTGCGCATCGAGGTTGCGCATCATCTTCTCGAAGGAAGCGGCGTCGGTCGGGCGCTCCCGCCATGTCCACGACTCGATAGCCGGATTCACTTCGCCTTCGTACTGAGCGGATTAGGAATAAAGGTGCTTCTGGAAGCCAAGAAACACGCGGCGCACCTCGTCCGGCTTGCCCAGGTCCGCCAGCGCGTCCTGCATGGCGTTGTTGTAACGCAGGCGCAGTAACGGTGAGAGCTTCTCCTGGTCCAGCTCCTCCACGCCCTGCTTCACGTACTGCGCGAGGACGAAATCTACGAAGGCGCGCTGCTTGTCCGTCCACTGATCTCGTGTCGCGACCTTCGCTGCCTCCGCGCGCACTTCGCGCGTCACCGGCGTTGCGGCGAAGGCAACGTGCGCCAGCACGTCGAACAGGTCGCTGTTCTCGGCCTCGATGATCTTCTGCATTTCGGCAAGCGCTTCGCGGCCGAATCCCTTTTCGGAAAGGCCAACGAGCAGCGCCTTGCGCGTATCGGGCTCGCTCCAGAGTCGTCGCAGCTCGTCCTCGTCCTTGAAGAAGTCAGGCAAGGCGCCGTAGAGGGCTTCGAGGAACTGCGCTGCGGACATCGGCCGACCATCGGCGCTCCAGAACGAGGTCGCCGTCATGCTCTGGATGGTTCGGGACTTCCCGTCAGCCAGTTTCACCTTGATCCTGGCCGGCCGAGGCTCCGGCTCACGCGCAGTCAGGGGTTCGGACGGTGCGCCGCTGTAGCTGGAACCGACTGACGCCGTTTCGGGCTCCGCTGGCTCGCCATCCCACTCGGGATCATGGAAGTGGTGGTGCGCCTTCACGAAGTCGTAAATCGTGAAGTAGTCCTTGCCGTCATACAGGCGCGTGCCGCGGCCGATGATCTGCTTGAACTCGATCATCGAATGGATCGGCCGCATCAGCACGATGTTGCGGACGTTGCGCGCGTCCACGCCGGTCGAGAGCTTCTGCGAGGTGGTCAGGATGGTCGGGATCGTCTTCTCGTTGTCCTGGAAGTCGCGCAGGTACTGCTCGCCCATCGCGCCATCGTTGGCGGTCACGCGCACGCAGTAGTGCGGGTCGGTGCTCGTCCTCGATTGATTGATCAGGTCGCGCACCGCCAGCGCATGCGCCTGCGTGGCGCAGAAGACGATGGTCTTCTCGCGCGGGTCAATCATTTCCATGAGCAGCTTGACGCGGTGCGCCTCGCGCTCCTTGATCTCGATGATCCGGTTGAAGTCCTTTTCCTCGTAGCGCTTGCCGCTCTGGATCTCGCCTTCCACCACCTGGTCGTCCGGCGTGTAGACGTACTCATCCAGCGTGGTCGCGATCTGCTTGACCTTGAACGGCGTGAGGAAGCCGTCGTTGATGCCTTCCTTCAGCGAGTACACGTATACCGGCTCGCCGAAGTAGGCGTAGGTATCCACGTTGTCGCGACGCTTCGGCGTGGCGGTCAGGCCGAGCTGCACGGCCGGCGAGAAATACGTGAGGATCTCGCGCCAGGTGCTCTCGTCGTTCGCGCCGCCGCGGTGGCACTCGTCGATGACGATGAAGTCGAAGAAGTCCGGCGGGTACTCACCGAAATACGGTGATCCACCCGGCCCGCTCATGAAGGTCTGGAAGATCGTGAAGAAGATGCTGCCGTTCTTCGGCACGCGACCCTTCTTGCGGATGTCCGCCGGGTCGATGCGCACCAGCGCGTCGTCCGGGAAAGCCGAGAATGCGTTGTACGCTTGGTCGGCCAGGATGTTCCGGTCTGCCAGAAACAGGATGCGCGGTCGCCGGCTCGGCTCGGCGCCGCTCTTCCAGTCGGCCAGATTCCAGCGGCTCTGAAACAGCTTCCACGCGAGCTGGAACGCAATGAAGGTCTTGCCCGTGCCGGTGGCCAAGGTCAGCAGAATGCGGTCACGCCCTTCGGCGAGCACCTGCAGCACGCGATTGATCGCGATGTCCTGGTAGTAACGCCCCTGCCAGGTTCCGCCCCGGTCCTCGAAGGGAATCGCCGCGAACCGGTCGCGCCAGGCATTGGCCTCGGCAAAGGCGAGCGCCCACAACTCATCGGGACTCGGAAACACGGCGACATCGCCCTCGACCCCCGTCTGCATGTCGATCGCGTAGATCGCCTGCCCGTTGGTCGCGTAGGTGTGCCGGACCGACAGCTTCGCCGCGTAGCGCTTCGCCTGTGCTGCGCCCTCGGTATAGGGCTTGTCCCAGGCCTTGGCCTCGATCACCGCCAGCTTGATGTTGCGGTAGACCAGCACGTAATCGGCGATCTCCGCCTGCGTGCGCTTGCCGTTGCCGCCCTGCAAGCGCCCCTGCGTGATGCCGTGCTCGCGCAGCACGCGGCTGCCGTCCACCGCGCCCCAGCCCGCCGCCTTGAGTGCAGGGTCAATATGCTCGGCGCGGGTTTCGGCCTCGTTCATTACGCGCCGATCAATGCTCGCCCAGCATCGAATCCGGCAACGTGAAGTACAGATTGACCAGACCCGTCGTCCAGGTGGCCACCCCGGTACCGAAGAAGTCTCCGTCTTCGGTCCAGATGGGGCACTTGGCGGCAAGCGCGCAGGCCAGCACCGGCCAGTCGTCCTCGTCGCGCGCACCGATCCGCGCCAGCGCCGCGTCCTGCAAGGGCGCATAGGCCGAAGCGGGCACCGGCCGGATGATGGTCGCCAGCACGTCCAGCTTCTCAAGCGCTGCGGCTATAGCCTCGCGTGACATACCGCGTTTGAGCAGCACGGCCGGCAGATGCTCGCGCGCCTCGTCGAACGCGGTATCGGGCGCCAGGAAGCTGATCCTCTCGGCGTGTGCCGCCAGCAGCTCAGACACTTTGCTTCCGAGCACGGCGCGAATCAGGATATTCGCGTCGAGCACGATGGCACGAGAGGTCATCAGCGCGGGCGCTTGCGAACCGCCGCTTTCCGCGCAGCCTTGAAGTCAGCCGTGATGGCATCGACCTCCGCCTCGTTCAGCGACATCACCTCTTCCAGCTTGGCCGTGGCCTGCTTGAGCGCCATCAGATCAGCCTGCGCCGGCGCGGGGGTCGGGATGAAGATGCCTACGGTGCGACCGTGGCGGGTGATGGCCACGGGCCTGTCGGACTCGATGTAGTCCGCCAGTCCCGACCGGAACTCGCGGATACCGACCTTGGTGGTTTCCATGACGGACTCCAGGTTGAGGATGAATGCCCTGATTGTGCATCAGTGTGTACACAAATGGCAAGCCGCGACGACCGTCTCTGGACTACAGGACTAGCGCCCTCGTTCGATACCGCCGCCTGCTCGATCTATGGACTGGGCCAGCACTTGGTTCTGCGCCTCTGAAACCTTGCGCATCACCTCGGTGTAGACACGCTCCTTCTCCTCGGTCGTCGCGTTTCGGATGAAGTTTGAGAAGGGTGTCGAGGCGACGGGTTTGATCTTGGGAACGCGCGGAGACACGCCGACTAGCAACGGTGCTGGGACATGGTGGGCACTTGCGTACACAGCAGCGTAGGGCAGATGTTTCGCATGCGAAACACCCTACAACTGGCCGGTGAACACTTGGTGCAGCACGGATTTTTTTAGCTCGTCGAGCGCGGCGACCTTCCGGGCATAGAGCGATTCGAGGCGCTCTGCTTCCGCACGAACGGAATCGATGAGCGAAACAATTCGATGCTGCTCTGCAAACGCCGGGATGGGGACGGCGATCTCGCGCACCACACCGCAGGTCAAATGAGGGACGGTGGAACCGGACCGAATTTCGTCACAGAGCCGACGCATCTGCGGCGAGAAGAAGAAGTAAGAGAGGAACTGCCCGAGTAACAGGCCACGCTTTGGAGTGAGAACGATCATCGCGTGGCAGTTATGCCCGTCATGCTCCGGCCCTACCACCGCCGCGTGCCCTATGTGGCCGCTCTGAACAAGCAGGACATCTCCTGTCTTGAGCTTCGATTTCTTGTGCTTCTCATTGAACTGAGGCGAGACAAAAGTCTGGCCATCGAAGTTCAGATGGTTGTCGCGGACATGGCGAGCGAGAAGATAGGGGATTCCGCTTTCAATGTAGACGCTCTTGATCGGCCCGACGTATCCATTGGTAAGGCGATCAACCGCGTCCGCAAGCCTGCGCGTTCCGTGCGAGATCGCTAGGTTCGTGAATTGCTCGCTGACGAAGCTGTCCAACAGGTCTCGCGCATTCCGCAGATTCTTCTCGGCATTGGCCTTAGCGGTTGCGATACCATCGAAAACTCCATCGAGAATGGTGACGATACGGCGCTGCACATCCTTCCCGACGATGGGGACCATCGTTTCCCGGATCTTGGCCTGGGAAATATTCGGCTGTGCGTTTCCTACAGCCTTTCCAACGAACTCATCCTTCTTGGAAAGCAAGAAGTAGTACATGTACTCAGGCACGAACTGATCATTTGGCAAGATGCCGCAGACGGCTTGGTTAGTCGCCGCGTGAATCTTCAAGATGCCGACCTGCCCCGCCGTAGCGCCGTACATGGCGACGAGCACCGTGTCAGTCGGAAATACTTTGGCCGACGAGTTCCGAAGACCTGTCTGCGTGATGAAATTGCTGGCCGCCCATACCTCGCCTTGGGCAACTTCGCCGCTCAAGAGCCACGGGACGTCGCCTCCTTCGTAGAACTCTTTTCGCGACTTCAACGGAGTGCCGCCAGAACTTGTTTTGAACAACGTGCCGAGTGGTGCAGAGGCTCTTAATTGATTCACATCAAACCCCTAATCACTGCCAGCACTTCCGCGCTCTCAGCATCGAGCGCCCCAATCTCATCGATGATGTCTTGCGGCGAACGCAGTGCAACATCGTCGCCGCCACTTGGGTTCTTGACCGACAGGTCATAGGTGGTCGCATCAACGCCCGCCGCGTCCACCGACCAGCTCTGCGCGGTGTCCACGAAGGCGACCTGCCGTGCGACGAAATCCGCCAGGTCTTCGTCGTTCAAAGGATTGGTCTTGCCCATGTTCCGCCCCGGATCGAGCTGGTAGAACCAGACCTTCCGCGTTGGCGCGCCCTTCTCGAAAAACAGCACCACCGTCTTCACGCCCGCACCCTGAAACGTGCCGCTCGGGCAGTCGAGCACCGTGTGCAGATTGCAGCTTTCGAGCAGTAGCTTGCGCAGGCTGACGCTCGCGTTGTCGGTGTTCGACAGGAACGTGTTCTTGATGACGATGGCGCCACGTCCGCCCGCTCTCAGCGACTTGATGAAGTGCTGAAGGAAGAGAAACGCGGTCTCGCCGGTCTTGATCGGGAAGTTCTGCTGAACCTCTTTGCGCTCCTTGCCGCCGAAGGGCGGGTTGGCCAACACCACGTCGTAACGGTCCTTGTCCTGGATGTCGGCGAGGTTCTCTGCCAGGGTATTGGCGTGGACGATGTTGGGCGCTTCGATCCCGTGCAGGATCATGTTCATGATCCCGATGACATAGGCGAGGCTCTTCTTTTCCTTGCCGTAAAACGTGCGGGACTGGAGCGTGGAGAGGTCGTCCGTGCTCCTGGCCTGCTTGCTCAGGTACTCGAAGGCTTCGCACAGGAAGCCCGCGGAACCGCAGGCGCCGTCGTAAATCCGCTCGCCGATGCACGGCTGGATGACGCGGATCATGGCGCGGATGAGCGGCCGCGGTGTGTAGTACTCGCCGCCGTTTCGGCCGGCGTTGCCCATATTCTTGATCTTGGCTTCGTACAGGTGGGACAGCTCGTGCTTCTCCGCCTGGGAGCCGAAGCGCAGCTCGTCCACGCGCTCGATCACGTCGCGCAGGTTGTAGCCGCTCTGGATTCTGTTCTTGATCTCCCCGAACACCTCACCGACCTTGTACTCGATGGTGTTGGGGCCGCTGGCGCGCTGCTTGAAGCCGGCCAGGTACGGGAACAGTTTCTGGTTGACGAAGTCGCGCAGGTCATCACCGGTCATCGCGGCGTTGTGATCGAGCGCACCGGCGGGGGTGCGTGGCGCGGCCCAGCGCTCCCAGCGGAACGCTTCGTCGAGGAGGAAGCTGTAGGTCTTTCCTTCCAGTGCGGCCTCGGCCGACTTGTCCCGCTCCAGGGCGTCCAGATACTTCAGGAACAGCAGCCAGGACGACTGCTCGGTGTAGTCCAGCTCGCTGGTGCAGCCGGCATCCTTGTGCAGGATGTCGTCGATATTCTTGAAGGTCTGCTCGAACATTTTTCCGTTCTTGGCGGGCGCGGGCGGACGAAATCGTCTGGCCTCAGCGCCGTGGTTATCCGCCGATTGTGCCCGATCACGAGGGCTCTCCAGGGTGCGGATCGCACCCGGTGGCGCGATCCAATCCGGGCGGAACCGGGACCGAATTTCAGCCGGCGGCGGTCTTCACGCGCGTGCGAAGGCGTTCCGCTTCAGCCCACGCGCTGCTGATGGTCTTCTCCCGAAGATGAGGGTGCGACTGTCCAAAATGCTGCTGCACCACCACGCAGATCATGGCGGCGAGTCCCAGCGTTTCTTCCTGCATTCGACGCGCGAGCGGGTCAATCAGCGGCTTGCTCGGGACGGAATCCGGATTCGTCGTCGGCCGAATTCCAGTGTGCAAAAGATCCCGGATCACGCCCGACATGGGGGCCTTCCGGGCCTCCGAAAGACGCTGAAGCTGGTGGAAGAGATCGTCTTCCAGCCTCACTGTGACCACTCGACACCACGCTGATGCGACGGCAGGAACGAAATGGTGTGCGAGCAGACAAAGGCCCGACTCCGCCAAGCATTTGCCGTCAGGCGTGCGCTTCAGGACTTTGTCCCTGAAGTCGCCTACGAGCCAATGCTCTGCTGATGTTGCTCCCCTGAGTTCGTCGCTACGCGGGAGCATTTCGCGAAGGTGTTTCGGAGTCTCGATCCCATCGGTCCTTATGACCAGCGCCCGGGACGTCAGTTTTTTAAGATCGCGCATTATCGCGGCGCTGCACGAGCCGTGCTCAACAATCAGTTTGATCTCTGTCGAATCGTCCAGGACAAAGAACGGAACAATGTCGTAGCCCAGGCGCTTATATATAGCCGCGTTGGAGACCTGCGGCATTTCCTCGATGCGCGAGGCAGGATTGCGCCGCACGCCGGACCGGCAAAACGCCTGGCCGAGCATCTGGCAGCGCTGGTGGTGATGGCCACGAACGGCATCGACAATCCGCAACCGG
>JBQTIX010000151.1:0-16517 GCA_052387695.1 Panacagrimonas sp. | reverse complement strand
GGGTCCGGCCGCCGCGGAGGGGGGGGTCTTTGAGCGCCTGGTTGCCGCCCGGGGTCACCGCCACCCCGCTGAATCCGGTTGGGGCGGGGGCGCCGCGGCGGACCGTAGCGCCGCGGCCTTCGATGGCAACGTCACTGGTGATGTTCGGAAGACCGGTCAGCAGGTTCAGCGTCGATCCCTCCGGAAGAATGATTGCGTCCTTGACGGAGCCGCTGCCGGCAGGACAGCCACCCGCGATCGCGTTGGTGTTGACCGCCGCGATGGCGTCCGCCAGCGCGCAGATGATGCCGTCCGCTTCGATCGTCGCGGCCAGTGCCGACGGAGCAGGCACCACGAACAAGCCCGCCAGGGCCAGCGCGAAGAGATTACGGCGAGCGCTCGGCGAGTTATTGCGGAACAGGATTGCGGCGCGCGCGGGTGTCACTGCGATTGCGTTCACGGTGGGTCCACCTTCCAGATTTTTGGTCTTCTCGACGGCTGCTGGCTTTCATCGCTGCACGCCGCGCGTCGGGAAGGTGGCTGCACCGCAGTAGCGGGTATAACACTTTCCTGGGAAGTCTACCGAGGTTCGTTTACCTCATGGCTGGGTGCAGATCGGTGTCGGTTCAAGCCGGCGAAGTCATCCGGGAGGAACCGACGGGCGCCCTCAACGGGTTCGCACGATCTCCCACCGGCGCATGTCGGCTCCGCCCGCGAAAAGCACGCGGGCTTGAACCGACCTACGGTTATTTCAGCGCCGCGATCTTCTGCGACTGCTCGTGCAGTGCCGCCAGATCGCGCCGCTGCTTTTCGCCCAGTTCGCGCGCCTGGCTCTGCACCGTCTCCGGCGCCTTACCGAAGTTGGGATTGGCGATGCGTACTTCGGTCTTGGCCAGATCTGCCTCCAGCCTGGTGATCTGTCTGGCTAGACGAGCCAGCTCGGCGTCCTTGTCGATCAGACCGGCCATCGGCACCAGCAGGTTCATCTCGCCGAGCCTTGCGCTCGCCGATTGCGGCGCTTCTTCGGACGACCCGAGCAGGCGCGGCGACTCGACGCGCGCCAGAAACTCGATGCTCGCGCTCATGGCGGCAAGCCGTTCGCAATCCAACCCGGAGGCGTTCTGCACCAGCACAGGCAGCAGCCGGGCCGGCGAAATGTCCATCTCTCCGCGAATCTGCCGCAGGCCGAGGATGAAACCCTTGAGCCACTCGATGTCCGCCTCGGCAGGCTCGTCGATCTTCCCGGGCTGCGCGACGGGGTAGGGACGCAGCATCAGCGTGTCGCCCTCGACACCGGCGCCGGGGCCCCCGCGAAGTAGAGGTTCACGTCGCGGGGTGGCCAGCGGCGCAACCCTTTGCCATACCTCTTCGGTGATGAAGGGCATGAGGGGATGCAGCAGGCGCAGCCATGCTTCGAGCACGCGCACCAGGGTGCGGCGCGTGCCGCGTTGCTGGGCGGCGTCGCCGTGCAGCAACGCGGGCTTGGACAGCTCCAGATACCAGTCGCAGTACTCGTTCCAGATGAACTGGTAGAGCGCCTGGGCGAGCAGGTCGAAACGGTAAGTGCGGAAGTGTTCGCCGACCTCGCTTTCGATTTTTTGCAGCCGCGAGACGATCCAGCGGTCCGCCGTCGAGAGCCGGACTTCGGACACGGGGTCCACACCGCAGTCCTGCCCCTCGCAGTTCATCAGCACGTAGCGCGAGGCATTCCAGATCTTGTTGCAGAAGTTGCGGTAACCGGCCGCGCGCGCCGCATCGAAACGGATGTCGCGACCCTGCGTGGCGAGCGCAGCGAAGGTGAAGCGCAGCGCATCGGTGCCCACCGCCTCGATGCCTTTGGGGTAGTCCTTGCGCGTCTTGGCCTCGATCTTCGGCGCGGTCTCCGGCTTCATCAGGCCGGTCGTGCGCCTTTTCACCAGATCTTCGAGCGAGATGCCGTCCACCACGTCGAGCGGCTCGAGCACGTTGCCCTTGGACTTGGACATCTTGTTGCCTTCAGGATCGCGCACCAGGCCGGTGATGTAGACCTCGCGGAACGGAACCCATTGTTCAGGTCCGGCCTCCGGCCAGGCAGCCTTCATGAAGTACTGGCCCATCATCACCATGCGCGCGACCCAGAAGAAGATGATGTCGAAACCGGTGACGAGCACGCTGGAGGGGTAGTACTTCTTCAACGCCTCGGTGTCCCGCGGCCAGCCGAGCGTGGCGAAGGGCCAGATGTCGGAGGAGAACCAGGTGTCGAAGACATCTTCGTCCTGCCGGAGGGAGGCGTGAGGCATGAGGCGGGAAGCGTGCTTTGCCCTCACTTCCTCTTCGCTGCGTCCGACGTAGACATTCCCCTCATCGTCGTACCACGCCGGAATGCGATGGCCCCACCAGAGCTGGCGGGAGATACACCAGTCCTGGATGTTGTCGAGCCACTGGCGATACGTGTTGATCCAGTTTTCGGGAATGAACTTGATGCGCCCGTCTGCGAACACGTCGAGCGCCGGCTGGGTGATCGCGGTCCCGCCGCCGGGGCGACCATCCGGCAATTCCTTGCGCGTCAGGTCCACGAACCACTGGTCCGTAAGATAAGGCTCCAGCACCGCGCCGCTGCGATCGCCGCGCGGGACTTTCAGCTTGTGCTCGTCAATCTTCTCGACCAGGCCCAGGGCTTCGAGATCGGCGACGATCCGCTTGCGCGCGACGTAGCGATCCAGCCCCCGATACGGCTCCGGAACGTCCTGGTTGAGCGTCGCAATCGGCGTGAGGATGTTGATCAGATCGAGCCTGTGCCGCTGCCCCACCTGATAGTCATTGAAATCGTGCGCCGGCGTGATTTTCACGACGCCGGTGCCGAACTCGCGATCGACGTAGTCGTCGGCGATGACCGGAATTTCGCGATCCGTGAGTGGCAGGCAAACGGTCTTGCCAACCAGGTGCTTGTAGCGCTCGTCCTCTGGATGTACGGCTACCGCGGTGTCACCGAGCATGGTCTCCGGCCGCGTGGTCGCGACGATCAGATCCCCCGAGCCATCCGCCAGCGGATATCGAAAATGCCACAGCTTGCCGTTCTCCTCCTCGCTCACCACTTCGAGATCCGAGATCGCCGTCCCCAGCACCGGGTCCCAGTTGACGAGACGCTTGCCGCGATAGATCAGGCCGTCCTCGTAGAGCTTCACGAAATGCTCGACGACGGCCTTCGAATACCCCTCGTCCATCGTGAACCGGTTGCGCGACCAATCGACCGAACTCCCCAGCCTGCGAATCTGCTGTTCGATGGTCCCGCCCGAATACGCCTTCCACTCCCAGACCTTTTCCACGAACTTCTCGCGCCCCAGATCGAGCCGCGAAGTCCCTTCCAGTTTGAGATTGCGCTCCACCACCATCTGCGTGGCGATCCCGGCGTGATCCGTGCCCGGCTGCCACAGCGTGTCGCGCCCGCACATGCGCTGGTACCGGATCAGCGCATCCATGATCGTGTGCTGGAACGCGTGGCCCATGTGCAGGGTGCCGGTCACGTTCGGCGGCGGGATCATGATGCTGTACGGCTCGCCGGAACCGCTGGGCGCATAAGCGCCGCTGCGCTCCCAGTGCTCGCGCCAGCGCGCTTCGATGGGGCCGGGTTCGAAGGTTTTTTCCATTACGGGGGAAATCGTAGGGTGGGTTGGCCGCGCAACGACCAGCGCTCGGGGGTTACGGCGGCATTATCGGGCGCGGCGTAACCCACCGTTCACCACGCGATGCGCAAAGCTCAAAGATTGTGGGTGCTCAACTCGTACCCACGGTCCTTGTAGAAGCGGTAGCGCTCGCGCGATCTCGCCTTGGCCTCGGTGTCGCCGGGCACGATCTCGAGCACGCGATCGAAACTGCTGAACCAGGGAGGCACGTCGCCGCCCAGATTGAGCATCACATCGCGATGCGAGTCGGGCGGCTCGCCAGGGCCGATGAGCACCGGCGGCAGCGGCTCTTCGATGAGCGCTCCGCTGAAACGTTCGTGGGCGATGAACCCGCCCTGGCGGAAGCTCCACAAGGCGCCATCGACCTCGTCCACGACCACCCCTTCACCGCGCACGTACACTCTGCTGCCACCGGCCACCGCCTTCTCGCAGAGTCGGCAGGCGATGGCAATGGCGTTACCGTCCTCGGGAAGCAGGTAGAAGTCGATCCGCGTCACGCCGCGATCACTCCTCGTGCTTCTTGGCCACCGCATTGAGCAGGTATTGCACCAGCAGCGGCACCGGCCGCCCGGTGGATTTCTTGCCGATCCAGGCCGTGCCGGCGATGTCCAGATGCGCCCACTTCATCTTGCGGGTGAAGCGGTGCAGGAAGGTGGCGCCGATGATGGCGCCGCCGTCGCGCCCGCCCTTGGTCGCGATATTGGCGATGTCGGCGCATTCGCTCTTGATGTGCTCGTCGTATTCCGGCCACAGCGGCAGTTCCCAAACGCGGTCGCCGACCTGTTCGCCGGCGTTGGTGATCGCGCGCGCGAGGCCCGAGTTGTTGGCGAACAGGCCACTCGGGTAGCCGCCGAGCGCGACCACGCAGGCACCGGTGAGGGTGGCCATGTCGATGCAGATGCTCGGCTCCCAGGTGCGCTCGGTATAGGTCAGCGCATCGGCGAGGATCAGGCGGCCTTCGGCGTCGGTGTTGAGCACCTCGATGGTGATGCCCGCCATGCTGGTGACGACGTCGCCGGGCTTGACGGCCTGGCCGTCGGGCAGGTTCTCGGAAGCCGCGACGACGCCCACCAGGTTGATCGCGAGCTTGAGCTCGGTCACCGCCTTGAACACGCCCAGCACGGCGGCGCCGCCGCACATGTCGAACTTCATCTCGTCCATGCGATCGGCCGGCTTGATGCTGATGCCGCCGGCGTCGAAGGTCAGCCCCTTGCCGACCAGGGCGATGGGTTTCTCGCCCTTGGTGCCCTTGAGGTACTCCAGCACGATCAGCTTGGCCGGCTGCCGGCTGCCGGCGGACACCGACAGCAGTGAGCCCATGCCGAGCTTGCGCATGTCGTTTTCCTCGAGCACGCGCACCTTCAGCGGTGCGCGCTCGCCGCCGACGCTGAGCTTCTGCGCGGCCTCGGCCAGATAGGTCGGCGTGCAGATGTTGCCAGGCATGTTGCCCAGATTCTTCGCCAGGTCGACGCCGGCCCCGATGGCGAGCGCCTCGGCCAGGCCGGCCTCGCCCGCGGGCAGGTCGGACCGACGCGGCACGTCGAAGGTCAGGCGTTCCAGCTTGTAGGTCGGCAGCTCTTCCCGGGCGGCTTCGCCGCGGCAGTCGTCGAAACGGTAGAACTCGGCCTGCGTGGCCAGCACCGCCTGTTGCACGTTCCAATGGAAGTCGCGCCCGCGGAGTTCGTGGTGGGTGAGGAAATTGACCGCGTCGATGGCGCCGGTGTTGCGCAGCGCGCGCGCGCTCGCGGCGATGACCTTGCGGAAGGCGATTTCGTCGAACGCACGCTCGCGGCCCAGGCCGACCAGCATCACGCGGTCGGCGAAGGTGCCGGGTACGTTGTGCAGCATGGCGATCTGCCCGATCTTGCCGTCCATGTCGCCGCGGCGCATGACGCTGCCGATGACGCCGTCCGAGACCTTGTCGATGATCTCGGCCTGCGAATTGGGAGTGCGACGGTCGAACACGCCGACAATGATGCAGGCGACGCGCTGTTTTTCCGGGTTGCCGCTTTTTACGAAGTATTCCATCAGATGATCCGCCGGGATTTCAGTCCTGTTGTGGTTTTACGGGCACTACGCAGGCCAGTCGGCAATGACGCTGAAAGGCTTTCCCCCTGCGCATCGGCAGCGGCTGATGCCGATGCCTGTCTTGTTGTGAAGCGTTCATTTTAGCGAAATTCTGGCGCCATGAACGATCCGTCACCGGAGCGCTGATGATTTGGGGGTCTGGATGGCCCTGTCCCACCGGGTTGGCCGGGCGATATCCATGTTTCCGGGGCCGAAGGCGATGGAACGATCCCGGCCGATTCAGCCGCCCCGAGCCCTGGCTCCCAGGGACGGTCTGCACAGGTTAAGAACACGGTCGCGGGCAAGGCCCGTTCCTACAGAATGATGGATCCCGTAGGAGCGGGCCATGCCCGCGACAGACCCTTGCGGAGCGACACCTAGCGCAGCGTTTCCGAGTCGAGCGAGGGCAGGAGCCGCTCGACGCGCGCGAGCCGTGCACCAACGGGCTCGGCGTCGTCCAGCGTGCAGGACCAGCCCGCAAGGTGTCGCTGGCACAGTTCGCTCAATGCCTCGATGTGAACCTCCGAGGCGTTGAGTGCCGGCACGTAACGCAGCGCAACGCCGCCGGCGCGAAGGAAATCCCCGGCGTAGCGGATCGCGACTTCTTCGAGCGTCTCCAGGCAGTCCGCCGAGAAGCCGGGGCAGATCACGTCGAGCGTTTTCACCGCGGACTTCGCGAGTTGCGGGATGACCAGATCGGTATACGGCTGCAACCACTGGGCACGACCCAGGCGCGACTGGAAGCTGACCGACCAGCTTCCACCCGCCAGTCCAAGCTGCGCCGCCAGCAGTCGTGCGGTCTTGTGGCAGAAACAGAAGTAGGGATCGCCCGCGTCGAGGTACTGCCGCGGGATGGAGTGAAACGAGATCAGCAGATGATCGCCCCGGCCCTGCGCAGACCAGTGACTGCGCAGGCTGGAGGCCAGCGCCTCGATGTAGGCCGGCTCGTCGTGGTAGCTGTTGAGGGTGCGGATGTCCGGTACCCAGCGCCGCTGACGCAGCACATCGAACAGCGCATCGAAGGCTGCGGCCGTCGTGGTGCCGGAGTACTGCGGGTAAAGCGGCAGCACCAGGATGCGCCGGACATGATCGCGATCGAACTCGGTCAGCGCGTTGGCGATCGAGGGCTCACCGTAGTTCATCGCCAGGCCCACGCGGATGTCCGGACCCAGCCTCGAAGCCAGCGCGCGCTGCTGCTGCCGCGAGATCGCCAGCAGGGGCGAGCCCTCGGGTGACCAGACGCTGGCATACGCGTGCGCGAGACGGCGCGGACGAAACGGCAGGATGAACAGGTACAGCACCAGCAGCCAGATCGCGCGCGGAATTTCGACCACGCGCCGGTCCGAGAGGAACTGGCGCAGGAAGCGGCGGATAGCGGGGGCGGTCGGTTCGTCCGGGGTTCCGAGATTGATCAGCAGGACGCCGGTGCGCGACGTCGCCTCATGCGCGGAGTTCATGAGGGCCTCATGGTCGCCGCGCGATCTGTCCGTTGCGATAGCGGCGGAAGTAGTCGTGCCAGGCGCCCATCGCGCGTGAACCGAGGATCAGCATCACCGGCAGATTGACCGCCAGCATGAAGCCCATCGCGACGGTCGAGAGCGTGTCCACTTCGGCCGCGGTCTTGATGAAGCCGAGACAGGTGACGAAGCCCAGCACGCACCAGGCCACGCGATAGGCCAGCACCGCGCGCGGCCCGCCGCCGAAATAGGTCACGCCCTGCTCGCCGTAATAGCCGTAGGTGATCATGGTCGATAACGCAAACAGCCAGACCGCGGCGGTGACCATCCACTGGCCGAGCCCGGGCCGGCCGGAGTCGAAGGCTCTGGCCGCGAGCGTGGAGCCGCGATAGTCGGCAAATACGCCCGGCTCGACCAGCACTGGGGTGGATACGCTGTCGAGCGTGTTCCAGTCGATGCCGATACCGTTGTTCTGGACCGCCACGGTGCCGTACATGCGCTTGCGGTCGCCATCGATCTCGATCATCGCGAAGATCTGGTCGCCGGGCCGGAACGTCTGGTTGGATTGGGTCGGCAGTTCGTTGGTCGCCGGTTCCCAGCGTCCGGGCTCCACCTGGACCATCGACGGCGGAATCGACCAGGCACCGGCCGGGCCGCGGTTCCAGACGCCGGACGACAGGATCACCAGGGCGGTAATAGTGCACACGACCAGGGTGTCGATGAAGGGTTCGAGCCCGGCGACGACACCCTCGGTCACCGGCTCCGGCGTCTTCACCGCGGAGTGTGCGATCGGGGCCGTGCCCAGCCCGGACTCGGAGGAAAACAGCGCGCGCTTCATGCCGAAGATGAAGGCCATGCCCAGGCTCGCGCCGGTGAAGGCGCCGACTGCCTCGGCCGGCGCAAACGCGCAGCGGAAGATGTCGCGGAATACCTCGGGCAGTTGCGCAGAGTTGACCGTCAGCACATAGATGCCGGCGATCACGTAAAGCAGGCACATGAAAGGCACCAGCTTGTCGGCGACCTGGCCCAGGCGCTTGACGCCGCCGAGGATCACCACGCCGACCAGGCTTGCCAGGATCAGGCCGCTGACCCAGGTCGGCACGCCGAAATACGCCTGCGTCGTATCGGCCACGCTCCAGGCCTGGAACATGTTGCCGCCGGTGACGGCGAAGGTCAGCATCGACAGGCAGAAGAATCCACCGGCCAGTTTGCCGATGCCGGCCCAACCCGGCCCCAGGGTGGCGAGGCCACGACGACAGACGTACATGGTGCCGCCGTGCGGATCGTCCGGATTCGAGACGTCGCGGTAGAGCATCGACAGGGTCACTTCCGTGCTCTTGATCGCCATGCCGACCAGGCCGACCACCCACATCCAGAACACCGCGCCCGGTCCGCCGAATTCCACCGCGATGGCCACGCCGGCGATGTTGCCCAGCCCCACCGTGCCGGACAGCGCCGCCGACAGCGCCTGGAAGTGCGTCAGCGCGCCCATGCCCCGCGTGGTGTCGATGCCGTGCCCGCTGACCAGTACAAGGCCGTGCGTCAGCGAGCGGTACTGCGAGAAGCCGCTCCAGAGCGTGAACAGCACGCCTACCCCCAACAGGGTGGCGAGGACCGGAACGGACAGGGTGACCGCGTTGATCTGCTCCAGGAGCAGGAAAAAATCAGCCATCGGGGCAGGCAGTCTCAGGCGGGGGCGGAGGCCAGCGCGCTGTGCGTGCGCGAGTACAGGAAGTAGATCGCGAGGCCGACCAGGAACCAGATCGAGAAGGCGACCCAGGTCGCCATCGGCAGACTCACCATCAGCCAGCCGCAGAAAGCCATGCCGAGGATCGGCACCAGCGGCACCAGCGGCGTCTTGAACGGACGGTGGAGGTGGGGGCGGGTCTTGCGCATCACCATCACGCTGGCGCAGACCAGGAAGAAGGCGCTGAGCGTCCCCAGGTTCACCAGCTCCGCCACCTTGCCGATGGGAAACAGGCCGGCGACCAGGGCGATCAGCACGCCGCTGCTCAGGATCAGCCGGATCGGCGTCTGGGTTCTCGGATTGACTCTGGCCATTGCCGCGGGTAGCAGGCCGTCGCGCGACATCGCCAGCACCACGCGCGTCAGACCGTAATACAGCACCAGCATCACCGTGGTGATGCCGAAGATCGCGCCGGTGGCGACCGCGCCCTTGGCCCAGCTCACGCCCAGACCGCTCATCGCCTCGGCGACCGGCGCCTTGAGGTCGATCTGCTGATACGGCACCACGCCGGTGAGAATGCCGGAGACGATGATGTAGAGGATGGTGCAGATACCGAGCGAGGCGAGAATGCCCAGCGGCAGATCCCGCTGCGGATTGACGCATTCCTCGCCGGCGGTGGAGACGGCGTCGAAGCCGATATAGGCGAAGAAGATCAGCGCTGCCGCCGTCGTGATCCCCATGACCCCGTAGTGCCCGTTGCCGTCGGCGTCGATGACCCGCTCCGGAATGAAGGGCGTCCAGTTGTCCACGTTGACGTGCTGACCGGCGATGCCGATGAACGCCAGGATGGTGGCGAGCTTGACGAACACCATGACGCCGTTGAAACGCGCGGATTCCTTCACCCCCCAGGACAGCAGACCCGCCAGGGTCAACACGATGATCATCGCCGGCAGGTTGGCGATGCCGCCCTCGCTCGGCGCGGAAGTCCAGGCGGCGGGCAGGGTCACGCCAAAGAAGCCATCGAGAATACTGGCGAAATAGCCGGACCAGCCGATCGATACCGTGGCGGTGGCCACGGCGTATTCCAGGATCAGCAGCCAGCCGATGATCCAGGCGACGAACTCGCCGATGCCCGCATACGCATAACCGTAGGCGCTGCCGCAACCGCCGACCGCGCTGGCGAGCTCCGCGTAGCACAGCGCCGCAAAGCCACAGGCGGTGCCGGAGAGGATGAACGACAGGACGATCGCAGGCCCCGCATGTTGAGCCGCCGCCACGCCGCTGAGCACGAAGATGCCGGTGCCGATGATGCAGCCGATGCCGAGCAGAGTGAGATCGAACGCGGTCAGGCAGCGCTTCAGGCCGGTGTTCGCGTTGGCGTCCACCGGTTTGGTTCGCATCAGGCTCATGGGGTCCCCGCGGCTGGTTTTATAGTGTGACGCCTCTGATGCGACAAGTATGCCGTTTATTCCGGCGCAATAACCCGGGCTGTACGAGGGCGGCCGTCGACGGTTGACCGCCTTCCCGTCGCAGCCTGCGCGGTCCCGCTCCCGGATTCATTAGAATCCCGGCATGACCAAGCCGTGGAAGCTTCCTGCAATGCGCGCAGCCTGCGTTCCGGCGGCGCTCCTCCTCGCCGGGTGCAATGCTGGATTCGATCCCCATCCCGACCTGTCGGACATGGTCGAGAATGCCAGCCCGTCGGTGGTCAACATCAGTACGGTTGCGGCCGATCCGCAATCTCCCGGTGAAGCGCCAGCGCTGGATGAACGCACGCCCGACTGGTTCCGCCGCTTTCTGGAGGAACAAGGACCGGAGCCCGGGGACGAGCCGGAGGACGGGCCGGCTTACGGTTCTCCGGACGAAGCGCAGTCGCTCGGCTCGGGTTTCATCCTGTGGGAAGACGGTTATGTGCTGACCAATTACCACGTCGTGCAGGGCGCCAAGGAAGTGATCGTGCGTCTGCTCGACCGGCGGCAACTGTCCGCAAAGATCGTGGGTCTGGACGAGCGTAGCGACCTGGCCCTGCTCAAGATCGAGGCCGACGATCTGCCAGCCGTGACGCTCGGCGATTCGAGCCGCCTGCGCCCCGGCCAGTGGGTGTTCGCCATCGGATCGCCCTTCAGTTTCGACTACTCCGTCACCGCCGGCATCGTCTCGGCCAAGGGCCGCAGCCTGGTGTCCGAGCAATACGTGCCCTTCATCCAGACCGATGTGGCGATCAACCCCGGCAACTCCGGCGGCCCGCTATTCAATCTCGACGGCGAAGTGGTGGGCGTGAATTCGCAGATCTACTCGCAGAGCGGCGGCTTCCAGGGAGTGAGTTTCTCCATTCCCATCGACGTCGCCGCCAAGGTCGCGCGGCAATTGCGCGATCGCGGCAAGGTGACGCGCGGCTGGCTCGGCGTGGTGGTGCAGGAGGTGGATCGCAGCTTGGCCCAGAACTTCAAGATGGCGAAGCCCGAAGGCGCGCTGGTGTCGCGCGTGCTGCCCGGCAGCCCGGCGGAAGAATCCGGCCTCAAGGCCGGTGACGTGATCCTGTCTTTCAACGGCGAGACGCTGGCCATTTCCAGCAGCCTGCCGCCCCTGGTGGGGAGCGTCGATCCGGGCGACGTCGTCAAACTCGAGGTGATGCGTGACGGTCGGGAGATCGACTTCAAGGTCGAGATCGGCGTTCTGGAAGATGACGCCGGTTCGCCCGGTATCGAGCTTGCATTGCACCGCGCGCCGCTGCCTCCCGATGCGCCGCTCGGACTGGTCGTGACTCGCCTGAGCGATCAGCAGCGCCGGGAATTGCGCGTCCTGTCCGGCGGAGTGCGGGTCGAGCAGGTCTACGACGGGCCTGCCGTCGCCGCGGGCCTGCGTCCAGGGGACGTGATCCTGTCCGTGGCCGGTCAGGAGGTCGATTCGCCCGAGCGTCTGGCCGAAGTGGCGGGTCGCCTGACTCAGGGCAGTACCGTGCCCATGCTGGTCAGTCGCGACGGTGCGCCGCAATTCCTGCCGCTGACGGTGCCGGAGGCGGTAAGTGACAAACCTGCGGGTTGAAACGTGTGATGGCCACTGAACGCGACGCCGCGAAGTTGCGACTGCTCGGTCGGCCCGACTGTGAGCTGTGCGAGGAGATGCTGGCCGAATTGCACGCGCATCCCCAGGCGGCGCAGATGAGCGTCGAGTGGTTTGATGTCGATCGGCATCCAGAGTGGCAGCGCCGCTACGGTCTGCGGATTCCGGTGTTGCTGGACGCCTGGGACGAGGTGGTTTGCGAGGGTCGTTTCAGTCCGGACGCGTTCGGGCAGTTCCTGGACGGGTTCACGCCCGAGCGCCGCGGATGATGATCGACATCCCGATCTTCCCGCTCGACACCGTGCTGTTCCCGGCGGGACGGCTGCCACTGCGCATCTTCGAGGTGCGGTACGTCGACATGACCAAGCGCTGCATCCGCGACAACGCGGTGTTTGGCGTGTGCCTGGTCCGTTCGGGACGTGAAACCGGCGTGCCGGCGCTGCCTCACGCGCTGGGCTGCACGGCACGCATTGTCGAATGGAACGTGCAGGGCGCCGGCCTGTTTTCGCTGGTCACCGAGGGCGAGCAGGTGTTCCGCATCCTCGAACAGCGGACCGGTCCGGACGGGCTGATCCAGGCGCAGGTGGAGCTGATCGAGCCGACGCCATCGCTGCCCTTGCCCGAGTCGCACGCCGTGCTCGCGAGCTTTCTCGGCGAGATCATCGAGAAGCTCGGCGCGAGTCAGTTCTCGCAGCCGCCACGCCTGGATGATGCGGCCTGGGTCTGCCATCGTCTGGCCGAGATCCTGCCGATGGAAAACCCATCGAGGCTGGAATTGCTCGAACCCCGCGACCCGCTCGAGCTGCTGTCGCGGATCGAACATCTGATCCGGACCATGCGCTAGCGTGCGCCGGCCCATCAAGCTTCACACCCCCCAAGAACGAATCCCCGGAGAGACCTGATGATCGACCTGTACACCTCATCCACACCCAACGGCTGGAAGGCTTCCATCCTGCTGGAAGAACTGGGCGTCCCCTACACGCTGCATCCCCTGTCCCTGTCGAAGGGCGATCAGAAACTGGCGGATTATCTGAAGATCAATCCCAACGGACGCATCCCGACCATCGTGGACCGCGACAACGGGGATTTCGCAGTGTTTGAATCCGGTGCCATCCTGATCTATCTCGCCGAGAAGTACGGCCGCTTCATGCCGGCAGACGTCAAGGGTCGTTCGGTGGTGATCCAGTGGCTGATGTTCCAGATGGGCGGCATCGGCCCCATGCAGGGCCAGGCCAATGTGTTCTTCCGCTACGCGCCGGAGAAGATTCCCTACGCCATCGACCGCTATCAGACCGAGACCAAGCGCCTGTACCGCGTGCTCGATACGCGCCTGGCCGATCACGAATATCTCGCGGGTGAGTATTCCATCGCCGATATCGCCCACTGGTCCTGGGTGTCGCTGCATTTCTGGGCCGGCGTGGAGGTCGACGATCTGCCGAACCTGAGTCGCTGGATGGAAGCGATCCGTGCGCGCCCTGCGGTACAGCGCGGAATCGTCATTCCGGAGCCCCTCCAGCTCGGCGGCGGCGGCGAGGACGTGAAGAAGATGGCGCAGTCGATCCTGGTGACCAGCGACAAGAAATAGTTGTTCCAGAAGGTCTGCACACGTCCGGGAACACGGTCGCGGGCATGGCCCGCTTCCATCAAACAAGGACCGAGCGATACCTTGGCCCGGAATGGTGGATGCGCTTCGCTTATCCACCCTACAGGTTGGCGCGGCGTAGGGTGGATAAGCGAAGCGCATCCACCATTCCGGGCCGAGGTCCCGTCCACCGCCGCCGCCGTTCAAGGTGTTCCTGCCGTGACCGCCGCACAGCACATCGTTGCCACCCCGACCGATGATCAGGTCGTTGCCGTTCAGACCGGCAATCACGTCGGGTCCGGGCGTACCGGTGAGCCTGTCCCGTCGGTCGGTTCCGGGAATCGTGACGGGCTGTCCGCCGCAGAGTCCCAGCGGGGAGTCGTCGCAGGCGTCGCCAGCGCCGTCCGCGTTGGACTCCGCGCGGGACGGTGCGCAGGAGCGTGACGGTGCCATTGAGCTGCATCCCGGGGGGTCATGTATCGCGTGCCGATTCGCGGTTCCGCGTCACTCAATCGGGTGACGACGTGGGTGCCGGGGGGGTGGCAGCATGGCCCTTGCCGGATCGGGACCGGCTTCCGTTGGTCAACATCGGGGGGACCGTCATGAAAAAACCTGCATCACGTCGAGCGCGGCGTCGGCCCATCCCGCGGCGCTTCCATTCCAGTCAGGCGGCATTGGTGCTGGCCGCGGCTGCCCTGTTCTTGTGGCAATCGCGACCCGCGCGGGCCGCCAGCGTTCCGGTGGACGGTGCCGACTGCGCGTCGGCACAGATCGTCGCCCAAGCCGGGTGCGAGACCGGGTCATGACATCCGCTCGTCCGCTGCACTCTCGAAAGACGTCAACCTGTCCGCCGTGACTGCCTCTCCAACCGGGCCTGCCGTGGTAGCGGGTGAAGCGGGCCCGTCTTGCAGGCGAAGCCGGAACTATCGTGCTGTGAGCACTTCCCGGGCTGCGCGCTCACCGGAGCGCACCGCGCCTTCCATGTAGCCGCTCCAGACCTCGCTGGTCTCCGAGCCGGCCCAGTACACGCGGCCGACCGGATCGCACAACGCGCCTCGATAGGCGGTCAGGACGCCGGGGGGAAACACGCCGGCCGCTCCACCCTGGCTGAATTCCTCGGCCTGCCAATTCATTTCCAGATAACCGATGGGATCGAGCGCCCTGGGGCCGAAGTACACCGACAGGGCTTCCAGCACGGCCTGCCGGCGCCGGGCCGGGCTCAGGAGCAGCGCGGTGCGCGCGTCCTGCCCATCCATGAGCCCGAACATCACACCCGGTGCACCGAGTTCGGGCGGCGTGTTGTCGAAGGTGATCTTGGTCAGGAACGCATCGCTGGTGGCCTGGCCGTTGAGTCCGTCTTCGCGCCAGAACGGGGTCGGGTAAACCGCCTGCGCTTTGACGATGGTGCCCATCGGTACGCGCTGCATGAACTGCTGGCGGAGCTGCATGGCGCCGGGCAGCGGCTGGAAACGGATGCGCGCGGCGATGGCCGGCGACATCGCGACCACCACCGCCTGCGCTTGCACGATGAACCCGTCGCCCGACACGCGCGCCGATGTCCGGTTCTGACGCACGAGGTCCACGCGCGCGTTGAGCTGGACGCGGTCGCCGAGGCTCGCCGCCATGGCATTGGCGATCGCCTGCGATCCGCCGACGATGCGGTCCTGCTGCGCGCCGCCTTCCACGTCGATCAGCAGGTTCACGCTGCCGGCCGAATGGATCGATTGCAGGAAGTAGAGCAGGGACATCTCGCGCGGCTCAGCGGAGTACACGGAGATGATCGCCAGGTTCAGGATCGATTTGGCGGCGGGCGAGACCAGATTGGCGTCGATCCAGTCCTGCACCGTCATCGAATCCCACAGGTCCGCACGTCGCGCGGTCCACGGCGTGGCGAGCGGTACGGTCAGGGCCAGGCGGTTCAGGCGGAGGATGACCGTTTGCAGTTCGACCGCGCCGATCAACGCGCCCGGCGGAATGCGTCCGCCGTATTCGGTGCGGCGCCCGTTGCGATAGTCGACCAGCCGGCCGGTGTTGTACGCGCGAAAGGTGCCGATGCCGAATTCCCGTGCCAGCGCAAACATCCGGTCCTGCGTCGGACCGATGAATTCGCCGCCGGCCTCGACGACGAAGTGCTGGAACGGCGCCGGCAGGGACTGGTTGAAGCAGCGTCCGCCCACCCGGTCGCGCGCTTCCAGGACGACGACGCGACGGCCGGCATTCACCAGGACCCGGGCGCAGGCGAGGCCGGCGTAACCGGCGCCAACGACGACCACGTCGGTGTCGATGCGGCCCAGGCGCCCGCCACCGCGACTGGCGGGTGCGGCACCCACAGGGAAGGCGGCAGTCGACGCACCTGCCACACCGGCAAGGAAACCGCGGCGGGTGATCCGGCTCATGCGAGGCCCCGGCTCTCGCCGGAACTCACTTCAGGGTCACACCCGAGATTCGCGTGATAATGAAGACGCCGATGATGATGAAACCGATACCGAGCCCGGCCGCGACGTCCAATTGCTGTTTGTCGAGCAGAACCGAAGCGACGCAGACCAGGGCGATCCCGACGCCGGCCCAGATCGCGTAGGCAAGGCCGACACTCATCGTTTTCAGGACGAACAGGAAAAGCCCCAGGCCCACCGCGTAACAGGCGACCGATCCCGCTACCAAAGCCCATTTAGTCGCCATAGCCGGGGCGTTGGCTGCGGTGTCGAGCAGCAGGGTCCCTGCAACCTCGAACGCGATCGCAACGATCAGCAGAACGTAAACCACGGTTTCTCTCCCTTGCGGGCCGGAGATGGTTCGGCGTCTTGCGAGTCGCCGGTTACAGCCTGCCACGCCCCCGCATGGCGCCGCGGATCATGCGCCATGAGTCCGGGGAGATCAATAAAAAGCGCGGAATGGTAGTGCATCAGTATGAAATCCGTTCGCACCGAGTGGTAGCGCCGCGACAGCGGCGCTGATTGCGCAGCAATGCCGCGTATCGAGGTGCCGGGCGTGCCCTCGATACGCGACGCTTCCCTCGATAC
>JBQTIX010000150.1:0-25300 GCA_052387695.1 Panacagrimonas sp. | reverse complement strand
CGATCGGGTTCAGGACCGGTGTGAAGCCTCTTTCTCGCTGGATATCGCCGACGGCGGCGCGGGTGCCACCGGTGCCACCGGACCCAGGGGCGCCACCGGCGCGACCGGTTCTCCCGGAGCCACGGGTACGAAAGGTGCCACCGGATCGTCCGGCGCGACGGGCACAGCGGGACCCGCCGGTGCAACGGGGCCAACAGGCGCCACCGGGGCCACGGGCGCAGGCGCCACCGGCGTAACGGGTGCGACGGGTGCAGACGGGGCAACAGGTGCAACCGGGGCGACGGGTGCAGACGGGGCAACAGGTGCGACAGGCGCCACCGGGACCCCGGGTGTCACCGGCGCAACGGGCAATCCGGGAGCGACAGGGGCAACCGGGGCGACCGGGTTGCCCGGGGCAACGGGTGCGGAGGGTGTCGCCGGTTCGGCGGGTACCAATGGCCAGGGCGTGCCCGCAGGCGGCACCACCGGACAGTTGCTGAGCAAGATTGACGGGACCAACTTCAATACGCAGTGGACGACGCCGGCGGCGGGGGGTGCCAGTGCTTATCCCAATGTAGAGTTGAGCGTCATCAACAACGCCATCCAGAATGTTCCCGACTTGCTCGGTGGAGCAGGCAGCACGCTGCTGACTTTCTCAAACACCAACAACGCCAATGCCAGCTTGACCGACGGCAATAGCTGGAATGGCTCGGTCTTTACCGTGGGCAGCAAGGGTGCCGGCTGGTATCAAGTCAATGCGCAGGTGGTTGGGGTGAGCGCAGTAGGAGCGGTAAACAATAACGGGGTTCAGTTCTTCATGGACAGGAACAACACCGTGGGCCCCACCAAAACAGGGGCGCTCTACCGGAGCATCTCCGTCTTTCAGACCGCCGAGAGCATTTTGAAAAATCAAGGCAGCTTGAATGCTCTGATCTATCTGTCGGCCAACGACACGCTTCGGTTCAGAGGTTTCGCACAGTCGAATTCAACAGCTGCCAACACCTCGGCGGATGGCAGCACGTATTTGAATATTTTGCGGGTGAAGTGACGTAGTGACGTGCCCCGGTTCGCCGCGCGGTTGCGGCGAGCCGGGGCTTCTTCCCACCCTCGCACCCGGCTCCGCATTCGCGGAACCGGGCTACACTTTTGGCATGGTTCTGTATCGGCGAGCGCGGGTTCCGGGGGGTACGTTTTTCTTCACGGTGACACTGGCCGACCGCCGCGCGGATACGTTGACGGCGCATGTGGATGGCTTGCGTGAGGCGTTCCGCGCCACGCACGCGCAACGGCCGTTCATCATCGAGGCCATCGTGATCCTGCCGCAGCAGGCGTAGCCCGGTTCGCCGCGCGGTTGCGGCGAGCCGGGGGTTAGTGCACAGGTTCGAGAACCCTGTCGCGGGCGTGGCCCGCTCCTACGGCGTTGGTATTTCTGTGGGAGCGGGCCATGCCCGCGACAGACCTGTGCAGAGAGTCCTTAAAGGCGCCGTCGCGGCGCATCGCGCTGGTCTGGCGACGGACTTTTCCGCGCCTGAAAGCGATCACGGCGTTGCGCGAGGCGATTCTCGCCAGCCCGATGCGCGGCGTGAGTTTCCTGCCCGAGGTGCCGATCAGCGAGGGCTGAGATCGGTCGCGAATTTCGCCGGCGAATCGCGGGTATCACCTGATCCCTTTCGAGACCGGTATCCACAGGTGCTTGAATGCCGCCGTCCCTCGTCGCCAGCGCGCGCCGCGTGTCGGTTCCGCCTTCGGCCCTTCGGCAAGGCTCAGGACAGGCTTGAACCGACCTACCAGAAGGATTCAAGCTGTGCGGAAATTTCTTAACAGCAACTAAAGAAGACCCACTTGAGGAGAGACCCATGCTGACCCGATCCCTGCTGGCGCTGGCGCTGGCGCTGGCGCTGCCGCTGGCCTGCGCAATGGTCTATGGCTGCGGCTCGAAGACCGAAGACGCGGGAAAATCGGCGCAAGGCCCGGCCATCGCGAGGGTGGACTCTGCGCGCATCATCGCATCGGCCGACGTCGAGCCCGGCAATTGGCTGAGCACCGGCCGCACGTACAACGAGCAGCGCTTCAGCCCGCTGGACAAGGTCAATGTGGAGAATGTCGCCAAGCTGGGTCTGGCCTGGTCGTACAAGGTGGATGTTGACCGCGGCGCCGAGGCCACGCCCCTGGTGGTCGATGGCGTGATGTACACCACGGGCGCGTACAGCATCGTCTACGCACTCAACGCCAGGACCGGCGAGCTGCTCTGGAAATATGACCCGCAGGTGCCGCGCAACAAGTCCGGCAACGCCTGCTGCGACGTCGCCAACCGCGGCGTCGCGATCAAGGATGGCAAGGTCTACGTGGGCGCCTTCGATGGCCGCCTGATCGCGATCGACGCCAAGGACGGCGCCAAGATCTGGGAGACCCATACGGTCGACGAGCCCACGCGCAGCTACTCGATCACCGGCGCGCCGCTGATGGTCGGAAACCTCGTGCTGATCGGCAACGGCGGCGCCGAGTACAACGCGCGCGGCTACATCTCCGCCTACGACGCCGACACCGGCAAGCTCGCCTGGCGTTTTTACACCGTGCCCGGCGATCCGAAAAAGCCGGACGAGAACGCCGCCATGACCCTGGCGCGCAAGACCTGGACCGGCGATCAATACTGGAAGCAGGGCGGCGGCGGAACGGTGTGGAACAGCATTGCCTACGACGCCGATGCCGGCCTGATCTATTTCGGCACTGGCAACGGCCTGTCCTGGAACAAGTTCGAGCGCGGCGAGCCGGATGCCGACAATCTCTTCACCTCCTCCATCGTCGCGGTCAAGGCCGAGACCGGCGAGTACGTCTGGCACTACCAGGAAACGCCCAACGACAATTGGGACTACGACGCCTGCGCGAACATCATCCTGGCGGACCTCACGCTCGACGGGAAGCCGCGCAAGGCTCTGCTGCACGCGCCCAAGAACGGCTTCTTCTACGTGCTGGACCGGGTCAGCGGCGAACTGCTCTCGGCCGAGAAGTTCGCGCCCGCCAACTGGGCCACGCACGTGGACATGAAGACCGGCCGGCCGATGGTCGATGTGGCCGCCGCCGACTGGAGCAAGGAGCCCAAGCTGGTCGCGCCCGGTCCCTTCGGCGCGCACAACTGGCAGCCCATGTCCTTCAGCCCCAAGACGGGTCTGGTCTACATTCCCGCGCAGGACGTGCGCGCGCTGCTGGCGCCGCACAAGGAACTGGGCTTCGACAACCGCGAAGGGGTCTGGAATCTCGGCGGTGACATGCCGCTGCCGGAAGACCCCAAGGTGGTGGCCGAGATCGCCGCCTCGCTCAAGGGCAGCCTGCTGGCCTGGGACCCGGTCGCGCAGAAAAAAGTCTGGAGCCAGGAGCACGCCCTGATGTGGAACGGCGGCACCCTGGTTACCGCCGGCAACCTGGTGTTCCAGGGCACGGCCGATGGCAGGGTCGTGGCCTATTCGGCGGACAAGGGCGAAAAGCTGTGGGAGTCGCCGGCCAACAGCGGCGTCATGGCCGGCCCGATGAGCTATGAGGTGGACGGCGAGCAGTACGTGAGCGTCATGGCCGGCTGGGGCGGCATCTTTCCGCTGTTCGGCGGTGCGATCGCCAACTACGCCAAGGTGCGGCCCGAGGCGCGCGTACTGAGTTACAAGCTCGGCGGCGTGGCGACCCTGCCGCCGCCGAAGAACGACCCGGTGCCACTGCCCGAACCGCAGGAACTGAAGGCCGACGCCAAGACCCTCGCACACGGGGCCGCGTTGTACATCGCGGATTGCGCCCCCTGCCATGGCCTCAACGTCGTGGGCGGTGGCCTGATTCCGGACCTGCGTTACCTGACCCCGGACAAGCACGCGATCTTTGCGGGCATCGTCGCGGGCGCGAAGTCGGATCGCGGCATGCCGTCCTTCGCAGGCCGACTGAGCAACGAGGACGTCGAGGCGGTTCGCCAGTACGTGATCAAGCGCTCGCAGGATCTTAAGACAGAGCTGTCGGCCGCTGTACCGAAACCGGCGTCGGAGGCGGCGACGCCGGGGAGTTGAGGGAGCATCGGCATGGCCTGCGTAAGGCCTGGCCTCTCGTACAAGCAAAAATTGGGCGTCACAGGAGCAAACATTGGCTTCCGGGAACGATAAGCAGCGCCGTGCCGAAGGGGGGGCGACCGCGAAGCGGGACGCGCGAGCCTTTGCGAACGACAAGCCGGTCAAACTCCTTGCAGGCGGCAATCCGCAAATTGCGAAGGCCGACGGCGACGCGCCCGTACAGGCCTACATCGCGGCAATGCCTGGCTGGAAGCGTGACGCGGGGCGCCGCCTCGACGCGCTCATCGTGTGCACCGTCCCCGGCGTGTGCAAGGCTGTGAAGTGGAACTCGCCTTTTTACGGCATCGAGGGCCAGGGCTGGTTCCTGTCGTTCCACGTCTTCACCCACTACGTCAAGGCGACCTTTTTCCGAGGTACGTCGCTGCGACCCGTTCCACCTGGAGGCACGGGCAAGGACGCGCGCTGGATCGACATCCACGACGACGATCTCGACGAGGCGCAGATGGCCATGTGGGTCCAGCAGGCGGCCGCCTTGCCCGGCTGGGTCCCGTAGCGTCGACCGCAGGCATGGAGCCTCCCGGCTTTGCCGGTCGTCGCTGCGCCGTGGCGGGGGCGACAATTGACGCGGGTCGCCAGAAGGTTCCAACTCCCCCGACACAAAGGGGAGAGGGAAACCACCATGAGAAAACTATCGCCGACCGATGTCGCCTTCCTGCTGCTGGAGCGGCGTCATCAGCCCCTGCACGTTGGTGCGCTGTGCCTGTTCCGGCCGCCCCCGGGCGCCTCACCGAACTTTGCCGGCGAACTGGCCGAACGCTTCGGCAGGTCCGAATCCGCTGCGCCGCCGTTCGATCGGCGGCCGCTGAGCCGGTTCGGCGTTTTTTACTGGGAGCAGGACGAACAGTTCGACCTCGCGCACCACGTCGTCCACATGTCGCTGCCGCGGCCAGGACGCATCCGCGAGCTGCTGGCAATGGTGTCGCGCGTGCACAGCGCGCACCTGGACCGCGCCTACCCGCTGTGGCGGGCCTATCTGATCGAGGGACTCGAGGACGGACGCATCGCCTGCTACCTGAAGATCCATCACTCGCTGGTCGATGGCGTGTCCGGTATCCGGCTGCTGATCAAGTCGATGTCGGAGGATCCGCGGACTTCGGCCAGCATGCTGCCCACCTGGGAGGTAGGCAGCGGCGCGCGGCCCGAGCCGGTGCTGGCCCAGGCCCTCAGTGGACTGGAGCAACTCAGGGCCAGCGCCGGCTCCATCCCGACCGTGCTGCGCGAACTGGGCAAGACCCTGAAGCACGCGCGCGCGCATCATCCGGACCTGGTCACCAGCCTGCGTGCGCCGCGCTGCATCCTCAACCAGAAGATCACTGCCTCGCGACGTTTCGCCGCGCAGTCGTACTCGATGCCGCGGATCAAGGCAGTGGCCAGGGCGTTCGAGTCCACCACCAACGACGTGGTCATGGCGATGTGCGCCGGTGCGCTCCGGAGTTATCTCTCCGGTCTCGACGCGTTGCCTGACAAACCTCTGGTCGCCGGCGTACCGGTATCGCTGCATCGCGATCGCGAGCACGCCGAGCCGGGCAACGCTGTCACCTTCATGCTGGCGACGCTGGCTACCGACGAGCCCGACCCGATCGAGCGATTCCGCAGGATCAAGGCCTCGATGGACTACAACAAGCAGCGCTTCGCTGCCATGAATCAGTCCGAACTGCTGGCCTACGCCGTCGGCATGCTGCTGCCCGGCACGGCGCGGATGATCGGAAGCTGGGAGCGCGTGCCGATGAACGTGGTCATCTCCCACGTGCCGGGGCCGCGCACGCAGATGTACTGGCAGGGCTGCCAGCTCGACGGCATCTACCCGGTGTCCATCGTCATGGACGGCCTCGCGCTCAATATCACCCTGGTGAGCCGCGGCGATAGGGTTGATTTCGGCCTCATCGCCTGCCGTCGCACCCTGCCCAGCGTGCAGCGCCTGCTGGATCACCTGGAGGAGGCGCTGGTCGAGCTGGAGGAGGCGGTGAGCTGAACATTGACGGCTCATACAGGGTCCGTACGGGATTGAGTGACTGCGGACATGACATGCGATCACTAGTTGCGCTGGCCCTGATTCTTCTGGCGACGGCCATCGACGGAGTCGCGGGCGAGGTCTATCGCTACGTCGACAAGGATGGCGTCGTCCACTACACGGACCGACCGCCGACGCCGGACAGCGAGCCGATCAAGCTGCGGCCGGTGCAGACGATCGGCATTCCCGCGCCTCCTGCTGCGGCTTCGGCCAAGACCACGCCGGCGACGTCGTCACCGAAGATCGGGATCATCATCGTCTCGCCGGCGGCGGACGAGACCCTGCGCGGGGACGACGGCATCCTGGCCGTCAGCGTAAGGCTGGACCCCCCCCTACCGGAGGGCGTCGGCCTGAGGTTCCTACTCGATGGAAACGCACAGAACACCGAAGCCACGAGGTCGCTCAGCCATCACTTCCAGGGTGTTGAGCGCGGGTCGCACCTGGTCGGCGTGAGCGCCGTGGACGCCGCAGGCCACGAACTCGGCCGCGCGGCGCCAGTGCTCGTCCACATGAAACCTCCGACCGTGGATCAGGCGCCGCGGGTGCCTCGGCCCGGCACGCCGTAGATCGGTGTAGTTCGGTTGAAGGTCGGATCAAGCCCGCATGCTTTTCGCGGGCGGATCCGACGGGGGCCCTTTGTTGAGGGCGCGCAGTGTCGGATCCGCCTTCGGCTTGATCCGACCGACACCCGGCCAACCCGACTTGCGCTCACGAATCGCACCAAATTGGTGCGATGCCGCTGAGCATCGGCTAGGCTCCACGGCCGCGCGCGTGGCGCGCTGCTTGCTATCGCCCCCTCATGAAATTCGTGCCCCGATCGCGGGTTTCGCCTGAAATCGTGCTTGATGGATTGACCACGGCGGTGGTGTGCCTGGACTCGAAACTCGCCGTCGCCTCGATCAACTCGGCGGGTGAGAGCCTGTTTGAAGTCAGCCGCCGCCACGCGGTCGGGGAGCCGTTGTCCACGGCGCTGCCGCACTTCGCGCCGCACAAGGCACGCTTCGAATCCGCGCTCGACGCCGGTACCGGCTTCATCGAACGCGAGCTGTCGCTGCGCCGTGCCGGCGACAATCCGCTGACCGTGGATTGCACCGTCACGCCGGTCATGATCGGCAAGGGCGCGGGCCTGCTGATGGAATGCCTTTCGCTGGACCGCCACCTGCGCATCTCGCGCGACGAGTTGCTGCTGTCCCAGCACCACGCCTCGCGCGAGCTGATCCGTAACCTGGCGCATGAAATCAAGAATCCGCTCGGCGGCATCCGCGGCGCGGCGCAGTTGCTAGAACAGGATTTTCCGGATAGCGATCACCGCGAGTACACCCGCGTGATCATCCGGGAGGCCGACCGCCTGCAGAATCTGGTCAACCGCATGCTCGGCCCCAACCGCCTGCCGCAGAAGGCCCCCGTGAACATCCACGAGGTGATGGAGCATGTGCGCCATTTGTGCGAGGCCGAGTCACCGCCGGACGTCAGCTTCCTGCGCGATTACGATCCCAGCATTCCCGAGGTCGTGGCCGATCGCGAGCAGCTCATCCAGGCCCTGCTCAACCTCGTGCGCAACGCCATGCAATCGCTGATGGGCGAAGGCGGTGGGGGGGGCGTCGACGGCGCCATCACGCTGCGCAGCCGTACCCGGCGCCAGTTCACCATTGCGGGAACACGGCACCGGCTGGTGATCCAGATCGATGTCGAGGACACCGGGCCCGGCATTCCCTCCACGCTGATCGACCGCATCTTCTACCCCATGGTGACCACCCGTGCCGACGGCACCGGCCTGGGCCTGCCGATGGCGCAGTACTTGATCCACGCTCACGGCGGCCTGATCGAATGCCGCTCGCGGCCGGGCTGCACCGTGTTCTCCATCTACCTGCCGCTCGATGGTTCCCCCTTCCCCGAGCGGATCAACTGAGCCACTAGCCCCAATGTCACAAGCCATGGAAGTCTGGGTGGTCGATGACGACGAGTCCATCCGCTGGGTGATGCAGAAATCGCTCTCGCGCGCAGGCATGAAAGTGCAGGTGTTCGAGGGGGCGGCCGAGCTGTTCGACGCCCTCAGCGAGGCCCAGCCGGACGTGCTGGTCAGCGACATCCGCATGCCCGGCGTCAGCGGCCTGGAATTGATGGAGCGGGTGCGAGGGGATTTCCCCGATCTGCCGGTGATCATCATGACGGCGCACTCGGATCTCGACGCCGCGGTGGCCAGCTACAAGGGCGGCGCGTTCGAGTACCTGCCCAAGCCCTTCGATGTCGATGCCGTCGCCAGCCTGGTGCGCCGCGCCGCAACCAAGCGCCAGGCGCCCGAGCCGCTGCCGGCCATCGGCCCGACCGCGATCATCGGCGAGGCGCCGGCGATGCAGGACGTGTTCCGTGCCATCGGACGGCTGTCGCAGTCGCAGATCACGGTGATGGTCACCGGCGAGTCCGGCACCGGCAAAGAATTGGTGGCCCGCGCGCTGCACGTCAACTCGCCGCGCGCCGGCCGCGCCTTCATTGCGGTCAACACCGCGGCCATCCCCAAAGACCTGATGGAGTCCGAGTTCTTCGGCCACGAGCGCGGCGCCTTCACCGGCGCGCAGACCCAGCGCAAGGGCCGCTTCGAGCAGGCCGATGGGGGCTCGCTGTTTCTCGACGAGATCGGTGACATGCCTGCCGATCTCCAGACCCGCCTGCTGCGCGTGCTGCAGAACGGCGAGTTCTACCGGGTCGGCGGCGTGGCGCCGGTCAAGGTCGACGTGCGCGTAATCGCCGCCACCCATCAGAACCTGGAGGACCTGGTGCGCGAGGGTCGTTTTCGCGAAGACCTCTACCACCGACTCAACGTCATCCGCATCCGCATCCCCAGTCTCGCCGAGCATGCCGAGGACATTCCCGCCCTGACGCGGCATTTCCTGGTACAGGCGGCCAAGGAACTCAAGACCGACATCAAGCGCGTGCCGCCCGACGTGATGCAATACCTGCAAGGTTTCGACTGGCCCGGCAACGTGCGCCAGCTGGAAAACGTCTGCCGCTGGCTCACCGTCATGGCGCCCGGCCAGGACGTGCACATCAACGATCTACCGCCCGAGTTGCTGGCCAGCCACCCGCCAGGTGCCGGTCCGGTCGATGTGCTCATCGAACAGCCCGCACGCGAGGTGCGGATCGCCGAAACGACCCTCCTCGCTTCATCGACACCGACCTCTGTTCGGGAAGAAGCGCCGCCCATGCGTTCGCTGGCGCCGCCGACAGCTGCTGCCAGCGCGCCCGCCGCGACCTGGCACGATGCGCTTCGACTCTGGGCCGACGGCGAATTCTCAGCCGGCCGAAGCGGTCTGCTCGACGAGGCGATGCCGCGCTTCGAGCGCACCATGATCGAAGCCGCGCTCAGCGCCACCCGAGGTCAGCGCCAGGAAGCGGCCAAACGCCTCGGTTGGGGGCGCAATACCCTGACGAGGAAAATTCAGGAACTCGGTATGGACGACTGAGCCTCCCATTCGGTGCTGATCCGACGCAAGCCGCGGTCGTGGGGGCCGCCCGCGGAGGTGATTGACGAATCGCCGTACAGCACCAAATCATCCGGCCATGAACGACGCTTCCCGCTCTGCCATTCCCGTCGCTACCCCGGCTGACGAAGCCGTGCGTTGGCGTTTCGGCAACGTGGTGTTTGACGAAACCACGTTTCAACTCAGTGTCGGTGGCGAAGCGCGCGAGCTGACGCGCAAGCCGCTCGAACTGCTGATGTACCTCATCCGCAACCCCGGCGAGGTGGTCACCAAAGACGAAATCTTCGAAGCGGTCTGGCCGGGCCGCATCGTGTCCGAGACCTCCCTGACCAACGCCATCGGCCGCCTGCGCACCGCGCTCGGTGACGGGGACCAGGACCTGATCCGGGCGGTATACGGCTACGGCTATCGTTTCACCGGCGAGCCGATGCGCGATTCCACAAGCCCGGTCAAGGTCGAACCTCCGTCCTCCGCGCTGGAACTCCGGGATGGCGATCCGGTGCCCCGTCGAGAAGGTTGGGTGCTGCGCCGACGTCTCGGTGCCGGCGGGGCCGGCGAAGCCTGGCTGGGATATTACGCATCGGAACGGGACACGCGCGTGTTCAAGTTCGCGCGCGATCGCAGCGCCCTGACCGCGCTGAAGCGCGAAATCACGCTGTCGCGCCTGATGCGCGAAGGTCTGGGCGAGCGGCAGGACCTGGTGCGGGTTCTCGACTGGAGTCTCGACGAGCCGCCGTTCTTCATCGCTCTCGAATATTGCAGTGAAGGCAGCCTGGTCGACTGGAGCGAGCGCCAGGGTGGCATCCATCTGGTACCCCCGGCGCAGCGCCTGGAATTGATCGCCGAGGCCGCCGAGGCCTTGGCGGGAGCGCACCAGGTCGGCGTGCTGCACAAGGACCTCAAGCCTTCCAACCTGCTGCTGCACAAAGATGGCGAAAGCAGGCTGATCCTCAAGCTGGCCGATTTCGGCAGTGCCCGCCTGGTCGATCGGGACCGACTGCTGTCGCTCAGCATCACTCAGCTCGGTTTCACCCAGACGCTTACCGACGCCAGCAGCGGCACGCCGCTGTACCTTGCGCCGGAACTGTTGAGCGGCAGCCCACCCACCACGCGGTCGGATGTCTACGCCCTTGGCGTGATGCTCTACCAACTCGTCATCGGCGACCTGCGCCGTCCCCTGGCGCCAGGATGGGAACGCAATGTCGGAGATCCCCTGCTGATCGAAGACATCAGCGAGGCTGCGGCGGGTGATCCGCAACAGCGCCTGGCCGACGCGGCCCAGCTTGCGATCCGCCTGCGCACCCTGGACGAGCGGCGCGCAGTGCGTGAACGGCAACTGGCCGAGGCCCGTAGCGCCGAGGCCACGCGCCTGGCGCTGGAACGTAGCCGGGCGCGCCGCAGCCTGCTGATCGGTCTGGCCGCATCGCTGGTGGCGGGTCTTGTCGCCACCAGCGGGCTTTACGTCCGCGCCAACCGCGCCAGGGTCGAGGCCATCGCCAGCGCCGCGATGGCGCAGAGCGAGGCTGCACGTGCCAACGCGGTGGCTGCCTTTCTCACGGACGATCTGCTCAGCGCGGGTAATCCGGAGATCGCTGGCCGCAGAAATGTGTCGGTACGGGAAGTGCTCGATCGGGCGCAGAGCCGGCTCGAAGGCCGGTTCAAAGATCAGCCGCGAGTCGAGGCGACCCTGACACGGATCCTCGGAACCGCCTACGCGGGGCTCAACGAACGCGAGCCGGCGGAAAGACTCCTGCTCAGCGCCGAGCACTTGCTTACGGAACGTCTGGGCCCGGCGGCCAACGAGACCCAGGTCACCCGCATGCGTCTGCGCGATCTGTACCTCGACGTCTTGGAGTGGGAATTGGCCACGAAGACGCTCGAACGGGTGCTCGAAGCGGAAAACGCTGCGGGTCGTCCCAACCTGGACATGGCCCTGGAGGCCGATGCACAGGCCCGGATAGTGAGCTGCTGGGGCGGATTCATCAGTGTTCATGTCGCACGTTGCGACGAGGTCGCTGACGAGGGTTACCGGTTGGCGCTCGAGAAGCTTGGCCCGCATAGCCGAGCCACCCTGAGCGCGGCGATGGACGCCGGCGATACCCGATTGAAGAACGGTCGTGGGGCAGCGGCGGTGCCTTTTTTTCGCCTCGCGTCCGAGGGGTTACAAAAATTCCATCCGGACGGAGGGTATCTGACGCTCCTGTCCGGCCTGCTGCTGGGTCAGGCCCTGGTTCTCGACGATCAGCCGGGAGAGGCTCTGCCGCTGCTGGAGCGACACGTCGCCTTGTTCGGTCAGCTATACGGCCCGAGCGAGCGCTTCGTTCTTTCGGCACGTCGTTGGCATGCCCGGGCCAAGCGCGAGCTGGGTGACCCCGCCGCTGCGCTCGCCGAACTCGATGAACTTCGCGGTCTCTGGTTGAAGAAGGATCATGGCCTGCCCCAGGACTACGCCTGGATCGAAAGCGAACGTGCCCGCACTCTGATCAGCCTGCAAAGGCGGGCCGAGGCCGAGCGCGCGCTCGAGGACGGAATGGCGCGCGTAGCCTCTACCGAGACTCCGACAGGCTACTGGACCCTGACCCTGCGGGACCAGTTGGCTGATACCCGCCTCGCACAAAACGACCGCGCCGGCGCCGAACGCCTGCTGCGGCAGAATCTCGACGAAGCCCGCAGCGTGTTCAAGAAGGGTGAATGGCTGCTCGGCTGGTGCGCCTACCGGCTCGGCGATCGTCTGGCCGCCGACGATCGGACGACCGAGGCGCTGCCCCTGCTCAAGGAGGCCGTGCCGATTCTCGAAGCCAGCCTCGGCACCGACGAACACCGTACCCGCCCGGCGCGCGAAAGAGCTGCCGCCACGGCGCAACTCTAGTCTTCCGGGAAAGGACACCTGGCCTGACCTCGTCGGGCAGCGGCAAACGCGGTCCGATAACGAGAAATCAGGTTTGCGTTCGCGGCAAAAGCCTCTTCGTGAAAATTATCAACTAAATGATTTAATTGGTTTATTTTGGATTTATTTTGAAGTGTGAATTTTGTTTGAATCTTGTTTGTGTCGCGTGAGGATTCCGTCGGCGGATTGGAGCAAAGTTCGTCTCGTCGCCGGCACTGACCCGCCATCGCGAACCTCTTCCGGACTACAAACAGGAGCCTCACCATGAAGAACCTCGCCACCCTCTCTGCCGCTTCGCTCGGACACGGACGCACTGACGTCAGGCTGTCAGGGGTCAAGCCGGCTCTGAGCGCACTACTCGCGAAAGTCGGGTTCAGCGCCCCTGCTCCGGAGCCGATGTTTGACCCGAACGCCCGGATTTCCGTTGCCGTTTGCAATCGGGTTCTCGCAGCGACTGACCCGAACGCCAGGATTTCCGTCGCCATCTGCAGTCGGGCTCTTGCTGCGACGCCGGGGCGGTTTCTGAGCCACTGAATTTTCGCTCTATCGTTCGCCGCACCTGTCGGACCTGGGGGGTACGCTACCGGATGCCGGGAGCTGAAGCCCCCGGCACCCCGATCAAGCGCTTATCCCTCCCTCACCGCCTCCACCTGAATCTCGATCTTGACCTTGCCGGCGTCGCCATCGGCATATTTGGTCATGCCGAAATCCGCCCGGTTGAATTCTGCCTCGGCGTCGGCGCCACAGGCTTCCTTCTTGAAGAAGGGATGGGTGATGCACTTGAAGCTGTCGATATCGAGCTTCACCGGTTTGGTGACGCCGAGCAGGGTGAGCTGGCCGTCCACCTCGTCGGGCACGTCGCCGTCGAACTTGATGGTTCCCTTGTAGCTGATGGTGGGGTACTTGGCGACGTTGAAGAATTCCTCGTTGCGCGCGTGCTCGTTCATCTTGTCGTGGCCGAAGTCCACGCTGGCGGCGTCGATCGTGATGTCCACGGTGCCGGTCCTGGCTTCGCGGTCCAGGATCACCTTGCCGCTGGATTTATTGAACTTGGCGCGCCAGAACGAGATGCCCATGTGCGGCGCCTTGAAGCTCGGATAGGTGTGGTTGGGTTCGATGGCGTAGCTCACCGGTGCGGCGATGGCGGGAGCGGTGGCTGCAATGAGAAAGGTGGCTGCGGCAATCGGGGAAAGGCGCATGGATCAACTCCTGTTGGATGGAAAGGCTTGTTTCGACGATCGCGCCGCGCTCAGCCAGCGGGCGCGACGATCACGAACTTGACGATGACCCGATCTTCGAGCACTTCGTTCCACTCGGCGTCGCCGATCGCGAAGGCGGTGCGCGAGATCGGCAGCTCGCCTTCGAAACGGCGGGTGGCGCCGTCGGTCTTCACCGAGACCTGTGCCTTGACCATTTTTGCAACGCCCTTCAGCGACAACGTGCCCTGCGCTTCGAAGCGATCCGGACCGAGCGCCTGGATGCTGCTGGACTTGAAGGTGGCGGCCGGGTGCGCCTGGCTGTCGAACCATTCCTTCTTGCGCACCTCGGCGTTGTATTCCTCGTCGCCGAGATCGAAGCTGGCGGTGTCGATGCTCAGTTCAGCCGACGAGGCCGCGGGATTGGCGGCGTCGTAGGCGATGCTGCCTTTGAAGGTCTTGAACTGGCCGTCCACGGCGACGTTCATCTGGGTGAAGGTGGCGGTGATGCGGCTCCTGCCCGCGTCGATCGGGGCCGATCCGGCAGCCAGGACCGCCGTGGCGAATGCCAGTGCCGTAGCGGCGAGGGCGTGTGTGATCAGCGTCAAGGGTTTCTCCTTCGTCGCGCGAACGGCAGCATGCGGGCCAGCGTATCGTCGCGATCGATGAAATGGTGTTGCAGGGCTCCCGCGACGTGCGCCGCGAGGATGGCTGCCAGCGCCCAGCCCAGAATCTCGTGAATCTCCTTGAACAGGTCAGCCAGCTCCTTGTTCTTGGACACCAGGTCGGGCAGCGGGATCAGGCCGAGATACTTCACCGGGTAGCCGGACGCGGAGCTGAACAGCCAGCCCGACAGCGGTAGCAGGAACATCAGCGCGTACAGCGCGTGGTGCGCAAAGCTCGCGGCAAGCCGCTGCCAGCGCGGGTGCGCCGGATCGGCCGGGGGCGCCGGATGGGTCACCCGCCAGCCCGCGCGCAGGCAGGCGAGCAGCAGCACGCTGATGCCGATCCATTTGTGCCAGGAGTAGAGCCTGAGCTTGTCGGGCGAGAGCTTGAGATCGACCATGTAAAAGCCCAGGCCCCAGCCGGCGAAGATCATCAGCGCGATCAGCCAGTGCAGCCCGATGGCGGTGTTGCCGTAACGCAGGGGGGGGTGGTTTTGCATTGTTCGGGGGTGAAGTCGGCAAAGGATTGCCGACTTACCGTGCCTCCGCTTGCTGTGCGATCCAGGCTTGAACGCGCGCATCCAGCACGCCCAGCGGCATGGCGCCCGCGCCCAGGACCAAGTCATGGAATTCACGCAGATCGAAGCGCTCGCCCAGCTCGGACCGGGCCTGTTCGCGCAGACGCAGGATCTCGTTCATGCCGATCTTGTAGGCCAGCGCCTGGCCGGGCCAGACGAGGTAGCGCTCGATCTCGGCGACCACGTCGGTCTCCGGGCTGCCGGTGTGGGCGATCATGTATTCGATGGCGCGTTCGCGCGACCAGCGCAGCTGGTGCATGCCGGTGTCCACCACCAGGCGCACGGCGCGAAACAGCTCACCTTGCAGGCGGCCCAGATCGTCGAAGGGATCCTTCTCCAGTCCGGTCTCCTTGGCCAGGCGTTCCGAATACAGCGCCCAGCCCTCGATATAGGCGGTGAAGTGCGCCAGCTTCTGGATCAGCGGCACGCCGCGGAGTTCCTGTGCGATGGCGATCTGGAAATGGTGGCCGGGGATCGCCTCGTGATAGGCCAGGGTGCGCATGCCGAACTTCTGGATCTCGGCAACGTTGCGCAGATTGATCCAGAACACGCCGGGCCGCGAGCCGTCGAGCGGTGGCGAGTCGTAGTACGCGCCGGGCGAGGTCTTTTCCTTGAACACGGGCACGCGCTGCACCACGACTTTTGCCTTGGGCCGGCGGTTGAACCAGGGTCCGAGCGCGACGTCCATCTCATCGATAAAGGTCTGGTAGTCAACGAGAATCTGCGCGCGCGCCTCGTCGGTATCCGCGTAGTTGAAGCGCGGTTCGGTGCCGAGACGGGTCATGCGACTGCCGACCGTGCCCTCCGCGTAACCCTGGGCCTTCAGAATCGCGTCCATCTCGGCTTCGATGCGAGCGACCTCCTGGAGGCCGATTTCGTGCACCTGGTCCGGCGTCAGATCGGAGCTGGTGTGATGCTTCACCGCCCAGGCGTAGAACTCCGCACCTTGCGGCAAGGCCCAGGCGCCGTCATTGCCGCGCAGGCGTGGCAGCAGTTGTTCGAACCAGGCGATCAGACGGCCATACGCAGGGTAAACCGAGGTTTCGACGGCGACGACGGCCAGCCCGAGCAGGCGACCGCGCTCGTCGTCGGGCAGGTCGGCAATCTGCGCCAGTTCGGATTTGAAGGTGGTGACCAGCAGGTGTTCCGCAGCGGGCATGGCGATGAAGGCTTTCATCTGCGACAGCACTTTCTCGGCGACAAATTTCTGCGGCAGGATCTGGCGGTCCTGTTGCAGCTTCATCACTTCGAGGAGCTGGTCGAACTTCGTTTCGAACAGGTTCAGCCGCTCGACGTAGTCGTGGGCATCGCGCGCATCCTCGATCACATGTTGCGTGACCATGAAGCTCGGCAGCTCGCTCTGCGCGCCGAACACCGGGTTGACCGGCTGGTCGTGGTAGCGGAAAGGTTCGCCCTCCAGCGTGTCGACCAGGGACCAGCGCAGCACGTCGAAAGCCTGCTGCTCGACCGGCGACAGGCTCGCGCGGTCGTAGGTTTGCAGCATGGCGAGCTGGGCGCGCGCCTGGTCATAGCGGCGTTGTCCGGCGGCGATGGATTCGTCCGTCAGCTTTGAGTTGTGTCCCCGGATGCCCCAGGGTTCCAGCACACGCAGGCCCGTGAGCAGTTCCGGGTCGTCGAGGCCGCGCTCGACCGCGACGCGATCGAGAAACCAGGCGAAGCGCAGGGGCTTGTGGGTCCAGCTATGCGCGGCCAGGCCGGCGACCGCAACGATCGCAAGAACGAGTGTTGCGAACAGCAGTTTGAGGATGGTTTTCATGCGCGACGGATGGGTGCGGGCAAATTGTAGGTCGGCTCAAGGCCGCGGCTTCATGCGGCCGGAGCCGACACCGCGGCCTGGTGAGAGTGCACGTCGGCTCCGGCCACGAAAAAACCCGTGGCCTTGAGCCGACCTACGCCGGACCGTTCTAGCCACCGCCTTCCCATCCGCAGCTGCGCCCCTGATTCTGCTCCTTGAGGTAGGTCATCAGGGGCGCGAAGTAATCGATGATCGCCGAGGCGTCCATCTGCCGCGTGCCGGTGAGTTTTTCCAGCGTGTCCTGCCAGGGCTGCGAGGCGCCGAGCGCCAGCATCTCGATGAAGCGCTTGCCGGCTTCGGCATTACCGTAAATGTCGCACTCGTGCAGCGGCCCCTTGAAGCCGGAGGCCTCGCACAGCGCCCGGTGAAACTGGAATTGAAGAATGAAGGACAGGAAATAGCGGGTGTACGGGGTGTTGCCGGGCACGTGGTACTTGGCGCCGGGATCGAAGTCCTCCTCGTTGCGCGCCAGCGGCGGCGCCACGCCCTGGTACTGCGCCCGCAGTTTCCACCAGCCTTCGTTGTATTTGTCCGGGGCGATGGAGCCGTCGAACACGCGCCAGCGCCACTGGTCCACCAGCTTGCCCCAGGGCAGGAACACGATCTTGTCCAGCGCCAGCTTCATCTGCGCGTTGAGGGTGGCGCGGTCGCTCGATGTCGCGCCTTTCACCAGTCCGATCTTCTGCAAGTGCGCGGGCGTGAGGCTCAGGGTGATGGTGTCACCGATGGCCTCGTGGAAGCCGTCGTGCGCGCCGGTCTGGAACAGCGCCGGGAGCTGGTTGTAGGACAGGTAGTAATAGATGTGGCCGAGCTCGTGGTGAATGGTGGTGAGCTGCTCTTCGGTGGGTTCGATGCATTGCTTGATGCGCACGTCGCCCGTCAGATTCATGTCCCAGGCGCTGGCATGGCAGACGACGTCGCGGTCGCGAGGCTGCTGCAACAGGGACTTGGTCCAGAAGGAATCCGGCAGTTTGGGGAAGCCGAGCGAGACATAGAAATCCTCCGCCACGCGCGACATCCTGACGGCCTGCGCGGCATCCGCTTGGTGCGCCAGTTCGGCGAGGTCGGTGGGCTCGGGCCGACCCTTGAAGCGGCTCAGCAGGGCCTTGTACTCGGAGTCGCGCTGCGCCACCAGGGTGGGTGAGACATCGATGCTCGCCTCGGCCGGATACGGCGCGACCAGCGGGTAGATGTTGCTCCACTGCTGCGCCCACATATTGCCCAGCAGGTGCGCCGGAATCAGGCCGTCCTTCTTCACCACGGCGTCGCCGTATTTTTCGTTGAGCCGGGCGCGGACCTGGCAATGAAGCTGCTCGTACAGCGGCTTCACCTGGCCCCACAGGCGTTCGACCTCGGTATCGAATTCCGCCGGGCTCATGTCGTAGCCGCCACGCCACAACTCGCCGGTATCCTTGAAGCCAAGTTCGCGCGACCCTTCGTTCATCAGTTCGGCGAAGCGCTGGTAATCCTTGCGGATGGGTCGCGAAGTCGCGTGCCAGCCGGCCCAGGCGGTGGCGATATCGGCCGGGTCGTTCTTCTGTTCGGTGTTGTCGATCAGCTTCTCGATCGCCTGGAGCTTGAGGCACTCTTCCTGCCCCGCCGCGTTGGGCCGGCACCACTTGCCCGCGCCGTAATTGGCGTCCATGCGAGCGGCGATCGCGGCCAATTCCTCGCGGCGCGTGGGATCGCCCGGCGCCGGCATGCTGGAGCCGAGCTTGATCAGTTTCAGCGCACGCGCGGTGGCCGGAGACAGGTCGGTCAGACCATCGAACGGCCGCGCTTCCTGGGCTTTGCGCGTGTCGTATTCGAGCTGCTCGGCGGTGGCCTGGGCGGCCAGCATCTGGCCGTCTTCAGTGATGTAGGTCTGGGCGATCCACTGAGCGGCGTTGAGGCGCGGCGCGTTCTTCTTCTTGAACGCGTTGATCTCGGCGACGAAGTGGTCGGCATCAGCTGAAGTGACCGCCGCTGCGGACGCCTTTTCCGTTGCCGGAGGCGCCGCGGCGTTCTGGCCCGGACCGCAGGCGACGAGCAGGCTGGCCAAGGCCAACAGGACGAGGTGTTTCACTTCTGATCTCCCATCATCAATCGCTGGATCGGCCGGGTCAGGCTTAGCATCAGCAGGCCGGCGCCCGCCGTGGTCATGAACACAAACAGGAAGCGGTCGGGCAGTTGCGCGACGCTGCTGGTGTCAGACAGGTGCCCGGCCAGCAGGCCGGCAATCAGGTGTCCGAGCGCGGAGGCCGTGAACCAGGTGCCGAACATCTGGCCTTGGTAGCGTTTGGGCGACAGTTGATTGACCGCGGCCATGCCGACCGGGGACAGGCACAGCTCGCCGGTGGTGTGGAACAGGTAGGTCAGGATCAGCCAGGTCGGCGCGACTTTCTCGCCGCCCACCACGTACCACGAGGCGAAGTACAGGATCAGAAACCCGACCGACATCTGCAGCAGGCCGATGGCGAATTTGAACGGCGTCGAAGGGTTGACGTTGCGCCGGCCCAGATTCACCCACAGCGCCGCGAAGAAGGGCGCGAGCAGGATGATGAACATCGGGTTGATCGATTGCAGCCACGACGCCGGCATCTCCCAGCCGAACATCACGCGATCGGTGTGATCCTGCGCGAACAGATTGAAGCTCGACCCCGCCTGTTCGAAGCCGCTCCAAAACATCGCGGCGGCGACGAAGAAGATGGCGATCACACCCACACGCTTCTGCTCGACGGGGGTGAGGCCACCGAGAAAGATCACATAGCCGAAGTAAGCCGCGGCGATCGCCACGATGACCACGCCAGTGCCCTGCGCGAGCCGCAGCGCATCGATCTGGAACACGCCCAGCAGCGCAGCGGTGGTCACGCTCACGATCCCGCCGACGAACAATCCGACTGCCATCCAGCCGCGCCGCCGCCCCTTCGCATCGCGCGCCGCATCGCCGCTGGAAACGGGCGCGATGCCAATGTCGCCGAGATGACGCCCGTAGAACTTGTACTGGATCAGCCCCAACACCATGAACACGCCGGCCGCTGCAAAACCGTAGTGCCAGCCGATCTTCTCGCCCAGATAGCCGCAGATGAGCTGGCCGACGAAGGCGCCGGTGTTGATGCCCATATAGAAGATCGAATAACCCGCATCGCGCCGCGCACCCGCGTCCGGCCCGTAAAGCTCGCCGACCATCGCGCTCACGTTGGGCTTGAGCAGGCCGGTGCCGAGCGCAATCAGGATCAGACCGCAGAAGAACGAGGCCTGCGTGTTCAGCGCCATGCAAAAGTGCCCGCTGGCGATGATCGCACCGCCCCAGAAGACCGCGTTCCTCTGGCCGATCAGCCGGTCCGCGATCCAGCCGCCGGGCAGGGATGCGAGGTACACCGCCGAGGTGTAGAGGCCGTAGATTGCCGTCGCCACTTCCCGCGAGAAGCCCAGGCCCGGGTTATCGCCGTCCACCGCCGCGACCAGCGCGAGCACCAGGATGGCGCGCATCCCGTAGAACGAGAACCGCTCCCACATCTCGGTAAAGAACAGGGTTGCAAGGCCGCGCGGATGCCCGGCCCAGGTAGCTTCGCTCATACGCCTCTATTCCCGGGAGCCGCCATCGCGGCGACAGACGGCCGGACCATGACGCGAAGACGCGGGCAGCGTCAATCAGCTCAGCTCAGTAACCCGGTCCAAACCCACCACACCAGTGCCACCGAGGCAGCCACGAAACCAGCAGCCAGGAACAGCGCCAGCCATTGCGATCCGCGATGCACAGGTCCCGGTATCTCATCGATCCGGTCGAGATGATCCATCAGGAGTTTCGCATTGCGTCTGTTGGATCGAAACGCGAAATCGAGCACGTCGCCGAGCACCGGCACCACGCCCATCAGTGCGTCGGCCACCGAGTTGCCGAGCATCCTGAACATTAGCGGCCGCGGCGCGCCGATGCGCGCGCCCTCGTAGAGAATCGCCGCGCCCAGCAGCAGGCCAACGAGGTCGCCGACGCCGGGGATCAGGCCGATGATCGAGTCGAGGCCGAAGCGGAACCGGGTGCCCGGCACGGGGATTGCGCCGTCAAGCAGCCAGGCAAGCTTCTCCATGCGCTCGCGCGACGCTCGTGTATCGGACACGGCGGGGCTGTTGGGCTGGGGCATCGGCGGTGGACGGGATGGGCGGCGAATTCTTTTACACTGCCACGACAGGCGCGATCAACGCGCAGGGCAAACGGGAGAGCGGTTGGGCATGAGCGCGCTGTACGGGGCTTTCTACTGGATCGCGTGGTGGCTGTTCAGGCCGCTGGACGCGCTGATCAAGTACCGACTCACGCCGGGCGCGCTGCGCGAGAAGCTCGCGCTGGATCCGTCGCGGCCGGTGGTCTATGTGCTCGCCACGCGCTCCTGGGGCGATCTGTTCGTGCTCGACCGCATCTGTCGCGACCAGGGCCTGCCGATGCCGCGCCGCACCGGCACCAGCTTTCCTTCGGCGGAGCGGCCCGGCGTGATGTACCTGCCCGCCCTGCTGGAGACCCGTATCCGCACCACCGATCTGTCCGGCGTGGTGGAAGGCGCGGCGGCCGATGCGGGTTTCGACGCGCAGGTGGTGCCGGTCTCGGTGTTCTGGGGGCGCGATCCGGGGCAGGAAACCTCGCTGTTCAAACTGCTGTTTGCCGACAGCGTGCAGGCCGGCATGGTGCGCAAGTTGTTCATCATGCTGGTCAACGGTCGCAACGTGTATGCGGACTTCGCGGAGCCACTGGCGTTCCGCGACTTCGTGTCCAAGGAGGTGTCCCCGGAAATCGCGGTCAACAAGCTCGGCCGCCTGTTGCATCTGTACTTCCTGCGCGCGCGCACGGCGGCGCTGGGGCCGCGCCTGCAAACACGCGGCGTGGTGATCCAGCAGTTGATCAATTCGCGCCCGGTCAAGGCGGCCATCGAACAGGAGGCGCGCGAGTCCAAGATCACGCTAGACGAGGCGACGCGACGCGCGCGCAAGTGTGCGGACGAGGTTGCGGCGAATTATTCGGCGGCGACCCTGCGCTTTCTGGAACGTATCTTCGGCTACATCTGGAACCGCGTGTTTCTCGGGGTGCAGGTGCACGGCATGGAGCGGCTGCGCTCGTTCGCGCAGGACCACGAGATGATTTATCTGTCCTCGCATCGGTCGCACGCGGACTATCTGCTGGTGAGCTATGTGCTGTACCAGGCCGGGCTGGTGCCGCCACACATCGCGGCGGGCGTGAACCTCAACTTCTGGCCGGTCGGCGGGCTGTTGCGTCGCGGCGGCGCGTTTTACATCCGGCGCAGTTTCGGCGGCGACAAGCTGTATGTGGCGGTGTTCCGTGCCTACGTCGACAGCCTGATCGCGCGCGGCTATTCGATCAGCTTCTATCCCGAGGGCACGCGCAGCCGCACCGGGCGCCTGCTCGCGCCCAAGACCGGCATGCTCGGCATGGTGGTGGAGAGCGCGCTGCGCCAGACCTCGCGCAAGGTGGCCCTGGTGCCGATCTTCATCAGTTACGACAAGGTCTGGGAGCTGGGCAGCTACTTCAAGGAGCTGCGCGGCGGCGGCAAGAAGAAAGAATCCGCGGGCGATCTGCTCAAGGCCGGCAAGCTGCTCAACAAGTCGTTCGGCAAGGTGCAGATCAATTTCGGCGAACCGATGCAGTTGCACGAATACGCAGACAAGCACCTGCCTGAATGGCGTGAAGCGCTGCGCGCCTCGCCGGACAAATCGCCGACCGCGTTCAAGCCGTTCGTGCAGCGGCTGGCGCTGGCCAATCACCGCCGTATCAATGCGGCCGCCGTGGCAAGCCCGGTGGGTCTGACGGCGATTGCGCTGCTCGCCAGCCCGCAGCGGGCGGTGTCGCGCGACGAATTGATCGAGCAGGTCGGACACCTGATCTGGCTGCTTAAAGGCCGGCCGTACAGCGACACCTTCGTGATTCCGGAAATCTCCCCGAAGGCCGCGGTCGAGTGGGCGGCGCCGATCGTGCGTGCGGTGCGCGTGCCGCATGCCTGGGGCGACCTGCTGGCGCTGGCGGATCGCGACGCGGTGCTGCTGACCTATGCGCGCAACAGTCTTCAGCACCTGTTTGCGCTGCCCAGCCTGATTGCCAATTTCTTCCGCACCCGCGGCAGCCTGCCCGAGGAACTGGTGCTGACCGGCTGCCGCGCGCTGTATCCGTTTCTGCGCACCGAGTTCTTCGTGCGCTGGGAGGCCGCCGAAGCCGAGGACGTGGCGCGCGAAACGCTGGCGGTGATGGTCAATCTGGGGCTGCTCACGCGCCGTGCGGATGGCTGGCTGTTGCGTCCGGAAGTCACCGCGCCGGAGTTCTCCACCCTGGCCATGCTCGGCCGGGTGATGGGCGAAACGCTGGAGCGCTACTGCATGACGACCTGGCTGCTCGCGCATGAGCATCGCCGCGAGGCGCGCCTGCTGCGCGCCAAGTTCGAGGAGGACTGCCGTCTGCTGGCCGAGCGCATGGCAGTGCTGACCGGCCGCGATTCGCCCGAGTTCTTCGACAAGGCGCTGTTCCGCGGTTATCTGGATACGCTGATCGACGTCGGACTGGTGAGCGTCGGCGAGGATCAGGTGCTGATCGTCGAAGAACGGATTTACAAGATCGCTGAGCGCTCGCTGGAACTGCTGTCCGACGAGTCGCGGCAGACCCTGTTGCAGTTGCTCAGTCGCCGGCCGGTCACGGGTTCCGTGACCGCTCCGGAGGCTGGCGATCCCGCTTCGGTATAATCGCGCGCGTTTTTTTGATTCATCCCCTTTTCGGCCGCAGCGCCGCTTGCTTCCCAAGGATTTCCCAATGCCCCACCCGCATCTTCGTGTCCTGGCCGTTTGCGCCTGCGCCAGCCTGCTCTTCGCCTGTGCCAAGAAAGAAGAGGCCGCGGCTCCCGCAGCCGCCGAACTGACCAGCGACGCACAGAAATTCGGCTACTCCATCGGCGTGGATCTCGGCAACTCGCTCAAGCCGGTGGCCTCGCATGTCGATGTCGCCTCCCTCAAGCAGGGCCTTGACGATGTGTCGGCCGGCGCAACGCCCAAGCTCGACGACGCCGCGCGCGAGGCAATCAAGGCCTCCGTATCGCAGAAGATGCAGGAAGAGCAGGTCAAGGAACGCGAAGCCGCGTCGGCCAAGGCGGTCGAGGAAGGCACCAAGTTCCTGGCCGACAACGGCAAGAGGCCCGAGGTCAAGACCACCGCCAGCGGGCTGCAATACGAAGTGCTCACCGAAGGCACCGGGCCGACACCCAAGGAAACCGACGAGGTCACGGTTCACTACAAAGGCACCCTGATCAACGGCGAGGAGTTCGACAGTTCGATCTCGCGTGGCCAGCCGGTGACCTTCCCGCTGGGCAACGTGATCCCGGGCTGGACCGAGGGCGTGCAGTTGATGAAGACCGGCGCCAAGTACAAGTTCTACATCCCGTCTGCGCTCGGTTACGGCGAGCGTGGTGCCGGCGCCAAGATCGGCCCCAACTCCACCCTGGTGTTCGAGGTGGAATTGATCTCGATCGGCAAGCCGGCCCCGGCCGAAGCCGCCGAACCGGCCAAGTAAGCTCTTCGAGCGTCACCTGAAACGGCCGGGACGACCCGGCCGTTTTCGTATCCATGTTCGGAAGCTGCGTAGGCCGCATTCATGCGGCGTCGCCGTCGGCGCATGAGTGCGCCCTACGGTTTGGCGTGCGTCTGCGTTGGCCCCGGGTCGAATCCGAACTCCCTCCGGATTTCCCGCAAGCCTGAAGTCGGCACCCGCGCAGGCTGCGGCGGCTGGCGGACCTACGTGTCGATCGACGAGACCCGGCTGGAGCCGAATCCAGGTGCCACCGAGTTCGACCTGCCGCATGTGGTGGGCGATGCGCCCGCGTTGCTCAAGGCAGGCGGCGTCGAGCAGCGTGTCCATCGAGGCCGGCGATTTCTTCAAGACGGTCCCCGCCGGGGGCGATGCCTACGTGCTGTCGCACGTCATCCGTGACTGGAACGAACAGCAGTGTCTCACCATCCTGAGTCACTGCCGGAAAGTCATGAAGCCGAACGGCCGCCTGTTGATTGTCGAGATGGTGCTGCCCACTGGCAACACGACGCATCCAGGCAAGATGCTGGACATGGCGATGCTGGTCGTGGCCGGAGGCCAGGAGCGGACGGAGGCCGAATACTCGAACCTGCTCGGCAAGGCTGGCTTCCGCGTTGTTCGCGTGGTGCCCATCGAGTCGGCAGTGAGCGTGGTGGAAGCGGTTCTGGAGTAGGCGGCTCAAGCCTATCGCCATCCGCCTGGGGAGTCCGAGAAACGCCACGCTGGGGCGCACCAAGAAACACACCGTCAAGATCGCCAAGAGCGATTGAACGAGGCTTGCGGTACGTCCCCGCCGGGGCTTTTCAGTCCCCCGGCCCGGCGGGGGCTTTGCATTAGGTCCGTAGTCAAGGCTGGGTTGAGGAACGAAACCCAGCGTCGCAGCGTATGAACAGCGCTGGGTTGATGAAGCCAACCCAATGGAATGGACTCCTCCCTCTTTTCGGCATCGAGTGCCAGACTGAAGTTGAGAGCCGTCAGTCAACCGAAGGAGGAGTCCGTTATGGAGATTAAGCGAGTGGGATTGGACCTCGCAAAGC
>JBQTIX010000149.1:0-2446 GCA_052387695.1 Panacagrimonas sp. | reverse complement strand
CACGCGGATGAACACATCCTCCAGTCGGTCGACACCGAACCGAGCACGCAACTCATCCGCCGTTCCCTCCGCCAGCATCTCGCCGAACGCGATGTAACCCAGGCGCGTGCAACGCTCGGCCTCGTCCATGTAATGCGTGCTCACCAGCACCGTCACGCCCGTCGCCGCTAGCCGTTGAATCTGGTCCCAGAACTCCCGCCGCGCGCGAGGATCGACGCCCGCGGTGGGCTCATCCAGGAGCAGCAACCGCGGGTCGTGCATGAGACAGGCGGCCAGCGCCAGGCGCTGCTTCCAGCCGCCGGACAAACCGCCGACGAGTTGGTTCTGCCTGGCTTCAAGTCCCAGCTCGGCGATGGTCCGGGCGACCACGGTCGCAAGCTCGCGCACCTCGTACATGCGCGCGACGAACGCCAGGTTCTCGCGCACGGAGAGGTCCTCGTACCAGCCGAAACGCTGCGTCATGTAGCCGACCTCACGGCGGATCGCCCGCGACTGGGTCAGCAGATCGCGACCCAGGCAACGGCCGCGTCCCGCGTCCGGCGTGAGCAGGCCGCAGAGCATGCGGATCGAGGTGGTCTTGCCGCTGCCGTTGGGGCCGAGGAAGCCGAAGATCTCGCCGCGCCGGACTTTCAGGCTCAGGCCCCTGACCGCCGCGCGCTTGCCGAAGGACTTGGCCAGGCCCTCGACCTCGATCACGGTTTCGGCTGTTTCAGCCACCCGGCAGGCTCACGTCCACCGGCTGTCCCGGATGCAGGCGCAAGGCGTCCTCGGGCGAGGGCAGCGCCTCGACGCGATACACCAGTCGCGCGCGCTGGTTGCGGTCGAACAGCACCGGAGGCGCAAACTCAGCTTCGCTGGCAATGAAGCGGATCTTTGCCGAAAGGGGCTCGCCGCAGCCGTCGCAGCGTGCGAGAACGGCACCGCCGGGCACGAAACTGGCCAGTCGGTCCTGCGGCACGAAGAAGCGCAGGCGACGGTTCCCAGGCGGCAGCAGCGCGAGCACGGGCACGCCGGCGCCGACAAACTCGCCCGGTCGAAAGTAGATGTCTTCGATGCTGCCGGCTGCGGACGACACGACCGATTTCTGCGCCAGGGCCCACTGCGCCTGGGCGGTTTGCGCCTGGGCAGTGGCGACATCCTGGCGTGCGGCTTCGAGTACATCGGCGCGGCCGGCGAGTCCGGCCACGTCGAGCTGACGCTTCAGTTCCGCCACGCGCGCGCGGTCGCGAGCCTCGGTGGTCCTCGCCGCATCGAGCACGTCCGCGCTGACCAGACTCCTGGCCGACAGCGCCGTTTGCCGGGCGGCGCTCGCCTTCGACAAGCGAAGCTGTGCTTCTGCCTGCTCGAGCTGCGCGCCAATCACGGCCCGTTCTTCCGGCCGGCGACCCTTGTCGAGATCGGCGAGCCGCGCCTTCTGCGAATCCAGCCGATGCTGCGCTTCATCGACGGCAGCCCGCTCGCGTTCCGCATCGAGTGCGAACAGCGGCTGTCCGGCTTCGACGATTGATCCCCTTTCCACCGCCAGCGAGGTCAGGCGCCCCGCGCTCGCAGGGCCCGGGCGGACGTAGATGGCCTCGACGTAACCGGTGATCGATTCCCTGTGCGGGTCGGCGCAGCCGGTCAACGCGCAGACCACGAGTCCCGACAGCCAGATTCCGGACGTTCGCATCGCGACCGCGCTCCCTTGCCTTGCACACCAGGAGTTTGCACGGTTCCGCGGGCACCGGCCTCGCCCAGGGAGTCGGCGATAGGCAAGGGTCAGACGGACGCGTCAAATGCGTGCGGCGTTGGCGGCGATCAGTTCCACCCAGCGCGGCATCAGGGGCAGCGGGCAGTCGTGCCCCATACCCTCTATGAGGTGCAGTCCGGCGTTGCGGATGAACCTGGCGCTGCGCACACCGCAGGCCGGCCGCATCAGGGGGTCCGCATCGCCATGAAGGCATCCGGCACGCCGATGACGTCGGTGGCCATGTCGTGGAGCGTGTAGTTGGCCGCGCCGGGCTTGAATCCGACCCGCGTGCGCAGGTAATCCGCGCGCAGATCAAAGCGCAGGCCACGGTTGGCGTTGCCGGACAGGCCGATGTCGCGGTTGTCGAAACGGACCACCCGAAAACCGCGTGCCACCAGTCCGGCGCACAGCGACTCGGGCCACTGGATCAACTGGCAACCCAGGCCCATGACCAGAAGCAAGGGCTCGCCGCGCTCGGACCCCGCGGATTCGACGTGCAACCGGATACCGTTGGATTCGAGATCGCCGCGCTGCCAGTCGAGAGTCTTCATGGATCGCGAGACGGAACCAGGAACACGGTCGCGGGGGGGGGGGGGGGGGGGGGGGGGCGGCGGGGGGGGCGGAGGGGGGCGGGCCCGGGGCGGCGCCCCGCGACCGACCCGGCGGGAAACGAAGACAGAGAGGGGAGGACCCCGCCAGGGACGGGGGGCGCCCCCC
>JBQTIX010000148.1:0-56581 GCA_052387695.1 Panacagrimonas sp. | reverse complement strand
GCTTTGCGAGGTCCAATCCCACTCGCTTAATCTCCATAACGGACTCCTCCTTCGGTTGACTGACGGCTCTCAACTTCAGTCTGGCACTCGATGCCGAAAAGAGGGAGGAGTCCATTCCATTGGGTTGACGCGAATGCGAAACCCAGCGGGCCGGTGCGTGGATGCGAGCGTCGCTGGGATTCGCTGGGCTTCATCCCAGCCTACAAAACTGCCCGCAGGGTGGTCGCAAGCTGAGCTTTCCGAGATAGCGCAGATCAATCCGCCACTCGACCGCTGTGTGCTGAATGACTCGGTCGAAGTGAACTTCGTACCGATGCGCGCCGTGGAACCGGAAGGCGGCGGGCTGCTGCGGCCCGAGACCGCGCGTTACGAGCGAGTGAAGAAGGGCTGCACCGCCTTCCTCGGCGGCGACGTGTTCTCCGCAAAGATCACGCCCTGCATGGAGAACGGGAAGACCTGCGTGGTCCCGCAGCTCCCGGGCTCGGTCTGCTACGGCTCTACCGAGTTCCATGTCTTCCGCGCCGAAGCCGGGATCGATTCACGCTGGATCGCTTACTACCTGCTCCAGCTCTCGTTCCGTTATCGCGCACAGCGCCAGATGACGGGAGGCGTAGGGCAGATGCGCGTGCCGGAGGCGTTCTTTGCGGCCGTTGAGTTACCGGTACCGCCAACGGCCGAGCAGTTCCGCGTTCTCGACACCCTCGACGAACTCCTGTCCTATCTTGACGCCGGTGTCGCGGCGCTGGAGCGGGTGCGGACCAAGCTCAAGCACTACCGCGCCGCCGTGCTCAAGGCTGCGGTGGAAGGCGAGTTGACCACCGACTGGCGCGCCGCCCATCCCCACACCGAACCCGCCACCCGACTGCTCGCCCGCATCCTGCGTCGCCGTCGCCGCCTCTGGCAGCGCGACCAGCTTCATAAATTCAAGGAAGCGGGGCGGACGCCGCCGAATGGGTGGATGACGAAGTACAAGAACCCGAAGCTCGCCGATGCTTCCAACTTGCCTCCACTACCTTCCGGGTGGCTTTGGGCAAGCACAGACCAACTATGTTCTCAAGTCACAGACGGAGAACATATTCAGCCGAGATACCCGTCGCACGGCCGTCCGATGCTGTCTGCAAAGAACGTGCGCAATGGTTACGTGGACTTCGGAGACTTCGACCTCATCAGCGAGTCAGATTTCGAGAATTGCCTGCGTCGGTGCGCGCCGCGAAAGAACGACGTGCTTGTCGTAAGTGTCCGAGCAACGACGGGCAGGACGGCCATGGTCGGGGACGCGGAGCCTTTCTCGATTGTGCGAAGTGTTCTGCTACTGTGTTCTTTGGCACATCCCAGATACCTTATGACCTGGTATCAATCTCCCTGGTGTCAGCAGTACATCAACCGAGCGTCAGGTTCTTCTGCGCAAGCGCACCTCTACATCAGCGACACGAAGGTGATCTCTATTCCGCTTGCCCCAGAAGTCGAGATCGAACGGATCATCGAGCGCGCCGAATAACAGCTCTCCCTCATCGATCACCTCGAATCCGATCTGGCCGCCAAGCTGAAATCCGCGCAGGCGCTGCGCCAGTCGCTGTTGCGCCAGGCCTTCGCGGGTGAGCTGGTGCCGCAAGACCCGCGCGACGAACCGGCGGACGAGCTGCCCAAGCGCATCGCGGCGCAGCGCGCCGAACGGCAATCGACGGCAGCGGCGGCGAAGCGTCCAGCCAAGGCGACACGTGCCCTAGTCAAGGTCGGAAAGTCGCGGCGGCGAGCCCCAGTCGCCGACCGAGGCCACCGGATAGAGGCATGGCTATACTCGTCCTGCGCCATACCGAACGATCGCGAACACCCATGCCCGCCTCTGCCAAAAGAGTCTTGAACGACGCGATGCAACTGCCGTCCTTGGATCGGGCGGCGCTGATCGAGGGTCTGATCGAGAGTCTGGATCACCCGGATGCGGCGCTGGATGCCCGCTGGCTCAAGGAAGCGCAGGACCGCATGGCGGCCTATCGCGCGGGTGAGTTGACTGCCGTGGATGCGGACGAGGTGTTTGCCAAACTCGGGCGCAGCGCTTGAAGCTTCGGTTCCTTCCTCCCGCGCGGCGGGAGCTGCGAGGGGCGGTCGCCGTACTACAACGTTCAACGTGCCGGCCTGGGCGATGAGTTTCGCGACGAGGCCCACGACACGCTCCAGCGCATCCGTGCCTTCCCGCTGGCCTGGCACCCGCTCGGAGGGGCCATCCGTCGCTGCCAGATGCGGCGCTTCCCTTACGGAATCATCTACGAGCCGATGCTTGAGCGGAGACTGACAGCATCGTTGTGATCGCGGTCGCGCATCTGCACCAGGAGCCCGAATATTGGCGGTCGCGCCTGTGATCGACGCCTCCCAGATCGGCAAACGCGCCTGGAGTTATGCCGGCGTGCTGCAAGCGGTCGGCCTGTCCTGCGTGGAGTACGTGGAGTACGCGGAGCAACTCACCATGCTGCTGTTCCTCCAGATGGCGGACCAGCTCACGGAGCCGCCGCACAACCAGCCGGCCATCATCCCGCCGGAGCTGGGCTGGAAATCCCTCCTCAACCGCAGCGGCGCGGACCTGGAGGAGCATTACCGCGAGATCCTTGCCGCGCTCTCCTTGCGGGGTGGCATGCTCGGCGTGATCTTCAAGGGCGCGTGCCTGGAGATTCACAACCCCGCGCTGCTGTCGCAGCTCATCACCAGCCTGATCGACAAGGAAGACTGGATGAGCCTGCCGGTGGACGTGAAGGGCACGATCTACGAGGAACTGCTGCAACGTTCGGCCGCGGAGTCCACCAAGGGTGCGGGCCAGTATTTCACCAGCCGCGAAGTGATCCGCACCATGTGCGAGGTCATGCGTCCGACGCCTGCCGATCGCATCTGCGACCCGGCCGCAGACACCGGCGGCTTCCTGTTCCAGGCTTACAGCTACGTGCTGGAAAAATTTGGACCGGGGCTGGACCGCGACGAGAAGCGCGCCATGCGCGAGAACCTGGTCGAGGGCATGGAGCTGTCGGTGAAGGTGGCGCGCATGTGCGCGATGAACCTCTACCTGCACGGCATCGGCGGCGAGCGCGTGCTGGTGCATTCGGGGCACAACAGCCTGGCGGCGCCGTGGAGCGGCGAGTTCTCGATGGTGCTGGCCAATCCGCCGTTCGGCAAAAGCCAGAGCGTGCTGTTCGTCAACGACGAGGGCGATCTCGACAAGGAGGAGTCTTCGATCTATCGCGAGGATTTCTGGACCTCCACCAGCAACAAGCAGCTCAATTTCGTGCAGCGATTTCTGGACCTCCACCAGCAACAAGCAGCTCAATTTCGTGCAGCACATCTACTCGCTGCTCAAGATCGACGGCCGCGCGGCGGTAGTGTTGCCGGACAACGTGCTGTTCGAGGGCGGGGCCGGCGAGAAGCTGCGACGGAACCTGCTGGCCAAGTGTCGCGTGCATACGCTGCTGCGACTGCCCACCGGCATCTGGTACTCGCCCGGCGTGAAGGCGAACGTGCTGTTCTTCGACAAGAAGGAGGGCCGTGCCGAACCCTGGACCGAGAAACTCTGGGTCTACGACCTGCGCACCAACCAGCATTTCACGCTCAAGCAGAAGCCGATCCGCCGCGCGGACTTCGACGAGTTCGTCGCCTGCTACCAGCCCGACGCGATGCACGCGCGCGTGCCGACATGGCGCGAGAGTAACCTCGAGGGTCGTTGGCGAGCCTACGACTACGAAGACCTGCTCAAGCGCGACAAGCTCAGCCTCGACCTGTTCTGGGTCAAGGACAAGAACCTGACCGACACCGACTCGCTACCGAGGGCGGACGTGCTCGCCACCGAAATTGCAGACGAACTCGAAGACGCGCTGGCGCAGTTCCGCAAGATTTCGGCGCGGCTGGGACGAGGCAGCCAGGCAACGCTATAACCTGGCCGGTGTTGAAGTGCAGGGCTGCAATGATCCGCGGCTTGTTGCCGTCCACGTCAAACTCGCTACTTCAGCCAGTTCTCGCACTTCAGTCCCGGCACGCGCTGGAACTCCTTGAGGTTGGCCGTGACCAGCACCAGCTTGCGGGTCAGCGCCTGCGCGGCAATCAGCATGTCGAGCGGGCCGATGGTCTGGCCTGCGCGTTCCAGCGCGGCACGGATGCGTCCGTAGCTGGCCGCATCGTCGGCGTCGAAGGGCAGCGTCTCCATGCCTTCAACCAGCACGGTCAGCCTGGCCTTGTTGTGGGCGGGAAGCTGGCTCTTCTCGGCGCCGGTGAGCAACTCGGCCAGCACGATGGAGGACAGGCATAGCCGCTCAGGCGCGAGCGTCGCGATGCGGTTCAGCAGCTTTGCCGATTCCCCGCCAATGGCGGCAATGAGGATGTTGGTATCCAGCAGATAGCGCGCAGCCACGGGCGCTAATCGAACGAGGGCACGGGCCGGGTCAGGCCTTGATCGGGGCGCTTCATGTCGGCCCAGGCTTCGGCACTACCCGCAAGCCGGGCGCGCGCAAACAGATCGGCAGCCGTCTCTGCTTTCGGACGCAGGACCAGATCGCCGTCACGCTCGAATATCTCGACTTCGCGCGCTTTCATGCGGTAGCGCGCGGGAATGCGCACCGCCTGTGAATTGCCCAGATTGAACAGCCTTGCCGTGGCCATGTTTGGCGTCCGATGGATTCCGGCACCATCCTGCCATATCCGACAAACCGTATCTATCCGGCGCGTCTGAACGGAACCACATGCGCACCACGCTTCAAGCCGTCCAGGTAGTCCGCCCACTCCTGCATCATCTTACGGCGAGGCTCCGGATACGCAGCCTTGTTGTAGGTGCCGCGAATCTTGTCCGGGTCGCCATGCGCCAGTTGCCGCTCGATCCAGTCGGACTCGTAACCCTTGTCATTGAGGGCGGTGCTGATGAGGTGCCGGAAGCCGTGCATGGTCTGCTTGTTGCGGTAGCCGATGCGTTTAATCATTCCAGCAATGGCGCCGTCGCTCATCGGCTTCGTCGGATCGTTGCGGCCGATGAATACGTATTCGAAGTGTCCGCTGATGGGCTGAATCTCGCGCAGCATGGCAACGGCCTGCTTGGGCAGCGGCGTCAGGTGGTACCGGCCCTTGTCGATGGTCCAGATGCCCGCGTCCAGGTCCAGCTCGGACCACCCCACGCTTCGCGTCACGCCGGGACGGTTGGCGGTCCATAAGGCCAGCTTCGCGCAATACTTGACCAGGGTGGACGCCTCATAGCCCTCCAGGGCGTGCAGGAATTCGGGTAACTCCCAAGCGGCAGGTGCGCGTGGTTCATTGCGCCGGGGCCAGACCGGGAGATCGCCGCCAGATCGCGAGCAGGGTCGGCTGCGGTCCAGCCATTGGCGCGGGCATGGCTGTAGATCGCCTTGATCCATTGGCGCGTCTTCTTGGCCACGTCGAACGAGCCGCGCTCCTCGATACCCGCGACCAGCGCACCCATCTCGGCGGGCGAGATATTGTCCAAGGGGCGGCTGCGCAGCTTGGGCAGGATGTTCCTTGTCCAGGTAGATACGCGCCTGCTCGGCAGTGCGGGTATTCCACGCCTCGCTGCGGAAGGCGTGCCAAGCGGCGGCGGCCTCGCCGAAGATGTCGGCAATCCGCTCGCGCTCCACCAGCTTTTCCGTGCGTCGCTTGTCCGCCGCCCCTGCTCTATCAGGGCGCGGAACTCCGCCGCGGCCGCCACGGCATGCTTGAGAGTGGTGTAGGGGGTAAGGCTTACCCATCGCCACCATCCAGGCCTTGCCCCCGATCCGGCACCGCAGCCGCCAATACTTGGCGCCGCCAGGGTTCACCAGCATCACCAGCCCATTCCACCGCCATCGAATACTTCGCGATACGCGGCTTGACGTTCTTGACCTGCAATTCCGAGAGCTTGAGGGCCATGTGTCGTATCAGGTTCGATGTTCACCTGAATTTCGTGTAGTAAAGCGCTCCCCGAAAAAAATTACTACACAAATTACTTCATACACTTCCTCGGCCGGGCCTGGAACACATCGGACCTTATAGGCACAAATAGGCACAAAAACCCCGCATTTCGCGGGGTTAATTCTTTAACTGCGCACCGATTCAGGGCGCACTGGGGGACCTATGATGCGAGGATTATGGAGGCACCCGAAGTTCAGGACGTTCTACCTTCGGGAGCCTGTGCCTGCGGACATTCGGGAAGCCGCAGGAGTCACGACGTACAAGCGTGCATTAGGCACCGATAACATGGTCGAGGCGCGCGCCAGATGGGGAGACGCCTACAACGAATACCTCGCGTGGCAACTCACGCTGCGCCAGAGGCCGGTGACACTCCCGACCGTGCAGATCGAGGCGCTGGCGGGGCGCTGGTACCAGAAGGAACTTGACCAGGAGTCCCAGAACCCAGACTCGGTGCGCGGCTGGAGAGCCATCGCGGATGTCCTACCGTCTGGGGACACCTTGCCCGACGTGCTGGAGCGCCAGAAGTTCGTGGCTCCGCTCGTGGACAAGCTGCTGGACGACGCGCGGGTCAAGGTTACCGACGAGACCCGGCGTGTACTCAGCGAGCGTGTTCTGGTGCGGATGCATCAACTGGCCTCCAGGATGGCGATCCGGGCTGGCGGGGATTATTCCCCGGACCCGAAGCTCGCACAGATGCCGGTGTGGGACCCCAAGGCCGTGGAGCCGAAGGCGACCTGGGACTCCATGTTCGACCGCTGGGACGCCAAGGTGGTGCGCGCCCCCGACACCGTAGTCAGCTACCGGCGCATGCTTCGTGAGTTCGAGAAGTTCGTAGGCACGCCTGACCCGATGGCGCGACAGCTTGGCCGACCGCGGGCTCAAGAAGAAGACCGTGTCCTTCGCGTACAACCTCGGCGTCACCGCGTTGACCCACTCGACCCTCCTGGCCCTGGTCAACGACGGCCGCCCGGAGCCGATGGTGTCCCGCGAGTTCCCCCGGTGGAACAAGGTGCGCATCAACGGCGTGCTGACCCCAAGCTGGGGCCTTCACCGGCGCCGCCTGGCCGAGCAGCACCTGTACGTCACCGGCGAGATCAAGACGGCCTTCGTTCGGGGCGACTATGGCTTCTGAGCCCGTAGTCGTCCGAAGCGCCGAGGAGCAGAAGGTATACGACGACTTCCGCGTGTTCCTCTGGCTTGTCTGGAGGCACCTGGGGCTACCTGCGCCCACCGCGGTGCAGCTAGATATCGCCTACTTCCTCCAGCACGGCCCGCGGCGCTCGATCATCGAAGCCTTCCGCGGCGTGGGGAAGTCCTGGATCACCGGGGCCTTCGTCATTTGGCTCCTGTACCGCAACCCGGACGAGAAGATTCTGGTGGTGTCGGCCTCCAAGGTTCGCGCCGATGACCTGAGCACCTTCTGTCTGCGGCTGATCGAGGAGATTCCCCTGCTGTCCCACCTGAAGCCCAGGGGTGACCAGAGGAACTCCAAGATCGCCTTCGACGTGGGCGCCTCGCGGACCTCGAAGGACCCCTCGGTGAAGTCGGTCGGGATCACGGGGCAACTGACCGGGTCGCGCGCGTCCATCATCATCCCGGACGACATCGAGGTCCCCAGCAACTCCCTCACCCAGGCCCAGCGCGACAAGCTGTCGGAACTGGTCAAGGAGTTCGACGCCATCTTGTCCCCCGGTGGGCGCATCATCTACCTCGGGACCCCCCAGGTGGAGCAGTCGCTCTACAACACCCTCGCCACCCGCGGGTACACCGTGCGCATCTGGCCGGTGCGCTACCCCAAGCCGGACAAGATGCTGGGGAACTATGCCGAGTGGCTGGCCCCGTGGATCAAGGGTCCGCTGGAGAAGGACCCTGCGCTGGCCTTGCAACCCGTGGAGCCCCTGCGGTTCCCCGAGGAAGACCTCCAGGAGCGCCAGGCGTCCTACGGTCGAGCAGGGTTCGCCTTGCAGTTCATGCTGGACACCAGCCTGAGCGATGCGGACCTGTACCCGCTGAAGCTGAAGGACCTGATCGTGATGACCTGCGACACCGAGCGCGCCCCGCTGAGCGTCGCGTACGGAGACAACCGGATCGAGGGTCTGGAGCAGATCGGCATGAACGGGGACAAGTGGCTGGGTCCCATCTTCGTCGAGCAGCAGTACGGCCCCTACACCGGCGCGGTCTGCTACGTGGACCCCTCCGGCCGCGGCAAGGACGAGACCTCATGGGCCATCGTCAAGATTCTCCACGGCTGGCTGTACCTGATGCGGGTCGGCGGGAGCCTCAATGGGTACGACGAGGGAACCCTGCGGGCCATCGCGGAGGACTGCAAGCGGTTCAAGGTGAACCACGTGCTGTGCGAGCCGAACTTCGGCGACGGCATGTTCACCAAGATGTTGATCCCGGTCATGCGGAACATCTACCCGTGCCTGGTCGAGGACGCGGAGCGGTCGGCGGGGCAGAAGGAGCGCCGGGTGATCGACATCCTAGAACCCCTGATGCAGTCGCACCGCCTCGTGGTGGACCGCAAGGTGGTCGAGGACGACCAAGCCCTGCGCTACCCGGACATCAGCCCAGACCAGCGCCTCAAGTACCGGCTGTTCTACCAACTAACCCGACTCACCGCTGAGAAGGGCGCCCTGTCCCACGACGATAGGGTCGAGGCCGTGGCCGGCGCCTGCCGGTACTGGGTAGACCAGATGGGCATCGACCAGAAGGCCAAGGTCGAGGAGTTCAAGGAGGAGGCACTCAGGGCAACCCTGGAGTCCTTCATGGACCACGCCCTCGGCCGGCAGCGGTCGGACCATCGGAACGCCTTCGCCTCCATCGTGGACCCCGTTTCAGCGTAAGCAGTTGATCCCCCTCCGGAATAGACCCCTGGAGGGGGGTTTATGCATTGCCTGTTCCAGAGGAGGGGGGTCAGATGTGTGACGTACATGCCGTCCCGGTCAGCGACCTTGTAAGGCGTCGCCTTGGACTTCAGATTTTTGAGCGCGGTGTCGGTCAGCATCGGGCGGTCTCCTAGCTGACGGTAATCCCATCGTCGAAATCCCGAAAATCTACAGATGCCCTGAAAGCCTTATAGATACGGGTGTTCTCGGATAATTTTTACCGTCATCCTTTCAAAATGGCTGCGGTAAAAATATCTTATCGCCCTTGGCCGAAAATTCATACCGTCAGATTTACCGACGATTTAATTCGCTTGTCACCGATAGAATCCGATAGATAGAGAAGATTAATTATTTATATTTCAATCTATTAATTAAATTTCCCGATAGTCATCGAACGTATCTGAAAGGCTCTGAATCATTCCCACTCGATCGTCGCAGGCGGCTTGCCGGAAACGTCGTAGACCACGCGCGACACCCCTGCGATCTCGTTGCAGATGCGGCGGGATACCAGGTCGAGCAGTTCGTACGGCAGATACGCCCAGCGTGCCGTCATGAAGTCGATAGTCTGCACGGCGCGCAGCGCGATCACGGGCGCGTAGCGACGACCATCCCCCGTGACACCCACGCTTTTCACCGGCAGGAACACGGCAAACGCCTGCGAGGTCTGGTCGTACCAGCCCGCGCGGCGCAACTCTTCGATGAAGATGTGATCGGCCAGCCGCAGGGTGTCCGCCGCGGTCTTGGTCACTTCGCCCAGAATGCGCACGCCCAGACCCGGACCGGGAAAAGGATGGCGGAACACCATCTCGCGCGGCAGGCCAAGCTCCAGGCCGATGGCCCGCACCTCGTCCTTGAACAGCTCGCGCAGCGGTTCGACCAGCTTGAGTTTCATGTGTTCGGGCAAGCCACCGACGTTGTGGTGGCTCTTGATCAGGTGCGCCTTGCCGCTCCTGGCGCCGGCGGACTCGATCACGTCCGGATAGATCGTGCCCTGGGCGAGGAAATCCACGTTCCTGATCTTGGTCGCCTCCTCGTCGAATACCTCGACAAACAGCCGGCCGATCACCTTGCGCTTGGCCTCCGGATCGCTGACGCCCCTCAGTGCGGCAAGGAAGCGCTCCTCCGCGTTGACACGGATCACGCGCACGCCGAGATGACGGTCGAACACGCGCATGACCTGGTCGCCCTCGTCGAGTCGCAGCAGGCCGGTATCGACGAACACACAGGTCAGACGCTGCCCGATGGCGCGATGCAACAGCGCGGCGACCACCGATGAGTCCACACCGCCGGACAGGCCCAGCAACACGCGGCCCTCGCCCACCTGCTCGCGCACCCGCTCGGCCGCGTCTTCGATGATGTTGACCGGCGTCCAGGCGCGGCCGCAGCCGCAGATCTCGTGCAGGAAACGTTCGTAGATCCGCAGCCCCTGAGCGGTGTGCGTGACCTCGGGATGGAATTGCAGGCCAAAGAAGCGGCGGTTCTCGTCGCCCATGCCGGCGATCGGAACGTCGGACGTCGAGGCGATCACCTTGAAGCCCGCCGGGATTGCGGTGACCCGGTCACCATGGCTCATCCACACGTCGAGCAGGCCGTGGCCCTCGGCATTGATGCGATCTTCGATGTTGATCAGCAGGGTCGAATGGTTGCGCGCGCGCACTTCGGCGTAACCGAATTCCTTCGATGCGCTGGCCTCCACCGTTCCACCGAACTGCGCCGCCATGGTCTGCATGCCGTAGCAGATGCCGAGCACGGGGACGCCCAGGGTCCAGACGATATCCGGCGCGCGCGGCGAGTCCGCTTCGAGCACCGATTCCGGGCTGCCCGAAAGAATCACGCCCTTCGGCGCGAAAGCGGCGATCTCGTCTTCCGCCGTATCCCAGGGATGCAGCTCGCAGTAGACCCCGAGTTCGCGCACGCGGCGCGCGATGAGCTGCGTGTACTGACTGCCGAAATCGAGGATCAGGATGCGGTCGGTGTGGATGTCCACGAGAGGCGCCGGAGTCAGGGAAAGCACGCATTGTAGGGCGCACGGCGCAGCCCTCCTGAACGGGCAGGAGGAGTTGCACCCAGACCCGCCATTCGCCGACCAGACTCAGCCTGGAAATTCGAGCGCCCGATCAGGAGGAGCCCCCTTCCTGCAGCGGCGTCAGACCGTTCGCGCGAGCGGGGGTTCGATCAACATCGCGTCGCCGTAGCTGAAGAAGCGGTAGCGTGCTTCGATCGCATGGCGATACGCCGCCATGACACGGTCCTGTCCGCCGAATGCGCATACCAGCATCATCAGGGTGCTCTCCGGCAAGTGGAAATTGGTGAACAACAGGTCCACCGCGCGGAAGGAAAAGCCCGGCGTGATGAAGATGCGCGTCTCGCCCTCGCCCACCTGCACGCGCCCCGTCTCGTCGGAAGCGGACTCCAGAGCACGCACGCTGGTCGTCCCCACCGCGACGATGCGCCCGCCGCGCGCGCGCGTCTCGATGATCTGCCCAGCCAGGGCCTCGCCGATGCGGTAGCGCTCCGCGTGCATGCGGTGCTCGGACAGATCCGGCATGCGCACCGGCTGGAACGTACCCGCCCCCACGTGCAGGGTCAGCATACCGATCTGGACGCCGTGCTCGCGCAAACGCCTCAGCAGGACTTCATCGAAATGCAGGCCGGCCGTCGGCGCCGCGACCGCACCGGGTTCGCGCGCGAACACGGTCTGGTAGCGTTTCTCATCCTCGCCATCTGGCGCATGGCGGATGTACGGCGGCAAGGGCAGCCGGCCGACGCGCTCCAGCAGGTCCAGCCAGGATTCATCGCCCTCGATGCGCAGCCGGAAGAACTCCTCCTCCCGACCCAGCACCCGCAGGCGTGCCGTGTCCTGGTCCAGGATGATCAAGGTCCCCGGCTTCGGAGTCTTGGACACACCCAATTGCACCCGCGCCTCCCGCGCGTCGAGCACCCGCTCGACCAGGACCTCGACCCGCCCGCCGGTTTCCTTGCGACCAAACAACCTCGCCTTGATCACCCGCGTGTCGTTGAACACCAGCAGATCGCCGCTGCGAAGCAACTCCGGCAGGTCGCCGATCTGTCGATCCAGCGGCGACGAGCCGGCGGGCAGGTACAGCAAGCGGCTCGCGCTGCGGGTTGCAGCGGGATGCTGCGCGATCAGGGACCCGGGCAGATCAAAATGGAAATCGGAAGTCTTCATTCGGGACGCGGACTTTAGGTTCAAGCCCCGTATAATCGCGCCCGCGCCGCCGAGGCGTATCGCGAGTGTGACGGAATCGGTAGACGTAGCGGACTCAAAAACCCGTTTGTCTTCGTTTTTTCGCAAGTGCCTGTTGGCGCGAAAAATATAATTGATACAATGGGCTTGGCGTTGCTGATCCCTCGTGCCGTTGCGCATGTTTTTTTGTGTAGGGGCCAGATAGGAGCGACGAGGCAAAGTCGTAAAGCGAGTGTGACGGAATCGGTAGACGTAGCGGATTCAAAATCCGCCGAGGTAGCCCCTCGTGGGGGTTCGAGTCCCCCCTCTCGCACCAATGGCGCGCGTTTCACCAACTGCTAATGCAGCACGGCGATGTTCAATCCCGCAACTAACACCCAAACCGACCAGACCGATTGGTAGTACATCGCTGCAGCTGAGCGAGGGAGGTTTCTTGCGCCAGCACCGGCACGACATCAAATGCAGCGATACCCAAATCCTGCTTGCGCGGCAGCTCACGATGCAATCCGCTTAAGCGTGTGAGATGGACTGGATGCAGCCCCTATGCGGATATTGAAACTAGAAGGTTCCCGGTCGTTCCAATACGCACTCTGATTGAGGAATCCATCCCACGATTGCCGCGGAGCCGCGCGATGGGGTGTTCATCTTTCCTCCTCGATCCACGGGTGCCGCGGCTTTCCTTCTACAGACTTCGTGCCGCCACGCTGCGGTGAATCCAGACGCGCAGCGCAGCGCCTCCATCTGGGGCAGCAATGCGTCCAATGCCCTTTTGAGTTTCACGATTTCGGCTCCGATATCGGTCATGCCGCCTTGGCCGGCGCAGCGTACAGCCAGCGCGCGAACAGGCGCGTCAGCGCGGGCGCAATCCACCAGGTCATCAGCACGATGACCACGGCGGTGGCAACCATGACGCGGGGAAACGCGGGCCAGTGAGCGAGCAGCGGCGCGATCAGAATCTGCGCCAGCCACACCGTCGGGCAGATGCCGAGCCAGGTGATGATCGCGACTTTCCAGCGCGGCGGCGCTGGCCGCGTGCCGCCTGCGGTGAACCAGTGTTCGAGTCCGGGCATGCGGCGATAACCGCTTTCGGTTTCGGTGTGCGGCGCCATCGCCGCCAGCCAGCGTGCGCGCTCGGCAGACTGCTGCCAAGCCGCGAGATGCGCCTCGGTGTCGAAGGCGAAGACGACGTGGTAGAGCAGCGGGTCGCTGCCCGGCTCGCCGGTGGGATGCACCAGATAGCCGCCGAGATGGCCGGCGAAATGCTGCGCCGCCGCAGTCATGTTTTCGTTCGCCTGCTCGAACGCGGCCACGCTGTCCGGCCGCGCGCGACGTGCGATCAACACCGTCACAGCGGACTGCGGCAGCGAGGGGCTGGCGGGGGCGTTCATGTGCGTCCTGGCGTTCAGACGAAGCGCATCAACACGCTTCCGCGAGTCTGAAAGCGTACGTGCGTGCCATCACCTTTCGCAACGGCCAACAGGTCACCCCCCGACAGGAAGGCTTCGTTGAGCTTGCGGTGGTGCACCTCGTTCCAGATGCGCTCGTAGCGATCTTGTGAGCATTCATGCTCCGGCTTGCGCGAGACGATGACCCCAGATGCTGATCTTCTCGTAGCGTGTCGTGCTCCAGGACGAATCCACGGGGCGAGCGCCCCAGCCAAACTCGACCGCGAACCCTGACGGGGTCGCGCCGTAGAACGAGAACATATGGTCGTTCGTGTGTCGCCCTAGCGTCATGACGACCGATCCGGCGTCGGTGAAGCGGTCGTAGGCGAGACCTACATCGTCCAGAGACGCCGCTTCAATCATGAAGTGGTGCAATTTCTTGGGGCTCGGGGTGCTCATCAGGGCCAGCGTGTGATGACGCCCATTGCAGTTGTAGAACGAGATACGCAGTGTCTGACCATTGGCGACCGTCCAGTCGATCACATCGGATAGTTCGAATCCGAGCGCCTTCACGTAGAAGTCCTCGGCCTGTTTCAGATCGGGAACGTTGAGCACGAGATGGCCGAATCCCTGATCCCCGGTCACAAAACCGCTGACGCCGGCAGGGGACACGAGCGGCTTCTCGAAGATCTCGGTGGCGCCGTAGTAGATCTCGATGCGGGTTCCGAATGGATCGCTGCACGACAGCAGGTCCAGTACGCCTCGGCTTCTGGCGAAGGTCTCGTTTTCGTGGTGCACCGCAATTCCGAGCTTCTTCAAATGCTCGTTGATCTGCAGGAGCGCGTCGCGGCTGGAGACTTCGAAGCCGGCGTAACGGATATCGTCTGCGGAGCCCGGATGGACCGCATATCGCCAGGTGCGGGAGTCGATCCGGAAACGCAAAGCATCATCCACGGCCGGCGCTTCCATAGCGCCCAGCATTGCGGTGGAAAAGCCGCGCCAGGCTTCGACGTCGGATGCCTCGAAACCTACGTAACCCAGTCGTTGAACATTCATTTCTATTTCTTCTCGTTGTTGGAAAAGCGATCGAGCAAGGCTGATCCGCCGCAGGCGTCGAACAGCCCGCGCACGCCGATGCCACCATCGAAATTCAGGATCGATCCGGTTGCCGGGACGTTGTCGGTGCGCGACGCGAAGAAGACGTAGGCGCCCGCGTACTCGTCGGCGGACGCCATGACGCCGGTCGGCAAGACCTTCGCCAGCATCTCGCCCAGCGGCAACGAGGACACGCTGCGGTCTTGCATGCCCAGCGCGGCCGGGCCTCGGAGATCGGTATTGCCAATCCCACCGGGCGCGACGGCATTGACGCGAACGACCGGCCCCAGTTCGTAGGCAAGCTGTCGTACCAGGCCGACGAGAGCGTGCTTCGAACCGGTGTAAAGCGTTCCGCCACCGGCGGGATAGAAGCCGGCGTTGGAGATGGTGCAGATCACGCTGCCCTTGCTGCGGACGAGTGCCGGAATGCAGGCCTTGACCGCGAGCAGGCAGCCCTTGACGTTGATGTGGAATACCTCGTCGAAGGCTTCGTCGATGCGGTCATCGGGAAGATCGACCAGCGGCGTCATGTGGTCCCAGATGCCTGCGTTGGCGACCAGGCAATCGATCTTGCCGAAGGCCTCGACGCATTTCGATGCGGCTTCCTTGTGCGAGGACAAGCGGCGCACACAGCCTTCTATGCCGAGCACGGAATCGCCGAATTCCTCCCTGAGGGATGCAAGTGCGACAGGCGAACGGTCCAGAACGGCAACCCGCATACCCTCCTTGATGAAGCGTCTGACGATCGCCCGGCCCAGGCCGCTGCCGCCGCCCGTAATCAGTGCCACTTCTCCTTGCAGCCTCATCGGACTCCTCCGTTGCTTGTGGTGTCAGCTTCTCGTTGCGCAGACAAAAGGCTGCGCAGGTTGATCGACGAATCACTCAGTGCTGCGGCGCTTGTCGATATTCGTGCGTCCACCAGCCTGGTTGCGATCGCAAAATCTTTCGGCACGTTGACGCCAAGCGCAGCCACGACACGTCCCTCCCGAACCCGGAAGATCAGCGCACTGCCCTTGGCCAGATCGCCCCGGGTCAGATGCTCGCCCTCGCCGACGAAATCGCCGACGACCTGAATTCGGTGGCCGGCGATTTCCGTCCAGGACCGCGGCTCCTGAGGCGCTTCGCGGTGGCGGCCGAGGATCGACTTGGCGACCGTCTCGCCCTGGTCCTGGCTATTCAGGTAGGTCTCCAGCGAACGCGGCGCGCTGTCGCGGACCGGCCAGCAGGCAACGTCGCCGGCGGCGTAGACGCCTTCGACCGAGGTGCGTCCTGCGGCGTCGACCAGAACGCCGTTGGCCGTCGGAATTCCTGCTTGTCGGGCGAGACCATCGTTGGGGACTGCGCCGACGCAGATCAGGGCAAGGTCAGCCGTGATGTCGGCGCTGCCTGCGCATTCGATCGTGATGCCGTCCGGCCGTGTCACGAAGCTGGACACCTGGCATCCCGGATGACATTCCACGCCGAGTTCGATCAATGCAGAGCGGCACCATCGACCGACCTGCGGGCCGAGCACCCGCATCAGAAACTCTTGGGAAGATTCGACCAGCACGACGCTGAGGCCCAGCTTGCGAGCCGTCGACGCCACTTCGCAGCCGATCAATCCTCCGCCGATGATGGCGATTCTTCGGGCGCCACGAAGAGCACCCTGCAGCTTGCGGACATCCGAGAGACTCCGGAGCAGCAATACCCGATCGGAATCCGCCCCCGGAGTGGGGCAACGTCTGGAGCTGGCGCCGGTCGCCAGAACGATACGCGCCGCCTTCAGTTCCCCTTCGCGGTCGAAAAGGATTGTTCCTGAACCAGGATCGATCGCGACGACCCGGCGACCGGTGATCAGCTCAATTCCGGCCTCGTCGTACCAGCTTGCCGGTGCCAGTGGCGGTGGGTTCTCGGCAGCGCCTGCAAGCACGGACTTGGAAAGCGTGGTGCGGTCATAGGGCCCCGGGGATTCATCGCCGATCATGACGATGCGCTCGTCGAAGCTTTCAGCGCGCAGCGTCCTCGCAACGGCGAGGGCGGCCAATCCGGCACCGATGATGGCGACGCCCGCGCTCATGTGACAAGGCTTCCGGCGTCCACATCCACGAGCACGTCGTCGCCCTCCACGCGCACGGGGTAGGTCTTGAGCGGCGCGCATGCGGGAGCGGCCTTGACCTTGCCGGTGCGCACGCAGAACTTTCCCCAATGCAGGGAGCACTCGATCACGTCGCCATCGAGGTAGCCGTCGGCCAGTGACCACTGCCCATGCGTGCAGGTGTCTTGGGTGGCGAAGAATTCGTGGCCGACTTTGAAAATCGCGATCGGGTCTGCACTGGTTTCGACGCGAAGTGCGTCACCTTCAGTGAAGGCGTGAACGTCGCAGAGTTTGACGTAAGACATGTTCGCGTCCCTCGATCGTGTGACGAAATGAAGTAATGGATCAGTGTTGTGGCCCATCTCCATTACTCTCCTCCGCGACGAGTCGATGGAATTCCTCCAACGTGCCATCGGGGGGTCCGAACGAATGCGCTTCTTGCGCAAGTTCGCGCTGCTGCTCGACGGCAAGACATTCGAGCGGGGTGACTTCGCTGGCAGGCATGTTGACTCCTGGGTTGTGAACGGGCGCTTGGCTCGTCGACTGGTCAAGTGCGCTTAGAAAAAAACGCTGAGGTTGTTGGATAGCAGCGTGCTTTGGTCGAGCAGGATCGTGCGCTTGGCCAGCGCGAAGCCGCATTCGGTATCGACCCGGCGCAGAAGATCCACGCGTTCGCCCATGAAGATGTCGACCTGGCGTTCGAGTCGGTTGCGGTAGAGGATGAAGGCGCTGCGGACGAGCAACTCGCCGGCATCGCGGACTTCCTCGATGGTGACGTTGGTAACGATGTGGCGGGTACGCGAAGCCGGATTCTCCGACCAGCCCACGTCCGACAGCACCTTGGTCAGGCGCCCCTTCATCATCGCCATGTCGTCGTCGAAGTGCGCGTAGTCGTGCGACCCCGACACTTCGAGACGGCTGTCGCGCAGGGTGCGCGTCGTACGGATCGGCATGAAGTAGCGGATGTCCTGCTCCAGCAGATCGAACCACTCCTTGTAGTGGCGTCCATCCAGAAGGCGCGCTTCCCAGTAGTAGAACTGCTCGATTTCCTGCTGGAGTACGGGATTGATCGGCGTGCGCCGGAAGATCGGCGCGACATGATTTTCAACGGACACAGGCGCCCGTTCTGCAGTGGTCTGCATGGTTGGTCTCCTCGGTTATGGGGTGGACGACGCGCTGGGTTCGTCTGCACAAGCGGCGCGCTTGGGCGGCGCGAGCGTGCTCCAGTCGGGCTCCGTCATCATTCGCGCCCAGTGGCTGTACAAGCCACGCGCGGCGTTCTCGCTGTAGACGTATCCCAGCCGCCCCGGATAGAGCGGATTCGCCGGCTTTTCTTTGCCCAGGCCGAGCTTCATGTTGAAGGGACGGCTGCGCGCCTTGTGTCCGCGAAGGATGTGCTGAATTTCCACCCAGTTCTCGCCGTCGTCCTGCTCGAACACGCCACCGGCGGAGAAGGTGCGCAGGGTCTGCCGGCGGAACTCTTCCTTGATGTCGTCCGGCGCATCCCGGTCGACGACCGTGAACGCCCACACCTCGATTTCATTCGGGCCTCGCGGATGCCAGGTGCGGATGGTGTTAATGCCGGGCAGGAAGGAACAAGTGGGAAAGATGGTCATGTGCTGGGCCAGCACCTTGTTCGCCCGCTCCTTGCTGTCCAGCCGTCGCGCCGCGGTTTCGGCCGCCGCGCCCTGGGTCCAGTACTCGGTGATCTTCGGACCCATGATGGCAAGCAGCAGGTTGGGATCGCCCAGATAGAAGCCGGTGCCGTGACCGCCCCAGTGAGAGCGGAACTGCATCCCCTCGGACGGCGGGGTCAGTTCCGTGGGATCCGTCATCCCGGCACTTGTCGCGCCGGCAAGAATGCCGGACAGATGCGCAGTCGTGCCGGCGTGGTACATGTCGCTGGCGAACTGTTCCGCAGCGAACTTCCAGTTGCAGGAAATCACCCACTTCTGAAATCCGGGAATCGCCTCGGTGCCGGCGCTGCTGCGGTCGAGCATGTGATCCATATAGAAGCGCGCCTCGCCGAGGTAGTCCTCCAGTGGCGGTGCATCGGCATCCCAATTGGCGAAGACCAGGCCCTTGTAGGTGGCCACGCGCGCCTGCAGCGGCCCCCAGTCCGCCTTGTCCATCTTCGAACAGAACTCCTGTTCGTAAGGGATGTTCACGAGCTTGCCCGCGGTGTCGTAGGCCCAGCCGTGGTACGAGCAGGTGAAGGCCTTGGCATTGCCGGCATCGGACCGGCAGATGCGCATGCCGCGATGGCGGCACTGATTGAGAAAAACCTTGATGCTCTTGTCCTTCTGACGGACGACGATGACGGGATCTTCTCCCATGTACTGGGTGAGGTAATCGCCCGCCTTCGGGATGTGCGTCTCATGGCCGAGGAGGAGCCAGGAGCGCGCAAAAACGCGCTCCAGTTCCATCTCGTACAGACCGGGATCCGAATAGATCCTGGGATCCAGGAGTCCTTCGTCTTCATTGACCAGGGCGCGGATTTCCTCCGCAGTCCACTTTTCACCGCCGCTCAGGCTCGCGAGCGTGACCACATCAGGGGCGTTCATTCGTTCTTCCTCCAGGCTGGCTTATGAGTAGCCGGCACCCAACGCTGGTGTGCCGTGCCGGTTTCAACTGCGCCTGTAAGAGCAGCGTTTATGCCATCTTGATGTTTATCATTAAAAACAATTATTTAATAAAATATCTCCCGCTTTTATCCGACTCAGACTTCACGCGCACGTCAATTCTTTTGGGCCTCTCTTGGAATATGATTGCGTCAGCGTAATTTATCGGTTGCTCGCCCTAAGCTTTTCCAGACGTAGTGATAACTGCCGGCGGGTCAGCCCGAGCGCACGGGCGGCGGCGGCGAGATTGCCGCCATTGCGCGTAACGCTGGCTTCGAGGATTTCTCGCTCAATCGTTTCATAGGCCTCGTCACCCTGGCCGGTCGCATCCAGCAGATCGGCAACATGCCGCTTGATCTCACTGGATTTCTGCTGGCTGAGGAGACCGCGCCGCGTAACGCTCAGCATTGTTCCCAGGGCGGCGTCGCCAGCCGGGAAAAGATGCGGGATGTCGAGGGGCTCGCCATCAGTTGAAAGCAGGACGGCACCCTCGATCCGATGCTCGAGCTCGCGGATGTTGCCGGGCAGGTCGTGGACCAGCAGCGCTTCTACGGCCCGGTTGGTAAAGCCTGGGACGCGCTTTTCATGGCGTTCGCAGTAGCGCTGGCGGAAATGCTCCATCAGCAAGGGGACATCGTCGCGCCGCTCGCGCAGCGGCGGTATCGTGATGGGGAAAGTCGCGATGCGGTAGTAGAGATCCTCGCGGAATTCGCCCTTGCGCATGGCCTCACGCAGGTCAATGTTGGTGGCCGCCAGCACGCGGACATCGACCTTTCGCGTATGCGTATCGCCCACCCGCTCAATCTCGCCTTCCTGCAAGGCTCGCAGGAGCTTGGCCTGGGCCGACAGACTGAGGGTTGCGATCTCGTCCAGGAACAGTGTCCCGCCCTCGGCGCGCTCGAAGCGTCCCGGGCGCGAAGCGTGGGCGCCGGTAAAGCCTCCACGCACGACGCCGAACAGTTCGGACTCGATCAGCGAGTCGGGTAGTGCGCCACAATTAACTGCAATGAAGGGCATGTCGCGGCGGGGGCTGATGCGGTGGGCGAGCCGTGCAAACACCTCCTTGCCCACGCCGGTCTCGCCAAGGAACAGCAGCGTTGCCTTGCTCGGTGCCGCCTTGCTCAACAGGTGGTACGCGGCGCTGAACCCGGCGGAAATTCCAATGACGTCCGCTTCGTTCGCCTGACCCTTGGCGCCGTCGAAGCGATTGATGCGCGGGTCACTTTGATACAGGCTCGCGTCGGTGCTGACGTCCGCTCCGCCCCACTCGTTCAAGGGCTTGCCGACAAGGCGGCAGGTCGGCGCGCCCATCGCGCGGCATTCTGTCTCCCGCACCAGGTACGGGCCACCCGCGAATGCGCTGGAAAAGCCACTGGCATACCCGCACGACATCCAGCAGACGGGCTCGACGCTCGGCCCGAACTTCTCCAGGTGGATGTCAGCTTCCACAGAATTGTGCAGTCGGAAGTCGAAGGAATACCGTCCTTTTTCGGGTTCCATTTCCAACGTCACCACTTCGCACCATGCCAGGCCATAAAGCGCCGCGCCCTGTGGACCCGCAGCGAAGACCCAATTCGGCGTTTGGTTCGGTCGTAGTTTGCGTGCGGCCGCGGCGTCGCGGACCCCGTCCGCATAAGCCATACGCCCGAATATTTCCCGCGCAGTGTCCGTACCCAGCCGCTCCATGATCTCGGAGCGAAGGGTTCCGACGGCCGCGGTGCTCAGCAGCAATCCGCGATGGTCGTGGATCCAGATGCGGCCTTCCTTGGGAACGAAGCGGAAGACCTGAAGCAGATCGTCGAAATTGGCCAGGTCACTGTTCGAGAGGTTCCAGACGGCATCCTTCTGCGGGCTCATGAATGACTCATACGTTATGTGACGAATTCTGAGCATCACAGAAATTTACGCAGGCGTAAACGACAAGAACATAGATGCTCCGTCATGATCGAACTTAAATATTCTTAATCAAATAGTTACGAAGCGATAACGTGGTGGTACGACTCCTGCTATTGGGTCCACCCAAGATCTGTCACAGGAGGAGAGCACCATGAAAAAAATCCGGTGCGTGTTGATCGGTCCCGGAAATATCGGGACCGATCTTCTGTACAAGCTCAAGCGCAGCACTTATCTCGAACCCGTCTGGATGGTGGGCGTAGACCCCACGTCAGAAGGCCTGGCAAGAGCACGCCAGATGGGCCTGAAAACCACGGACCGTGGTGTGGACGGGCTGCTTCCCTACGTTCAGGAAGACGAGATTCGGGTCGCCTTCGACTCGACCTCGGCCTATGCACACGCCGACAACTTCCAGAAGTTGGCCGCGCTCGGGGTCACGATGATCGATCTGACGCCTGCCGCGATCGGCCCTTTCTGCGTGCCGCCGGTCAACCTGGCGCAGCTCATGGGCTCCGGCGTGGCCAACGTCAACATGGTGACCTGCGGAGGTCAGGCGACGATTCCAATGGTCGCTGCGGTCTCACGGGTACAGCCCGTCGACTACGCCGAAATCATCGCCACCGTTTCGTCCAAATCGGTGGGCCCAGGCACGCGCAAGAACATCGATGAATTTACCCGGACGACCGCTGGAGCCGTCCAGAAGATCGGCGGCGCCGCCCGCGGCAAGGCCATCATCATCATCAATCCGGCCGAGCCGCCGCTCTTCATGCGCGACACCGTGCACTGCCGAACCGCAGGCGAACCGGATCAGAAAGCGATCACCGAGTCCGTGAATCGCATGATCACGGAGGTGCAGCAGTACGTCCCCGGCTACCGGCTCAAGAACGGCCCGGTGTTTGACGGCAAGCGCGTCTCGATCTTCCTGGAGGTGGAGGGCCTGGGCGACTACCTGCCGAAATACGCCGGCAACCTCGACATCATGACTGCCGCTGCGGCGCGCACCGGCGATGCGATTGCCGAGCAGATGCTCGCGGGGCGCTGGAAGCAGCGGGCCGCGGCACCCATCGGAGCGGCGGCATGAGCGTGCAAGGCAAGGTAGTCAAGGTTCACGACATGTCGCTGCGCGACGGCATGCATCCGAAGCGGCACCAGATCAGCATCGAGCAGATGAAGACCATCGCCACCGCGCTCGACGCGGCCGGCGTGCCGCTGATCGAGATCACGCACGGCGACGGGCTGGGCGGAAATTCCATCAACTACGGCTTCGCGGCCGCGTCCGACGAGGAGTATCTGCGGGCGGTCATCCCGCTGCTGAAGCGGGCCAAAGTGTCGGCGCTGCTGCTGCCGGGTATCGGCACGGTCGACGAGTTACGCGCAGCCGCGGACTGCGGAATTTCCTGCATCCGCGTGGCCACCCACTGCACCGAGGCCGACGTGTCCGAACAGCACATCGTCGAGGGCCGCAAATTGGGGCTCGACACGGTGGGCTTCTTGATGATGTCGCACATGGCCGAGCCTTTGATGATCGTCGAGCAGGCGAAGCTGATGGAAAGCTATGGCGCGCAGTGCATCTACACGACGGATTCGGCCGGGTTCATGCTGCCCGATGACGTCACTGCCCGCGTCGCCGCCCTGCGGGACGCGCTGAAGCCCGAGACCGAAGTCGGCTTCCACGGGCACCACAACCTGGCGATGGGCGTGGCGAACTCGGTGGCTGCGGTCGCCGCCGGCGCCTCACGCATCGATTGCGCCTGTGGCGGCATGGGCGCGGGCGCCGGCAACACGCCGATGGAAGTGTTCATCGCGGTCGCGGACCGCATGGGGATCAAAACCGGCGTCGATCTGTTCAAGATCATGGACGTCGCCGAAGACCTGGTGACGCCGATGATGGACTTCCCGGTGCGCATCGACCGCAACTCGCTGACGCTGGGCTACGCGGGCACGTACTCATCTTTCCTGTTGTTCGCCAAGCGCGCAGCGCAACGGTACGGCGTTTCCGCCAGGGACATTCTGATCGAGATGGGCCGCAGGAAAACCGTCGGCGGCCAGGAAGACATGATCGAGGACGTGGCGCTGGATCTCGCCAGGGCGTCCCCTCAGCACTGATCGCCATCCGCCGCGGACAGGCCGGCGTGGCGTCACGTCACGGCAACAAACCAAACAATGAGGAGAAGCAGATGAGCCTGTGGATTGATTTTCTCGGCGCCGAAATCCGCTACGTCGACACCCCGACCTATGGCCGCATCAGAGTGGTCGAGGCGGGCGCCAATGATGCGCCGGCCATCCTGTTCCAGCACGGGATCGGCGGCCATCTGGAGGCCTATAGCAAGAACCTCGTGCCGCTGTCGGACCAGTTCCGCTGCATCGCCTTCGACTATGTGGGGCACGGCCTGTCGGCCCGGAAGCCGATGGAGTACACGCCGCTGGTGCTGGTCGAGCAGGTGCGGGAATTGATGGATGCACTGGGCATCAAGCGTGCACACCTGTCCGGCGAGTCGCTGGGCGGCTGGGTCTCGGGACTCTTCGCCACGCGCTACCCGGATCGCGTCGATCGGCTGATGCTCAACACCGGGGCGGGCATCCCCATCGTCAGCGACAAGGGCCGCGCCGACTTGGCAGACCTGATGGAACGCTCGAAGAAGGCAGCAGGTCTGGCGCCGAGCTTCGACAGCGTCAAGCACCGCATCGAGTGGCTGCTGCATCCGGCCAACCATGCGCTGATCACCGACGAGCTGGTCAATCTGCGCCTTCACTACAACTCGATGCCGGAGGGGCGCGAGGTCTGGCCGATGGTCAACCGCATGCTGCCGCGCCACGACGAGTTCCTGATCCCGCTGGAAAGTATTCCGCATCCGACGATGCTGCTGTGGACGCGCGACAACCCGATTCACGATCTGGATTGCGCTAGGGCCGCGGCCAAGCGGATTGCCCAAGCGGAGCTTTACGTGATGGAAGCGGACAGCGCGCACTGGCCGCAGTACGAGGCGCCGGACGAATTCAACCGCGTGGCGCGGAGGTTTTTCGGCGCAGCTGGATGAACGCGATGCCCGTCGTCGAAGCGACCGCCGAAGGTTTCGCACGGCGCGAGGCCAACTACACGGCACTGACTAGCGACGCCGATCCGCGTGTCGGTGAACGCACAGTGCAGACGACCCTGGATCTTGATGTTCGATTGATTGCCGAGTTCTGGTGCTGGGTTCTCGACATGCCAGACGATGACTACCCGACGTTCCTGGAGACCGTGCTTTTCGAGGCACGGCCGTCGAATCGTCGGCTGAGTTCGTCCGGCCACTTCAGCGGAAATGAGCCCCGTTAGACGTAGCGACGTATCGTCGGGTGCGCACCTCGGGGCGTCCCCCGGCGAGCGGGTCAGAACAACAGCCGGCGGCAATCGACCGCTGGTGCAGGACACAACTCGCGAGAGGAAAAACACATGGACTATCTGAAGTACTGGACCCCCGTTCTGGTGGTGGCCTGCAGCATTGGTGGACTCATTCTGGGCGGGAACTGGGTCTGGGTAGGGATCGCAACATTCCCGGCCCTGGCTTTGCTCGACACGCTCGCCGGTCGCGACTACCAGCCGCGCCACATGCCCAATGGTTTCCTCGCGAATATCCCCATCTGGCTGTGCGCGATCGGCCCGCTGGCGCAGTATCTCGTCTTGGCCTGGGCGGTTACGGCGCATGACCTGACCGGCTGGCAGATGGCGGGCGCGGTGCTGGGGGTGGCCTGGATGGGCGTCGTGCCGCTGGTGCCCGCATCGCATGAGCTTTACCACATGCGCGGGGCGCTGCCGCGCTTCGTCGGGCATTACGTGCAGCTTTGCTATCTCGATTGCACGCGCGACATCGGTCACGTCATCAATCACCACATCGATGTGGCCACCGATGAGGACGGCGACACGGCCCACCGCGGATTGGACCTCTACCGCTTTACCGTCCGCTCGCTGATGCACAGCACGCTGTTCGCCCAACGCATGGAGGCTGCGGCGCTGCGCAAGAAGGGACTCAGCGGCTGGAACATCCGCCATCGCGGCTGGCGGGCGCTGTTCGCGCTGGTGCTGTTCCACATCGCGATGTACGCGATCGGTGGCTGGATGGGGGTGGGTCTTGCGCTTGCGGCGCAGCTGGTCGCGCGTTTGTGGGTGGAGTCCTTCAACTATTTTCAGCACTACGGGCTGATCAGGGTGAAGGCCGCGCCGATCGGTCGTCGCCACGTCTGGAACCACCTGGGCTGGTTCTCACGCACGGTCGGCTTCGAGATTACCAACCACGCGGATCACCACCTGAATTCCTACCAGGTCTACTACAAGCTGGTGCCGCACCGTGAAGGCATCCCGATGCCGAGCGTGTTTGTCTGCTTCCTGGCCGCCCTGATCCCCCCGCTATGGGAGGCTGCGGTGGTGAAACCGGCGCTCAAGCGCTGGGACCTCGAGTTCGCCACTACCGAGGAACGCGCCGAGGCTGCGCGGCAGAACGCGAACGCCGGCTGGCCCGACTGGCAGAACGAGCCGGGCTCCGTGGTCGGCAAGGCCGCCACGGTTGGCGTCTGACAACTCCTGCCGATCCCGCTCTCCTCCATCACACATTCGCAGCCGAACCTGCCGACATGACCCTCCAGGAAGACGTCTTTCTCGCTCGCCGCGAGGCCAACCACACCGCGCTGAGCCCGGTGGACTTCATCGTCCGCGCCGCACAGGTCCACGGCGACCGCACCGCCGTGGTCTACGGCACACAGCGGCATACCTGGGCCGAGACCCATGTCCGCGTCCGACGCCTCGCAAGCGCCTTGCAGCGCGCGGGCGTCGCACATGGCCAGACCGTCGCGGTGCTGCTGCCGAACACGCCGCCGATGGTGGAGGCGCACTTCGGCGTGCCGATGGCCGGCGCCGTGCTCAACGCGCTCAACACGCGGCTCGACGCGGCCACGCTTCGCTTCATGCTCAGCCACTGCGAGGCGCGCCTGCTGATCGTCGACACCGAGTACGCGCCGCAGGTCAGACACATCCTGGGCGAGCTACCGGGCTTGCAGATCGTCGCCGTGCACGACACGGAGTCCGGCGCGCAGACAGCGCCCGAGTGGATGTCCTACGAGGACTTCCTCGCATCGGGAGATCCGGACTTTTCCTGGCAGCCGCCTGCCGATGAGTGGGAGTCGATCGCGCTCAACTACACCTCCGGCACGACCGGCGATCCGAAGGGCGTTCTCTATCACCACCGCGGCGCCGCGCTCAACGCGATCAGCAACGTGCTTGAGTGGGACATGCCCAAGCACCCGGTGTACTTGTGGACGCTGCCGCTGTTCCACTGTAACGGCTGGTGCTTCGCATGGACGGTGGCGGCACGCGCCGGCGTCAACGTCTGCCTACGCAAGTTCGACCCTAAGAAGGTCTTCGAGCTGATCCGCCAGGAACGCGTGACGCATTACTGCGGTGCACCGATCGTGCAGAGCGCGCTGGCGAACGCACCGGCCGAATGGCGTGAAGGGATCGCGCACACCGTGCACACGATGGTGGCTGGCGCGCCGCCTTCGCCCTCGCTGATCGCCCAGATGACGGCGATGGGCTTCGATCTCACGCACGTCTACGGCCTCACCGAGGTCTATGGCCCCGCCGCGGTGTGCGCGCCCCAGGCGCACTGGCAAACGCTCGACCCCGCGGAACGCGCGCGGCTGACCTCGCGACAAGGCGTGCGTTACCACCTGCAACGCGATGTCACCGTGTTGAATCCGGAAACCTTGATCCCGGTACCCGCCGACGGCACGACGATGGGTGAGGTCGCGTTCCGCGGCAACATCTGCATGAAGGGCTACCTGAAGAATCCCGGCGCGACCGACGCAGCGTTTCGCGGCGGCTGGTTCCACACCGGCGATCTGGGCGTACTCGCACCCGATGGCTACATTCAGCTCAAGGATCGCAGCAAGGACATCATCATCTCCGGTGGCGAGAACATCTCCAGCATCGAGGTCGAGGACACGCTCTACCGGCATCCCGCGGTGGCATTTGTCGCCGTCGTCGCGATGCCGGACGAAAAATGGGGCGAGGTGCCGTGCGCGTTCGTCGAACTCAAGCCCGACGTCGGAGTCAGCGCCGACGAATTGATCGCGCACTGTCGCGGCCTTCTCGCCGGCTACAAGCTGCCTCGCGCGGTGCGCTTCGGCGAATTGCCGAAGACGTCCACCGGCAAGATCCAGAAGTTCGAGTTGCGCAAGCTGGCCGGCTCGGCGAGCGCAATCGATCTGGCCAGCATACGCCCAGGTTCAGACGACCGTGCGCACAACGTCCAGTGAACGGGAATAGAAAAGACCACATCCACCAAGGATTTCACCATGACTGATTCTGTACTGTTGACCATCGACAACGGCATCGCGACCGTTACCCTAAACCGCCCGGGCAAGGGCAACGCCATCGACCTCGATATGGCACGGCGCCTTTCCGAGGTAGCCATCGCCTGCGACGAAGATCGGGATATCCGCTGTGTCGTGCTGACCGCCGCAGGAAAAATGTTCTGCGTCGGAGGAGACATCGGCGCCTTCGGCGCCGCGTCGCAATCCGTCCCGGCGCTGCTCAAAAGCATTACGACCTCCATGCACTCCGCAATCGCGCGGTTCTTGCGCATGGAGAAGCCGCTGGTCTGCGCCATCAACGGACCGGCCGCTGGCGCGGGTCTCGGCTTTGCGCTGATGGGCGACATTGTCATTGCTGCACGTGCCGCGCACTTCACGATGGCCTATACCGCTATCGGGCTGACCCCTGACGGCGCGACCACCTGGCTGCTGCCTCGACTCGTGGGTCTGCGCCGCGCCCAGGAAATGGCGGTCACGAATCGGCGCGTCGGCGCCGACGAGGCAGTGACCCTGGGTCTGATTACCCGCGCTGTCGACGATGCGCTGCTCACCGACGATGTGCGCAAGACCGCTCAATCGCTGCGCTCCGGCGCGACGCCTGCGCTGGGAACGGTCCGTAGCCTTCTGCTTTCGAGCTTTTCGCAGACACTGGAAACCCAGATGGAGCAGGAGGCACGCTCGATCTCCGAAGCGGCGTACGGCGCATATGGACGCGAGGGCATTCAGGCCTTCCTGGAGAAGCGGAAGCCTGTGTTCGGTTAGGTTGAAATGCTGACCCAGGAGATGTTCCACCTCACTCGAGAATCCCATGACGCAATCCATCAGCGCGAACGACGACTTTGTCCGCCACTCCATTGAAGTTCTCGGTGCCCGCATGCGCTACGTCGACACCGGGGGCGAAGGACGTGTGGTTCTTTTCCTCCACGGAAATCCGACGTCGTCCTACCTGTGGCGCAACATCATTCCCCACGTTGCCGCAACCGGCGCGCGGTGCATCGCGCCGGATCTGATCGGCATGGGGATGTCGGATAAGCCTGAGCTTGCGTACCGCTTTGAAGATCACGTCCGGTACGTGGATGCATTCATCGAAGCGATGGGCTTGAAGCGCGTGACCCTGGTTATCCATGACTGGGGTTCGGCCATCGGACTGCATTGGGCGCGCCGACATCCGGATCGGGTAGACGGCATTGCGCTGATGGAATTCATCTCGCCGGTGCCGAGCTGGGATGACTGGCCCGAGACGCTTCGTCCGCTGTTCACCAGCTTTCGAACAGCGGGTGACGGCGAACAGCTGGTGATCGAGCAGAACGTGTTCATCGAGAAAGTGTTGCCCGGCGCCGTGGTGCGCGGTCTCACCGAAACGGAGATGGAGCACTACCGCGCTCCGTTCACCGAACCTGCGAGCCGCAAGCCCATGCTTAGCTTTCCTCGCGACCTTCCCATTGCCGGTGAGCCGGCCGATGTCGTCGCCACTGCGCAGGCATACATGGACTGGCTAAGCAGCACCAGCGTGCCGAAGTTGCTGTTCTGGGCAACCCCCGGGATCCTGGTCACGCCAGAGCAAGTGCTGCGATACCGTCAGGCATGGACGAATCTCACCTGCATCGATGTCGGTCCGGGGCTGCATTATCTGCAGGAAGATCACCCTGACCTGATCGGCCGCAGCATCGCCGAATGGATACGCGCATGAGGCTACCGGTCTCGCAGCGATGCCCTGGCTTGAGTTTCCCTCTCTTTTCCGGGTGCGTGAGCGAGTGTCCGCTTCTGCGACCTGCTGCCGTACACCTGCCAGAGGACGAATGATCGGATTGGCACCAATGCGACGGTCGTGCGTTGCGGAGGAGAGCGTCTAATACAGGCACCCGACGCTAACCCAAAGCAAAAAACATCGTCTAACAGCTGCTTCCATGGAACTTCGTCACCTCAAGTATTTCATCGCCGTCGCCGAAGAACTGCACTTCGCGCGTGCTGCTGAGCGTCTGCATATCGAGCAATCACCGCTATCGCGGGCGATCAAGGATCTGGAATACGGACTCGGTGTTTGCTTGCTTGAACGCACCACGCGCAGTATGCGGATCACATGGGCGGGTCAGGTATTTCTCGATGAATCACGCCGCGTGCTCGCAGCAGTAGAGCAGGCAAAGGTTCGAGCGCGCGCCGCGGCCAGCGGATTTCATGGTCATCTTAGGATCGGCTTGTCCGACGGCATCGCCCAACCGCGTCTCGCTGCACTGCTTAGCCAGTGCCGAACAGAGGAGCCGGACATCGAGATTCGTTTCTTCGAGATGCCCTATGCCCAGCAGTTAAAGGGATTGCGACAGGACCTTCTGGACGCCGGCTTCGCCTTTGGCTTTGACGCTGGAGAAGGCCTGGTCGCCGAGCCCCTGTGGACTGACCCGATCGCCGTCGTCCTGCCAGCTCGTCACCCGCTCGCCGAGCACAAACGTATCGCCCTGGTGGATGCGCTCAAGTATCCGCTGGTCCTGTGCCACCCAGAGGGCGGATCAGGCTCGTACCAACAACTAGAGTTGCTGATGCGTCGCATGGATGCGCAGCCGACAGTGGCCGACTACGCCACGACGCTCGGCGTGTTGCTGACGCTGATTGGCGCGGGTTACGGCATCGGTTTCGCAATCGCGTCGCGAGTTGCGGTTACGCAGCATCCAGATGTCGTCGTCCGGCCGCTGACCGATAAGTCGGTGACGCTGACGACGTACCTCATCCGACCTGACCGAGAGCCGTCCGAGCCACTGGTGAGGTTCGCGGAGCGCGCGCGCTCCGGCGAGGCTGTCGCCGTTGAAACGCCGAAGTGAATCACCCTCGCACTACTTCTTCCATGTCCTGCGGAATCCACGATCCCTTGCGATGAAGGCATCGAGGATGTGGGGAATCAAAGTTGGCGCATCGACAGCTTCGCCCCAGGTCTGCGCATGCAAGGCCGCGTAGCGGTCGAGATTCGCCTTCAGTTCACTGCTCAACGTGATCGCGATCTTGACCGTGTCCGTCTTGGGCAAGGGGCCAAGGCGCAGCTTGGTGCTGGGGTTTGAGGTCATGGCGCTCCTCTGCTGAAGAACAGTGGCTGGTACGGGCGTAGAACAAGATCCTTGTTGACCATTACCCGCATCGGGAAACCTGGGCGAACGGTGAGCGTCGGCTGCACATTCAGATTGCGCCGCGTGATTTCCTGGCCGACTTCGTTGATGGTCTCCTGCGCGCTCTCGCGCGTCGCGACGATGACGCGACCATCGCTGCCGTCGCGTTGCGGCGCGGCCAGTTCTGCACCGACACCGAGCAGCGTAGACAACGCTGCCCCGGCCAGGATGCGATCCCAGTGCCAATCGACGCCGTCCTCCAGACCGGCGTAGCCGGCAGGATCGACGCCGGGCAGTCGATCCAGAGAGATCGAAGACGTGTCCGGCAGGATTAGCCGCGTCCATACCAGCAGTACACGACGCTGACCAAAGGCGATCTGACTGTCGTAACGGCCGATCAGACGCGAGCCCTGTGGGATCATCAGGTACTGTCCGGTCGCAGTGTCGTACACCGCCTCGCTGACGTTGGCGATGACTTGCCCCGGGAGATCGGAGTTGATTCCGGTAACCAACGCCGCGGGAATGATGGTGCCCGCCATGACTTGGTAGGGCGAGGCCGGAAGTTGAAGACCGGCCGGATTGCGCGTCGCGGTATCACCGCGATCGAGAAAAGCCTGCTTCTGGTCCTGTCGACTCTGTACTGCCGTCGGATCGGCCGGCTGCGTAGCCGCCAATGTCGGCCCAGCAAGATTGAACCCTGCATCGCCGAAGTTTTGCGATGTGGGAGCCGCATTCGCCTGGGCGGGTTCTACATTCGCGCCCGCTGGCTGAGCGCTGCTGAAGAACACAGACGACTTCGCTGCTGCATCGGCATCACGTTCGGCGTTCGCGCGCTCCGTACCAATCGGATCGCCATAGGGGTCCATTCCCGTCGTCTGCCCGGCATGCAGCATCGGACCGCCGAGATCGCCTGGTAATGGTTCTCCGAGAACCGGCGGCAGCTCCTCCGTTTCTCGCGCGGGTACTTGCGAATAGTCCGCCGGCAATCGCGCAAGACCTTCCGACCGCGAGACGCGATCCACGTTGTACAGCTCGCTCTTCTGAGCACCACCCGAGCGCTTCGGAGCTTGCAACGACCAAAGGGTCGCGCCGAAGACGGCAGCCGCCAACGTGCCGACGATTGCCGCAAGCATGCTTCTGTTGAGCCGCGTGACCGCCCTCGGCGCGGCACGCAACGTCAGGCTCTCCGGATCGACCTTGGTTGCTGCTGCGGCGTTCACGATCCCTGCCAGCGCGAAGTGCTATCGACGCGCTCGATGCGCACGACCGAAGCATCGTCGCCGCCGAGCCGTAGCTCGGCTGCCCCGAACAGGCGGTCAACGATGTAGTACGGCGCCCGGTAGCGGTAGTTCACGAGCTGGGTGTCGCCCTGCGGCCCGATCACGAAGAGCGGCGGCAGTTCGCCCTGGGCGATCTGCCGTGGGAACTGGATATAGACGCGCTGACCATCATCGAAGGCCCGCAGCGGCTTCAAGGGCGCGTCGTCTCCGCGAATCGCGTAACGGAAACGCAGATCCTCCAGCACCAGACCGGATTCCGATGTCGTTGCGACAGGTGCCGGCACGGGCGCCGCCATTTTTCGGAGCGACACGAGTTGGTCCTGCGGATATGCCCAAGACACCGAAGCCATCCAGGTCTGCTCGGTCGCATTGAGTTCCAGCAAGTACGTGCGCCGATTCGTCGTGATGACCAGATTGGTGTTCAGATCGGCTCGCGTTGGTTTCACGAGAATGCTCGCTCGACGAGTCGTGCCACTACCGCTGGCGGTGTCGCCGACGATCCAGCGCACGGTGTCACCGGCGGAGACGGTAAGAAGTTCTTCGCCCTCCTGCAGCGCGATCACCGTGACATGTCCGGGACTCGCGTAGACCTGATAAAGCGCGCCATCCGAGTAAGGCCACATCTGGATCGCGTTGATGTATCCGTCGAGGGTCGGCGCCACGCGCGCCGCTTCGTTGGCGAGTGTGACCCGCTCTTCGTGATCGGTAGGCTCTGGCGTCCGTAGGGCCGTCGGTGCGAGTGGCTTGAGCTGACAGGGCAGCGCCAAGGGCTGCGGTATCTCGACGATCTCGACGGGCTTCGGCGGTTCCGGAATCGCTTCGACAGGACCCGGCTCATTCAGTGTGATGGTCGGCGGCGGCGTGCCGCGCGACGCGCATCCCGCAGTGGCGATCAGGATCACCGTAAATACGGCAACGCGGAAATCCGCTTTCATGGCTTTGCTCCTGGTGTTGCTTCGAGTTCACGGCTCCACGCGAGGCCGTTGACGTAAATGCCTAAAGGATTGCGCCGTAACCGCTCCTCGTTGCGCGGCGGTTGCAGCACCACCGACAGAACCGCCGTCCAGCGCTCGGTGTCCGACAGCGCGCCGTTCACGTAGTGACGCTCGATCCAGCGCAACTGAAAGCTGCTGTCGCTGGCACGCACGACGCTGGTGACTTCCACCGCCGTCGAGTTCTGTCCGATGCGCGCGAACGGATCGTTCTCGCGCGCATATTCATTCAATGTCGCGGCACCGCGATCGGTGGTGTAGTCGTAGGCGTCGAGCCAGTTCTGTCGCACCACGATCGGGTCGGTCGATAGCGACCGCACGCTGCCGACGAAGCAAGCCAAGTGGTAGGCGATCTGCGCATCGGTCGGCTTGTACGGCGTGGCCGCTTCGCCCACCGCGCGTACTTCGCCCGCGGCATCGACCTCCACCACGTAAGGTGTGACGAGAGACTGCCCTGAACGCCAGACCAAACCCACAGCCATCATCAGCGCCAGCGACAGACAGCCGAAGGCCATCAACCGCCAGTTCTTCGCCTGCACGCGGGCGCTTCCCAACCGCTGATCCCAAACCTGCGCTGCGGCCTGGTACGGCGTCACCGGCTCCGGCGTATCGGAATAATGAACCTGGGGTCGCGTGAATCGCATGAACCGACAGAGCTGGCCCCGTTTGTCTGTACAGCGGGCCTGAATTTATAAGTGGATGTTCTGCGGGGTTTTAAGCTGCCAGGGCCAGGGCCAGAGGATGATTCGCCCACCATTGCTGCTGCACAGCCCAAGAATGTTCCCGAGAATGTCCACCTGAGCATCCAACGTGTCTCGGTGATCGCGCGAGCCATCTAGCCCCACCTCACCCACGTACTTCGTTCGCCCAATCAGCTTCTCGAACAGGGACAGTTCCTGACGTCGCTGTACGGCCACTTCTGGATGTAGTCCTAGAGCGGTGCGAATGCGGTCGCTGCCGGCCGCCAAAGCTTTAGTGCCCTCGAAAGCGCTAGGAACCGTCGTCACCGACAACACGAACAGCCGGCGCTTCGTACATTCCGCGATGACGGCGGCAGGGTCTGCGTAGAGATCAAGGTGGCAGTGGAAATCAATCAACGCAGTCGGAGCCCATCAATTACTGAGTAGTCGATAATTTAGACGACAATTGCAGAACTCTTTACTGCGTTCTATTGTCGAACGCAGCATGAAACGAGACGGCCGCCAGCTGGACCACAAGACACTTGAAGAGATCCGCCTGATGGCGGTGGAGCGAGTGCGCGAGGGGCAGGATCCTTCGGAGGTGATCGCCTCGTACGGGTTCAACCGCACGACGATCTACAAGTGGATCAAGGCCTCGTCGGGACGAGGCCGCGGGCTCAAGGCGCTGCGCTCGACTCAGGGCACCGGGCGTCCACGTCGCCTGACGCCGGCTCAAGAGCGTCAGGTGTTTCGCTGGATCAATGGCCGCGACCCGCGGCAGTACGGATTGGATTTTGGCCTGTGGACGCGGGCCATTGTGGCCCTGCTGATTGAACAGAAATTCGGAATCAAGCTCGGGGTGACCGCAGTCGGGGCGCTGCTGGCCAAACTCGACCTGACGCCGCAGAAGCCTCTGCAACGCGCTTATCAGCGCGATCCGGAGGCGATCGAGCGCTGGCAGCGCGAAACCTATCCGGCCATCGAGCGGCAGGCCAAACGTGAGGGTGCGGAAATCTTCTTCTGGGATGAATCCGGGTTTCGCGCCGACACGGTCCACGGCAAGACCTGGGGACTGCGCGGTCAAACGCCTGTCGTCCATCGTCCCGGCCAGCGCCAATCGATGTCGGCGGCCTCAGCGGTGAACGCCCGAGGTGCCTTCTGGTTCTGCACTTACAGCGGCGGGCTCAACGGCGAACTCTTCATCGAACTGCTGCGCAAGCTGATGCGGAATCGAAAGAAGCCGGTCCATCTGATCGTGGACGGCCTGCCCGCGCACAAGCGCGTCATCGTGCGCGAATACGTCGAATCGACCGCGGGAAAACTTTCTCTGCATTTCCTGCCGGGCTACGCCCCGGATTTGAATCCCGATGAACGGGTCTGGAGCCACGTCAAACGCACCGGAACGGCACGACGCCCTCTGCGGCAAGGTGAAAAACTGAAGGAACGCATCCACACAGAACTGGCCGCAGTGAAGCGAAACCCAAAGCTGGTACGCTCATTCTTCCAGGTGCCATCTGTCGCCTATATTACAGACCATTGAGTAAAGGATGCTCGGCGGATGAGACAAGGGATACGCCGACCTGAGAAAACCAGCTCCAGCGGGCTATTTCATGCCTCGGCGAAAGTCAGCGTAGCAACGGATTCACGGCTCAAAATCCGCCGAGGTAACCCCTCGTGGGGGTTCGAGTCCCCCCTCTCGCACCAGTGTTATTGCTTTCTGATCAAGGCGGCGATCTCACGTGCCGCCGTGTTGGCCGCGTCGCAACGCAGGCGCCGACGCACGAGGTCGAACTGCCGTAACTGCCTCCCGCGCCGATCGGCACTATTCAGCAATTCGGCGCACTCATCCGCGATGCGTCCGGGCGTGGCGTCGCCCTGCAGCAACTCGGTCACGCAGGGCTCGTCGGCGAGCAGATTGGGCAGGCTCACATGACGGGTCTTGAGCAGACCGAGCCGGAGCATCAGAAACGCCGTCAGAGCGGAGGTGCGGTAGCTGACGACCATGGGCCGGCCCAGCAGCAGGCACTCCAACGTGGCGGTACCGGAAGCGATGATCACCGCGTCGGCCGCGCGCATGGCCGCGCGCGATCGACCGTCGAGCAGGATCCACCGGCACTGCGGCGCGTGCTGCGCGATCACCGCCTCCATCGTCGCACGCAGCTTCGGCTTGGCGATCGGAGTAACGAAGCGGATATCCGGGAACCGGGCATGCAGCAGGGCAGCCGCACATGCGAACGGCTCCGCCAGATACTTGAATTCGCCGCCTCGCGAACCCGGCAACACTGCCACCACCGGTCCTTCCGCCGGCAATCCCAGGTCGCTCCGCGCCGCGATCCCGCTGACCGAGTCATCGAGTTCGTCAGCCAGCGGATGGCCGATATACGCAGCGCGCAAGCCGTGGCCCTCGTAGTAACGAGGCTCGAACGGGAACAGGCAGAGCATCAAGTCGGTCGAGCGCGCAATCTTCCGCACCCTGCCGCCCCTCCAGGCCCAGATCGTCGGGCTCACGACGTGCGCGGTCCGGATGCCGGATTGACGAAGACGCCGCTCCAGGCCCAGGGTGAAATCGGGCGCATCGATGCCGATCAGCACGTCGGGTCGGTCATCGGTGAAGCGTTTGACCAGGTGCGCGCGCAGCCTGAGCAGGCGCGGAACCGCGGGCAGCACTTCGGCCAGACCCATGACCGAAAGCTGGTCGATCGACTCGAGCGCCTCGCACCCCGCCTCGATCATCCGTGGCCCGGCCACGCCGTAGAAGCGAGCATCGGCAAAGCGCAGGCGCAGTGCGCGGATCAAGGCGGCGCCAAGCAGATCTCCGGAGAGCTCTCCGGCGACGAGGGCGATCCTCAATGCGCCCCCCCGGGGGGCACATTCACGCCCGGGGAGAGTCGGCGCATGAATGTGCCCTGCTGACGGGTCCACCTGCCGGATTCGGATTCAACGCTGGCGGGCGCCTTCGAGAATCCATTCAAGCAACAGATCGTAGTTTCGCTGGTCTCCTGAAAGATCGAAGCCCGTGATTCGGCTTCCGCCGTGGTGGAGGCCGCTGGGTCGGGTCAACAACGGGCTCTGTTCGGGATCGTCGAAATTCACCCGGGCGCGCACGTCCGTGTACACGTCGCGCGACTCGGGAGGGACCGGAGGAGTCATCAGCAAGGGCGGCCGCACGCTGGTGCTCTGTCCGTGACAGCTAAAACAACTGTTTTCCAGGAGCGGCAGAATGTGGGTCTCGAAACTGATGTCAGAAGGTGCAGGCGGATCACTGGACGGCAGGGCAAGGCCGCTGTCGAGCGTGATGCGAGTCCGATCAGTCGAACGCTCTCCGGCCGCCCCGATGACGCTCAGTTCCAGCTCATATGCGCCGTCAACCTCTGCGTGAAGCACCACGCGCACACGGTCGGCGGACATTAGCGTGGCATTCGCGCCGGGCGGTTGCGACACGATGCGCCACGAATGGCTCAGGGCCGCGCGGCTGGCGATTCCGCTGACGGCCACCGGGCCGACGCTGCGTCGGTCGGGCCCCGCATCCGCAATTGCGCGCCCCGGGCGCAGGATGGCGCCCTGCGCATTCCTGCGACTGAAGTCGGGCAGGAAGTCAGCGAGCTTTTCCAACAGACCGGCGCCCGTGAACAGCGTGTTATAGGCCACCAGCCCCAGCGGCATCCGGCCGCTGTCGTAGACCAGGGGCTCTATGTCGTCGACATACGAGTTGAACTTGGCGAACGAGCTGAAATCGATGTCGCAATTGTCCTGAAACGAGCCGAAATCAACGTCGCAGTTGTCCCGCGTCCCGCGCAACAGATGGCAGATGCGGCAGTTGTCCGACACCACATTGCGGTACAGATCAACGCTGTCCACCGGAGGAACGGGAGTGGCGTCCGGACCCCAGCCCTGGGGTACGTATTGGTCGAGAAATTGGCCATTCGGCAGATCCGGACCACCGTACCATGCCTCGATCAGTTTGCGTGCTTCGCTCGAGTTCCATTCGCCGGATTGCGACACCAAACCGGGCGCGTAGGAATGGTAAACCGCTCGGTTGATTGCCTTGAAATCGGCTTCGAGCGCAGCCCGGGTGAACCCCGCCCGCGTCGTGGAAATATCCATCTCGTCGACGTCGAGCGGCTGCAAGCGGCCCCTGACGTCGCCTTCGCGTGGAAAGCGGCCATTGGGCAGGATGGGGTCTGCGCGGCCGCCGTGGCAGGTGATACACGGAATGGGCATGCCCTTTTCGCCGAGGCCGTCCATGTCCAGGGCGAGGACCCGTTCGTACGGAGGACGCGGTGAGAACGCGTAGAACCGCACGAAGGATTTCTGTGCATCACCCGAAGGATCGTCCGCCACACCGTTGCCATCGGCGTCCAACGGACCGAACTCGAGCGCGTTGGTGCCGATATAGAACCTCTGCGTCTGCTCGATGGCGGCGTCGAGATTGATCGCGCTGTAATCCAGCCCGGCGACTTCGACGAGCTGGTAGTTGTCCACGTAGAACGCCACGCTGCCCTGGCCGCTGCCGTCCAGGCCCTTGCGTTTCATGTGCATGTTGCGGCCGTAGCCAAGGTCGCGGGTGTCGCGGAATACCACCGCCGCGTCCTCGTCGGGAGTGTCGAAGCCGTTAACCCGCTTCCAGTCCGCCAGCGTGGTGCGCAGATTCAGGGGGTCGATGGTCGCGTAGTAGGCGCGCGCGTAGGCAGCATCGTCGGTAGTGGATTGCGCGAGCACGATCCGCGCATCGCTGCCGTCAGGACCATCTGCATCCTGCGCAAGCCGATTGGCCGATCGATCGAGCAGCAAGAGCACGGCATCCACACTCGACGACAGCGTCGCGTCCAGCCCACCCGGCCGATCGAGCGTGATGAGGTGACGTGGGTTTCCGCCGACGGCATCCGGCCCACCTGACGAGGTCCAGTTCCCTTGGATGAGCTGGGTACGCCCGTCGTCGAAGCGCAGGCTTAGTTGGTAGTTCCCGCTCTGACCGACTACGGCGGTGGCCGCGACCAGGGTGTAGTCGCCGGCGGCCAGAGACGGCTGGCGGTTCAGGAACAACAGAAAATTCTTGGCTCCGAGTTCCTCGCCCGCAAGGCCCGGGGTGGCTTCGGCGCCATCATCCCCGGTGGAGGAGCACCCACCGAGCAGGGCGATCAGACACAGCGTCAATGACGACTTACGCAGCCTGTGCCGGCCGATCGTCACCTGAACCTCACGAGGATTCCGAACACGCCCACCATGCGGTAGTAGCGGTTATCGAGATCCGCCTCGACGCTGATCGCCTGCACCTGCGCGTCGAGCGCCGAATTGCTGGTCAGCCGATAGTTCAAACCCGCCGCAACCACCTGCGTATCGGCCCGGAAACGGTACGCAAACTGGTTCCCGGCCAGCCCGCCGAAGGCATCATCCGGCTCGATCACCTCGGCGGTCCGGGTGAGCCGCAAAGTCGGCGAGCCCGAGGAAAAACTATCGCCGGTCTGGAACTCGTAAGACAGATTCGCCGCCAGACGCGGATCGAGCGCCCAGTTGAATCCGACCACCGCAGACTGGCCGGACTGGTCGAACACCCGCCCTTCGCCCTGGCGATGAAAACCCTTGATCTCGCCGCGAAGACCGATGCGCGTGGTCAGCGGCAGCGTCGCGAAAACGCCGCCGCGATACTCCTCGCCGCTGCGGATCTCGCTGCCGTATTCAAGCTTGGCGGCCGACACCCAGCCGGTCAGCACCGGCGTATAGAATCCACCGAGCGGCTTGTAGATCGCGCGCAGCATCGCCAGCGCCCTGGCGTTCGACAACTCCTCGAAGCGATCGTAGCTGTCTCCCTGCACCTGCCCGCGCAACATCAGCGCCAGCACATTGGTCGCGATCCAAGTGACATCACCCGACAGCAGCATCGAGTAGAACCGGCTGCTCTCTTTTTCCTGGTTCTCCTGCGAACTCGGCAGATTGGTGTCGTAGCCGGCGCTGAAGCCGGCCGTGATACGCGGTTGGAAAGGGTTCATCTGGGCGCTGGCGGTGCTGCTCAACAGCAACGCGCCCGCAAACAGAACCAGGGCACGCACAACGTCACCGACATGGCCGCTGAAAAAAAACCCGCCTGCCGTTCCAGCACTCACAGGTATCGACCCCTTTGGACGTGGCCGATTCTTGACGCGGTCTTCCAGACTTGTAAAGCCGCGTCGCCGATAGGTAGTGCATCAGTTTGAAATCCGTTCGCATCGAGTAGCGCCGTTGCGCAGCAATGCCGCGTATCGAGGTGCCGGGCGTACCCTCGATACGCGCCGCTTCCCTCGGTACGCCCGCTGCGCGGCTGCTCGGGACGAACGGGCCGGCGCTACTCGGGCCGAACGGGGTTCTGGAATTCAGACTGATGCACTACCCGCCGATAGCCGTGCGACGAAGCGCACACCCCGCGATGTATGCTGCGACGGTCTCATGAAGTGTCCGTACTCCCAAAGCCTGCACGGTCAAGCTCATGCTCATACGCCGAACCCGCGAAGACATCGACGACGCGCGCCGCGCATTCCTCCTCCGCGCGATGGCGCTGGGACTTTTCAGCGGAGGCATGGGCTGGAACCTGCCGGCGCTGGCGCAACTGTTCGGCCGGGTGCCACGGCGCCTGCCCGAAGGCCGGTCCATCTTCGAGATGCGCGGTCGCGTGCTGGTCAACGGCCAGCCCGCGACCTATGAAACCCGCATCGGCCCTACCGACAAACTGGAAACTGCCGACGGCAGTTTCATCGTCGCCGCCGTCGGCGGGACCGCCTTCATCCTCAGACAGAATTCCAGCATCGAACTGGACGGCCGCGAGTTGCTGGTCCGCAGCATGCGACTGGTCCGGGGGGCACTGCTCAGCGTGTTCGGCAAGCGCCGACGCGACGAGGAAGTCGAGATGCGCACCGTCGTGGCGACCATCGGCATCCGCGGCACCGGAGCCTACGCCGAGGTCGATCCGGAGAAGACCTATTTCTGCACCTGCTACGGCACCACCGACATCCGCTCCGAGCAGGATCGCAACCAGACCGAGCAGATCGTCTCGCGTCATCACGACGCGCCGCGCTACGTCCTGGCCACTCCCGATGCGAACGGGCGCCACATCATCCCGGCGCCGTTCTTCAACCACACCGACCTGGAGCTGATGACGATCGAAGCGATCGTGGGTCGCGAAGTGCCGTTCGGCGTCGCTGGGCTGGGTTATGAGGGGCCGCAGCGGGATTACTGAAACAAACTGCTGGGCGCGACCATCTGCGTCGAGTCCAATGCGGGAAGAGCGCTGCATTCGTCGCGTTCAACAGGAACAGCGAACGGTTACGGGGCTCTCGTGGCTAGCAGCGGTGGCAGGCGCGTTGCACGAGTTCTCGCATCGCTCACGGTTCTCTCGGCATCAGGCACCGCTCCGGTCTGGGCGAACAACGCCGGCCTCGTCGGGCACTCCACCGCCGCTAACAACTGCACATCCAGCTGTCACGGCGGAGGCGCGTTCGATTTTTCGACCGGGATTCAGGGACCGACCATGCTGACTCCCGGCGCGGCCGGATCGCTCAGCGTGCGAATGACCCGTGAGTCGGGGTCGGGCGACGTGTTCGGTGGCTTTGGCTTATCCGCGAATGGCGGAACGCTAAATTCTTCGGATGCCGGCGTCAGCAAGTTCGGCAACGAGTTGGTTCAGAATGACCGCAGAAGTATGAACGACGGCAGCATCGCCTAGTCGTTTTCATGGAGTGCTGTCCTGGCAACTACATGCTATTCGCGTGTACCAATCCGGTCGACGGCACCGGAAGCACGACAGCAGACGGGCCTTCAGTGTGCGACATGCACAGCGTCACGGTCGCGAGCCCGCCTCCACCCAGCATCTCCGGCATCGACGCAACACCCACTTACACGGAAGGTGCCGCCCCAATTGTCGTGAACGGATCTCTGACTCTGGGTGACGTACAACTGACCTCGGCGCGGGTGCGTATCGCAAGCGACGACACCGATGATGAATTCATCTGTCCGAGCACACCGCTTACGTGCAACTTCGGTTTCGACGACAACGGTTTCCTCGGCTCAAGCTGACGGGTTCGGCACCCGCATCGACCTACGGGACGGCGCTGGAGCAAGTGCGTTATCGCAATACTTTTGGTGACAATCCCATCGCTGGTAACCGTTTCGTTACGTTCCTTATGAGAGACGCTGACGGAAGAAGTGCAAGCGGATCGCTCCGACTCACCGTGCTCGCAGTAAACGATGGTCCCGTGGCGACCGGCGAAGACAGCGTCAACTTCAATGGCACGGACTCTTTCACCTACCAGGCGAACGACGGGTCCGCCAACTCCAACGCGGTCACGGCGACTCTCATCGTCGAGGCGATCAACGACGCGCCGGTTGCCGCGGCGGACCGCTTCGAGGCGGATGAAGACCGAGTCTTGGATGTCCCGGCGCGCGGCGTCCTCGTCAATGACACCGATGCGGACAGCGATGCGCTGACCGCTAGCTTGGTGGCAGGCCCTTCACACGGCAGCCTCATGCTCAATTCCGATGGCAGCTTCCGCTATACCTCCGAGGCCAACTTTAGCGGCACCGACACCTTCAGCTATCGCGCTGGCGACGGCCAGGAGCATTCGGCCACAGTGACTGTGGCGCTGATGGTCAATGAGGTCAGCGAAAATGCCCCGGTTGCCGCCGCCGATAATTTCTCGCTCAACGAGGACGGCGAACTGAGCATCGGCGCGCCGGGCGTGCTAGGCAACGATACCGATCCGGACGGCGGCGCGCTGACGGCGGTGCTGGTCGCAGGACCGCCCGGCGGAAGGGTGACTCTCAATGTGAACGGCAGTTTTCACTACACCCCGGCGCCCAACTTCAACGGCACAGAAACCTTTACCTACCGCGCCAGCAACGCCTCAGCGACTTCCAGCACGGCGACGGTGACGCTGACCGTCAACGCGATCAATGACGCGCCCGGAATCTCGTCTCGCGCACCTAGTCTGGCATTCGATTCCCGGCCGTTCGTGCATGACGTGACCGCTACCGACATCGACGACACCCGCTTCAGCTTCTCGCTGTCTGGCGCACCGGCCGGCATGCGCGTCTCCAATGCCGGTCGGATCATCTGGACCCCGCCTTCCGGCGCCACTACCTCCGGGCGGGTCACGATCACGGTCGCCGACGGCGGCGAAAACGGTGCTGTGCCGGCGCAACAGGTATTCACGCTGGCGGTGCGGCCGGACACCGCGCTGATCGGCCTCGCCGACATCAACCGCAACCGTGCGCAGGACCTCGCGGTTCTGGTCAAGGACGGTGGCGGCCTCAAACTGCACGTGAAGGACGGACTGGACGGCGCGACGATGGCAACCCGTTCCATCCGTCCGGCCTCGCGCGCAGCAGCGACCTCAACGGCAACGCGATCCCGGAACTGACCGTGCTGGGCACCTCGTCCAACCGAGTTCGTTCGCAGACCCTGGACGCCGCAACGGGAGACTTCGGCCTTAAGACGAACTATCCCTGAGCGCTGGGGAAGGACCAAGGAAGAGTTCCAAACGCGGCCAAACACGCGCTCGACCCCGGTGGATGCGCTTCGCTTATCCACCCCACGCCGCTACGCCGCGCTGACTGGGAGGGTGGATAAACGGAGCGCATCCACCCTCCGGCGCCAAGGTGTCGCGTCATCCTTGTTTGAGGAAAGCTTGGCAGCCCGGCATCCGAGGTTCACCATCGGATTGATCGCGCCGACGGGCGCGTCAATTCGAACGGCAACTCAGACACGAGGCTCTAATGTCGAACGGCAACGGCAGGCGCGTTATGCGACTCTTCGCAGGGGTCGTAATGCTTTCGGCATCGAGCATCGGCACCGCCTGGGGGAACAACGCAGGGATCGCGGGCCGCTCCACCACCAGCAACAACTGCACGAACGGCTGTCACGGCGGCGGTTCGTTCGCTTTTTCCGCTTCCATCCAGGGGCCTGGGGTTCTGGACCCTGGAGAGACCGGATCTTTCTCGGTGCAAATGACCCGTACATCCGGGTCGGACACCGTGTTCGGCGGCTTCGATCTGTCCGCCAACAGCGGCACGCTGAATCCGTCCGACTCCGGAGTCAGGAAAGACGGCAATGAATTGGTCCAAAACACCCGCCGTGCGGTGGACGGCAACACCATCGCCTGGGGATTCACTTGGAGCGCTCCGTCGGCACCAGGTAATTACACGCTGTTCGTCTGCACCAATCCGGTCAACGGAGACAGCAACACGGGCGGCGACGGCCCTTCCGCATGCAATACGCGCAGCATCACGGTCGTTGCACCCAACGCAGTGCCGGTCGCGGTCGCCGATAGCTTCATGACCAGCGAGGACACCGTGCTAAGCCGCTCCGCGCCCGGCGTGCTCGGCAACGATACCGATGCCAACGGCGACGCGCTGACCGCCGCGCGGGTCGCCGAACCGTCTCACGGAAATCTCACGCTCAACCCCAACGGCAGCTTCAGCTATACGCCGGACGCGAACTATAACGGACCGGATTCGTTCACCTATCGTGCGAACGACGGCGCGGCGAATTCCAACACGGTGACCGTCGGCATCACGGTCACACCGGTGAACGACGCGCCGGTGGCGGTCGCCAACCCGAACTTCCTCACCGTCGTCGAAGGCGGCTCCGGTTCGACCGGCAGCAACTCCGTACTCAGTAACGACACCGATGCCGACGGTGGTCCTCTGACCGCGATGCTGGTGGCCGGACCCGCGAACGATTCCGCCTTCAACCTGATGGCCAACGGCCGCTTCAGTTACACCCACGACGGTTCGAACACGACCACCGATAGCTTCACCTACCGCGCCAACGACGGTACCGCCAACTCCAACACCGTGACCGTCGGCATCACCATCACGCCGGTGAACGACGCTCCGGTCGCCGTCAACGACAGTTTCAGCACCGCCGAAGGCGCACCGCTGACCCGCAGCGCCGCCAACGGCGTACTGGCCAACGACACCGATCCGGACGGACCGAAGCCGACGCAGGCCGTGCTGGTCAGCAGCGTCGCACCCACCGCCGGCACGCTGGTATTCCAGACCAACGGCGGGTTCACTTACACCCCAGCGCCAAACTTCAGCGGCACAGCCTCGTTCACCTATCGAGCACGCGACGCGCAGAACCTCAACTCCGACAACGTCGCCACCGTGACGATCAGCGTGTCCGACGTAAGCAGTCCCCCCGTGGCCGAAAACGACAGCTACGCCACCAATGAGGACACACCGCTGACGGTGAACGCGGCTCAGGGCCTGCTCGCCAACGACAGCGATGCCGACGGCGGAACATTGACCGCGGTGATGTTCAGCGTGGTGCCGGCGACGCAGGGTGTGCTCGCGACCAATGCGGATGGCAGCTTCAGGTTCACGCCGGCCAGCAACTTCAGCGGCCCCGTCACGTTCACCTACCGCGCCAGCGACGGCTCGGAAAATTCGAGCCCGGCTACGGTGACCCTGACCGTGAACGCGATCAACGACGCACCCCGCATTACCTCGCGCGCGCCCAGCATCGCGTTCGATTCGCGGCCGTTCGTGCATGATGTGATCGCCACCGATGTCGACGACCCGACGCTCAGCTTCTTGCTATCCGGTGAACCGGACGGCATGAGCATCTCGAACACGGGGCGCATCACCTGGACGCCGCCCTCCGGCGCCACGTCGTCGGGAGCGGTCACGATCAGCGTCGCCGACAGTGGGGCGAATGGCGCGGCACCCGCGCAGCAGGAATTCACGCTATCGGTGCGGCCGGACAGTGCGCTGATCGGTCTCCCCGACATCAACCGTAATAGCGCGCAAGACCTGGCAGTGCTGGTCAAGGACGGAAGCGGCCTCAAGCTGTACGTGAAGGACGGACTGGACGGTGCGACGATCTCGACGGCAGACCTTGGAACGTCGCTCGGCCAGGCCGCGGTCGCGGGTGTCCGAGACCTCGACGGCGATCGCAAGGTCGAACTCGCCGTGTTGACCCGGAATCTGGCTAACGGCCTGTTGCGCATCGAGCTGCGCAGTTCCCTCACCGGTGCCAGATTGCGTGTGTTCCCGGTGCTGTCGAAGGCCTTCGAGCCGATCTCCCTTGCCCTGGTGCCGGACCTCGACGGGTCCGGCACTGAGGAAATTGCAGTGCTCGGTCGCGCCACGACCCGCAACGAGGTGCAGATAGCCGACCTGGGGACCGGAGCGGCACTCCGCAATATTGTGTTTCTCAACCGGCGCGCAGAACCGATCAGCCTGAATCGCATCATGGATCTGGACGGCAACGCGGGACCGGAGCTCGTGGTGCTGGCGCGCGATGGTCGAACCGGTGCGACCGTGGTGGAAGCGCGCGATGCCAGTACCGGCCATCTGATTCCCACGCCGCGCTTCTCCAGACGACTGCAAGCGGTGTCTCTGGCGATCGCCTCCGATCTCAACGGCAACGGCGCGCAGGAATTGGTGGTGCTCGGTCGCGAATCGGGCAATGGCCGGATTCGAGTGGAAGTGGGGGATCTGCTGACCGCCACGGTCGATCGCAGCTTCGTGTTCTTCAGCAAACGCTACACCCCAAACGCAGTCGCCATGCTGCCGGATCAGAACGGCAACCAGTCCCAGGAAATCGCGGTGCTGGCCAAGCCCGACCCGGGCCCGCCGGAGGTTCAGGTGCGCGACGGACTGACCGGGGAACTGCTGTCTCAGCTTCGCTTCCTCGGCAACGCGTTCAATCCTTCGGGCATCGTGCGCAGCAATGACCTCAGCGGCAACGCGATCTCGGAAATCACCGTGCTGGGCACCTCGACCACCCGGGTTCGCTCGCAGACGCTGGACGCTGCAACGGGTGACCCGGGCCAGGTCACCAACTATCCATAACCGAATCGTAGGGCGCATTCATGCGCCCTACTCCTGAACCCGCGCCGATCGACCGATCACCGCGGCAGCATGCCCGGCGGCAGCTTGCCGCCGAAGCGCCGCAGCAGCTTGGCCATGCCGCCGCCCGCCATCTTCTTCATCAGGTCGCGGGAGGTATCGAACTGGCGCAGCAGCTTGTTGACTTCCTGCACCTCGACGCCGCTGCCGGCCGCGATACGGCGCTTGCGCGAGGCCTTGATCAGGTCCGGGAATTTGCGCTCCTGCGGCGTCATCGAGTTGATGATCGCGACCGAGCGCCTGATCTCCTTCTCGGCGTTGACGTTCTTCATCTGCGCCTGGATCTGTGCGCCACCGGGCAGCTTTTCCAGCAGCGATTCGAGGCTGCCCATGCTCTGCATCTGCTGCATCTGCTCGCGGAAATCGGCGAGGTCGAAGCCACGCTTGGAGGTGATCTTCTGCGCCAGCTTGGCGGCTTTTTCAGCATCGACCTTCTTAGAGGTCTCCTCGATCAGGGTGAGCATGTCACCCTGGCCGATGATGCGGTTGGCGATGCGCTCGGGGTGGAAGACTTCGAGCTTGTCGGACTTCTCGCCGACGCCGAGGAACTTGATCGGCCGGCCGGTGACATGACGCACGGACAGGGCCGCGCCGCCGCGCGAATCACCGTCGACCTTGGTCAGGATCACGCCGGTCAGCGGCACCGCGTCTGCAAACGCCTTCGCCGTCCTGGCCGCGTCCTGGCCGGTCATGCTGTCGACCACGAACAGGGTTTCCGTGGGCGACACCGCCGTGTGCAGGGCCGAGATTTCGGCCATCATCTGGGTGTCCACCGTGGTACGTCCGGCGGTGTCGATGATCAGCACATCGGCAAATTGTTTCTTCGCCTGCGCGAGTGCGGCCTTGGCGATGGCGACCGGATTCTCGCCCACCGCGGAGGGGAACCAGTCCACCCCCACCTGCCCCGCCACGATGCGCAACTGCTCGATGGCCGCGGGCCGATAGACGTCGCAGGACACGACCAGCACGCTTTTCTTCTCGTCTTCCTTGAGTCGCTTGGCGAGCTTGCCGGTGGTGGTGGTCTTGCCCGAGCCCTGCAGGCCGGCCATGAGGATCACCACCGGGGGCTGTGCGCGCAGGTTCAGCGGCTCGGTCTTCCCGCCGAGGGCCTCAGTGAGTTCCTGCTGCACCACGCGCAGGAAGGCCTGGCCCGGCGTCAGCGACTGCGCGATCTCGGCACCGAGCGCACGGGTCTTGAGCTTGTCGACGAACTCCTTGATGACCGGCAGCGCGACGTCGGCTTCGAGCAGGGCCATGCGCAGTTCGCGCGCCGCGCCATTGATCTGGTCTTCGGTCAGGCGGCCCTGGCCGCGGATGGAGTCCAGCGTGCGGGTGAGGCGTTGGGTCAGGGTGTCAAACATCGCGAGAAGTCAGGAGTAAGGGGTGAGGAGAAAAGCATCGCAGGTCAGTTTGTAGGTGGGTTGTAGGTCGGTTCAAGCCGAAGGCGGAACCGACAGGAGCCTCGTAGCAGGCGAGCCGTTTACGACCGGCGCATGTCGGATCCACCCGCGAAAAGCCGCGGGCTTGACCCGACCTACACCCGACCTCAGATGCTTATGATGTCGCCGCGCCGCAGATGCCGGTAGTCCCAGCCGGCGAGCGCGGTGACACATTGCTTCACGATGAGTGCTTCGCAGCCGGGCTTGTGATGGGTCAGGAAAATCTGCGGACGGTGGCGCAAGCCACCCAGTTCGTTGCCGAGCAGGGCCGGCGTGTAGTGACCCGAGCGATCGCTCAGATCAGCCTGTTCGTTGGGGAACGCGATTTCGATCATCAGCCGATCGAGCCGCTCCAGGGAATTGAGAAAGCGCCAGAGTTTGCGGCTGGCCCCCGTGTCGCCGGTAAACACGAAGACCCCTTCCGGACCCTCCACGGCATAGCCGATCGCCGGAATCGAATGGCGCACCTCGAATGGCCTCAAGCGCAAGCCGCCAATCTCCTGCACGGATTGCAGCTCGATTTCGCGGAATTTGATGATCGGCTCTTCCGGTGTCGGCAGTTGGGAAAAATCCGGCCAGATGCTCCAGTTGAAGATGTGGTCCCGCACAGCTCGCAGGGTCGGCTCGATGCCGATGATCTCGAGCGGCTTTTCGATCAGGTCGAACAGGTTGTCGGCCATGAAAGCCAGGCCGCAAACGTGATCCAGATGCGAGTGGGTCAGAAAGATGTGCCCGATGCGCCGCATTTGAGCGAGCGAAAGGTCACCGATGCCGGTACCGGCGTCGATCAGAATCGTGTCATCGATCAGCAGGCTCGTGGTGCGCAAATCCGGCCCCACTCCCCCGCTGCAACCCAGGACCTTGATACGCATCCTTGATACGCACCCACTCTGCGCGTTTGATGAGAGGACCGGATGCTACCACGCAGTTCGCCCGGTGCCCGATGCTATTCTTCAACGACGCCATGATTTCCCCCATCGCCTCCCTCCTTGCGCTGCTCCTCTACGCCGTCGGCGGCTGGGCAAGCTGGCACCGACCCGCGCAGATTTCGCGTGTTGCGCCGCTGGCGATCGCGCTGCATCTGTTGGCGCTGGCGTTCGGGCTGGTCCACGAAGGCAGCCTGCGCATCGGCATTGTGGAAGCCGCTTCCCTGTTCTTCTGGCAGTCCGCCCTGCTGCTGTGGCTGTTTGCGCTGCGCGAGCCGGTGGCGATCATCGGCTCTGCGATCTACCCGCTGGCCGGGGTGTTTGCGCTGCTGGGCTCCCTGGCGCCCTCACCAGTGAGTGATCTGAAGATCTCGGACTGGCAAGTCAGCCTGCACGTCATGCTGTCGCTGCTGTCCGCCGGCCTGCTGACCCTGGCCGCGGTGCAGTCGCTGGCGCTGGCGGCGCAGGACCGCCTGCTGCACCGGCACCGGCTTGCACCCGTCGGCGGTCGGCTTCCACCGCTTCAGACGACGGAACGGGTGCTGTTCCAGCTCATCGCCGTGGGCTTCGTGCTGCTCAGTCTCACCCTGCTTTCCGGCCTGTGGTTCGTGCACGACTGGATGGCCCAGCATCTGGCACACAAGACGGTGCTGTCGATCACCGCGTGGCTGATTTTCGGGATCCTGCTGTGGGGCCGCTGGCAGTTCGGATGGCGCGGCCGCACCGCGATCCGGTGGGCGCTGGCGGGCTATACCACCCTCGTTCTGGCTTACTTCGGCTCCCGCGTGGTTCTGGAACAAATTCTTGGAAAACAATGGACTTAGGGTAATTTATTAAAGTAGGTACGGTTGACAGGTTCAGTGCCGATTCAGTAACTACAGGGTTTCCGGTCTCGCGAGAACGATTGCACTTGGATCAACTGCCGCTACCGTTGCTGTCGGGACTGCTGGTCCTCTGCATCGCAATGTCCGGTTTTTTTTCAGGCTCCGAAACGAGCCTGATGACCCTGAACCGGTACCGGCTCAAGACGCGGGCACAGAAGGGCGAGCGGGGCGCCCGGTTGGCGCAGCACCTGTTGACGAGGCCTGACCGCCTGATCGGCCTGATCCTGCTGCTCAACAACATCGTGCAGGCGCTGATCCCGATGTTGTTGCTGATGATCGCGCAGAAGCTCACCGGCGATGCGGAAACCGCGATCCTCATCGCGACCATCGCCACCGCGCTGCTGATCTTTATCTTCTCGGAGTCGATGCCCAAGACCCTGGGCGCGATCAATCCGGAGAAGCTGGGGCTGCCGGCGGCTTATGTCTACTGGCCGATGCTGAAGCTGTTCGGCTGGCTGATCGACATCGTCAACCTCATCGGCAATCGCATCCTGCGCCTGTTCGGAGTGAGTCCAGAGGAAGCCGCCCAGCACAGCCTGTCCACCGAGGAACTGCGCACCGTCGTCGTCGAAGCCGGCGCGATGATTCCGCAGCGCCACCAGAAGATGCTGCTGTCGATCCTGGATCTGGAGAAGGGCACGGTGGAGGACATCATGGTGCCGCGCAACGAGATCCTCGGCGTCGATGTGTCGCAGCCCTGGGAGCAGGTGAAAGAACAGATCACCACCACCCAGCACACGCGCATGCCGCTGTACAGCGGATCGATCGACGAGCTATGCGGCGTGGTTCACGTGCGCCGCCTGGTGCATCTGCTGAGCGAGGGCACCCTCGACACCAAGACTTTGATCCAGATGGCGCGCGAGCCCTACTACATTCCCGAAGGCACGCCGCTCAACCAGCAGTTGCTGAACTTCCAGAACCAGAAACGGCGCATCGGCTTCGTCGTCGACGAGTACGGCGACATCCAGGGTCTGGTGACTCTGGAGGACATCCTCGAGGAGGTCGTCGGCGAGTTCACCTCCGACCCCGCGACGCGCATCAAGAATGTCTATGCCGATTCCGACGGATCGTTTCGGGTCTCCGGCTCGGTGACGCTACGCAGCCTCAACCGGTCGCTGGGCTGGAAGCTGCCGACGGATGGACCCAAGACGGTCAACGGACTGCTGCTGGAGAAGCTCGAGAACATTCCGCAGCCGGGTCGAAAGGTCGAGATCGGCGGCTATCTGTTCGAGATCACCGAAACCCGTTCCAACGCCGTCAAGGCCACTCGCGTGCGCCCGCCAGGATCGCCGCGCTCCGCTCCGGCTACTCCCGCGGCGGCCTGAGCCTGCGAGGCCTGGGATGGAGTCCCGGTTCGGTCAATTGCCCGCCGGATCACGTGCAGCAGGTCTTCACCCCAGCACTGGCCCTTGACCCGGTAATCCTGCGCACCGAGCGCAAGCGCTTGCCCGGCGACGCGGTCATCCTGTCGTCCGCTCAGCACGACGATCGCGACGCCGGGATCGGCCTCGCGGATTCTCCGGACGGGAGTCGTGCCTTCAGCGTCCGGAAGTCCGAGATCGACCAGCACACAAGAGAAGCTGAACTGCCTGAGTTGGTTTAAGGCATCTGCCAGACGCCGAACCGTCTGCACCGTGACTTCGCCAGCAGCGACCGCTTCGCGCAGGCTTTCGACCAACAGGCGCGAATCGGTGGGGCTGTCCTCCAGCAGCAGCAAGCCCAGGGGGGTATGCGGGACAGCGGCCCGGTTCACTTGCCCTCCGGCCGCACCTTCGGCGGGCGCTGCACGATCCTGAGCCAGAAATCGCGCACCAGCCGCGCCAGTTCCGCAAACTCGCCCCAGTCGGTTGGCTTGGTCACGAAGGCGTTGGCATGCCCGTCATACGCTGCGGCAAAGTCGGACTCCGCTCGCGAGGTGGACAGAATCAGCACCGGGATCCGCTTGAGCCTGCGGTCCTGCTTGATCGCGGCCAGCACCTCGAGGCCGCTCTTGCGCGGGATGTTCAGGTCCAGGAGCACGATGTCCGGAAGCGGATGGTCGGCATACGGCGGCAAGCCGCGCAACATCGCCAAGGCCTGCTCGCCGTCGCGCGCCACCAACAGGCGATGCGGAAACGAGGCTTCTTCCAGCACTTCCTGCGTCAGACGCAGGTCCGCCGGATTGTCCTCGACCAGCAGGATGACCGGCACAGTGTCGGAACCGGAATCGGCTGCACCGCCGGGTGATGCGCTCATCGAAATCCCCTCGTCAGGCCTTCAATCGGCCCGAGGGTATGGTATGCCCAGCCCGGCCTGTACAACGTCGCATCTTTCCCTGCGGTGGCAGCGGCCCGAAAGGCGGCTGCCACCGCGGCATCATCTCAAAGGCCGACAACCGGGAACTGGATGAAGAACAGCAGCATCGTCAGCGTTGCATGGAGTTCATAGCTGACCGCGCCAAGCGACCGCGGAGATGTTGAGGCACCCGGCCAAGTGTGGCCACCACCCTCGATGGTGAAGAAATCCACCGACGCCTGGCGCGAGCACACGCGATAGTTCTGCAAGCGCACCCGCGTGCCGTCGTTGACCAGGTCCGGCAACTGGACTTCAGGCACCGTGAGGGTGCACCCGTTGAGCGCCGCCCACCGGGCTGCGGTCTGCGGCGCCGAGAGCACGCCGCGAGTAGCGTTGTAGCTCACGGCCCTATCGCTTGTCCCGTGGATGAAAGTGAAAGGCACCGGCCGCGACGGAGCACAGCTCTGGGACAGGGCGTTGATGAATGTCGCTCCGACCACGAAGGCACCGGCGATTCGGTTGGCCCGTTCGCAGGCGAAACGCAGCGCCATGTGGCCGCCCAGAGAGTACCCGCCCAGGTAGATTCTCTCGCTGTCGAGTCGGTAGGTCGTTATCGAATTGCCGATCAGCGCGTCGATAAAGCCCACATCAGGATCCTGCGCTGGCGGCTGTCCGACACTGTGTTGCCAAGCGCCATTGATGGCCTCGGGCAGAAAAATCCATAGGCCCATGTCGCGGACCAGGGTTCCAACCTCGGTCAGGTTGGCCATCTCGGCACCTGTTCCACCCCGGTAGTGCAACAGGACGATCGCGGGCGGGCGCTCGTAGCGAGCCTGGATCGGCTTGAGGACCAGGGTCCGCCGCGTTCTACCCGCGTGCACCTGTGTGATCCAGACCGCCTGCATGTTGGCGTAGGGATCCACATAGTCCCGACTGCGCAGTGCGACGAGCCTCGCTGACGCCCCTTCCGCCGCTTGCGCTAGGTCTACCGGAATCAGGAAAGCTCCAACAAGAGCCAATAGGACCAACCAACGACCGCGCGTTGCGCGCGTCTGCGCGCTGACATCAAGTTCCACGTCGTACCCCCCGGTGCGACTCCCCAAGTACAGCATTCTATCCCGGCGCGGACTGCAAACGTCAGGGCCCCCGCAACAATTCGATCACGGACCCCGCTTGCCCCCGTTGTTCCAGTTGGGCACGCAGGTAGGTGAAAGCCTCCGCGGCAACGGCCGACGGGCCGCGCACACTCAACTCGATATGCCGGGGCCGCGTGCCGTCCCCGCGAAACGGCAGGCTCGATAATCTCACCAGCGGGAAACGTGCCAGCAGCCCTTCCATCATTTCCAGCAGATCGCTCTCCGCGGCGTTGCCGACCACGCGCAGCGCGAACTCCACTGGCGGATCGGCGCAGTGGAGATGCGGATACCGCTGATCCAACACCCACTCCAGCATCGGCCAGGCCATTTCCGGAAAGCCGGGAACGAAGTGATGGTGCTCGACGAAGAAGCCGGCGACGCGGTTGATCGGATTGGGGATGAGGCCCGCTCCCTGCGCAAAGTCCGCCATCTTCACGCGGTGCGGATGCGCACGCTCGCCATGTTCCGCCTCGATCAGCTTCTGCCCTTCCGGATGGCGTACCAAAGGAACTCCAAATGCCCGCGCTGCGGCTTGCCGGGTGCGGTCGTCCGGGGTCGCGCCGATCCCGCCGCAGGACAGCACCAGGTCACCCCGGACGCGGGTTTGCGCGATCGCCTCGGCGATGTCGCCATCGTCATCGCCAAGGAAGCGGGCATGATCGAGCGCCATGCCGCGCGCGGCTAGCATCGCGATGACGCGAGCCAGGTGCCGATCCTGCCGCTTGCCGGACAGTATCTCGTCCCCAATCACGAACAAGCCGATTCGCATGCTGCTGCTCCGGTTATCGACGGGCGCATAGCATCGCCCAGGAAAGTCTCTCACCAGTGGATCTTGCGCGTACCGACATACACGTTGGCAACGGCCGCGTCCCGGATGCGCAGACAGGCTGGCGTGTTATCCGGCGCGATGCCGCTACCTCCAACATCGCCGATGATCGGCTGGTCGGGCACCTGGAGCTTGCCGTTCCGGACCGTGCCTTTTTCTCCGGCGGTCGGAATCCTGATGCGCCGAAACGACATGGGAACCCCTCGGGTTGGTTTTGACCGCCGGCTCGCGGTGACGCGTGACGCCGCGGGCTTGAGACCGGGGGCGACAGCGAAAAACTGCGCGATTCCAGCCTGCGAAACGCTCGCGGGCGCTTCATCGCGCGTAGCATGGCGCTCACCGATCAATCCGAAAAGAGAGACTGCGATGAAGATCCTCGTTCCGCTGGCTCATGGCTCCGAGAGCCTGGAAACCGTCACCCTGGTCAATGTGCTCCGGCGTGCCTCGATACCGGTGACCCTGGCCAGCATCGAAACCGAAACCGTGGTCAACGCCACCCGCGATATCCGGCTGGTGACCGACGCCGCCTTTGCGGACCTTGCCTCACAGGACTTCGACGCCATCGTGCTGCCGGGCGGCGAGCGCGGCGCTGAGCGGCTGGCGCAGTACGCGCCGCTGATCGACAAGCTCAAGAGCCAGCGGGTCGCGCATCGCTGGTACGGCGCCATCTGCGCAGCACCCGCACTCACACTGTCCTCGCATGGCCTGCTCGATGGAAAGCAGGCAACCTGCTACCCCGCGTTCAAGGACAGGCTGCTGCATTACGTCGACCGGCCCGTGGTCATCGATGGACACTGCATCACCAGCCAGGGACCGGCGACGGCACTGGCATTCGCCCTGACCTGGGTCGAGAAGTTGGTCGGCATCGAGGAGCGGCAGCGGGTGGCTGCCACCCTGCTGTTGAGTTGAACGGCGGCCGGGCACCCAAAAAAATGCCCGCCTCGTCGGCGGGCACCGCGCAATTCAGCTTCGCGCCCTACGCGGCCTTGCGCGTCTCGACCGCTTCCTTGAGCATCTTTTTGAGCTCACCGGACTGGAACAGATCCAGAGCGATGTCGCATCCACCTACCAACTCGCCCTTGACGTAGAGCTGCGGAAACGTCGGCCAGTTGGCGAACTTGGGCAGCGCGCGATAGACCTCTTCATCCTCGAAGATATTCACGTAGGAATATTCGACGCCACAGGCATTGAGCGCCTGCACGATGCGGCCCGAAAAACCACACTGCGGAAAATCCGGACTGCCCTTCATGTAAACGATGATGGGGCTGTCGGTGACCTGCTTCCTGATGCGTTCGATGGCATCCATGACGACCTCCAAATTGGTTCGCGTGGCGGGGGGAAGATTATACGCGCCAGGACTTCAGACCGGCGGTAGCTCGAGTGTCGGAGCAAAATTCGTTCCGCGGTCGCGCTGCCCCCGACATTCGTTCGATTGAATGTTGGGAGGTCGTCCCGTATTCTCCAGCCGGCGCAGACGGGGGCGTCATACGCGCATCGATAAGGAGAAACACCATGAATCCGTTGGACACCATCAAGGGCACCCTCATCGCGGGAGTTGTTCTCGCCATCCTGCTCGATTTTGCGTTGAAGGCACTGGCTGGCGGCTGAGGCCGCGCTTCACTCGGTTTGCACGGCACCCCTACACGGCACCACTCACGGAACCTCTCATCATGGAAGTGAACGTCCTTTCGCTTGCCCGCTGGTTGCATATCGTCGCCGGCATTACCTGGATCGGCCTTTTGTATTACTTCAATTTCGTACAGGTACCGGCGCTTGGCGCGGCCGCAGCCGACAAGGGCGGCCCTGGCGGCGCGGGCATTACCAAGTACGTGGCGCCACGTGCACTGATGTGGTTCCGCTGGGCGGCAGTCGTCACCTGGCTGTCTGGCGCTCTATATCTGGCGAAAAACGGCCAACTTCACGGCGCTTTCACACTCGGCCTGATGGCGGAAGGTGGCCAGATTTATCTGGCGACCATCGGTGCGGGCGCCTGGCTCGGCACCATCATGCTGTTCAACGTCTGGGTGCTGATCTGGCCGAACCAGAAAAAAGTGCTGGGCCTGGTGCCGGCGGAAGACGCTGCCAAGGCCAAGGCGGCCCGCGTGGCTTTCCTCGCGTCGCGAACCAACACCATGCTGTCCATTCCCATGCTGTTTTTCATGGTGGTGGGCGCGCACGGCATGCCGCACTTCGGCTGAGCGCCCGGCCGGATTAATATCCAGGCCCGGCTTGTGCCGGGCTTTTTTTTGCGCGCTGCTTGGGCGTATTCGCGTGTCCCAAACCGGCGACCGAAGGGCAGCGCCTAGTCTGCCGCTAGTTGCTCAAGGAGCTTCCGATGCCGCGCCGCCTTCCGTTTCTGCTGGGTTTTGTTGCCTGCGCCGGCCTGTTGGCCTACGGCTATGTGCTGGAGTTTGTCCACCACCTGGAACCCTGCCCGCTTTGCATCCTGCAACGGGTGGCCTTTGCCTGGGTCGCGCTGGTGTGTCTGGCCGGCCTCCCGCACGGCCCCCCGGCGCTGGGGCGGCAGGATTTATGGCCTGCTGGGGCTGCTGGGCGCCGGCGCCGGGGGCGCGGTGGCCGGCCGGCAGATCTACCTGCAACACTTGCCCGCCGACGCAGTGCCGGCCTGTGGTCCCGGGCTCGACTACCTGGTCGAAAACTTCCCGCTGCACCAGGCGCTTTCGCAGGTGCTGCGGGGAAGTGGTGATTGCGCGCAGAAAGTCGCCTGGGAGTTTC
>JBQTIX010000147.1:0-20137 GCA_052387695.1 Panacagrimonas sp. | reverse complement strand
GGGGGGGGGGGTTGGCGCTCCGCACATCCACCCCCCCCCCCGCGTTTGGTGTGTGGGGTGCACCCCCACCCCCCACCCACGGGGGCTGCTCCGCATTAACCGCTCCAACAGGGCTTGGGTTCGGTTTGCATGCCGCCGTTACGGCGACCGGGCAAAGCCCACGATGGCGGCGCGGTATGCGAGCCATAGCCGTTGCGTCCGGGGCGGGAACACCGTTTGCGGTACCGTCTCTGCCTGCCCGGGCATCCGACGGACCCCTCGCTGTTCTCCCCCAGTGAAATGGTTCATTTTGACGCGAAGCCCGGGCAGGCACTTCTTCTTCAGCCAGGACGCGTAGCGGTCAGGTAGCCTCTCCTCCGATCGCCTCGGCAGGCGTCGTGGGCTTGGACGGACCTTCATACTGCTTGCGCTTGCGATAGAGCGTCGAGCCGTCGATACCGAGAATCCTGGCGGCGCTGTCGAGCGTTGACGCCGAACTCATCACCGCCAGGATGTGTGCCCGCTCCAGCTCTTCGATCGATACGGCATCCCCCGCGCGCAGCCCCGGCCCGGGATTGACGGCACCGGCGCCGCCGGTGGGCAGGTATTCGAGCCCGATCGCTTCCTGGTTGCACAGGATCACCGCGCGCTCCACCACGTTGCGCAGCTCGCGCAGGTTTCCGGGCCAGGAATACTGGCGCAGCCAGTTGAGGGCTGCCTCGTTGAAGCGCCGCGCCGGCCGGTCGTATTGCCGCACGAAGCTCAGCAGCAGGCGTTCGGCGATGGACACCATGTCTTCGCGACGCTCGCGCAGCGGCGGCATGGTCAGGGTGATGACGTTGAGCCGGTAGAACAGGTCTTCGCGGAACTGGCCGTCCTCGATCATCTTCTTCAGATCGCGATTGGTCGCCGCCACCACCCGCACGTTGGCGGTGCGGGTATGCGGGTCGCCAACCCTTTCGTACTCGCGATCCTGGATGAACCGCAGCAGCTTGGGCTGGATCGCCATGGGCAGATCGCCGATCTCGTCGAGAAACAGGGTGCCGCCATCGGCGACCTGCACTCTCCCCTGGCGGTTGTCGGTGGCGCCGGTGAAGGCGCCGCGGACGTGGCCGAACAGTTCGCTGGCGACGAGTTCCGGCGACAGCGAGGGGCAACTGACCACCGCGAAGGTTCCCTTGCTGCGATGACTCCATTCGTGCACCGCCCGCGCCAGCGCGGTCTTGCCGGTGCCGCTTTCGCCGAGCAGCAGGACGGTCGCGTCGGTCGCGGCGACTTGCCGTGCGGATTCGAACTGCGCCATCAGGGCCGGATTGGCGGTGCTGAATTCGTGCTTCTCGCGCGAGGGCTCGGACTCCAGCGTCTCGATACGCTTTTCCAGCCGCCGCGCCTGCGCCTGCTGCTCCACCGCGTGGGTGAGCTGATCCGGGCTGCAAGGCTTGACCAGGTAATCGGCCACGCCGCTGCGGACCGCGGTCATCGCCACGCTGACGTTGTCCACCGCGGTGACCAGGATGATGCGCATCCAGGGCGCCCACTCGCGCAGTTTCGGCACCAGGTCCAGGCCGTAGTCGTCGCCGAGATTGAGGTCGAGAATGCAGATGTCGAACAGCGCCCGACCGATCGCCGCTTCGGCCTCGATGGCCGACTGCGCGGAAATCACGCCATAGCCCTCGTCCTCCAGGTGGCGGCGGAAGGCCCGCTGGATGGCGGGATCGTCATCGACAATCAGGACGCGCATCGGATGGGAGCCAGCAGTCATGGGTCGGTTCTCGGGCTTGGTATCGCGGGTTGATATCGGGTGCTGCATATTGCAAGTGCCGGTCGGGCGTTGAATGCGCAACGCGCGGTGGCCGGCGGCTTCAAATGTTGCAAAAACGTGATGGGGCGTGGCGTGGCGTGGCTGGCACAGAAGGTGGGATGCGTTTGCCGGCGCTGTATGCGCCGCCACCCAAGGAGATTTTCATGTTGAGATATGCCGTCATATTTTTCATTATCGCCATCATCGCGGCGGTGTTCGGATTCGGCGGCATCGCCGGTGCGGCAACGGACATCGCGCGGATTCTGTTCGTCGTGTTCATCGTCCTGTTCGTGCTTTCGCTGATCTTCGGTCGCGGGCGCAGCGGAGGGTCCATATAGGGCCGGTCACGGACCGCCTGGAAATCGATGCCCGCGCAAGCGGGCATTTTTTTGCTGTGGGTCAAATTCAAGGAATCCGGCTAAAGAGTCGGCCATCCAGCCTGCGGATGATCAGGAGTGCCGGATGGCAATCCGCATGCCATCGCAGAATGTTCGTGAAGTCAGGAGCTTGTCCGCCATTGCCGGCGCCGCGAGCATGAGGGCTTGCACGACTGGCGAAGTCGCATCGGGCAATTTGCAAGGATCGCGATGCAGCCCCACCCACCGCCCCGGACGGCCTGTCGCTTTGCACCGTGACGACCGCAGGAGCGTGCGCAATGCATGCTCTGAAGGTTCGGTATTTTCTGTAAATTATTATTTATAACAGATACTTGTAATTGATTCTGGATGCGGCACGCATCGTGGAACTGCTTGCTCAGCACCATCCGCTGCCGCTGCATCCGGTCGATGGCAGCCCCGCATCAACGCATTCACCTAAAGGAGTCACCGATGAACCTCACAATCAAGCTGGTCGCCGCCGCCCTCGCCTGCACGATGCTGGCCGCGTGCAGCAAACCCGAGAGCCCGCAGGAGACGAGCAAGGACGTCGCCGAGGAGATGGCAGAAGGTCAGAAGGACATTCGCAACGCCGAGAAGGACGCCATGGAAAATCAGGGCGATCGTATGGAAGCGAACATGTCGGAGGCCAGCAAGGCGGCCGCCGACCAGTACAAGATCGAAGTCGCCACCGCCGATTCGACCCATGCGGTCGCCAAGGAAAAGTGTGACGCCGCCACCGGCGACACCAAGGACGCCTGCCAGGCTCAGGCCAAGGCCGATCACGAAGCCGCCCTGGCGCAAGCCAAGTCGCGCCGCGATTCGGTCGCGCCGTAACAGCTTCGAGAACAGGTTCGAGTATCGGCATCGGTCTGCCGACCGCGCCCAAACGCTCTCCCCCCGGACGCCTCCCCCGGCGTCCACTGGGCGATCGACCCTCCGGTCGGTCGCCCTTTTTTATGGGGCGGGAAGGCCGAGGATCAGGTCGGTTGTAGGTTGGTTGTAGGTCGGTTCAAGCCGAAGGCGGAACCGACGCTGCGCGCCCTCGGGAAGGGCGCCTGTCGGCTCCGCCCGCGAAAAGCCGCGGGCTTGAGCCGACCTACACCCGACCTACGGCGCCGGCAGGTCGAACCCGAAGATGCTGCCGCCGCCTTCGCGCGACTGATACCAGAGATAGCCGCCCATCTGGGTGACGTCGTGCTTGGCGATCGCCAAGCCCAGGCCGGAGGAATACTGCGCGCGGGCGCTGGCGCTCGCCAGACTCAGGAAGCGCGTGAACAGGCGGGCCTCGTCGGCCGCCGCGATGCCGGGTCCGCGATCCATCACCCGGCACTGGGCGAAACCGGTCGGCATCTTGGCCACGTGGATGTCGATGCGGCTGCCGGCAGGCGAATACTGGATGGCGTTGGCCAGCAGGTTCTGCAGGACGTTGCGGGTCACGTCCGGATCCACGCCGGCCTCCGCGGGATCACCGCTGACGACCAGGCTCACCTCGCGGGATTCTGCTGCGGTGCGTTGCGCGCGCGCGGCCTGCCTCGCCAGCTCGATCAGGTCCACCCGCCGCGCGGAAAATTGTCTCAACCGCTGCCCTTCGGCACCGCGCGACAGGAAGCGCTGGATGAACTCCAGGGCCGTGCGCGTGTTGTCCACGATCTCCGCCACCAGTTCGGCGCGACGTTCGGGACTCTGCGCCGGACGATTCAGCGATTCGGCCGCGAACAGCACGCAGGTGAGCGGGTTCTTCAGATCGTGCGCCACCACGTTGGTGACGTCCTCGCGCTCCTTGAGCATGCGCCCGAGGCGGTCGCGCGACTGCTTGAGGTCGGCGTGGGTCTTGACCCTGGCGAGCAGTTCCTCCAGCAGGAACGGCTTGGTGACGTAATCCAGCGCGCCGGTGTTGAACGCCCTGGCGATCGCGGAGCGCTCGGTGGAACCCGTGAGGAAAATCACCGGCAGGTCGGCGAGGCCCGGCAGGCGATGCAGGCGCTGGCAGGTTTCGAAGCCATCCATCCCCGGCATCATCACATCGAGCAGGACCAGGTCCGGCGGGGTCTGCGCCGCGCGGGCCAGCGCCTCGTGACCGCTGTGGGCGGACAGGATCTCGTACCCGGCCTGCTCTAGCAGGATGCCCAGTGCTTCGGCGCCGGAGCGCTCGTCATCCACCACCATGACGACGGGCTTGTTCGAGGGGGAGTCCATTGATTCGCTGGGATTCGCTGGGATTCGCTGGGATTCGCTGGGTTGGCGCAGGCACCGCTGCCGGACCGTTCTGATCGGCAATGCAGGTGGGAATCGCGCAATGCCCGCGGGCGGGCGACAATATTGCTGAGCGATTGTGACACGTAGGCGTCCGGCGAAAACAGCAATCGCCAGACTGTGCGGATGCCGGTAGTGCATCAGTTTGAAATCCGTTCGCACCGAGTGGTAGCGCCGCGATAGCGGCGCTGATTGCGCAGCAATGCCGCGTATCGAGGTCCTGGGCGTGCCCTCGATACGCGACGCTTCGCGGCGCTACTCGGGCCGAACGGGGTTCTGGAATTCAAACTGATGCACTACCCGGATGCCGCTTCGAGGAATATCGCGGGAGCGGGTGCCATGGATCGACGACCACGGAGTGAAACAACGCAACGCTCGCCGGAGCGTTGGTGCGCGTTCGCATGGCGCGCGGCGCTTGCGGCGATCGCCCTGGGTGCATCGGCCTGTGCGACCGCCCCTCCGGTCACGACACCGCCGCCCGCAGAGGGGTCGCAGGAGCCCGTCACGGACCGCAGCCTGGCGACCAAGCGTCCGGGCAAACGCCGCCGGGGCTGCGACCGGTCCGGCGACGGCAGCATGGTCGATGCCGCCCAGACCGTGCTGGAAGAAACCACCTGCAACTCGGCATTGTGGCTCGACGGCCTGGTCGGTGAAGGCGGTGGCGATCTGGACGCGGCCCGGCGCACCCACGGCTATGTCGAAACGACGATCTCCCACTCGGAATTCAACAAGACCGACATCCGCACCAAGGCGCGGGTGCGGATGGAATTGCCCAACTGGGAGCGGCGTCTGTCGGCCTTCGTCGGGCTGGAGGACGAGGACGATTTCGTTCGCGACCGGTCGGAGCAGTTTGCTCTGCGCTCGGAATTTCCCAGTGTCGGCGACGACGACAAATGGCTTGCCGGCCTCGGCTACTCTCTGCCGTCCAGCGAGCGGCTTCAGACCGATTTCCGCATCGGCGCGGCCAGCCTGACTCACCCGCGGGCCTTCGTTCAGGCGCGTGCTCACCTGAACATCTATGCCGACGAACTGAACCTGGTCTATGCACGCCTGACCCCGTTCTACAACAGTCGTCTGGGATTTGGAGCGACGTTCGGGCTGGACTACGACCGCGTGCTGAGCGAGCGCCTGCTGCTCAGATTCGTGGAGTCCGCCACGCGCAGCGAGAGCAGCGGAGGTCTGGACTGGGTCAGCGCGATCATCCTCTACCAGAATCTCGGCCAGCAGCGCGGCATCGCGTGGGAAGGGTTTGTCAGGGGCCAGACCCAGGCGGCCGAACCGCTGGACGAGTACGGGCTGCGTGCGGTTCTCAGGTTCCCCATTCTCAAGGACCTGCTGATCGGGGAATTCCTGAGCGGCTACAGCTGGCGGACCGATCCGGACGTCCCGTCCGACGGCTCCTATCTGGTGGGTCTGGGATTGAAGCTGCCGTTTGGAGAAAAAGGCGAGCGGCGCTGAAAGATCATTCGCTGGTTGTCGGTCCGTGCAGGTCGGATGTAGGTCGGTTCAAGCCGAAGGCGGAACCGACACTGCGCGCTTACCGGAGCGCGCCGTCGGCTCCGCCCGCGAGAAGCACGCGCGCTTGAGCCGACCCGCGCTTCTACGATTGCGGCGCCGCCTGGGAAGTGTCGTCGCTGCCGATCCGAGCGGCGCCGCGTACGGCCGTTACATTGACCGGGCCGTCCATCCGCAGCAGTTGCGTGGGGACTGCAAAAGTGACCTCGGCCGCGGCGAGCGCACGGATCAATTCGAGATTGATCGCCTGCTGCACGTCCATGTAACGGTTGAAGTCGTCGTCGAGCATCCAGTACACCACTTCGAAGTCGAGCGAGGAGGGGCCGAATTTCTGGAAGTGCGCGCGATCGAAGCGGACCCGCTGCTGCGCTTCGACGATGCCCCGGACCGTTTGCGGCACCGCCGCCAGCCTGGCGGGATCGGTGGCGTAGTCCAGGCCGAAGCCGAACACCACGCGCCGTTCGACCATCCGCTTGTAGTTGCGCGTGCGCGCCTTCAGAAGATCACCGTTGGGGAAGATGATCTGCTCGCCCCCCAGGCTCCTGACGCGGGTGGTCTTGAGGCCCACGTACTCCACCGTGCCCATGTACTCGTCGACGACGATGAAGTCGCCGATGACGAAGGGCTTGTCGATCACGATCGACAGCGAGGCGAACAGGTCGCCCAGGATGTTCTGCACCGCCAGCGCAATGGCGACGCCGCCGATTCCCAGTCCCGCCACCAGCGCGGTGATGTTGATGCCCAGGTTGTCGAGCGCGAGCAGGACGATCATCGTCCACAGCAGCGCATGCGCGATGAAGCCCATCGCCGCCAGGCTGGTCGCGGCGCTGGCGTTGGACACCAGGGCGCGGGCGCGTGAACGGCCGAGCCAGAAATCGATGCCGGTGGAGATCCACAATCCCAGTTGCACGAAGGTCGAGACCGCGGCGATGCCGCCGATGAAGAGGTCCGCGCGCGCCGACAAGTCCAGCGAGCGGCTGCCGATGAACAGCGCAACGAAGAACACCAGCAGCAGGCGCGTGGCCCTGATCGACGCGACCAGCGCATCGTCCACGACGGTGTGGGTCCGGACGGCTACCGCGGACCATCGGCGCAGGCCCCATTGTTTGATCAGCAGGGCCAGCAGGTTGATCGCCACCGCGATCCCCAGGGCGCTCAGCCAGGCCAGCACGGTATTGCCGAAAACCACGGTGTCCATCCACGCGTACATCGCCTTGCTCCCTTGAACCGTCCATCCGGCCATGGCTGTGGACCAAGCAAGGATGGCTCCCAGCCCGCTGCCCGCAACAGCGTGTGCACGCGCGTTCCGTTGGCCGTGGAAAACGCACGACAGCCCGGAAGCGGTTTGCGCGATGCATCTTGCGCCAGAGCCGTAGAGCGGCAATGGGCCTTATAAAATCAGATAGATAGCCTCGTGCACTGGCGGGAACGAGTCTTGGTAGGAGGTATTGCGGCCCGGGTCCATCCCGATCAGTGCCGTCCACAGGACCCACTCCGCCGTCGGCGGCCCGTCCACCTGGTCACTTAACGGAGACATCGATGAACAAGCTCATTACTGGACTGACCGCGGCGCTCGCACTGTTCGCCACCGTTTCACTTTCGGGTTGCAACACGCTGGAAGGCGCAGGCAAGGACGTCGAGCGCGCCGGCGAGAAAGTCCAGTCCGCCAACTGCACCAAGGAAGACTCGGCGACCGACCCGAATTGCAAGAAATAACGATGAGCCGATCGTACGTCCCGTTGGCCCTTGCGGGTGTCCTGCTGGCGCTGACCACGGCGCTGGTTGCCGGTCACCCGGGTGCGCGGCCCTCGGAGGCGACCTTCCCGGTCGCCGTCGGGATCGTCATCGACCGGTCTTAGGGATTTTCTGCAAAGGTCTGTCGCGGGCATGGCCCGGCCCTGCAAACCTACGGGTGTCGTAGGAGGGGGGCCCTGCCCGCGACCGTGTGCTCGAACCGGCGCAATCTTACTGAGGCGGCGCGCCGACCTCGCCGGACACCGCCACCGTCGAGGTCGGTTCGGCATGCGCCGGCCGGATGCTGGGCGAATGCGCGGGCAGCGTCTCGAACAACCGCGGAAACCAGCGCAGCAGGTGAAAGATCACGACGCTGGCCAGTCCGCGCAGCAGCGTATGCCGGACCGGAGCGTCCTTCACCTGATGGCAACTGTGGTCCAGCAATCCCTGCAGACGCTCGCGCAAGGTCTGGTTGAACGCCGCATCCATGACCACCAGGTTGGCTTCCAGATTCAGTGACAGGCTGAACGGATCGAGGTTGCTCGATCCGATGGTGGACCACTGGTCGTCCATCACCGCCACCTTGCCGTGCAGCGGCCGGTCGCGGTACTCGTGCACGCGGACGCCCGCGGCGATCAGGTAGGCATAGACGTAGGTCGAACCCAGCACCGCCATCGGCATATCGGGCTTGCCCTGCAGGATCAGATCGACGGTCACGCCGCGCCGCGCGGCCTGCGCCAGTTGCCGGAGCAGGCGGAAGCCGGGCAGGAAATACGCGTTGGCGATGATCAGCCGCTGGCGTGCGGAGCGGATCGCGGCGCGATAGTGCCGCTCGATATCGTTGCGATGGCGGCGGTTGTCGCGCCACACGAAGATCGCGCGGGCCGGACCCGCGGGTGCCGAAGGCGGTGTCGGCAGTGAGAAGGGTCGGGCCCAGGTCCACAAGCGTCGCACCAGTCCGGGCTGGGGTTCGGCCCCATTCGCCGTCCGCAGGCGCACCGGACGACGCTGGCGTCCGAGCGCCGCGCGCATGAAGCGATACATGTGATCCACCACCGGGCCATGCACCTCCGCCGCGTAGTCCTGCTTGGACATGGGGCCGCTGCCCACCAGATGGTCTTCGGAGTAATTGATGCCGCCGATGAAGCCCGTGCTGCGGTCGATCACCACCAGCTTGCGGTGCAGGCGCCGGAAGAAGTGCGGGCGAAAGCCGAAAATGCGGCGCTGATGGTCGGCCCGATGCAGGCGCACGCCGGCCGCAGCAAGTGTCCCGATGTAGGCTTCGGACAGGTCGCAGGAGCCCCATCCGTCCACCGTGATGTCCACCGCGACGCCGCGGCCGGCGGCGGCGATGAGGGCGGCCTGAAGTTCCATCCCGACCGGGTCTTCAAACAGGATGAAGGTTTCGATCAGCACTTCCTGCTGCGCCGCGCCGATGGCCTCGAACACGCGCGGAAAGAACTCTTCGCCGTTTTCGAGCAGGGCAATCGCGTTGCCTTCCACCCACTTGATCGTGCTCACAGGCAAACCTCCGCCAGCAGGCCGGCGTGATCGGACAGACGCGACCACGGCGCCTTCGACAGCACCATCGGATGGCTGGCGGTCGCGTTGCGACAGTAGATGCGATCCAGCCGCAGCAGCGGCCAGACCGCCGGAAATGTGCGGGCCGGGCGTCCATGCGCTCCGGCGAAGGCTTCTTCGAGTCCGGCGCGACGGCGCAACACCGGTCCGGCGTGCTGCTGCCAGTCGTTGAAGTCGCCGGCCAGAATCAGCGGCGCGTTGCCGGGCAGCGTTTCCATCAGGTCGCAGGCGAGATCGACCTGCTGGGCACGGTGCGCCGCGACCAGCCCCAGGTGCACGCAGATGGCGTGCACATCGGTGCTCCAGCCCGGCGCCCGCAGGACGCAATGCAGCATGCCGCGACGTTCCGGGCCGGTGATCGAGATGTCGGTGTTCTGATAACTCACGATCGGAAATTTCGACAGCAGTGCGTTGCCGTGATGCCCCGCGGGGTATACCGCGTTGCGGCCGTAGGAAAAATGCGGCCACAGCGAGTCGGCCAGAAATTCGTACTGCGGAATACTCGGCCATTTCACGCGCGCCGGCCGGGCGGTCGCGTCGTCGCCCAGCACCTCCTGGAGAAAAACCAGGTCCGCGCCGACCGAGCGGATCGCCTCGCGCAGCTCGTGCAGCACGAAGCGGCGGTTGAAGGTGGTGAAGCCCTTGTGCGTGTTGAGCGTCAGGATCTTGAGCGTGAGCGGCACCGCGCAGGATGGTTCCGCTGCAATGCCGGTGGGGGGAGTCGGGTGCGATTCATGGGTTTCGGTGAGGATCATGGGCCTGTGGGCAGCCATCGTGTCAGGCCGCGTCGGCGACCCGCAGGGAGGTGCCGGGCGCCGGTGCGGAAGAAGCGTCGATGTCGCTGACCACGTCGCTGCCCACATTCAGATACCGGGCGATCGCGAGCAGGCAGGACAGCTCCAGACGGTCGAGCTTGCCGCTGACCTGGATCGCCTTGCCGCGACCCCAGAGTCGCACCGAGGCGTCGAATCCGCTCAGGCCGTAGGACGCCACGATCGATTCGACCTTGGCGACTTCTTCCGGCGTCAGGAACGTGGTGTTCAACCTGGAAACCTCAGTGGGGGATCGGTTATCGGCGAGGCCGCAGCGAGCGATGGCGCCAGGCTGGAACGAAACCCATGGTAGTTCCATGGGTTGAGTGAAGCCCAAGCCAGCGCCGCGAGGGCCGCCGAGAACCGATCAGCGGGATCAGCCTCCCACCTTACTGCTGAGAGCCCCCGATCCAAACGATCGCATACGCCGCTTTGGCGCACGGGGCTGATCCTGCGACCTACTGAGGTTTCCAGGTTCAAGGCTCAGCTCCTGCCTGAGGGGCTGCGGGTCAGCAGCGCCGCGCCGGTGAGGAAGGCCACGATCAAACCTGCGCGCAGGGGATTTTCGCGGACGAAGTTCGCGGCGCGAAGCATCAGCGGTTGTGTGCGCTGCCACAGGCTCTCGACACCGAGGTGCGTCGCTGACTGCTGCGCCTGCTCGATGCGGCTTCTGGCCAGTTGATGCAAGGCATCTGCAAGGTCGTTGGCCCGCGCGGCTGCAAACTGCACGAGCGCCGGCGGACCGAAGCGGGTGCCTGTCACAGTGTTCGATGGGCCGCGCGAAGCTGATCGCGGGCGTGTTGTGTCGGCGCTTGGCAGGGTCATGGGCGTGCGTCCTTGGTATGGCCGACAACGGCGTCGGTCAGAGCTAGCAGCTTTTTTCGTGCCACGAGCAACCGGCCCCGTGGATGCGCTTCGCTGATCCACCCTACACGGCGTCTGGCGCAGGGCGGATCAGCGAAGCGCATCCGCCATCGCACCCGGACGATCCAGCGAATCATGACGAACAGGCATGCAAGCTGCGAAGCGCCACCGCAGCGGTCCTGCACATCGCAACGAGGCCAGGCGTTTCGCAGGCCGCCATCGCGCCGGCTCGCGAGGCGTGCGGCCTGTTCACGCGGTCGATGCAGCGGGTTGGCAGAAGCCTTGCAAAGTCGTCCGAACTTTCAGGAGAACCTCCATGCCGGAAACCGCCGATCGACTGCTGCCCTGTGCGCCCTATCCCCTCGGCGCGCAGTGGGACGGCCGCGGCACCCGTTTCGCGGTGTACGCGGGCCAGGCCGAGAAAGTGACGCTGTGCCTGTTCGACGCCAGCGGTCGCCACGAGACCGCGCGCCTGGCCATGCCCGAATGCACGGACGGCGTCTGGCACGGCCATCTGCCGGCGGCGCATCCGGGCCAGCTCTACGGTTATCGGGTTGCCGGTCCTTACGATCCGGCACGTGGCCAGCGCTTCAACGCCCACAAACTGCTGATCGATCCCTATGCGCGGCGCCTCGCGGGCGATATCAAGTGGCATGACGCGCTGTACGGTTACCGGATCGGGTCATCCAAGGCGGACCTCAGTTTCGACCGGCGCGACAGCGCGATGTACGTGCCCAAGGGCGTGATCGTCGACGACCGGTTCGACTGGGGCAACGATCATCCTCCGCGCACGCCGTGGTCGCAGACGGTGATCTACGAGATGCACGTGCGCGGCTTCACCAGGCTGCGCACCGATCTGCCGGCGCACGATCGCGGCACCTTCGGCGCGCTCGGGCATCGCAGCACCATCGACTACTTCAAGAGCCTCGGCATCACCGCGGTGGAGTTGATGCCGATCCACGCCTTCGCGCGCGACCGGCACCTGCTCGAAAAGGGTCTCACCAATTACTGGGGTTACAACACGCTGGGCTTTTTCGCGCCGGACCGCGCCTACCTGTCCGACGGCACCCTGGGCCAGATCAAGTGGGCGGTGCAGCAACTGCACGCGGCCGGCATCGAGGTACTGCTCGACGTGGTCTACAACCACACCTGCGAAGGCAGCGAGCTGGGACCGACCCTGTCGCTGCGCGGCTTCGGCAATGCCGAGTACTACCGCGTGGTGCCGGACCAGCCGCGCTATCACATCAACGACAGCGGCTGCGGCAATACCCTGAACATGACGCACCCGCGCTCGATCCAGCTGGTCATGGATTCCCTGCGCTACTGGGTCAACGAATTTCACGTCGACGGTTTCCGCTTCGATCTCGGCGTGAGTCTGGGTCGCGAAGCGCATGGCTTCGATCCCGGTTCCGGCTTCTTCGACGCGCTGATGCAGGACCCGGTGCTGTCGCGCGTGAAGCTGATCTCCGAGCCCTGGGACTGCGGCATGGGCGGCTATCAGATCGGCAACCATCCGGCCGGCATGGCGGAGTGGAACGGCCGCTTCCGCGACGACGTGCGCTGCTACTGGAACAGCGATCCCGGCCTGCGCGGCACCCTGGCCGCGCGCCTGCAGGGCTCGGCCGAGATGTTCGACCATCACCGCCGCCGGCCCTGGAGCAGCGTCAACTTCGTCACCGCGCACGACGGCTTCACCCTGCACGACCTGGTCAGCTATCAGGACAAGCACAACGAGGCCAATGGCGAGAACAACAGCGACGGCGGCGACGACAATCACAGCCGCCACTGGGGCGTGGAAGGCCCGACCGACGATGCGCTGACCCTGGCCCATCGCGAGCGGATCAAGCGCAATCTGCTGGCGACCCTGCTGTGCTCGCACGGCACGCCGATGCTGCTGGCCGGTGACGAGTTCGGGCAGACGCAGAACGGCAACAACAACACCTACTGCCAGGACAACGCGCTCGCCTGGCTCGACTGGAAACTGCTGCAAGGCGAGCAGGGCGCGGAGCTGAGGAAGTTCGTCGCGCGGCTGATCGCCCTGCGCCGTGAAATCCCGATGCTGCAAGGCCGTGATTTTCAGCGCGCCGAGGCCGAGCTTGCGCCCGGCATCCGCGACGTCTTCTGGTTCGACGAGCGCGGTTGTGAACTGAGCACGGACGATTGGCACAACGCCACCGCGCGCCTGCTGGGCCTGCGCCGTGCAGACCTTCGCGAGGACGGCAGCCTGGAAGCATTCGCCCTGCTGGCCAATTCCGACGAGGCTGCGCATACCTTCCACATGCCGGCGCCGGTGCTGGAGTACCGCGTGCTGGTCGACACCAGCGGCGGCGTGCCGGCCGACACGGTGCTGACCGACGGCGCGTGTCCGGTCGCAGCCTGCTCGCTGGTGCTGCTGATCGCCCGCACCCGGCCCGAAGCCGTGGCGGCAATGATCATGAATGCCGCGCTCGAAAAGGCCGCCGAAGCCGCGGACGAAACGCTTGCCGACGCGGTGGCAAGGCCCGAGCCCTCGCGCCAGGAAGACGCCGGGGTCGCCGAGGTCGCATGAACGCTCCGGTGGACCTCATGCCGCCAACCTTCGGCCCCAGGCTTCTTGCCGACGGCCGCACGCGCTTCTGTTTCTGGGCGCCGGCGATGCAGGCCGTGACGCTGGAAATCGAAAACGCGCCACCTCTGCCGATGCAGGCGATGGCCGACGGCTGGTTTGAAGCGGTGACACGTCCTGAGAGCCGTGCGTGCTATCGCTACCGCCTGCGCGACGATCTCGCGGTGGCCGATCCGGCTTCGCGCTTCCAGCCCGAGGATGTGCAGGGACCGAGCGAGTGGGTCGATCCGCAGGCCCATGCGTGGCAGCAGAACGAATGGCTGGGCCGGCCCTGGCACGAGATCGTGATCTACGAACTGCACGTCGGCGCCTGCGGAGGTTACGACGGCGTGCGCGCGCAACTCGCAAGGCTGGCCAATCTGGGCGTGACCGCGATCGAGCTGATGCCGCTCGCGGATTTTCCGGGCTCTCGCAACTGGGGCTACGACGGCGTATTGCCGTTTGCCCCGGACGCCGCGTACGGCCGGCCGGAGCAGTTGAAGGCGCTGATCGACGCCGCGCATGGCTTCAACCTGATGGTGTATCTGGACGTGGTCTACAACCACTTCGGCCCGGAAGGAAATTACCTGCCGGTCTACGCGCCGGCCTTCTTTCGGGAGGACATCCATACGCCCTGGGGCGCGGCCATCGACTTCCGCCGACCCCAGGTGCGCCAGTTCTACCTCGAAAACGCGCTGTACTGGTTGAACGAATTCCGCTTCGACGGCCTGCGCTTCGACGCCGTGCACGCGATTCAGGATCCCGGCTTCATCGACGATCTGGGCGCCGCCATCCGTGCGCAGATCCCGCCGGAACGGCAGGTTCACCTGATGCTGGAGAACGAGCACAACCAGGCCAGTCATCTGGAAGGCAGTTTCGACGCGCAGTGGAACGACGACGGCCACAACGTGCTGCATGCGCTGCTCACCGGAGAGACCGAGGGCTACTACGCCAATTACGCCGACAAGCCAGCCGAAAAGCTGGCGCGCTGCCTGGCCGAAGGCTTCGTCTACCAGGGCGATCCCTCGCCGAGTCACGGCGGCCGGCTGCGCGGCACCCCCAGCGATCATCTTCCGCCCAACCGCTTCATCCTGTTTTTGCAGAATCACGATCAGATCGGCAACCGCGCCTTCGGCGAGCGCCTGACCGAGCTGGCCGATCCCGACTCGCTGCGCGCCGCCGTCACCCTGCAACTGCTGTGTCCGCAGACGCCGCTGCTGTTCATGGGCGAGGAGTGGGGCAGCCGCTCGCCCTTCCTGTTCTTCACCGATTTTCACGACGAGCTGGCCCAGGCGGTGCGAGAGGGCCGGCGCGAGGAGTTTGCGGGTTTTGCCGTGTTCGCCAACGAGGCGACGCGCGAGCGCATTCCCGATCCCAACGATCCGGAAACGTATCTGCGCTCCGTCCCGGATGTGGGTGAGGCAGGGCGGGGGACGCACGTCGCGACCGCGGCGTTCTATCGCAAAGTGCTCAACCTGCGCCGGCAGCATATCTGCCCGCGGCTCAAGGGCGCGCGGCCGCGGCACAGCTCGGTCCTGTCACCGCAGGCCGTGGCCGCCAACTGGCGGATGGGCGACGGCGCCAAACTGCGTATCGTCACCAACCTCGGCCCCGACAAGCTGTTCGTTCCGCGCACCAGTTCCACGCTCCTGTTCGAGAGCGCGCCGGGAGCGGCCGCCTCCGTCGCCAAGGGCGAACTGCCCGGCCGCTGCACCTGCGTGTTCCTCAGCACATGAACGATCCCAACCCGCCCGCCGACGCGGTCAAGGGCGGTCATCGACGGTCGAGCCCGCGCGCCAGTGCGCCGCGGGCCACGATGCGCCTGCAGCTGCATCGCGGCTTCGACTTCGACGCCGCGGCGGCGCAGGTGCCGTATCTGGCACAGCTCGGCATCAGCCACGTCTATACCTCGCCGATCCTGGGCGCTCGCGCCGGTTCGATGCACGGTTACGACATCGTCGATCAGGGCCGGGTGAATCCCGAACTCGGCGGCGAGGACGGCTTGCGCCGGCTGGTGGCGTGCCTGCGCGAACACGGCATGGGCCTGATCGCCGACATCGTGCCCAATCACATGGCGGTCGGCGGCGACGACAACGCCTGGTGGCTGGACGTGCTCGAATGGGGTCGCCACAGCGTATACGCCGGCTTCTTCGACATCGACTGGGATGTGATCGACCCCGCGCTCAACGGCCGCGTGCTCGCACCCTTCCTCGGCAAACCCTATGGCGAGGCGCTCGCGGCGGGTGATGTCCGTCTGCGTTACGACCCTGCGGTCGGGCGCCTGTACTTCTCGGTTCACGACGCGCATCGCTTTCCGCTGGCGCCCGCGTTGTACGCGCCGCTGCTGCGCGGTCATGGCGATGCCCTGAACGACACCGTGCGCCGGTTTCGCGAGGCGCTCAGTCGCGGCGCGGCGCGCTCCGGCCGTCGCGCAGCTTTCGATTCCGCGTGCGCGCACCTGGCTGCGTCCGCGGGCGAACCCGCCGTGGGCAATGCGCTGGAGGGACTGATCGAGTCGTACGCGCCGGAGACGCCGGCCGGCCAGACACGACTGCATCGCCTGCTGGAGCGCCAGCACTACCGTCTGGCCTGGTGGCGCACCGCGCCGGACGAGATCAACTGGCGGCGCTTCTTCGATGTCACCGATCTGGCGGGCCTGCGCATCCAGGACACGGCTACGTTCGAGGCGGTACACGCGACCACCCTGCGACTTTACGTCGAGGGCCTGATCGACGGCGTGCGGGTCGATCACGTCGATGGCCTGGCCGATCCCCGCGCCTACTGCCGCAAGCTGCGCACGCGGCTCGACGCCCTGAGCGAGCGGCGGCCGGCGCAGTTGCCGCGCGGACCTGCCTATTTCGTAGTCGAGAAGATCCTCGCGCCCGGCGAACAGCTCGCGCGTGACTGGCGCACCGACGGCACCTCCGGCTACGTGTTCATGAACGAGGCCAGCGCGGTGCTGCACGACCCTGCCGGCCGCGAGCCGCTGGCCAGGCTCTGGCGCGAGTGCAGCGGCCAGAGCGCGGACTTCGAGAGTGCGGAACGCGAGGCCCGGCGCCGCATCCCGCAGCACCTGTTCTCGGCGGATTTCAACGCCTGCGCGCATGCCCTGCACCAGATTGCGCGCAGCGACCCGATGACCCGCGACTGGAGCCTGGCCGCGATCCGCCGCTGCCTGTCCGAGATGCTGGTGCACTTCCCGGTGTATCGCACCTACGCCGACGCCCGCGGCCGCAGCGCGGCCGACGCCGCGATCATGGCCCGGGTGATCGCGCAGTCGCAGCTCACCGGCCGCCCGGCCGAACGCCCGCTGCTGGACCTGATCGATCGCTGGCTCGGCGGCGAACCGGCGCAGGACCTGCCGGGCGCGAATGCACGGCACGAACGACTGCGGGCCCTCGCGCGCTTCCAGCAGCTCACCTCGCCGGTCGCCGCGAAATCCGTGGAGGACACGGCGTTCTATCGTTTCGGCGTGCTGCTGTCGCGCAATGAAGTGGGCGCCAATCCGGGTCAGTTCTCGATGAGCGCTGCGGACTTCCACCATGCGTGCAGCGAGCGTCGGCGCCGCTATCCCTACGCCATGCTCGCCACCGCCACGCACGACCACAAGCGCGGCGAAGACCTGCGCGCGCGTCTCGCCGTGCTGAGCGAGATGCCGCAGGCCTGGGCCGATGCGGTGACGGGCTGGCGCCAGCGCAACGAAGTGATCAAATGCCAGATCGATCACGTGCGCGGTCCCGATTCCACCGACGAATACGTGCTCTACCAGATGCTGGTCGGCGCCTGGCCCTTGCAGCTTGCAGCCGACGATCGCGCGGGCCTGCTCGATCTGTGCGAACGCCTGCGCCAATGGCAGCGCAAGGCCGTGCGCGAGGCCAAGCGCCGCTCCGGCTGGGTGGAGCCGAACCTGGCCTATGAACAGGCCTGCGAAGATTTTCTCGGGCGCCTGCTCGATCCTGACCAGTCGCCGGAATTTCTTGCCGGGCTGGCCGCTTTCGTTGAGCGCTGTGCAGCGCCCGGCGCCTTGAACGGCCTTGCCCAGACCCTGTTGCGCCTGACCACGCCGGGCGTGCCCGACACGTATCAGGGCACCGAGTTCTGGGACTTCAGCCTGGTCGATCCGGACAATCGCCGGGCGGTGGATTTCGGCTCGCGTGAGCGGGCGCTGGCGGATGCCGGGGACGACGCGAGCGTGTTGAGACACTGGCGCGACGGCCGCATCAAGCAGCGTCTGGTCGCGCGCGGCCTGGCCTTGCGTGGGCAAGTACCGGAATTGTTTGCGGGGGGTGCTTATACGCCGCTGCGGGTTCGCGGCGCGCGCGCCGGGCAGGTGCTGGCGTTTGCACGCGAACACGCGGGACAGGCAATGCTGGTGATCATCCCGGCGCGCACCGCCGGCCTGCGCGAGGTGGACGGCGAACTGAAGGTCCCGTCGCCGGCCTGGAAGGACACGCACGTCGAACTGCCTGCGCGGCTCTCGCAGCGGACCTGGCTCGACGCCCTCGGGGGTCGCCGGATCGGCGGGGTTCGCACGTTGCAGGTGAGTGAGGTGTTGCGCGACTGGCCGGTGGGCCTGCTGCATTCGTAGGTCGGGCGGTCGGGCGTAGGTCGGATGTAGGTCGGATGTAGGTCGGGTCAAGCCCGCGGCTTCATGCGGGCGGACCCGACGTGCGCCCTTCGGCAAGGGCGCGCAGTGTCGGTTCCGCCTTCGGCTTGAACCGACCTACAACCGACCCACACCGTCACCTGGTGGGCACGCAACTTGACGTGATCCGCTGCAGAGCCCCGCACTTTGAGAAAAGACGGTCGTGAAACTGAGTCAATCGAGCTGGAAGTGGATCAGATGGCTGCTGGCGGGCCTGTTCTTCGGCGCCGTCGGCTGGCTGCTGTACAGCCGCGGCCGCGAGATGGACTGGTCCGAGGTGTGGGTGTCGGTGCGGGCCTACGAGCTGCCGACCCTCGCGACCGGACTCGTGTTCACCCTGCTGGCCTACCTGGCCTTCGGCTGCTACGACCTGCTCGCCAGGCGCCACGTCGGACACAGGGTGCCGACGCCGCGGGTGCTCGCGATCGCGATGGTGGCGTACGCGCTGAATCTCAACTTGGGCGCGCTCGTCGGCGGCTGGGCCACGCGCTTCCGGCTGTATTCGCGGGTGGGTGTGACCGCCAGCACCACGACGCAGATCATCGGTCTGGGCATTCTCAGCAACTGGACCGGTTACGTGCTGATCGCGGGCCTGGTGTTTGCGTTCGCACCGCCGACGCTGCCGGACACCTGGGCGCTGAGTTCCGCGATGCTGCCCCTCATCGGTGGGGGCCTGCTCGTCACCTTGTCTGCGTACCTGCTGCTGTGCGCGTTCAGGCCGGGACGCCTCTGGAAGATCCGGCGCCTGGAACTGCGCGCGCCGACGCTTGCCTTTGCGGGCACGCAGCTCGCGGCGTCTTCGGTGCACTGGCTGGCGACCTGCATGGTCATCAGCGCTTTCCTTCCCGGCGAACTGGCATTCACCACCATCCTGGGCGTGCTCCTGATGAGCAGCATGGCCGGCGCGGCCATGCACATCCCGGCGGGCCTGGGCGTCATCGAGGCGGTGTTCGTCGCTGTGCTGGGGGATCGCGTCCCGGCGGCGCAATTGCTGGGCGCGCTGCTGGCCTACCGAGCGACGTTCTATCTCGCCCCGCTGCTGCTGGGTCTGGCCGTATTCCCGGTGTTGGAACTGCGCGGGCGCAAGCCGGAAACGGACGACGGGGCGAGCCCGGGGCTGGCGACAGGCAGGCTGGTCTGAACCGAAACCAAACCCGGACGAAGGTTCGCGGTTGAAGGTGAAAGCGGAGTCCGTTTGCCCGTTCTGCGGTGGGTGCGATAGGGTTGCATGGAGTCATTCGCATCGCCGCTTTGGCTCTGACGTCTGATTTCCCTGCAATTCACGAACCTCGTTCCACTTATTCCGGAGTCAGAAATGAAACGTTCCATGCTTGCCCTCGCGTTGCTTCTCGCTGCGGGAAATTCCTGGGGGCAGAGTTTTTCGCCGATATTCGGCGGCGGTAATGTTCGCGGAGCCGTCGCCACCTTCCTCGCCGGGGACCGTCAGTTCCGCGGCGGAATGGGTGCCTCTTCCGAGGCTTTTCTTGCCGGCCATGTCACCGAAGGGTTCGCCTTCGGCAGGAACGCGTTCAGCGGCCTGTTCGTGGAGCTGACCGACGGCACCCGGATAGAATTTCTCGGTACTTCGGCAGAGCGATCGTTCAATGGTTTTTACGACGCCCTCCTGCCGCTGTACCTGGCGCTGGACGAGCCGGCGATGCGTCTGGCCGCGTTGGGCACACCTATCACCGAGCCGCTTGGCGACGTGATCGTGGAGACCTACGGCGGGATCGCCACCGGCCTGCGCAACAGTATCGGTTCTGGGCGGAGTTCGCGCATGAGCCTTCTGCCGCCCCTGCGGGGTCTTGAGTAAGGCTGCTGGAGGTAGTAGTTGGGGTGAGCGAACCGAACCCCAACTACGCCGCTTTAGCCTGCGAGGGTGGATGCGCGTAGCGTTAGAACCCCACCCGCCCCCGCCGCGGGGGGGGGCTAAGCGGAAAGCCACCCCCCGGGCCCCCCCGGGGGGGGGACAGGTTAAATGACACCCCCACC
>JBQTIX010000146.1:0-6033 GCA_052387695.1 Panacagrimonas sp. | reverse complement strand
TTCTTCTGTCGCATCAAACAATTCCGCAGAATCGCCACCCGATACGAAAAACTCGCCGCACGCTTCAAAGCCTTCATCCAACTCGCTGCCAGCTTCGTCTGGTTGGCCTAATGTCAACAGACCCTAGTTTTCAAGCACTCCCGCGCGTTTTCAGCAGTGCTAATGCTGTTTGCGCGATTTTCTGGGTTTCGCGGCGTGCTGACCGGCCGGGTTTCGGTTCGTTGAGGCCCACGCCGATTCAACCAGGCCGCCAGGCCGGGGTTCTATCCGTCGATACCCAGCAGGTTCCACCAATCCCGAGACCCGTGCAGCACGCGCAGGATCGATACCCCGTCCGGGCTCGGCAGGTAGAAAATCAGGTAGTTCTCGAAGTCCTTCACCCGCCACTTCCGCAGGCCGGCGAGTTCTCGCGGCCGCAGCACCAGTGTAGCTCCCATCTTCGGCTGCTCGGCGAGAGCGTTGAAGCTGGTTTCAGCATTTGTCAGGAACCGATCGGCAATGTCGAGGCCGGCGTTCTCCGCCAGGTAGACAAAGTGCTCAACCAGGTCGAGCCTGGCTGCGTCACGCCTGCGAACTGTTGGCATCAGCGACGCAGCTTGCGTGCGTCCAGGCGGGCCAGCGCCTCTTTTCGGATTGCGCTCCACTCGGCGGGTGCCAAAGTGCTGTCCGGGCTGTTCAGACCCTCCAGCAGCTTTGCCTCGAGCTGCTCTTCGGCCTTCCGTTTCTCGTCCGCGCGAATCAGCTCGCGAACGTATTCGCTCACGCTGCTGTATCGGCCCTGATCGATTTGCCGGTCGACGAATTGCTTGAGCGGGTCTGGCAGAGAGATGTTCATGCTCTGCATGGCTAGTTCCTTTCGAGAGTCGTGCCGAATAATGGCATTAAATGGCATGTCTTGCCATTCTCCGGGCCGCTATGGGATAAGTTCGCTACCGATCGCTACGGCTCGGGTCAGGTGCCCGGTATCTGCGACACCATGAGGAAGCGCTTGGCACGGGTGGCGGCTACATGCAGTAGGCACCGCTCACTGGTCAGGGTGTCGACCATGACGCCAGCGTCGCCGTCATCGGCGAACATCGCGGCGTAGCGTTCCGGCCCGCGATATCCCGCGATCAGCACAGCGTCGAATTCGAGACCCTTGACCCGGTGCATGGTGGCGAAGCGGAGGCCAGGTCTCTGATCGTCGTCACCTACATTTCTGTCGAGCACCAGAACTGGACGGCCCAGAGACAACAGCCAGTCCGCATACTCGCCAACTTCTTCGTTGGTCCGAAGGACGACGCACGTATTGCGGTCAACAATGCCGTTGCTTGCCAGCTGGTCCAAAGCCGTCACAATTACGGCCCGCTCGGCTTCGCGTGACGCGCTCTCAATAACGAGTGGTGCAGGCCCATGGGTGAGCGATTTGTACCCGACCAGCGTATCGGGTTGACCGTCAAGGTCATCAATCGGGCAGTTCGCAAGGCGTGCAACGGCCTACCGCCTAATCTCATCCGTGGTCCGGTAGTTGATTCGCAGTCGCTGACTGCGCCCTCTGATATTGATGCCAACCTTCGACAGCACGACCTTGTGTCGGTAAATGCGCTGGTGCGCGTCACCGACGATAAAGAGGTCGTTCGGACCCTCCTGCAACACGCCGCGCAGCAATGCGAGTGCGGCGGCGCTAAGGTCTTGCGTCTCGTCGATGACGATTGCTCGAATTCCCAGAGCGATCGGCTCGTTCTTCAGTAGGGCAAGCGCATCTCGATAGGCTTCCTCCGGCTCGCGCAGATTTGCGCTGCGAAGCTGCGCGCGATACTCGGCGAAGACCGGCCACAGGTCGCGTTTCTGTGCTCGACTGTACGTTCGCTCTCCCATGCGGTTGCGCCATTGATCCGCGAAGGCTTTCGGAAGCGTCGCGAGCGATAGAGGCTCATTGTTATGAGCTGCACCGTGTATGACCTGAGCCATGGCGGGGCGCAGGTTGAATCGCCACGTGCGGGCTTCAAAGAAGCCAGCCCGATGTGCCGCGTCCTGCACCGAGTCGGAGAACGCGATCAGCTTCTTGTCCGAGTTGTAACGCGACCCGAACAGCTGGCCGACGGCAACACTTGCGAGACTCGCTGCCTGCGACCCAACGATGGTCAGGGTGCGGTCGCCCTCGCAGTACCGACAGTCGTTGTGCGACACCGCGAAAGTAGCGCCATTCCGACGGGCCTTTTTCTGGTTGCTGGCAACGTCCACAAGAACTAAGGGGGCGTGGCCGCAATGCGCGCACTCTGTATTGCCCACCTGATTCAGCGTCCCACAGGCAGAGCAAAGGCTACGGCGCTCGAACTTACGCGGGTTGGGTACACCCTCGGCGTCGGCGGGGAACACGAAGCGGACGCTGACGTCGTGAGAGAAAAACGCTGAGTAAAACGATCTCAGATCGCTGACGAGTTTTGCCCCATCGGTCTTCGTCAGCGTTCCGCCCCAGCCCATTGCGTGGCAATCGCGACAATGAATCAAAGGCAGATGAACCGCCGACTTGTCGCCGGCTGGAAGGTCATCCGAGTGCAGCAGCTTGGGTTGCGCCGAGATGTCCGCCACCATGCGGCGCAGCTCGCGCAACCAAAGTTCGACGCGCACCCAGAGCAAAGGGAGTCGCCGGTCGTCCTTGTCCTTTCCGGCCGCCGCGCAAGCTACCAGCGCGAGCAAGCTCAGTATCCATCGTGAAACGTAGTCCTGCGGTGCCTGGTTCGCATCCCGTAGTCGACGGCGCACAGCGTCGGCAAGGAAGTCGAGCGAGACGGCACGGCTGCCCAGGCGATGAAGATCGCGCAGCAGATTCTGAAAGGCTGCGTGCTGCTTGAGCATCCGCCCAAGTTCGATCTGGAAGCTCGGGTCCTCGAGGTCACTGGCCGCAGCCTCGATTCCAAACCACAGGCTCACCTGGGCAGCCAGGTATGCAGACGAACTCTCGAAGCTCAATGGCGACAAGGCCTGATAGTCCTTGGCGCCTGGCATCAGCACGTGCTCGACTGTCGAATCCGCTAGGTATTCGGCGACGGTTTCGCGGTCTTCCCCGATTACAGCCTGATCGTCGAAGCGTTCGCCGAAGACGTTACCGGCGAATCGAATCAGAGGCTCGCCGCCGTCGGTTCCGAGTGTTGCCGATGTGCCGACGCAGGCGAGACTGCCGGGTGACATGCCCAGAAGTGACTTCAGGCGGCGGATCAGACAAGAGAGATCGGTTCCCTGCGCACCGTCGAAGCTGTGCAACTCATCCACCACCAGATAGCGCAGGATGTCTGGCTGGTTATGCCGCCACAGCACGGAGTCCCGTGCGCGGATCAGCAGAAAGTCCAGCATCTTGTAATTGGTGAGAAGGATGTCCGGCGGTTCCTCCCGCATGCGATCACGGTCCGTGATCACGGTGAAGCGGTCGGCCTCGAGATGCCGCACCGTCGTGTTCTTCTCCGACGCCTCATCGCCGACATACAAGCCCGCCGTGATGCCCGACAAAGCCTTTCGCGTGACGATCTCCTTGGCCACGCGATTGGCCTGGTCGGTGGCCAGCGCGTTCATCGGGTAAATCAGAATGGCCTTGATGCCGCGGCGTCCGGCGGCGCGCATCTGCCGACAATGCTCGAGCACCGGGTACAGAAAGCACTCCGTTTTGCCCGAACCCGTGCCGGTCGCGACCAATGTGGAACGCGGCTCGCTTCCGGTCAGGCGAGCGAACGCGCGAGCCTGATGAGCGTGGGGAACGAAGCTCTGCGGCCAGTCGAACGGCAAGACCGTGTTTGGCGACTTCCGGAACGGCAAGGCCACGGTCACATACGGGCCCCGTGACACGCTGCCGGGCTCTGCCAGGAAGCGATCCATCAGGCCGTCGAAGCCTGGGGTGGTCCCCGGGAAACTCGTTGCGAGGAAGTCCGATATCCCCTGACGGACGTGCTCGGCGACGATCAGAGGCTGCACGGCGGCTCCATACACATGGACAGCACTGGAATGCAGAATCTGGATCCGCGCTGGGCCTGCAAGGAGGCACCGCCGAAGCGACGGCTGAACGAGCCCGTCATCTGCCTAGCAACTCCACTCCGGGCAGGCGTGCTGCCTTGGCGTCGAAGCTCAGCATCGGGGCGCTACCCGCGCTAGCGCATTCGCCGGCGTGAAGGCAGTCCGCAAACTCAGCAACGCCCTGGCGAAACAAATGCAGCGCTCGTTCAAGCGCTTCCTCCGACGACCAGTCGAGCTCCTGGGTCTCAAGTAGCGCATTGAAGGTCTGCAGAATGGTCTGCTTGTCGAACCCGTACCGTGAGCGCAGGACCCATTCCAGTTCCAGCACGACGGTGCTGGGAACAAACAGCCGCAAGCCTGCCGCGCGCACCGATTCGAACAGCTTCGTTACCTCAGCGCTCTGGCGCGCATCGTCGTCTACCAGCCAGCGCACCAGCACATTCGTGTCGAGCCCCGGCATCAGCTATCGCCGATGTTCATGTCGTCCAGGGCGACCTTCCGCTTGCCCCGACCAGGCTTGAGCAGCCCCTTGAGGTCGATGACCGAACGGGTCTTGTTGCGCATGACCGTGGTGCCATCGTCCAGCCGCGTGAACACCACACGCTCGCCGGTGCTCAGGCCCAGCGCCTTGCGGATGTCTGCGGGAATGGTGATTTGCCCCTTGCTGGTGAGCCTGGCTTCGGACATGGCGATCTCCTTACATGATGGTGGATTGTAAGGATAGCGCGAGTCTACCGCAAGGGTTCCCAGGAGCCGATCCTGCTGTTACGCGTCGGGACAAACTCAAGCCGGCTGCAAGGCCTCGATTTGCCTCAGCCACGCGTCAAATCGGGCGCACTGTCCGCGGATGGCGGTCAACCCGATTTCCATCGCGGCAAGGGAGCCGTGCAGCGGCTTCTCGTAGCCACGGTACAGGCTCGAAATGCGCTTGCTTGGCGCGGTAATCGGACTGTCGTTGATCGACTCCGGCGTGTCGAAGCCATCGCGTATGCGTTGAAAATCTGGGCCTAGTCCGGGTTGTCCAATCGCGGATGCAAGATGCTGCGGCCCACTGAACAGTAGACCTTCGAACTCGTACATCTGCACGTATGGGATGAAGCGGCGCATCGCCTCATCGCCATCGGGACCTGAATTCGTTCGAGATCGAACCGAATCTCGCCATCCTCATCTATCTGATCCTTGCGCGCGTCAAATTCTTTGCTGGCAGGCTGAAGCGTGAACCGAATGTTCCTCAATACCATCGCGTTCTCCTCGAAAAGATCGCCCGGGCGATGCCGTTCAGTGTTGTTATCCCCCCAGAATGCGGACTGAATCCGTCGCGATGGGAGGTCATCAACATCATTAAGAACGTCCTCGAAAAAGCTGTGCCCCTGGCGGACGAAAAGTACATAAGGGATCTGATCGCTATGAAGGTTGGGGATCGTAGCTGGGAGGAATTCGAGGCCGCATACCGCCGTTCGCTTACGCCATCGACAATCGGGGCGGCCTAATCATGAAGATCGCCATGTATGTTCGAGTCAGCACGGGTCGCCAGGCCGAGGAAGGTATGTCCATCGATGGTCAGGTCACTCAGATCAGTGGCTGGGCCCAGAGCGAGGGGCACGAGATCGTCACGATCTATCGGGAGATGGGTGCGAGCGCAACGGATGACCGGCGTACGGAGTTCCGCAGGATGATGGAAGAAGCCTGCTCGCCTGAGCATCCGTACGATGCGGTCGTGGTTTTCTCGCTGTCGCGCTTCTACCGCGACAGCTACGGTCTTGCTCATCACTAGAAGAAACTGCGCCGCGCGAAGGTCGTGTTGATCTCGATCACACAGCCGACGGGCGAGGATGAGGCCGGGCAGCTCGTCCGCCAGGTGTTGTCCTCGTTCGATGAGTATCAGAGCAAAGAAAATGGCAAGAACGTCCGCAGGTCGATGATAGAGCTGGCCCCGGGAATCTGCACAGTGCGGTAGGTGGATTTTCTGCTTGATGAGGCGATGATTCGCCTCGTATCAGGAGCAGACATGAGCAGAAGGACCCGCCGGAACCACTCACCGGCGTTCAA
>JBQTIX010000145.1:0-50165 GCA_052387695.1 Panacagrimonas sp. | reverse complement strand
GTGTGCTGCCGTGTATTCTTTTTGACTGATTCTGTGGCCCTGTCGCGCCCCCCCCGCCCCGAGACCGTATTCTCGAACCTTTGCAGATCTTCCTTCGGGTGACTCTGCCAGGGTCTCGTAGGTCGGTCGGAGATCGGTTCGAGCCGACGCTGCGCGGCCCCGGGGGTTACACCCGACCTGCACAGGACAAGCTGTGCAGGGTCTCCATTGGTTTGGAATCGCCCGATACATGAACCTGCTCGAAGTCCGGGGTCTGCGCGTCAGCTACGAGACCCGCGAGGGTCCGCTCCGGGCGATCGACGGACTCAACCTGTCGCTCGCAGCCGGCGAGGCGCTGGGCATCGTCGGCGAATCGGGTGCCGGCAAGTCGCAGACCGCGCTGGCGCTGCTCGGCCTGCTGGCGCGCAACGCCAGGATCGAGGGGTCGATCCGCTTCGAGAATCGCGAGCTGCTGGGCCTGCGTGAGTCGGAGCTGGCGCGCATCCGGGGCAATCGGATCGCGATGGTGTTCCAGGACCCGATGACCAGTCTCAATCCCTATCTGCGCGTCGGCACGCAGATCGGCGAGGTGCTGATCCGTCATCGCGGCATGTCGCGGCGGGCGGCGCATGCGGAGAGCCTGCGCCTGCTGGACGCGGTGCACATCCCCGATGCCGCGCGACGGCTCGGCAGTTATCCGCATGAGTTGTCGGGCGGCCAGCGCCAGCGCGTGATGATCGCCACCGCCCTGGCCTGTCGTCCCGCGCTGCTGCTGGCGGACGAGCCGACCACCGCGCTCGATGTGACCGTGCAGGCGCAAATCCTGCGCTTGTTCCGCGAGCTGCGACGCGACTACCAGGTCGCCATCATCCTGATCACGCACGATCTCGGCGTGGTGGCCGAGGTCTGCGAACGGACCCTGGTGATGTATGCCGGCCGCGCGGTGGAATCGGGCCCAACCGACGCGCTTCTTCGTCACCCGGCGCACCCGTATTCCCGAGCGCTGCTGGACGCACGACCGCGTCTGGACGGGCCGATCCAACAGCGGCTCCGGGCCCTGCCGGGCCAGCCGCCGGACCTGGTGCGATTGCCGCCGGGATGCTCTTTTGCCCCGCGATGCGCATTCGCCGAGCCCGCCTGCGAGCAGACCCGGCCGACCATGCGCCCGCTCGGCCTGGGCCGGGGGGTAGCCTGTCATCGGGCGGGTCCGGAGCCGGACGGGTTTTTGTAGCGCTCCCGGTGGATGCGCCTTGCCGACCCGCCTGCCGGGGCAGCGATGCTCGAGCCGACCTACCCCATCATTTTGCGGCGGGCGCCGCCACCGGGTTGAAGCTCCACGACATCGTCACCTTTGCGTTGCCCTCGAAGCTGCCCATCACAGTGGCATTGCCGTCGAGCGGAGCGTTGAGCGGCACTGTGGTGCTGGCGGTTCCGCTCAGCGGCGCCACCCGCAAGGTCTGGTTGACCCAGCCCATGACCTCCTGCGGCATCGCCACCTCCCCGTCGGTGGTTTGGGTTTTTTCAAACTCGGTGCGGACCAGAGTGCCACGCGCGGTCGGGACGTAGATATTGTCCCAGTAGACCTTCTGGTCTTTCGTATCGATCACGCCGGTGAAGAACCTGCACATCGACTTGCGGTCGGTCTCGGTGCCGGGAAAATCCGCGGCGACCTTGAGCGCGTAGGGGAAAATCTTGTCCTTCTTGCGACCGTAACCGGTCTCCCCGGCGGTGTCCGTGGCGTGCACCACCCGGATGCGATTGGCGCAGCCCGGGTAGCCGAAGAAGAACTGATACCGCGGCTCGCCTTCGAACAGCGCGCTGTTGTCGGGCTCGGTGGCGGCCGCCATCAGCATTGCGTACTTGACGCCCGTCTCCGAAATGCACACCGAGTCGCCCGCGCATTTGAAGCTGTCCTTCTGCATGCGGTCGGAGATGTCCCCCTGCACATCGGGTGAAGTGGCATCCAGGCCGGCAGCCTTGATCATTTCCAGCCCTTTGCGGCGCAGATACTCGGTCTTGATGGCGAGGCGGCGGTCGAGGTCGAGGTCCGACAGGTTCGCTCCCTCGAGCTTGCCGTCCGAGCGCAGCACGGTGCTCCACTCGTACTTCTGCGTGGTCTTGGCCTTGGACCACTGCAAGACATTGCGCCAGGATTGCTCGCCCTGGATGTCCACGGTGATCTTCAATTCGCGGTCGATGCCGGCGGCTTGTGCACTGGCGCCGAGCGCCATCAGGACGCTGGCGAGACTGGCCGCGGCCGCAATTCGGGTGTTCATGGGTTGCGTTCTCCTTCGCAAGGCGCAGGGACCCTGGATCGGTCCGCGTCGTTTCGGTTCTTCAAACTAAGGTCCCATTCTAGCTGTGGGCTGAACGCGTCCCGGACGGGCGACCGGCGGGCGGCACGAGCCGCCGCAGAGGGCGCCCGGGAGCCGAGTGATCGCCGCTCCGATTTCCTGTCTAATGGAGCTTCACAGCGCAAGGGACGCGGTCATGAAAGAGGAACCCGACGGAAGCATCCGCGCGGCGATTCTGTTTGCTGATTTTGTCGACAGCGTCGGCCTCTTCAAGCGCCTCGGCGACGACGCCGCGCATGCCGTTATCGCCGCCGCGCTGCTGGATGTGGAAGCCTGCGTGACCGAGCACGCCGGCACCGTGGTCAAGACCATCGGCGACTGCGTCATGGCGCGTCTGCCCACCGCGGACCTGGCCGCCGCCGCTTCGGTCGCCATTCACCGCAAGGCGCGCGAGAACGGCGCCATCCACCAGGCCCGGATCCGGTTTCGCGTCGGCTTCTTCGAAGGCAAGGTGATCCTCAAGAAGGGCGACGTCTACGGGGACGCGGTCAACATGGCGCACCGCCTGTGCGAAGTGGCGCGCGCGGATCAGATCATCACCGGCTCGGAAACCTCCGGCTCCCTGTCCGGCGAGTTTGCCGTGGCGGCCAAGGTGTTCGACGTGGCGACCTTGAAGGGCGTCGCGCGGCCGATCACCATCATCAAGCTCGACTGGGAGGCCGGGGGCACGACCGAGGTGTTTGACGGCGGAATCTCCGCCAGCGCGACGGCGCAGGAGTCCCAGCCCAGGCTCTCGCTCACCTGCGGTGAACGGACGCGGGAATATTCCGCCGCGGACCTGCCGATCCAAATCGGCCGCGAGGCGACCTGCGACATGGTCGTGCTGTCGCCGCGAGCCTCGCGCCAGCACGGCAAGATCACTGAACAGCGGCGCAAGTTCGTGTGGACCGACGACAGTTCCAACGGCACCTACATCTGGCAGGGCGGCGCCGACACTGCGCCCCTGTTCTGCCGGCGGGAAACCTTTCCGCTGGTCGGGGAGGGGTGGATCAGTCTGGGGCACGCCGAGATCAACGAGCTGTCGATCCGGTTTCGGGTGGAGTCCGCCTGACAGGACTTGCAGCCGGGATCGCCGGCGCCGCCTTGTACGCCGAAGACCGCGAGAGCGCGAATCCGGGAGCAGGCATGACCGAGAAAGCACGATCCCCCGAGCTGTTGAGAAACCGTCCAAGCGCCGGAAGCTCGATCCCGGCCTGTCCGAAGTCATCCACCGATTCGATCACCTGACCGCCCGAATCCGCCACGGCGAACAGCTTGCAGTCGCCACTGAAGCCGGCTGGCAACAATGCCGGGTCGATCGTGACCAGCCGCGCCAACGGCTGAGACGTGGACCGGGGCGCAAGCCCGGGAACGCGGATGTCGCTGAGCAGAATCACCGTTTCCTGCTGGGTCACGGCAATGTCTGCCGAGGCACAGGCCAGGCCGACCTGAGCCATCGACGCTGGAGCGGTGCCGGCTCCGAGGTTCCTGATTTCGATCGTGACCTGGAAAATCTCGCCCGGCGCCGCCGCTGCGGGTGCGGCGGCGATGCTCGCGACCAGATCCGGAAGCGGCGTGTCGATGGGTTCGCCCACGACGTTGAGGAAGTACCCGCGGTTGGGGCCGCCACCGGTTCTCGACGTGGCGCGCACGAAGAACACTTCATCCTGTTCGTGGGTGAACCGCAGGACGGAGTTGCGCGCCTGGCCCGCACCGGCCACCAGGTCATCGCCCTCCACGACCAGGGTGTCACCGCGGTCGCGGTACAGGCCCACGACCGTGTCCCCGGCCGTTCCCAATCCGGTGGTCGTGATCAGCAGGGTCTGGCCGGCCGGCGAGAAGACCTGCGACCAGTCCTCGCTATCGACGCAATGGGAATGCAGGATCGTGCTTTGCGTTTCGTTGACGTCATTCAGGAACGGCGAAGACGGCGCGCGATCGTCGCCGCCCGATCCGGGTCCGCCGGGTCCGACCAGAAACTCGGCATCGGCGATGTCGTCGACGCAGTTGTCGGCGTTGTCGGCCGACAGCTTCAGCGGTGACAGGATGATCTGCCGGTTGTTGGACTCGAAGGTCTCGCCGACGAAGCTGTCGGTCTCGATCGAGGCGCCCAGGTAGAAGATTCCGTTGGCCGTCGCGGGCAGGGCGATATTGCGGAAGTCCGGAACCGAACTGAAGGGCGCCAGGCTGAACGGAGGCGGATTGCCGGGAATCCGCAGGTCCGAGGGATCGATGACCGGGTCGGCCGAAAGGATGTAGGCGACCTGGCCGCGGGCCGTGTTGGGGCTTTTGTTGAACACCTGCGAAAACCCCAGGAAGGTGCGCGGCGACAGCAACTCGGCGCCCTTGGGCAGGAACACCGCCGATCCGACCGCGATCGACAGGTCGGGTGCCACTCGGGTTGCCGCCAGGCGATACCCGGTTCCGTTGCCGATGCTGGCGAGGTTGAACTGCCGCGCCTTGATGAGCACGGTGCTCACCCCGGCGGGCACGATGAACTCGACGCTCGATGCGCGATTGTCGGTGCGGCCGTCGCCGTTGGTGTCGGTGTCGTCGTTCAGCGCGATCAGGCCGCTGGCCTCCGTGGGCCCGCCGAAGATTTCCAGCACCGTGTCGGTAGACGGCTCCAGGCCCGATGTGGACGTGGTGTAGGCGGTACCACCCTGGACCTGAAGCAGGAAGTAGTCGATGGAATCGTCGACGAAATTCAGGGCGATGCCTTGGGTGGGTCCGTCGAGGCGCAATTCCGCCGGTTGCGCGTCGGTGTCGTTTTCCTCGAACGAATCCGGTCGCAGGGCCTGGTCGGGCGGGATCCCGGTGGTGAGGGAATACTCGTGGCCGTCGCCGATGGCACCGGCAAAGGAACTCAGCTTGAGCAGCACCGAGGTCACGCCTGGTGGCGCGACGAAGTTCACCGTCGAGGCGCGCCCGCGTCCCTGGGCGTCGTCGCTGAAGGCGATGGCGCCCGCGGCTTCCGAGGGTCCGGCAAATATTTCCAGCACGGTGTCGGCATTTACCCCCAAGCCGAAGGTGTTCACCTGCCGCGACTCCCCTGGCACGACCTCGAGCAGGAAATAGTCGATGGCGTCCTCGCAGAAATTCAGGGCGACTCCGTCGTCGCGGGTCGCCGCTCCCAGGCTCCTTGCTGCCGTTTCGGTGTCGTTGTCTTCCGAGGCGTCGGGCGAGCAAGGCGGGGACGGCACCGGCACGTTGGCGGTGGCCAGCAGGCTGTAGCCGCGACTGGGGCCCACGCCCTGGTCGCGCGATCGCACTTCGACGATGGCCGTGGTCGCGGTCGCCTCGAAGATCAGCGTTGAAGATCGATCGAAATCGTCGCGGTCATCGTTGAAAGCGAGGGAACGGCCGGATTCATCGTAGATATCGATCAGCGTGTCCGCCAGGGGCGCGAGGTTGAACGTGGAGACCTGGTAACGCTGTCCCGCATTCAGGCCCCGCAACTCGAAACGGTCCGTCGCCAGGGGCTCCTCGAACTCGCAGAACGTCAGGTTGATCCTGGGTGCTTCCAGAACGAGATCCGGATCGGAGGTCGAGGTGTCTGGCATGCACGCCGTTGCCGAAGCCAGCGCAGTCACCGCAGGCGTTTTGGGAGGCAGATCCGCGCGAACGGTTTCGACCAGGTTTCCGGTGAGGCCGCCTTCGACCGACACATCGCAGGCGCTCAGGCCCAGGGCCAGCGCTGCGCAGCCGACGAAACAGATATGACGCATGACTTACGCTCCCAGCGCGAAGATGTAGAACAACTGGATGTAGGTCTCCTGCGCTTCGATGAACACCTCCTCGCGCGAGCCCTGCACGTCGGGATTGTCGCGGCTGAAGGACGTGTCGCCGTCGAACTGCTGGAAGCGCAGGCGGATCGCGTGCGGCGTTCCGAGAAAAAGCAGGCTGGCGTTGATGCTGAAACCTGGATAGGAGAAATCCAGCGACCGGGTGCGGTCTCCGTCGTTCACCTTCAGGTCCAGGCGGTTGAAGTTGTACGCCGCGGAGGCCGCGAATCCGATTCTAGGTCCGAATGTAAGGCCGCCAAACCCGAGTCCGGCGAACGGCCCCGACTCGCTCAGGATTTCGTCGTCGAACAGTCCATCTCCCTGCCAGCCCAGCCGATATCCCGCCAGAATGCTCAGGCTGTCCAACACAGCGTAGTTTCCCGAGAACAGGAGGTCGGTCCGGTTGGCCTCGCTGCTGTCGCCGTACTCCACTTCGATCGCATCGATCGCGGCGTCGAACTGCCAGCGATCGAAGCGCCGGTTCGACACGCGAACACCGACCGTACCGCCGTAGCTTGCCTCGAAACTGCCGTCGATCTCGCTTCGCCGATCGGTCTGCGGAGAAGCGATGGCACCCTTTCCCTCGTAGGCGCCGGCGATGAGGCCCACCCGGCCGGTGTAGGCCAGGTCGCCGGCCTGCAAGGCGGCGCAAGGCGCGAGGCCCAAAGCAAGGGCAGTGGTGGCGGCAAGGCAGATACGCATCTTGATGCTCCCTGTGGTTTTCTCGTTAAGTTTCCAAACGCGATTCCAGCCATTCATGGTTCATGCTCGCGGTTCCCGACTTGCAAGTCGCCTTTCTTCATGGGCGCGGGCATTGGCTTTGTCTTCGGCGCTCGCCGCAGGGACGTGTTGCCTGCCGCCGGTGGAGCGGCGGTCTGATCGCGCGAGTCGACGCGTGGCTGGCCATGTGCGGATGCCGCCGATGCTGCGGCGTTTCGGCTGACGGGCGCCGGCGCCGGTCCCGAAACAGGCGTAATCAGGAATGCGCGGTCACCGGCGCTATTGAAATCCCGTTCCCCGAGCAGAAGCGGCAGTAGCGAAGGGCGGACGTCGTCGACCGACTCCGCCACCGCGCCAGCCGAATCCGCCGATACGAACAGATTGCATGGAACGACGTCGAAACCAATCGGCAGGCTTGCCGGGTCGATCGTGATCTGTTGCGTGAGCAGTGACGAAACGGACTCCGGGCCGAGTGCGGGAACCGGAATGGCCTCACCCAGCGGGATCGTGGGAAATCCCTTGAAGCAGGCCAGACCGACTCTTGCCGCGGACGCCGCAGCCGCTCCGCGACCGAGGTTTCTGATTTCCACCGTCACCTCGAAGGGCTCGCCCGGCGCCGCCGAGGCGGGCGCCGAAACAAGATTTCCAACCAGGTCGGGAAGAGGGTCGGCCGCTTCTCCGGCGAGATTGAGCAGGTACCGGCGATTGGACCCGGCGCCGTTCTTCGAAGAGACCCGCACGAACAGGATCTCGTCCTGCCCGGCAGTGAAGCGCAGGAAGGACCCGAGCGCCGGCCCGGCGCCGGGCGGCAGATCGTCGCTCTCGAAGATCAAGCTGTCGCCGCGATCACGGTACAGGCCCAGCACCGTATCCGCTTCCGTACCGAGTCCCGTGGTCGAGATCAGCGCCGTCTGACCCGCGGGCACGAAGGTCTGCACCCAGTCCTCGGCATCGACGCAGTGCGTGCCGGTGTTGAAGAACTGCGTGCCGAAACGGTCGCCGAACTGCGTGCCCGCACTGCCCACCGCCACGAATGGCGCGACCGCCGGGCGATCGTCGCCGCCGGAACCCGGGCCGCCGCTGCCGACCCGGAATTCGGTGTCGCCGAAATCGTCGAGGCAGTCGCCGCCGTCCTCACCCGAAAGTTTCAGCGGAGGCAGGACCAGTTGACGGTTGTTGGATTCGCTCGCTTCGTCCACCAGGGTGTCGGATTCGATCGAGGCACCCAGGTAGAAAATTCCGCTGGAGGCGTTTCGCAGGTCGAGAACCGGGAACAGGGGCGCAGCCGTGTAGGGCAGCAGGCCGAAGGGCACGGAGTCGGTCGGTGGAATACTGGGATCGAGGAAATTGAGGAGCGGAATTCTGAGGTCGGTGGGATCGATGACGGGATCGGTGGACAGGAACAGTGCGAGCTGGCCGCTGACCTCGTTCGGGCTTCGATTGATCAGCGGTACGCTCGCAAGTACCAGTCGCGGCGACAGCGGCAGCGACCCACCCCCTTCGAGCAGGGACAGGGAGGCGCTTGCCAGCGCGCTGAAAAAGGGATCGATCACGAGGTCCGCGGTCACGGCGGCGGCCGTCAGCCGGTAACCGGTCCCATCACCGGTCACGGCAGGATCAGCCTGCTTCACCTTGACGAGCACGGTGGTGACAGCGTCCGGCGCAATGAAGTTGATGAACACGTCGTCGAAGGGCGTGTTTCCGTCACAGTCACCGGGATTGAAGCCGACGCTCGACAGGATCAGGCCATTGGCTTCGCTCGGTCCGGCATAGGCTTCGACCACGATGTTCGCGCGACATTCCAGGCCGAAAGAACGAACCAGATAGGCGGTGCCGGGAGTGACGTCGAGCAGGAAGTAGTCGACAGGATCGTCGTCAAAATTCAGGCTGATGCCCTCTGTCGGCGTGCCGGTGCCGAGCGCTTTCGGCCCGCCACTACCCGCAGTGTCGGTATCGTTGGGCTCGAAGCGATCAGACCCCGAGGCCTGGACCGGCGTGGCCTGAGTGGTGAGGACGTAATCGCGACCGTCGCCAAACGCAAACCCCGCACTGCTGACCTTGATCAGGATCGATCGGATCCCGTCCGGCACCTGAAACTCCACGGTCGAGGCCAGCCCGCGGCGGGTGACGTCGTCGCTGAACGCGATCCTCCCCGCCGCTTCGGAGCGTCCGCCAAAGACCTCCAGGAGGGTATCGGCGTTGACACCGAGGCCGAACGTGCTGAGCCGCCGCAATTCGCCCGGCACGACATCGAGCAGGAAATAATCGACCGGATCCTCGCAGAAGCTCAGGGCCAGACCGTCCCTGCCGGTCCCCGAACCCAGACTGCGGGCGGTGGTCTCGGTGTCGTTGTCCTCGCTCGGATCGGCGGAGCAGGGTGGGGGAGGTTCGATGACTTCCGCACTGGCCAGCAGGTTGTAGCGGTGGCTGGGTCCCACGTTGCCGCTATTCGAGCGCACTTCTACCGTCACTACGTCGGCGACCGCCTCGAAGATCACCGACGAGGACCGGTCGAAATCGTTGCGGTCGTCGTTGAAGGCGATCGAGCGGCTTGAGGCGTCGAAGATCTCGATCAGCGTGTCGCCGACGGGACCCAGATCGAAGGTCGAGACCTGGTATCGCTGGCCCTCGACGAGGCCGGTCAACTCGAAGCGGTCAACGCCGAGGGGCTCCTCGAACTCGCAGAACGACAGATTCGTGCGCGGCGTTTCCAGCACCAGGGCAGGATTGGACAGGGAGTCGTCCGGAAAACAAACCGAGTCACCGAAGGTTGCGTCGAGCGGGTTCTTGGGTGGCACGTCCGCCCGCACCGTCTCCACCAGGCTTCCGGTGAGACCGCCTTCGACGGAGACATCACAGGCGCTCAGACACAATGTCAGCGCCGCGCAGACTGCGATCGAGAGGTTGTGCATCGAGACTCTCCGACGTTGCTTTCTTAACTGAATCCGCGTCTCCGAAAAGCCGACGGAGTCCCCCTTTGTCAACGCACCCCGACCATGCCACGAGGCTCGATCGAATCGCAATGGGACCGACGCATGTCGGCGAGCGTCTTTTGTGACGCTGCTCTCAGAACATCGGGCGATTCATGCGCTCGGCCCGTTTGCGCTCTTCCTCGGCCTTCTGTGCAGCGATGGCATCGGTCTGGCGCTTGCGCTCCTGCTCCTCGTCCTGTGCCTTCTTTGCGATGGCCGCCTGTTCCTGGCGATTCCGGACTTGCTCGGCCTCGCGCGCGAGCGCGGCCTCGTCTGCAAGTCGCTTGCGCTCGTCGTCGGCTTTTTGAGCGGCTGCGGCGGCAGCTTGCTCCTTGCGTTCGTCTTCGGCCTTTAGTGTGGCCGCGGCTTCCTGACGCTTGCGTTCCTGCTCCTCGCCCAGTGCCTTCTTTGCGATGGTGGCCTGCTCCTGCCGCGTCCGGGCCTGCTCGGCCTCGCGCGCGAGGGCGGCTTCGCCTGCGAGTCGCTTGCGTTCTTCCTCGGCCTTCTGTGTAGCGAAGTCTTTTTCCTCGCGAGCTCTTTCCGCGTTCTTCGCCGCCGCATCGGCCTGCTGCTTTCTCGGTTCGTCAGCTCTTCGTTCCGCAACTCTTCGTTCTGCTGCCGTGTCCATCGGTGGTGCCGTCGGCGCGGGTTCCTCGCGCTGTGTCGGCATCTCGACCAGTGGTGAGGTCGGCCAACGCAGGAAGACGAAGGCGCCCGTCACCACCACCGCCCCACCCAGCAGCGCGATCACTGCCAACAGGCGTCCCCGTGCCATCCGGGTCCCCGCTGTTGGGGTCGGCCGATGGTTTAAAACCTCAGTCGCATCGGGTTCCACCGGGTTCATCAGGGTCGGCGTGTCATGGCCGATCGGGGTTTCGCGGGAAGGCGGTGTCAGGGGCTGGAGACCGGCCCGTCGCAACACGCTGTCCACCAGCGGCCCGACGCCGGAGGGCGAAATCAGCGGTTCGCCAGCAACTCCATCACTCGACGCGGGGAGCCGCCGCTGCCCATCCGAAAGAAGACGATCCTGCGGGTCCGGGTTGCGCAGCAGGGCGTCGATGAGATCCAGCAGTTCCGCAGCGGTTTGCGGGCGGCCGGCGGGGTCCTTGCTCATCATCCGCTCAATCAGCGGCTGGTAGCGCGCCGAATTCGCCGGCAGCTTGGGAACCGGTTCGTTGAGGTGCCGGTTCATCAGCACCCACACCTGTTCGGCATCGTAGGGGGTGTAACCGGCCAACATCTCGAAGGCCACCGCACCGAGACTGTAGAAATCGGAGCGGGTGTCGATGTCGCCGCCCTTGAACTGTTCGGGGCTCATGTAGCGTGGCGTGCCGATGAGTGTCCCGGTTCGCGTCATCTTGGCGTCCACCGCGGCCTTGGCGATGCCGAAGTCGGTGACCACCGGCGTGCCGCGATCGTCGAACAGGATGTTGGCCGGCTTGATGTCCCTGTGGATGAGTCCGGCCGCGTGTGCATGCCCCAGCGCATCGGTCACTTCCCGCAGCACGGCGAGCGTTTCGAGCGCCGGCATGCCGCGCTCGATGCGGTCGGCCAGATCGCCCTTGCGCAGCAGGCGCATCGAGAAGTACAGGAGTCCGCGGTCTTCGCCGCCGTCGTACACCGTGACGATGCTGCGGTGGTCGAGCTTGGCGGCCTGTCGAACCTCCCGGTGAAAGCGTTCGACGGCGTCCTCGTTGGCGGCGAATGTTGGCGGCAGCACCTTCAGCGCGACCTTGCGGCCGAACTGGGTGTCGGTGGCCTCGTAGACCTCCGCCATGCCGCCCTTTCCAAGCGGTCGGAGGATCTCGTATTTGCCCAGCCGGTCGCCCGGCTTCAGGAGGGAGGCAACGGCCATTTCAGTCAGTCGGCGCGGCGCGCGCAGACCACGGTGAGATTGTCGCCCGCTGCGGTATCGCGCAGCGTGCTTTCCATGAGCCGGCGCACCGCGTCCTGTTCGTCGCTGGATTGCCGAAGCTCACGCAACATCGCCTCCTCGGTCAGATACCCGTGCAGGCCGTCGGTGCTCAGCAGGATCAGATCGCCGGGCTCCGTATCGAGCGTGACGGTCGATATTTCCAGGTCCTCGTGATTGGGATTGCGCACGCCGAGGGCGCTGAGGATGACGTTGCGTTGCGGGTGTTTGGCGGCTTGCTCAGGCGTGATCAGGCCTTGCCGCACCATGCTTTCGACCAGGCTGTGATCGCGCGTCAAGGGGCTCAACTGGTCCTTGCGCCAGAGGTAGGCGCGACTGTCGCCGGCCCAGGCGATCTCGACTTGACGATCACCGAACGCCGCGACGACTACCGTTGCGCCTGCGCGCCGATCCGACCGGAAGTGTTTGATCAGGTCGAGATGGGCCTGTTCGATCGCCGCGTTGAGCCCTGGATTCCGGCGGACATGCTCGGTCACAAATTTGGTGACCAGGCGACTCGCAACTGCGCCGGATTCCAGTCCGCCGACGCCGTCCGACACCACCGCCAGGCCGATGTCCGGCTCGATCCGGAAAGCATCTTCGTTCTGCAGCCGGATCTTGCCGCGGTGGGTGGCGCCGGACAGGGACCACTCACCGCAGATGAGTCGGATGGGGTCGATCGTCTCGGGTTCCATGCCCTGCCTTTTTTATGTTGCCGCGGTGGAAGACGCCCGCAATATCCCATTGGCGGCGGATCGGTGTCGATGGCAAGCAATGCGACATAGATAGTGCATCAGTATGAAATCCGTTCGCACCGAGTAGCGCCATTGCGCAGCAATGCCGCGTATCGAGGTGCCGGGCATGCCCCTGATACGCGACGCTTCCCTCGATACGCCTGCTGCGCGGCTACTCGGAACGAACGGCCCGGCGCTACTCGGGCCGAACGGGGTGCTGGAATTCAAACTGATGCACTACCGATGCATAGGTTTGGAAACAAAGCTTGCCCGCTTGTCTCCTTCCCCCGCGGGCGGGGGATTGAATTTCGCGAAGCGAAAGAGGGGATCGGGGCGCTCGCTATGCTAGGCGCGGTGCCAGTCTGCAAGCGCCCCCACCCCAACCCTCCCCCGCCCGCGGGGGAGGGAGTTCGAGCGATCGTTGCGAAATTATGTGTCGATGCCCAGGTCAGGTGCGCAGTGAAGGTGCGAGAAACCGGCCGGTATGCGACCGCTTGTTTTTCGCGACCTCCTCCGGCGTGCCAACAGCAACGATCTCACCGCCGCCCGAACCACCCTCCGGTCCCAGGTCGATGATCCAGTCCGCGCGTTTGATCACGTCCAGATTGTGCTCGATGATCACCACGGTGTTGCCGTGCTCGCGCAGGCGTTCCAGCACGCGCTGCAACTGCGCGACATCGTGAAAGTGCAGGCCGGTGGTGGGTTCGTCGAGGATGTACAGCGTCTGGCCGGTGTCGCGGCGCGACAACTCCTTGGCCAGCTTGATGCGCTGCGCTTCGCCGCCGGATAGCGTGGTCGCGTTCTGGCCCAGGGTGATGTAGCTGAGGCCAACGTCCATCAGGGTTTCCAGCTTGCGTGCCAGCGCGGGTACCGGCTTGAAGAAGGGCAGGGCTTCCTCCACCGTCATCGCCAGCACCTGGTCGATGGACTTGTGCTTGTACCTGATCTCCAGCGTCTCGCGGTTGTAGCGCCGCGCCTTGCAGGTGTCGCAGGTCACATACACATCCGGGAGAAAATGCATCTCCACCTTGATCACGCCGTCGCCCTCGCAGGTCTCGCAGCGGCCGCCCTTGACGTTGAAGCTGAAGCGTCCGGCCTGGTAGCCGCGCACTCTCGACTCCGGTACCTGCGCGAACAGTTCGCGGATGGGTGTGAACAGCCCGGTGTACGTGGCCGGGTTGCTGCGCGGCGTGCGGCCGATCGGCGACTGGTTGATGTCGATCACCTTGTCGAGATGGTCGCGCAGCCCCTCGATACGATCGCACTCCGCATGCCGCGTGGCCGCGCCGTTGAGGTCGCGCGCGGCGTAGCCGTGCAGAGTGTCGTTGATCAGCGTGGATTTGCCGGAGCCCGATACGCCGGTCACGCAGGTGATCAGCCCCACTGGAATCTCGGCGGTGACGTTCTTCAGATTATTGCCACGCGCGCCGTGGATGATGATGTTCTTGCCCGCCTTGCGCGGCGTACGCATCTCCGGCAGCGGAATGCGGTCCTTGCCGGACAGATACCGGCCGGTGATCGATTCCGGCGCGCGCTCCAGGTCCGCGACCTTGCCCTGCGCAACCACGCGACCACCGTGCACACCCGCGCCGGGACCGATGTCGACGACGTGATCGGCGCGGCGGATCGCTTCCTCGTCGTGCTCGACCACGATCACGCTGTTGCCGAGATCGCGCAGGCGAAACAGGGTGGCGAGCAGGCGCTCATTGTCGCGCTGGTGCAGGCCGATGCTGGGCTCGTCGAGCACGTACATCACGCCGACCAGGCCCGCACCGATCTGAGAGGCCAGGCGGATGCGCTGCGCTTCGCCGCCGGACAGGGTTTCCGCGGAGCGGGCGAGGGTGAGATATTCCAGCCCGACGTTGTTGAGAAAGCCCAGGCGCGCGCCGATCTCCTTGACGATCTTCTCGGCGATCTCGCCCTTGTGGCCGGGCAGTTTCATCGCGGCGAAGAAGGCATCGGCGTCGCGCACCGACAGTGCGGTGAGGCTGGGCAGATTGCGGTCGGCGACGAACACGTTGCGCGCGGCGCGGTTCAGGCGCTGGCCGCTGCATTCGGGACAGGGCTGGTCCGAGAGATACCGCGCGAGTTCCTCGCGTACCGCGATCGACTCGGTTTCGCGGTAGCGGCGCTCGAGGTTGGGCAGGATGCCTTCGAACTTGTGCGTGCGGCTGACGGTGCGGCCGCGTTCGTCCGGGTACTCGAAGACCAGCTTCTCGTCGCCGCTGCCCCTGAGAATCAGGTCCTGGGTCTTGGTTGGCAGCGTGTCCCAGGGTTTCTCGGGGTCGAACTTGTAGTGCTTGGCCAGCGACTGGATGAAGTGCCAGTAGTACGGATTCTTCTTGTCCCAGCTCCGGATTGCGCCTGCGGCCAGCGATAGCTCCGGGTGGGCGACGACTCGGGCGGGATCGAACACCTGGAGCGAGCCGAGGCCGTCACACTTGGGGCACGCGCCGTGCGGGGCGTTGAAAGAGAACAGGCGCGGTTCGAGTTCTTCCAGGGAGTAGCCGCAGTGGGGGCAGGACATGCGGTTGGAGAAGAGGAGTTCGGCGATTTTCGATTCGCCATGCGGCGCCACCATCACCAGACCCCCACTCAACCGCAACGCCGTCTCGAACGACTCCGCCAGCCGCTGCTTGATGTCTGCCCTCACCTTGAACCGGTCCACCACCACATCGACGTCATGCTTGAGCTTGCGATTGAGCGTTGGAACTTCTTCCAGCTCATACACGCGCCCATCGACCCGCGTGCGCACGAAACCCTGCGCCCGCATCTGCTCGAACCACTCGGCATGCTCGCCCTTGCGTCCGCGTACCACCGGCGCCATCAGCATCCAGGCCGAACCCTCGGGCTGGGCCATGACCTGGTCCACCATCTGCGCCACCGACTGCGCCTCCAGGATCACCGCGTGATCCGGGCAACGCGCGGTGCCGACGCGCGCAAACAACAGGCGCAGGTAGTCGTAGATCTCGGTGACGGTGCCGACGGTCGAGCGCGGGTTGTGGCTGGTGGATTTCTGCTCGATCGAGATGGCGGGCGAGAGCCCCTCGATCGAGTCGACATCCGGCTTTTCCATCTGCCCGAGGAACTGGCGCGCATACGCGGACAGTGACTCGACATAGCGCCGCTGGCCCTCGGCATAGAGCGTGTCGAAGGCCAACGAGGACTTGCCCGAACCCGACAGGCCGGTGATGACCACGAGCTTGTCGCGCGGCAGGTCCAGCGAGACGTTCTTGAGGTTGTGCGTGCGCGCGCCGCGGATACGGATCATGGAGGAGCAGGGAAGATGGGAGCGGCCGGGCGGGAAGCCGGGCGACGCAAGCCGGTACTATAGGGGGGCGTTGTGACCGGGCTCAAAAAGTCGAATGTTCCGATTCGCGTCGCCCCGCAACGGAATGCTTCTTGCGGCCGCAACTCTCTTCCACACCCACTCGTATCCTCCGCCACACTTCCGCAAATGACCCCATGAATGCCGGTGAGTGGCGCGCCACCGTGACGCTGAGCCTGATCCAGGCGCTGCGTCTGCTCGGCATGTTCATGATTCTGCCCGTATTCGCCCTGTATGCCCGCGACCTCCCGGGTGGCGCCACATCGGTGCAGATTGGTCTGGCCATCGGCCTGTACGGCATCGTGCAGGCGGCCCTGCAGATCCCTTTCGGCTGGTTGTCCGACCGGATCGGGCGCAAGCCGGTGATCGTCGCGGGTCTGTTGCTGCTCGCGATCGGCTCCTTCGTCGCCGGCGCCACCCACGATATCGGCTGGATCATGATCGGCCGCGCCATCCAGGGTGCGGGCGCCATCTCGGGGGCGGCCTCGGCGCTGCTGGCGGATTCCACCCGCGTCCAGGTGCGGACTCAGGCGATGGCGATTCTGGGTATCGGGCTGGGGCTGTCCTTCATCCTCGCCCTGGTGCTCGGTCCGGTTTTCGATGGCCTGATCGGGGTGGATGGCATCTTCCGCATGACCGGCTGGCTGTCGCTGGCGGCGATCCCGCTGATCGTCTTCGCGCTCCCGACCGTGCCGCTGGCGCGGGTCAACTCGCCGGAAGGACTGCGCGAAGTCCTACGCGACAGGCAGTTGCTGCGCCTCGACGGCGGCATCTTCCTGCTGCACGCGGCGATGACCTGCCTGTTCATCGCCGCGCCTCACGCCATCGAGGCCACGCTGGACCTGCCCGCACCGTTGCACTGGCACGTGTACCTGCCGGTGCTGCTGGCATCCGTGCTGCTGGTATTCCCGATGATCCGTCGCATCGAGGCCGGTGGCCATACCAAGCAGGCGCTGGCGGCGAGCGTGGTGCTGCTGGCGATATCGCTGGCTGCCGCCGGCCAGATGCATGGATTGACGGCCGCGTTGGTGGCCAGCCTGTTCGTGTTCTTTCTCGCGTTCAATTACCTGGAAGGCACCTTGCCTTCGCTGATCTCCAAGCGCGCGCCGATCCATCGCAAAGGTGCGGCGCTGGGCGTGTATGCCAGCGCGCAGTTTCTCGGTGGTGCACTCGGCAGCAATCTAGGCGAATTCGCGCTCAGCCACTGGGGTATCGGCGGCGCATTCGCCGCCGCCGCGCTGTTGCCGCTGATCTGGCTGAGCTTCGTCACCCGCATCGAGCCGGTGCAACCGGTCGACGGCGCTTCTCGCGAGACGGCCTGAGACCACGCGGGTATCCTTGCACCACTGCCCTTGCGCCACCGCGAGGAGCGTCATTCATCGAATTTTTGGAGGAACCATGGCCCGCGGCGTCAACAAAGTCATCCTGATCGGCAATCTGGGCAAGGACCCGGAAACCAAGAGCTTCCCCAACGGCGGGTCGCTCACCAACACCACTCTCGCCACCTCGGAGTCCTGGAAGGACAAGCAGACCGGAGAGATGAAGGAACATACCGAGTGGCACAACCTGGTGTTCAACGACAAGCTCGGTGAAATCGCCGCCCGGTACCTGCGTAAAGGCAGCAAGATTTACGTGGAGGGCTCGATCCGTTCACGCAAGTACCAGGACAAGACCAGCGGCCAGGATCGCTTCTTCAACGAGATCCGGGTCAGTGAAATGCAGATGCTCGACGGCAAGCCCGGTAGCGGGGAAGGCGGAACGTCCTCGGGTGAGGGAGGCTCGTCGTCCTACGGCGGCGGGTCGCGCAGCGGTGGCGGCGGAGCGCCGGCCCGATCAGCCCCGGCTCCTGCGCCTGAAAAGAGTTTCGAGGACGACGATATTCCGTTCTGAATTCGGTTCTGAGCCGGTAACGGATGACCCGGCCAGCGTGTCGCTTTTGGCGCAGGTGTGTCTCGCGCAAACGCCCTGCGGAAACCGCTCCTGGTCAGGATTGAGACAGGCGTTTCAGGGCCGGTCGGGATCAGCCTGATCCGATGACGCGCTCTCCAGAGGTGCGCCCTCATCAACCAGAGGGACCACTCGGACCGGCGTGCGCGTGCGGATTTCCGTGACCGGCTGTTGTATGAAGAACTCGGGTGGTGGCGGTGTCGCGATCCGCAATTCCTGCTGGAACGTGCCCCCAGGGCAGGAATGATTCTGGTAGCGGGTGACGTCCCTGCCGCGTTCCTCACATCGGTACACGGCGGCTTGCGCGCTTGTCACGACGCAACACACCAGGCACAGGATTTTGTTCACGACGCGTGGCCTCCCTCGAGTGGACTGCGCCGCCCTCTCGAATGGAGTCGGTCACAATATCAAGGCGGGCAATGGTCGTGCCACATGCGAATGCGCGACACCTCGACCTGGGATGGTGGATGCGATTCGCTTATCCGCCCTGCAGGCCCGGCGCAGCGCAGGGGGATAAGCGAAGCGCATCCTCCGGGCCGTGCCGCAAGCGCGCGACCCCCGACCTCAGCCCCCGTCGGCAAACTCCGGGAACAAGGTCATGCCTCCGTCGACAAAGATCGTCTGGCCGTTGACGTAGTCCGAGTCGTCCGAGGCCAGCCACACCGCGGCCTTGCCGATGTCTTCCGGCACGCCGATGCGGCCGTAGGGGATGAGTTTGAGCAGCGCGTTCAAGGCTTCCGGCGTGTCCCAGGCGGCGCGATTGATCGGCGTCTGGATCGCGCCCGGACCGATCGAGTTGACCCGGATCTTTTCCGGCGCGAGTTCCTGCGACAGGGACTGCATGAACAGTTTCACGCCGCCCTTGGAAGCGGCGTAGTTGACGTGTCCTGCCCAGGGAATGATTTCGTGGACCGAGGACATGCAGATGATCTTGCCCAGCGCCCGGGAAACCTCGGGTTTCGGCCCGCGGCGGCGGAATTCCTTCACCGCGAGTTGCGAGCACATGAAGATGCCGGTGAGGTTGATTCCGATGACCTTGTTCCACTGGGCCAGGGTCATGTCGCCGAACCGCGCGTCGGCTTGCAGGCCGGCGTTGTTGACCAGGATATCGATGGTGCCGAAGGTATTCAGCATCTGGTCGAACATCGACTGCACGTCGCCTTCCTGCGACACGTCGGCCTTGACCGCGATCGCCTGGCTTCCGCCCGCGACGATCTGGTCCACCACTTTCTGCGCGCCGGGCAGGCTCGAAGCGTAATTGACCAGCACGTCCGCGCCCGCTGCGCCGAGCGCGAGCGCGACGCCGGCGCCGATGCCTGAACTCGCGCCGGTTACCAGCGCCTTCTGACCCTTCAAGGGTTGGTAGCTCATTTCAACTCTCCTGCTTGTCGGTTTTCGGGAGACCCTACAAAAACGTTTGCCACGGATTACGCGGATGAACGCGGATTTGGAATCAATTGCTTGTGTCGGACAAGGCGGTCCTCTTGGGCAATTGGACGACCCCCTCAAGTATTCGGTTTTTATCCGCGTTCATCCGCGTAATCCGTCGCCAACGTTCGTTCGTGAGGCGAGGCTCATTTTTGTCGCCATTCGTCGATCAGCGATGCGATCAGCCCGGTCCAGCCGGTCTGATGCGAGGCGCCCAGACCCACGCCGGTATCGGCGTGGAAGTATTCGTGGAACGTGAGGTAGTCGCTCCACAGAGGATCGTTCTGGAATTTTGCGATGTTGCCGTAGACCGGGCGCGTACCATCAGCCTTGCGCGTGAAGATGGAGATCATGCCGTCGGCCTGACACTTGGCCAGCTCGCCCAGGGTCCACTTGCGGCCGGTCTTGTCTTCCACTTCGAGATGCTCGCCGTGGGCCTTGGCGAGCTTGCGCAAGGATTCGATCATCAGGAAGGCGGTGGGGAACCAGATCGGTCCGCGCCAATTGGAATTGCCGCCCTTGATCTTGCAGTCGGCCTCGCCCGGCTCGTAATTGACGCTGCGGTCGCCGAGCCAGAACGGGTTCGCCTCGTGCGCCTTGGACAGGCTGCGCAGGCCGTAATCGGAACGGAATTCGCCGGGGTCGGCCACACGTTGCAGGATGCGCACGAGCTGGCCCTGATCGACGATGGTGAGCGCCAGGGTGTCGCCGTTCTCGCCCTTGATGCGGTTGACGCAGTGCTGGACGATGTCCTTGCGGTTCTCGACGAACCAGTGGAGGCTGGTGGAGAACTCCTTGAACTGCGCGATCCATTCCTCTTCGAGGCGCTCGACGGCATAGAGCGGAATCAGACCCACCAGGGAGCGGACGCGCAGCTTCTGGTAGCTGCCATCCGGGTATCGCAGCACGTCGTAGAAAAAGCCGTCCTCCTCGTCCCAGAGGTTGACGTTCTGGCTGCCCATCTTCTTCATCGCCGCGCCGACGTAGATGTAGTGCTGGAAATACTTGGTCGCCAGGCTCTGGTAAACCGGATTTTCCTTGGCCAGCTCCAGCGCGATGCGCATCATCTGCAAGCAGAACATGCCCATCCAGCCGGTAGCGTCGGACTGCTCTAACGACGCACCGCCCGGCAGCTTTTCCGAGCGGTCGAAGACCGTGATGTTGTCGAGGCCGAGGAAGCCGCCCTCGAACACGTTGTTGCCCTCGCTATCGACCTTGTTGATCCACCAGGCGAAGTTGATCAGCAGCTTGTGGAAGCATTTTTCCAGGAAGGCTCGATCGGCCACGCCGGAGCGGACCCGGTCCATGTTGTAGATACGCCACACGGCCCAGGGGTGCACGGGCGGATTAAGATCCGAAAACTCCCATTCGTAGGCCGGGATCTGGCCGTTGGGATGCTGGAACTGCTCGAACAGCATCAGCCAGAGCTGGTCCTTGGCGAAGTCCGGATCGATCAGGCAGATCGCGACGGTGTGAAAGGCCAGGTCCCAGGCCGCGAACCAGGGGTACTCCCACTTGTCCGGCATCGACAGCACGCGCATCGAATTCAGATGCCGCCAGTGCTTGTTGCGCTGCTGCTTGTGTCCTTCCGGCGGGGGCATCTTGCTGCTGTCGCCGTCCATCCATTTGCTGACGTCGAAGATATAGTTCTGCTTGCTCCACATCATCCCGGCGAAGGCTTGGCGCTGGATGTTCTTCTCGTCCTCGCTGGCCTTGGGCGGATGGATACCGGCGTAGAACGCATCGGCCTCCGCGAGCCGTTGCTCGACGATCCGGTCCACCTCCGCCAGCGCCTCGCGGGTCGCCTGCGTGCCGAGGCGCAGATGCACCACCGTGGACTGCCCGGCCGGAATCGCTCGAACATAGTGCAGGCAGGCCTTGGTGCCGGTCTGGTCCGGGTTGATCGCGTGCTGCTCGCCGCCGATCACATGGCGGTGGAACGCGTCCTTGGTGTAGCGACGACCGTCGTCTGCGGCTGGGCCATAAAGCTTCGAATGGTTGCTCTCGTTGTCGGTGAACAGCAGGCGTGCATCCGGATCGCCCAGCAGCACTCGCGGGCCGAGCTGGTATTTGAAAGGGAGATTATCGAGCCCGTCGGAAAAGCTGTCGTCGGCAGCCAAGCTGACGAATCCTTCGTTGACCTTGCCCGGGCTGATCTGCGGCGCGCGCTTGCGCTCGTCGCCCCAGGCCCAGATGTTGCGGAACCAGAGCTGCGGCAGCAGGTGCAGGGTCGCTTCGTCCGGGCCGCGGTTGTGCGCGGTGATGCGCACGCACAAATCCTCGGGACCGGCCTTGGCGTATTCCACGAACACATCGAAATAGCGGTTCTGATCGAAGATGCCGGTGTCCAGCAATTCGAACTCCGGTCCGCCGCCATTGCGGCTGCGGTTTTCATCGACCAGCCACTTGTACGGGTACTCGGCCTGCGGGTACTTGTACAGGTACTTCATGTAGCTGTGGGTGGGCGTGCTGTCGAGATAGAAGTAGTAGTCCTTCAGATCCTCGCCATGATTGCCCTCGGCCGGGATCAGGCCGAACGGCCGCTCCTTGAGAATGGGGTCGCGGCCGTTCCAGACGGCGAGCGCAAGGCACAAGGTCTGATAGCGATCACAGATGCCGGCCAGACCGTCCTCGCCCCAGCGATAGGCTTTGCTGCGCGCCGCTTCATGCGGAAGAAAATCCCAGGCCGCGCCGTTGGGGCTGTAGTCCTCGCGCACCGTGCCCCAGGAACGCTCACTGAGGTAGGGACCCCACTTGTGCCAATCGGCCGTGCCGGCCTTGAAATCCTGGAGTCTCTGCTTCTCGTTCTCGCGGATGCTCACGTCCGAATTTCCCCTTGCCCGTTGCGCTTGCCATCGTTGTATCGGGGAATGATGCAAGAATCGTGAAACGGACGCGAGTCCAGATTCTTGCTCGACGCCTGATTTCCGGTCGCCGGGGGATGCAGGGAGGAGGCTTGCGAGGGGCTTCGACTGCTCGTCGATCCGGCTGATATGCTCCTCGCGCCGGCCCTGCGATTCACCCTAGCTCTGTGATCGCGATCCGCCGCCGCGACCGCTCCGAGACCTTTTTTGATGCGCCCGAATTTCCTCGTCATCGGCACCTACCGTGCCGGCACCACCTGGTTGCACGAAGTCCTCCGACAGCATCCACAGGTCTTTCTCCCGGCCGAAAAGGAGCTGATGTTTTTCAACCGGCACTACGACCGGGGCATCGACTGGTACGAAAGGCTCTACGCCGATTGGAAGGGGCAGAAGGTGGTGGGCGAGATCTGTCCGACTTATCTGTCGTTCGAGCCCGCCGCAGCGAGAATCGCAAAGGACCTCCCCGGCGCCAGGCTGGTCGCGATCCTGCGCAAGCCCTCCGAGCAGGTCGCCTCGCACTATCAGCTTCGGCGTTCGCGCGGCATTCTCAAGGGCAGCCTGGAGCAGGAGATTGAGCGGGACCCCGTGTTGCTCGACACCGTTCAGTACCACCGGCACCTGGAGCGGTTTTGCGATGCGGTCGGACCTGAGCGCGTCACGATCCTGTTCTACGATGACCTGATGGGCTCGCCGAAAGATTTTCTCGACGGTATCTACGCGCTGCTGGGTATCGATCCGTTCTATCCGGCGTCGATGGAAATGAAGGAAAACGCCTCGCGCGTGCCGCGCATCAAGCTGGTGGAAAAACTCATCAATGTTCCCGCTGCCGCCCTGCGCAAGCGCGGAATGCTCAAGACCAAGGCCCTGCTCAAGCAAATGGGCGTGGTGCAGGCCTTGCGCCGTTTCAACACCCACGCGCCGAAGCGCAACGGGGTCTCCGAGGAGGTTCTTGCACGGGTTGCGGAGCGCACCGCTGCCGATCGTCTCAAGCTTGGAGCAATGACCGGGCGCGATCTGTCGGGGTGGCTGTGATGGCTGAAGAGCCGGAGCGCGAAGATGTGCTCGCCATGTGCCGGCATTTTCCGGAAATCCAGCTTGCGCGGGGCGACACCCTGATCGCGGAGAGTGTTTCCACCGACCGCCTCTACGTCCTCAAGCACGGTGCGTTCGAGGTGCGGCGCAATGGCATCGCGCTGGTTCATGTCGCCGAGCCCGGCGCGTTTCTCGGCGAAATATCGGTCCTGCTCGGATCGACTCCGACCGCGACGGTGGTAGCGACGTGTCCAAGCACGGTGCACGTGGTGGACCAGGCGTCGGCCGAGGTACGGACCCGTCCTGAATTGACCTTGGCCATTGCACGTCTGCTGGCCCGGCGCCTGGCCGCGGTCACGGCTTACCTGGTCGACATCAAGCGTCAGTACGCCGATAGCGGCACCCATCTTGGGCTCATGGACCAGGTGCTCGGTCACCTCGTGGTGATGAGTCCCAACACGATCGAGCCGGGTTCGGAACGCAGCGACGTCCCGGACTACTGATCTGCCGCGAGATCGAGGCTTCGTTCCTCGATTCCTTCAAGAGAGATCCAGCGTGCCTCGCCTCGCGTGAAGTCGATCTCGATCCGCGCAGGAACGTCGCCGATCTGACGGCCTGCGTTGAACAGCCAGGTATTGCCGAGGCGGTCGATCCAGGACCCATCCGTCCTGAACGGGGCTTCGTGGATATGGCCGCAAAGCACAGCCGTCGGCGAGTGACGCCGGATCAATTGGGGCAGGAGCGGATCGCCGTAGTGTCGTTTCCCGGTCCAACTCAACGCGCTCTCGGGCGGTGCGTGGTACACCCAGATCCAGTCCCCGTCGCGCTGCGCCGACGCACGGTCCAGCAAGCGCTCGACGCCGGCCCGGGCGTCGGGGCCGTCCCACCAGGGGCAGACCGTGAACAGCGTCGCACCCATCCGGACCGTATCCCCGTCCACCGCCAGTGACGTGCTGCGCGCTGCTTCCAGCCAGTCCGCGGTTTTTTCCCCTGCGCTGTTTCGCGCATTGAGATCATGATTGCCCGAGCACACCAGCAGACGGCTTTTCGACGCCAGCGCCGCAAAGCTCGCGCGTAAAGCCGCGATCTGCACCGCGGCCGTCACCGGCAGGAAAGCGTCCAGATGGTCGCCAGCGATCACCACCGCGTCGAATCGTCCCGCCGTGGCGATCAACCAGTCGTATTGGCGCAGCCTGTAGTGCAGGTCTGAGGTCAGCAGTACGTGCATCCGGGCATGCCGTCAGTCAGTGAAGAGGGATCCTATTGTTCCCTTCGAATACTTTTGATGCATCTCTCCGATCCCGTAACGGCTACGGGTTTCCGCCCATCGCGGCGATCCCCTGCCAATCAGGCCCGGGCACTGGTATCGTAAAAGATCAAACCCTGATCTGCCTGGACTCCAGGCGGGAAGGTCATCACGGTTTTTTTGCGCACTTGGCCAGAACCTCCTGGCCCGAACGGAGCATTTCACCATGCAGGAATTCAAATTACTGATCGGCGGCAAGCTGATCCCCGGCGAATCGACGATGGACGTCATCAATCCGGCAACGGGCAAGGTATTCGCCACCTGTCCGCGCGGATCGGCGGACCAGGCCAATGCAGCGGTTGCGGCGGCCAAGGCGGCATTCCCGGCGTGGTCGTCTGCATCCGTGCAGACGCGCCGCGAGACGCTCGGAAAATTCGCCGATGCCTTGCAAGCACGCAGCGAGGATTTGTCGCGCCTGCTGACGCAGGAACAGGGCAAGCCGCTGGCCGATGCGCGGATGGAAGTAGGCGGAGGCATCGCGTTCATCCGCTATTTTTCGGCCATGGAACTCAAGCCCAAGGTCCTGGAAGACAGCAAGCACCGACGGGTGGAACAGCACCGCAAGCCGCTCGGCGTGGTCGCCGCCATCATTCCCTGGAATTTCCCGCTGCTGATGGTCTGCGGCAAGCTCGGTCCTGCCCTGGTCACCGGCAACACCATCGTCGTCAAGCCGGCACCGACGACGCCGCTGAGCACCCTGCTGCTGGGCGAGATCGCATCGGAAGTGATGCCGGCCGGCGTCATCAACGTGGTCACCGACCAGAACGACCTGGGGGGCCTGCTGACCTCGCACCCCGACGTGCGCAAGGTCTCCTTCACCGGGTCCACCGCGACCGGCAAGAAGGTCATGGCGAGCGCTGCCGACACCATCAAGCGCGTCACCCTGGAGCTGGGCGGCAACGATGCCGCCATCGTGCTCGACGACGTCGATCCCAAGCAGGCAGCCCCGGCATTGTTCGGCGCAGCCTTCCACAACAGCTGCCAGGTGTGCATCGCGATCAAGCGCCTGTACGTGCACGAATCGATTTACGACGGCATGGTCGACGAGCTGTCCAAGCTGGCCAATGCAGCGGTCGTCGGCGACGGCCTGGAAGCCGGCACCACCCACGGCCCGGTGCAAAACAAGATGCAATTCGAGAAGGTCAGAGGCCTGGTCGAAGACGCCAAGAAGAATGGCAAGGTCGCGGCCGGTGGTCAGGTGAACGACGGCGGTGGCTACTTCATCCGTCCCACCATCGTTCGGGACGTGGCCGAGGGCAACCGGCTGGTCGACGAAGAGCAGTTCGGGCCGATCCTGCCGGTGATCCGGTTCAGCGACCCGGAAGACGCACTCCGGCGCGCGAACGCTTCGCCCTATGGCTTGGGCGGCTCGGTCTGGGGCAAGGATACGCAGCGTGCGACGCAGCTTGCCTCGCGCATCGATTCCGGCACCGTCTGGGTCAACAAGCATCTCGACATCACGCCCAACCTGCCCTTCGGCGGCGCCAAGCAGTCGGGCATGGGCGTGGAGTTCTCGGAAGACGGCGTGAACGAATTCACGCAGAGCCAGGTCGTGAACGTCGCGAAGTAGGCGTCCGCGTGTGCACGAAAAAGGCGGCCTTCAGGCCGCCTTTTTCGTTGGCGCCCGTCGCAGCGGCGTCACTTTCGGCCGCTCGTGCAGATGGTCGATCTCGACCCAGCGGATGATCTCGATGCGGCCGTTGAAGTCCTCGACCAGAGCGGTGCAGCTCTCGACCCAGTCGCCGCTGTTGAGATATTGCACGCCGTCGATCTGGCGGATCTCGGCGTGGTGGATATGCCCGCAGACCACGCCGTCGAGCCCGCGGCGCCTGCACTCGCGCGCGACGCTTTGCTCGAATTCGGAGACGATGTTCACCGCGTTCTTCACGCTCTTCTTGGCGAAAGCCGACAGCGACCAGTAGCGCATGCCCAGCAGCCGCCGTGCCTGGTTCAACCAGTAGTTGGCCTGCATGGTTGCTTCGTAGGCGGTATCGCCGATCAGAGCGATCCAGCGGTGATAGCGCGTGATCACGTCGAAGGCATCGCCGTGAGTGATCAGCAGGCGACGACCGTCCGCGGTGGTGTGCACATGCTCGTTGACCACGCGGATGTTGCCGATGGCCAGTCCAAAACCGACGAACTTGCGCAGGAATTCGTCGTGGTTGCCGGTGACGTAAAACACCTTGGTGCCGCGCTTGGACTTGGTCAGCACCTTGCGCACGACATTGGTGTGTTCCTGCGGCCAGAACCACGAGCCTTGCAGTTTCCAGCCGTCGATGATGTCGCCGACCAGGTACAGGTTCTCGCACTCGGTGTGCTTGAGAAAATCCACCAGGTGTTCGGCCTTGGCTCCGGGGGTCCCCAGATGGACGTCCGAAATCCAGATCGTGCGGTACTTCTTGAGCTTGTTCTCGTCTTTCTTGGCCATGGTCTAGGCCTCCGTCTCTAAGGTCTGTATTTACATGGGGAAGGATGCGCGCTGCCGGTGAAAGTCATGTGAAGTACGCATGACGGATCGATGACGGCATACGGACTGCGCCATGCGCCGCTTATGCTGGGGGCATGAACGACCTATCGACGAGACCATCAGAGGCCATCGAGCGCGCAGCCCAAAGCGGCCCGCTGTTTATCGTGCTCAACGCCGGTTCTGGCCACAACGAGGCGTCTGAAGTGCGCGACACGCTGTCGCGAATCTTCGCGGAGGCGGGGCGCGAGCATGAGTTTCTGATGATTGAAGATGCGTCCACCCTGGCGCGAACGGCTGCGCTCGCGGTTGGGAAGGCCCTGTCGCGACGGGGCGTGGTGGTGGCCGCTGGAGGCGACGGCACCATCAATTGCGTGGCGCAGGCCGTGCTCGGCAGCGGATGTCCGTTCGGGGTCTTGCCCCAGGGCACGTTCAATTATTTCGGGCGCGCGCACGGTATTCCGCAGGACACCGAGGCCGGCGCGCGGGCGCTGCTCGGGGCCCACCTGCGACCGGCGCAGGCCGGGCTGGTCAATGATCGCGTGTTCCTGGTCAACGCCAGCCTGGGGTTGTATCCGCAGCTACTGGAGGATCGCGAAGCCTTCAAGCAGCAGTTCGGGCGCAGCCGTCTCGTGGCAATGATTTCCGGACTCCGCACCCTGCTGCGCGAACGCCGCCAACTGCGCCTGAGCATCGAGCTGGAAGGGGAAACGCGAACCCTGCGGACGCCCACCTTGTTCGTCGGCAACAACCCCCTGCAACTCGAACGCCTCGGATTCGCCGAAGCCGCGGCCTTGCAACGCGGGCTGCTGGCGGCCATCGCCGTTCGTCCCATCGGCGTCTGGCCGATGCTGGGACTGGCGCTGCGCGGCGCGCTGGGAAGCCTGGGTGAGGCCGAGCAAGTGTCCAGCGTGGCCTTCCACAAGCTGACCGTGTGGCCTCACGGGCAGTACCGGATCAAGGTTGGGACCGACGGCGAGATCCACCAGATGCGTACGCCACTGGTGTTCCGGGTCGCGCCGCAGCCCTTGATGCTGCTGGTGCCGGCTCCGGAGGACCGGGTGGAAGTCGCATGAGCACCCTGATCCAGATTTCCGATCCGCATTTCGGGACCGAGCAGGCTCCGGTGGTCGAAGCGCTCCAGCAGCTGGTGCGCCAACAGACGCCCGACGTTCTCGTGTTGTCGGGCGACATCACCCAGCGCGCACGTCGATCCCAGTTTGCGGCGGCGCGCCGCTTTGTCGATGAGCTGAGGATTCCGCGGATGCTCGTCGTGCCCGGGAATCACGACATTCCGCTGTTTGACCTGGCGGCGCGTGTGCTGTGGCCGTACGCGCGGTATCGGAAAGCGTTTGGAGAGGATCTCGAACCGCAACTGGATATCCCCGATCTGCTGGTGATCGGCGTGAACACGACGCGACCCTGGCGGCACATCGATGGCCAGATTTCCCGTCGGCAGATCGAGCGTGTGTGTGGCCGGCTTCGCACGGCCCGTCCCGGACAGTTGCGCCTGGTCGTGACCCATCAACCGGTGGACGTTCCCAATCCGCGAGAAGAGCACGACCTGGTGCATGGACGGGAGGCGGCGGCGCGCGCCTGGACCGAGGCCGGCGCCGACGTGGTGATGGGCGGCCATATTCACCTGCCTTATGTGCGCAGGTTGGAGCAGCGCTTTCCCGGTTTGCGCCGACGCGCCTGGTGCGTGCAGGCGGGCACCGCCACGTCGCACCGGGTGCGGCCGGACGCGCCCAACTCGATCAACCTGCTGCGCTATGGCGCCCACGCACTGCCCGGGGTCTGCGTGGTGGAGCGCTGGGACCACGTCGCATCAGGCGTCCGTTTCGAAAAGGTGGGCGAAGACGTACTCGCGCTCGACCGGTGCTGAGGCCGCTCGATTACCAGCGCGCATGAACCAGGTCGCGATCTTCGTTGCCGATCATCTGCCGGAATTTTTTTCGGCCCTGCTCGTCCTGGTGCTCGGATCTGCGGCGATGCTCTGGTCCCTGCTGCACCGGCTGCGGGCTGCGCGGACGGCTGCGGGTACCTTCGCGGGCGGTCGGTTGCTGGATCGTGGCGCAATCTTTCTCCTGGCACTGGCCGCGTTGTCGGTGTTCCTCGCCGTGGCTGGCGCAATTGGGTCCGACGACGGACTGGGGCGTTTCGATCAGCAACTCGCGATACGAATGCGACAGACCCTGTCGCCCCCAAGCTTGCAGACGTTTGCGTGGGTCACGCGCCTGGGCAACGCGGAGGTGCAGTGGTTCGTCGGCGTGGGGGTTGCAGCATTTCTGCTGCTGCGCTCGCACCCGTGGCTGGCCGTGAGCTGGGTCGCGGCAGTGGGTGGCAACGGTCTGCTCAACCGCAGTCTCAAGGTCCTGTTCCAGCGCGAACGGCCGCTGCACGATCACGGCTGGGTCAGCGAGTCCGGGTGGAGCTTCCCCAGCGGCCATGCATCGGGCGCGGTGGCGATGTACGGCATGCTCGCCTACCTGCTGATTCGTATGACCCCGCGGACCTGGCACCTGCCGATCCTGCTCTCGGCCATCACCCTCATCCTGTTCGTCGGTTTCAGCCGTGTCGCCCTGCACGTGCATTATTTCAGTGATGTCATTGCCGGCTTTGCGTCGGCGACGGCCTGGCTGATCGTCTGTATCGGCAGCGCTGAAATGATCCGCGCGCGGCGAGCGCGCCCGAAAGCTTGATTGGTGGTGCCCCGGCCCGAATCCCTACAATCGGCGTCCCTTGTCCCGCATCCGCCCGCAGCATGCCGCTCGACCTTGCCAACGCCCACGACATCGCCCACGTCCTGACCGAGGCCTTGCCCTACATCCGTCGCTTCGCTGGCAAGACCATCGTGGTCAAATACGGCGGCAACGCGATGAAGGACGACACCATGATCACGTCCTTTGCGCGTGACATCGTGCTGATGAAGCTGGTCGGCATGAACCCGGTGGTGGTGCACGGCGGTGGGCCGCAGATCGGCGCACACCTGGAGAAGCTCGGCAAGGTGTCGCGCTTCGTCGAGGGCATGCGGGTCACCGACGATGAGACCATGGACGTGGTCGAAATGATGCTCGGCGGCCTGGTCAACAAGGCGATCGTCGCCGCGATCAACCGCCAGGGCGGCCGCGCGGTGGGTCTCACCGGCAAGGACGGTGGACTGATCCGCGCGAGAAAACTGTTGATCGAAGGAGACGACCTCGGCCAGGTTGGCGAGATCGAGAAGATCGATCCGAGAGTGGTCACGCACCTGGAGTCCGGAGGGTTCATTCCGGTGATCGCGCCGGTCGGCGTCGGCTCCGAAGGCCAGGCGTTCAACATCAATGCCGACGTCGCGGCCGGCAAGCTTGCGGGCGTGCTGCAGGCCGAGAAGATCGTGTTTCTGACCAACGCGCCCGGTGTGCTCGACAGGCAGGGAACGCTGCTGACCGGCCTGTCGGTGCAGGATGTCGAGCGCCTGATCGCCGACGGCACCATCTCCGGCGGCATGGTGCCCAAGGTGCGCTACGCGCTGGATTCGGTGAACAGCGGCGTGCGCAACGCCGTGATCATCGACGGCCGGGTGGCGCACGCAGTATTGTTGGAGCTGTTTACAGACGCGGGCGTCGGCACGTTGATCGGGGCCTAGCGCAGTGTCGGATCCGCCTTCGGCTTGATCCGACCTACACCCGGCCTACCGGACGCCGCGGCGGATCGACCCACTCGATGACGCTGCTCACGCGCGTGAGGAAATGAACGCCCTGCGCAGCTTCGGTGGCGGACAGGTGATCGACCATGGTCTGGATGAAGCGGCGACCCTGATCGACCATGCGCTCGATTTCGCGAGCCCCCTTGGCGGTCAGGACCACCTGCCGCTCGCGACCCGACAAGGGATGCTCGCGAATCTCCAGCAAGCCCAGCGGCGCTCGCGCCATCGCCCGTAGCGACTTCGAAATCGCCGAGTTGCGCAGCTCGAACCAGCGCGTCAGCGAGCGCTCGATCTGCTTGCGCGGAATGCTGCGCCCGCCCTCTCCCTCCGAGCGGATGAGCCAGAGAATCGCGACCTGGTGGCGGGTCAGCCGCCCGCCGCGCAAGGCGTCCTCGATGCCGATGCCGATCTTGTAGTGCACGGGGTAGAACAGGTCGAGAAACTCCTTGGCCGAGTCCGAAATACGAGGCGTTTCCGGCCCGCTTGTCAGGTCGGAACCCACTGCCGTTGACCGTGTCGCCACCGCACGCTTATTGTGTCCTGAAGACATAGTTGTTTCGGTTCAAGCTTTTATGGAACGAGCGCCCAAGCGCGCCATTGGAGAAGATCTATGGGTTTGGCAATCGATCCGTGCGACCTCGCCACACCGGCGATCATCGCCAATCCCTATCCCGCCTATGATGCGCTGCGCGCCGACTCTCCGGTGTCGGGCTATGCGGACTGGCCGCCCGGCACGGTGCCCGGACACGACGAGCCGCTGCGCGCCTGGGCGCTGCTCAAGCACGAACATGTGCTCGCCGCCGCACGCGATCACCAGACGTTTTCGTCGGCCAATTTCCAGCAGGGTACCGGCGCACCGACCTTGATGCTGGTGAATCACGACGACCCCGAACACGCCGGCCTGCGCAAGCTGGTCAGCCTCGCATTCACGCCGCGCCGCGTGCGCGAATTGCGGCCCGAGGTGGAAGAGGTGGTGAATGAACTGCTCGATGCGCTGCCTCTGGGCGAATGCGATGTGGTGAGTTCGCTCTGCGCCCATCTGCCCGCACGATTGATGTTGCGCATGCTCGGTCTGCCGGCGGAACTGTCGCCGAAATTCCAGCGCTGGTCCAACGCATTCATGCTTTCCGCCGCACTCTCCGCAGAGGAGCGCATGGAGAGCAATGTCGAGATGGTTGGCTACTTCCAGCAGACCGTCGCCGACCGCGCCGAGCGCCTGGCCCGTGGTGAGCCTCGCAGTGATGACCTGATCGACGCGCTGCTCATCGCCGAAGCCGACGGCAAGCGTTTGAGTCATGATGAAGTCTGGCGTTTCTGCCTCACCCTGGTCGTCGCCGGCAGCGAGACCACAATGTACTACGCGACGAACTGCTTTCACGTGCTCGCCGATCGTCCCGACCTGTTCGCCGCGCTTCAGGCCGATCGCTCCCTGATCGGCCGCTTCCAGTCCGAGACCCTGCGCCGCACCGGTCCGCCGCAGCGCCTGTTCCGCAAGGTCATGCGGGATGTGGAGATTGGCGGCAAGAAGATCGGCGCAGGCGAATGGGTCGCGCTGTTCTTCGCCGCCGCGAACCACGATCCGGACGTGTTTCCGAACCCGCACGAGTTCCGGCTCGACCGGACCAACTCGAACGCGCAACTCAGCTTCGGTCACGGCATCCACTACTGTCTCGGCGCGCCGCTGGCGAACCTCGAAGTGGAGTGCCTTCTCAACGGCGTGCTGGATCGCTACACCGGCATGCGGCGCGGTGCCACACCAGCGGTCTCGCAGACCGCAACCTTGTTGCAACACAGCTATACCTCCATCCCCGTCGTGTTCGAGAACGGGAGCGTTTCATGAGCGAAGCCAACGTCAAACAAGTTCAGGAAGTGTTCGTGCGTTTCGGTCGCGGCGATGTTCCCGCGATTCTGGAGATGCTCGACGAGAACGTCGTCATCGAGTTTTACGGACCTTCCGTCATTCCCTACGCCGGCACTTACAACACCAAGGCCGAGGCGCGGAAATTCTTCGAGACGGTGCTCAGCTCCGTGGACATCCACCAGTTCGAGCCGCAGGAATTCATCGCGCAGAACGACAAGGTGATCGTCACCGGCCATTTGAGGCTGACGGCGCGCGCGACCGGCGGCACCATCGAGTCCGATTTCGTGCACGTCATCACGGTACGCGACGGCCTGTGGCTGCGCTTCCGCGATTTCATGAACACCGCCGTCGCCGTGGTGGCGTTCTCGAATCAATAAGAGACCTCGGCGAAACGCACGACTTTTGCGCATTGCCCGGTCGGCGTTCCTGTACCGCAGTTTCGGACTAAACTTGCACCCCCCTCGAACCCAGAGCCGCCTGTGGCCGCTGTTCTCAAGATCGACGAATTTTCCCTGCTGGACGATGAGGTTTGTGATGCCCGCATCGTTGCGGCCAAGAACATGCTGGGCAGGCGCCTGGCGATTCTCGGTCACCACTATCAGCGCAATGAAGTCTTCAAGCACGCCGATTATTCCGGTGATTCGCTCAAGCTTTCGCAACAGGCCGCCACGTCCGAGGCCGAATTCATCGTGTTCTGCGGCGTGCACTTCATGGCGGAAGTCGCGGACATTCTCACCTTCGGCCAGCGCAAGGTGATCCTGCCGGACCTCGCGGCGGGTTGTTCGATGGCCGACATGGCGAACCTGGTGAAGGTGCGCAAATGTTGGGAGGAAATCTCCCAGGTCATCGACCCGGACCAAACCGTCACGCCGGTCACCTACATCAACTCGGCGGCTGATCTGAAGGCGTTCTGCGGCAACCACGGCGGGATCGTCTGCACCAGTTCCAACGCGAAAGCGGTGCTGGAATGGTCGTTCGCGCGCCGCGAGAAGGTGCTGTTCTTCCCTGACCAGCACCTGGGACGCAACACCGGCTACCGCATGGGCATCCCGATGGACCAGATGGTCACCTGGGACTTCATGAAGCCGCGCGGCGGACTCACGGAAGAGCAGATTCGCAACGCCAGGATCATTCTGTGGAAGGGCTTCTGCTCGGTCCACCAGATGTTCCAGCCGGCGCACATCGACAATTTCCGCAAGGCGAATCCCAACGGCAAGGTCATCAGCCACCCCGAGAACTCCTGGGAGGTGTGCGAGAAGTCTGACTTCGTCGGCAGCACCGAGTACATCCTGCGCACTGTGCGCGCAAGCCCGCCCGGCGATCACTGGTTGATCGGCACCGAGTTGAACCTGGTCAACCGTCTCGGCGACGAGATGAAACCCAAGGGCGTGCAGGTGCAATTCATGAGCCCGACCGTGTGCATGTGCTCGACCATGTTCCGCACCGACCCGCAGCACCTGGCCTGGACCCTGGACAACCTTGTCACCGGCCAGGTGGTCAATCAGATTCGTGTGCCGCCGAACATCGCCGATCCGGCGCGCAAGGCGCTGGACCTCATGCTGGAAGTGGTTGACTGATTTTTAGGCCACGGATCATGCGGATAAACGCGGATCAAGACATTGATCTTCAATCCGCGTTCATCCGCGTAATCCGTGGCTGATATTTTTGTCTGTACTGACTCATTAAAAGCTCATGTTCAAGAACGCTCCTCCTCTCTCCGTCGCCGACCCCGAAATCGCCGCCGTCATCGCGGCCGAGAACGCCCGCCAGGAAGCCCACATCGAGCTGATCGCTTCCGAAAACTATTGCAGCCCCGCGGTGCTGGAAGCGCAGGGTTCGGCGCTGACCAACAAGTACGCCGAGGGTTATCCCGGCAAGCGCTACTACGGTGGGTGCGAGCACGTGGACGTGGCGGAGACGCTGGCCATCGAACGCCTGAAGCAGTTGTTCGACTGTGATTTCGCCAACGTGCAGCCGCACTCGGGTGCGCAGGCCAATGCGGCCATTTTCCTGAGCCTGGTTGCGCCCGGCGACACGGTGATGGGCATGAACCTCGCGCAGGGCGGGCATCTGACGCACGGGCACCCCGCCAATTTCTCTGGCAAACATTACAAGATCGTGCCCTATGGACTGGACCCGGCGAGCGGCCTGATCGACTACGACGAGATGGAGCGGATCGCGCGGGAGACCCGGCCGAAGCTGCTGATCGGCGGCTTCTCGGCCTACTCGCGGGTCAAGGACTGGCAGCGGATGCGTGAGATCGCAGACTGGGTCGGCGCTTATTTCTGGGTGGACATGGCCCATGTCGCCGGCCTCGTTGCGGCAGGCGAATACCCGAGCCCGTTGCCGCATGCGCACGTGGTCACGAGCACCACCCACAAGACCCTGCGCGGACCCCGCGGCGGCATCATCCTGGCCAGGGGACAGTCCGAGGACTTCTACAAGAAACTCAATTCAGCCGTGTTTCCGGGAATACAGGGCGGTCCGCTGATGCATGTGGTCGCGGCCAAGGCAGTGGCGTTCAAGGAGGCCCTGGCGCCCGAGTTCAAAACCTACCAGAAGCAGGTCGTGGTCAACGCCCGTGCGATGGCCAAGGTCCTTCTCGATCGCGGCTACAAGGTGGTGTCGGGTGGCACCGACAACCATCTGTTCCTGCTGGATCTGATTGCGAAGGGCGTCACCGGCAAGGACACCGAAGCCGCGCTGGGCAAGGCGCACATCACGGTCAACAAGAACTCGGTACCGAACGATCCCAAGTCCGCCTTCGTCACCAGCGGCCTGCGCCTCGGCTCTCCGGCCTCGACCACGCGCGGCTTCCGTGAGGCGGAGATGGAGCAGATCGGCCACTGGATTGCGGACGTGGTCGATGCGATGTCGGTCGCCGGTGATGTGGACGGGGCCATCACGCGCGTGCGCGGTGCGGTCGAGGAGCTATGTGCCCGATTCCCGGTGTACGGCGCGCCCAGACTTGTCGCCTGATTGCCAGATTTGCGGGTGCGCGCCACGTTTCCAGTTGCCGGTTTCCAGTTCCCAGAACGGCGCACGATCGCTTTGACTGGAAACTGGCAACCGGTAATTGGAAGCTGCTGAGCCCGGGGCTCGGCCATGCAATGTCCCTTCTGCAACGCCGCCGACACGCGCGTGGTCGATTCCCGTCTGGCCGAAGAGGGTTCGCAGGTTCGGCGGCGGCGCGAATGTGCGGTGTGCAAGGGGCGGTTCACGACCTTCGAGCGTGCTGCGCTGGCGATGCCCAACGTCGTCAAGCGCGACGGCAGCCCCGAGCCGTTCGACGAAGACAAACTGCGTCGCGGCATGTCGCAGGCCCTGTTCAAGCGCCCAGTGTCGGCCGACGCGTTGGATCACACGGTCGAGAACGTCATGCGCAAGCTGCGCCAGAGCGGCGAGCGGGAAGTTCCGTCGCGACAGATCGGAGAGTGGGTGATGCAGGAACTGCTGGATCTGGACCACGTGGCCTACGTGCGCTTCGCGTCCATCTACCTGAGCTTCGAGGACGTCAATGCCTTCCGCGAAGAGATCGAACGCTTGCAGCATCTGCCGACGGCCGAGCAGCGCAAGAGCCAGTTGCAGTTGATCGAACCGCCTGACCGGGCGATGCAAGCCGCGGACCTGACGCGCAAGCCGCCGTCGCGATGAGCGAGTCTGCATCCGCGCATTTCATGGCCCGCGCGCTGCGACTGGCGGAGCGCGGACGCACGACGACGTTTCCCAATCCTCGCGTCGGTTGCGTCGTGGTGCGCAATGGCGAGGTCGTGGGGGAGGGCTGGCACCAGCGCGCGGGTGAGCCGCATGCCGAAGTGCATGCCCTGCGTGCGGCGGGCGAGCAGGCGCGTGGCGCCGAGTTGTTCGTGAATCTGGAGCCATGCTCGCACTTTGGCCGCACGCCGCCTTGCGCGGACGCGCTGATCGGGGCTGGGGTGAGGAGAGTCTGGACGGCGATGCCGGACCCGAATCCGCAGGTGTCGGGGCAAGGGATCGCACGGCTGCGAGCGGCGGGCATCGATGTCGAGGTCGGGCTGCTGCATGCCACGGCGCGTGAACTCAATCGTGGGTTTGTTTCGCGCATGGAACGCGGCCGGCCGTATCTCACGCTCAAGCTTGCGGCCAGTCTGGACGGCCGCACGGCGATGGCGAGCGGCGAGTCGAAGTGGATCACGAGCGAGGCTGCGAGGGCCGACGCGCATCGTTTGCGAGCCGAGGCGGGCGCGGTACTGACGAGTTCGGCGACGGTGCTGGCGGATGATCCGGAGCTGACCGTGCGAACGGGGGAGGCTGTCGAACGCCAGCCCGATCGCATCGTGCTGGACTGTCGTACGCGAGTACCGGCCGGCGCGCGGGTGTGGCGTCCTGACGGAGCGCGTCGATGGTCGGTGGTTGGTGGGGGTGCTGGTGGATGCGCTTCGCTTATCCACCCTACGGCGAGGAGTAGGGTGGGTAAGCGAAGCGCATCCACCTCCCCGGCCAGGGAACCGACCCGGTTGGAGATTGCGAGCCATCCGGCGGGCCTGTTGCACCTGCCCGCAGTCCTCGCGGAACTTGCGAGGTGCGAGATCAACAGCGTGCTGGTCGAATGTGGACCGACCCTGGCGGGGGCCCTCCTGCGCGAAAGCCTGGTCGACGAACTGGTCGTTTACCTCGCACCCAGCCTGCTCGGAAGTGAGGCTCGTGGATTGGCTGGCATCCCCGGTCTTGAGCGCCTTGCCGAAAGAATCGAACTTCGATTCACCGAGGTTCGCGCGATCGGCCCCGATCTGCGAATCACCGCCGTTCCCCTGAATGGAGCAAGCTGAAGCATGTTCACCGGCATCATCGAATCCATAGGCCATATCGTGGCCGTCGAGCGTCGCGGCGGCGACGTGCGCATGAGCATCGCGGCCGCGGATGGCTACCTGCGCGATGTCGGGCTCGGCGACAGCGTTGCAATCAGCGGCATTTGCCTCACGGTTGGCGAGAAGACAGAAGCCGGCTTCATGGCCGACCTGTCGGTCGAAACGCTACAGGCGACGAGCAGTGGAACCTGGTTGCCGGGTCGTCGCGTGAACCTGGAGAAAGCGCTCACGCCGTCCAAGCCGCTCGGCGGGCACCTGGTGTCCGGCCACGTCGATGGAGTCGGGCGCCTGGTCGAAAAACACGAGGAAGCACGATCCTGGCGCATGCTGTTCGAAGTGCCGGCCGAACTGGCGCGATACATCGCGCGCAAAGGCTCGATCACCATCGACGGCGTCAGCCTGACGGTCAACGAAGCCTGTGCCGAGCCTGGCCGAGGGACCGAGGGGCGGCGCTTTGGCGTTAACATCATCCCTCACACCCTGAGTCAGACGACCCTGGGCGATCTTCAACAAGGCGATTCGGTGAATCTGGAAGTGGACCTCATCGCCCGATACCTGGAGCGGCTACTGGCCGCGCGGGAGGCGACATGAACAGCAAGGTTGCGAATATCAACAAGAACACGCAAAGCGATCATCAGGGCTTGAATTACATCTCCGACATCGTCGCCGACATCAAGGCCGGCAAGATGGTCGTGCTGATGGACGATGAGGATCGCGAGAACGAGGGGGACCTCATCATGGCCGCCAGCCTGGCGCGGCCCGAGGACGTCAACTTCATGGCCCGTTATGGCCGCGGGTTGATCTGCCTGACCCTGACCGCGGAACGTTGCCGCCAGTTGCGCCTGCCGCCGATGGTGGCGCAAGGCGACGACCTTCATCGCACCGCGTTCACCGTCTCGATCGAGGCGGCCGAGGGCGTCACCACCGGCATCTCCGCCTTCGATCGTGCGCACACCATCCGCACCGCGGTGAAGCCGGACGCCAAGCCGACCGACCTGGTGCAGCCCGGCCACATCTTCCCGCTCATGGCTCAACCCGGCGGCGTGCTCGCCCGTGCAGGGCACACCGAGGCGGGCTGTGATCTGGCCCGGCTGGCGGGGCTCGATCCGGCCGCGGTGATCGTCGAGATCCTCAACGAGGACGGCACCATGGCGCGCCGTCCGGACCTGGAAAAATTTGCGCGCGAACACAGCCTCAAGATCGGCACCATCGCCGACCTGATCCGCTACCGGCTCGACAACGAGCACAGCATCGAGCGAATCGCGGAGACCAAGATCCACACCGAGTTCGGTGATTTTCATCTGGTTACCTACCAGGACGGGGTGGACAGCTCGGTGCACCTGGCGCTGGTCAAGGGGGTGGTCGATCCCGACAAGCCCACCCTGGTGCGTGTGCACCTGCGCAATACGCTGGCCGACATGATCGGGGTGGAATCCGACCACTTCGGCTGGCCGCTGCGACGCGCCATGAAACGCGTCGCCGAGGAGGGCAGCGGCGTGATCGTGGTGCTGCGCAAGTCCGAGGCGTCGCGCGACCTGGTGCAGCAGATCATCGGCTTGAACCGGCCGCACTCGGCGTCGAGCGAGGACCACGCGTCGGATCCGAAAATCCTTCGCACCTACGGCATCGGCGCCCAGGTCCTGTTCGATCTGGGAGTGCGGCGCATGCGCGTGCTGTCCACGCCAAAGCGCTTGCAGGGCCTGTCGGGTTTCGGCCTGGAAGTCGTCGAGTACGTCGCCTGCGATTGATGAACCCATGAGCGACGTCAAATCCGGTTTCGCGGCACCTGCGTTACCCACGGACGAAGAGTTCGCCGCCACGCGCGTCGCGATCCTGGCGACCCGCTGGAACGTGGACGTGGTCGATGCCCTGATCGCCGGTGCCCATCGCGCGCTCAGGCTCTGGGGGGTGGAGGATGCGCACGTGAGCGAGTTCCGGGCGCCCGGCGCGTTCGAGTTGCCGCTGGCGGCCAACGCTCTGCTGCACGGTGGCCGTTTTGACGCCGTGATCGCGCTCGGTGCCGTGATCCGCGGCGACACGCCGCATTTCGAGTACGTCGCGGGTCAATGTGCGCGGGGACTGATGGACGTGCAACTGAGGCACAACAAGCCGGTGGCTTTTGGCGTGCTTACCGTCAACACGCCGCAACAGGCGAGCGAACGCTGCGGGCCGGGCGACGACAACAAGGGATTTGAAGCCGCTTGCGCCGCCCTCGAAATGATCCGCATGACCTGGGGGGCGACGTGAGCTACCGGCAGAGGGACCCGCGTGCTTTTCGCGGGATCGGCCGTAAGGCGAACGGCGCCAGCGGCCGAATCAATCGACCCCTCCGATGCCAAGCACTTGCTGAGGCCGCGCGATGAACGAGGCCCAGCCGCCGATCAGCCGTCGCGGCCTGTCGCGTCGCGTGACCGTGCAGGCGCTGTACCAGTGGCTGGTCAACCAGACCGCGCCGGACACGCTGCTCCAGCAGTTCCGCGAGCAGGACTCCGGGCTGGGTCGTGCCGATCCGGTGTATTTCGAGGAGCTGCTGCGCGGCACGGTCAGGGACGCGACTGACCTGATGATGGCCCTGGTGCCCTACCTCGATCGTCCGATCAACCAGCTCGACCCGGTGGAGCACGCGATCCTCCTGCTCGGCGCCTGGGAGCTGGCGCACAAGCCAGAAGTGCCATGGAAGGTAATCGTCAACGAGTCGGTGAATCTGGCCAAGATTTTTGGCGCGGAGGACGGCTACAAGTTCGTCAACGGTGTGCTCGACAAACTCGCCCGCCATGAGCGGGCGGTCGAAATGGGGCTGTCGCGCTGACCGACGAATTCGATCTGATCCGCCGGTACTTCGCCAACTGGGACCAGAACCTCCCCGGCGTGCGTCTCGGCATCGGCGATGACTGCGCCTTGCTCTGCGTGCCGCCGCACAGGGAACTCGCGGTAACCAGCGACACGCTGGTCGCGGGCCGGCATTTCCCGCTGGACACGAGGCCGTTCGACATCGGCTGGAAAGCGCTGGCGGTGAATCTTTCGGACCTTGCCGCAATGGGCGCGGAACCGCGCTGGTTCACCCTGGCGTTGACCCTGCCCGATGCTGAGGAGACTTGGCTGGAAGGTTTTTCGCGCGGGCTGCGCGAGCTGGCCGGGCTTCATCGCATCGCTCTTGTAGGGGGTGATACAACGCGCGGCGGGCTCGCCATCAGCATCACGGCGATGGGGCTGGTCCTGCCCGGGCAGGCGCTGCGCCGCGACGGTGCACAGCCCGGCGATGCGATCTGCGTGACGGGGACGCTTGGCGATGCGGCACTCGGCTTGAAACTGCATGGACGAAGGGAGGGTGAAGTCCTGCGGACCCGCCTGGACCGGCCGACCCCCCGAGTGTCTGCTGGCCTCGCCCTGCGTGGGATCGCGAGCGCCGCGGTCGACCTGTCCGATGGGCTCGCGGGCGACCTCGCGCACGTCCTCGAACGGAGTCGCGTCGGCGCCTTGGTAGAGGCCGACCGGCTGCCGATGTCTACCGGGTTCATCGCCGCTGCGCAGCCGTCCGAGCGCCTGGCGCTGCAAGCCCAGGGCGGTGATGACTACGAACTGTGCGTATGCATCCCGCCGGAGCGAGTGGAGGAGGCGCGTGGCCTGCTCGACGTTCCGCTGACGGTCATCGGATGCATCACGGCGGAGCCCGGTCTGAGGTTTATCGATGCCGCTGGCGCTACCATGGATATCGAGCCCCGCGGCTACCGTCATTTTCAGTGAACTCATCCCGCTCCATCCCGCGCCCGCCAGTCCGGCTGATTCTCACCACGCCCGAGCACCTGATCGCGTTCGGCTTCGGCGCCGGCCTGGCGCCCAGGGCGCCCGGCACCTGCGGCACCCTGGTCGGCCTGCCGTTCTGGCTCGCGCTGGGCTGGCTGCCGATCGAGGCGTATGGCATCGCCGTGCTGGCCTTGTTCGTGTTCGGCATTTATGTTTGCGGCGCCAGTTCGCGCCTGCTGCACGTGCACGACTATCCGGGGATCGTGTTCGACGAGATCGTGGGCATTCTGATCACCTGTACCGTGCTGGTGCCGGGTGTCGGCGGGCCGGAGCACTGGCATCCCGCGCTGCAAATGCTGGCCGCGTTCGTCCTGTTTCGGATTTTCGACATATGGAAGCCCTGGCCGATCCGGTTGCTGGACCGGCACGTGCATGGCGGATTCGGAATCATGATCGATGATGCTCTGGCGGGCGTCGCTGCGGCCGCAGTGCTGTTTGCGCTGGGTGTGGTGTTCTGAAAGAGGGGGAAGGTGGCTGTGGAAGAGCTCAAGAAACTGCTGGATAACAATGCACGGTGGGCCGCGGAGGTAGTGGCGCGCGACCCGGGATTCTTCCAACGACTCTCGCGCCAGCAGGCGCCCGAATACCTGTGGATCGGCTGCTCGGATTCGCGCGTGCCCGCCAACGAGATCACCGGCATGCTGCCGGGCGAGATCTTCGTGCACCGCAACGTTGCCAACGTGGTGGTGCACTCCGACATCAACTGCCAGTCCGTCATCCAGTTCGCGGTCGATTACATCAAGGTCAAGCACATCATGGTGGTGGGCCACTACGGGTGCAGTGGCGTCCATGCGGCGCTCAACCGGCCGCGGGTGGGCGGCATTTCCGATTACTGGATCGGCCACGTGCGCGACGTGGCAAGCCTGCATCAGCACCTGCTCGATGGCGAGCCTAGGGGCCACCGCCAGGAATCGCTCCTGTGCGAGCTCAATGTGATGGAGCAGGCGCTCAACGTCTGTACCAGCAGTGTCGTGAGGGATGCCTGGGCGCGCGGCCAGCCGCTGTCGGTTCATGGCTGGATCTACGGTCTGGGAGACGGGCTGTTGCGCCATCTGGACCTGTCGGTGCGGGATGCCACCGACCTGGCCGAACTCCGCTCCCGGTGCGTCAGCCAGTTGCTGGCGGAGCGCGCACGGTTCGCCGCGATGCAGAAGGGCAACATGTCGAAATCGCCACCGGCTTCCGGCGTTTGAGTCGGTCGCTTTGCGACTCCCTGGGGCCTAAAATGTGGCGCTGATGTCGCGCCGCCGCATTTCGTATGGCAGCATACCATTCCACTTGAGCCCGGGCACTCCATGATGCAGCAGATCGAACGCGACGTGATGGAATACGACGTGGTCATCGTCGGCGGCGGCCCGGCCGGGCTCGCCGCGGCGTGCAGGCTCAAGCAGAAGGCCACCGAAGCGGGCAAGGAAATCAGCGTCTGCCTGGTGGAGAAGGGTTCCGAAGTCGGCGCCCATATCCTGTCTGGCGCCGTGTTCGAGCCCCGTGCGCTGAACGAACTGTTTCCCAACTGGAAGGCCGACGGCGCGCCGCTCAATGTGCCGGTGAAGCGCGACGAGGTGTATTTCTTTCTGAGCGAGACCAGCGCGCTCAAGGCACCCGGCCTGTTCATCCCGAAGCCGATGCACAACGAGGGCAATTACGTCATCTCCCTCGGAAATCTCTGCCGTTGGCTGGGCCAGCAGGCCGAGGCGCTGGGCGTGGAGATCTACCCCGGATTCGCGGCGCAGGAAGTGCTGATCGACGAGCAGGGGGTCGTGCGCGGCATCCAGGTCGGTGACATGGGCGTGGGGCATGACGGCGAGGCCAAGGACGGCAGCTTCACGCCGGGCATGGAGTTGCGTGCCAAGTACACCTTCTTCGCCGAGGGTTGCCGCGGGCATCTGGGCAAGCGGCTGATCCAGCGCTACGGTCTGGACAAGGGTTGCGACCCGCAGCACTACGGCATCGGCATCAAGGAAGTCTGGACCATCGACCCCACCAAGCATGAGCCGGGCCTGGTGATTCATGGTGCCGGCTGGCCGCTCGACAGCGACGCGCCGGGTGGCGCCTTCCTGTATCACTTCGAGAACAATCAGGTGCTGGTGGGACTGATCGTCCCGCTGTCGTATTCCAACCCGCATCTCTCGCCGTTCGACGAGTTCCAGCGCTTCAAGCATCAGTCGGTGGCGCGCAAGTATCTGGAAGGCGGAACGAGAGTCGGCTATGGCGCTCGCGCCCTCATCAAGGGCGGGCTCAATTCCCTGCCGAAGCTGATCTTTCCCGGCGGGGCATTGCTCGGCGACGACGCGGGTACGCTCAACTTCGCCAAGATCAAAGGCAGCCACACCGCGATGAAGACCGGCATGCTGGCTGCCGAAGCCGCGGCCGAAGCCTTGTTTGCTGGCTCCGAAGGCGGCGATGAACTGACGGCCTACCCGGTCAAGTTCAAGGAAAGCTGGGTATACGAGGAGCTCTACAAGAGCCGCAACTTCGGCGTGTTCCTGCACAAGTTCGGCATCTTCATCGGTGGCGCGATCAACTACATTGAGCAGAACTGGTTTGGCGGCAAGTTTCCCTGGACCTTCCACGACATGCGGCCGGACCACGTCGGCATGAAGCGGGCGTCGGAGTCGAAAAAGATCGCCTACGCCAAGCCCGACGGCAAACTCAGTTTCGACAAGCTCTCCTCGGTGTTCATGTCCAGCACCAACCACGAGGAAGACCAGCCGGTTCACCTCAAGCTGACCGACCCCAGCATCCCCATCGGCAAGAACCTGCCGATGTACGACGAACCTGCGCAGCGATACTGCCCGGCCGGCGTTTACGAGGTGGTGGGCGAGGGCGATGCCAGGCGCTTCCAGATCAACGCGCAGAACTGCGTGCACTGCAAGACCTGCGACATCAAGGACCCAGCGCAGAACATCACCTGGGTGGCGCCGGAAGGGTCCGGCGGCCCCAACTACGCGAACATGTGAGCCACCGTAGGGCGGGTTAGCCGCAAGCTTTTCCGCGGCGTAACCCGCCTTCGCGACATGGCGGGTTACGCAGCCAAAAAGCGGCCGCTAACCCGCCCTGCAAAATCAACCGAGGGAAGAGGGAAACGATGAAAGCATTGGTCAGCGTGAAGAGAGCGGTGGACTACAACGTCCGTATCCAGGTCAAGCCGGATGGGTCCGGCGTGGTCACCGAGGGCGTCAAGCACTCCATGAACCCCTTCGATGAAATCGCGATGGAAGAAGCGATGCGTCTGAAGGAAAAGGGCAAGATCACGGAGATCATCGCCGTCACCGTGGGTGGGCAGAAGAACGAGGAGACCTTGCGTACCGCGCTGGCCTTCGGTGCCGACCGTGCCGTGCATGTGAAGGAAGAGGGCGAAATCCAGCCCCTCACCGCCGCCAAGGCACTCGCCGCCGTGTTCAGGAAGGAAGGCGCGCAGCTCTTCATCGCCGGAAAGCAGGCGATCGACGACGATGCCAATCAGACCGGCCAAATGATCGCCGCGCTGCTCGACCTGCCGCAGGCGACGTTCGCTTCCAAGGTCGAGATCGACGGCAACAAGGCCGTGGTCACGCGTGAAATCGACGCCGGTCTGGAAACGCTGGAAGTGGATCTGCCGGCCGTCATCACCGCCGACCTGCGCCTCAACGAGCCGCGGTATCTGAAGCTGCCGGACATCATGAAAGCCAAGAAGAAGGTCATCGCGCCGGAGACTTTCGCGAGTCTGGGGATCACGCCTGGCGCCGGCCTCAAGACCACCAGGACCTCGGCGCCGCCCAAGCGCTCCAAGGGCATCGTCGTGAAGACCGTCGATGAACTGGTTGCCGCACTCCGGGCCAAGGGCCTCGTCTAAACCATTTCGTGGGGCCGGTTAGGCGCGGCTTTTTGCGCAGTAACCCGCCTTCCGCGAACGGCGGGTTACGCGCCAAAAGCAGCCGCTAACCCGCTCTACCAGGGAACTCACATGAGCAAAATACTCGTCATTGCAGAACACGCCGACGGCAAGCTGTCCGCCGCCGTTTCCAAGACCGTTGCCGCAGCCAGCCAGATTGGCGGCGAAGTGCACGTTGCTGTTTTTGCCGTCGATGGATCTGCCGTCGCCAGCCAAGCCGCGCAGATCGCCGGCGTCACCAAGGTGCGACAAGTCGATCACGCCGCCAACGATCACGTGCTCGCCGCGACGCTCGCGCCACAGGTCGTGGAACTCGCCAAGGGCTACAGCCACCTGCTGTTTCCTGGTACCACGTTCGGCAAGGACCTTGCTCCGCGTGTGGCCGCGAAGCTCGACGTGCAGCAGGTCAGCGACATCATGCATGTGCACAGCGCCACGTCCTTCGACCGGCCGATCTATGCCGGCAACGCCATCTGCACGGTGGAAGCTCCGGCCAGCCCGCTGATTCTCGGCACCGTGCGTCTGGCCTCCTTCCAGGCCGCCCCTTCGGGCAACAACGCACCCGTCGAAGCCGCCAGCGTTTCCGCCACGCTGCCGACCCACACGCGCTTTGTCTCGCTGGCCGCACAGAAGTCCGAGCGCCCCGAATTGCAGTCCGCCAACCGCGTCGTCTCGGGTGGCCGTGCACTGGCCAGCAGCGACAACTTCAAGATCATCTACGACCTCGCCGACAAGCTCAAAGCCGGTGTGGGCGCCTCGCGCGCCGCGGTCGATTCCGGCTATGTGCCCAACGACATGCAGGTCGGCCAGACCGGCAAGATCATCGCGCCGGAGCTGTACATCGCCATCGGCATTTCGGGTGCGATCCAGCATCTGGCCGGCATCAAGGACGCGCGCACCATCGTCGCCATCAACAAGGACTCGGAGGCGCCGATTTTTGAAGTGGCGGACTTTGGACTGGTCGGCGATCTGTTCCAGTTGGTGCCGGAGTTGACCTCCAAGCTCTGAGGCGGGCAGGAATATTTGCCACGGACGACGCGGATGGGGGTAGCGGAATGGCGAGAGTTTTCATCTCGTATCCAGAAGGAATGTTCCCGGCAACGGGCAATCCGTTTCAGGTGAAAAACGAATGAACTACACCCACGAACACCAGCAGATCTACGACACGACGAAAAAATTTGTCGAGTCCGAGATCAATCCGCATCTGGACGCCTGGGAGCGCGAAGGTTTCTGGCCGGCCCACGAGGTGCTCAAGAAGATGGGCGCGCTCGGGCTGCTGGGGATCAACAAGCCGGAGAGCGTGGGCGGGCTGGGCCTGGACTACAGCTTCCAGCTTGCGTTTGCCGAGGCGCTGGGGCATTGCAAGTCGGGTGGTCTGCCGATGGCCATCGGCGTGCAGACCGATATGGCGACGCCGGCGCTGACACGCTTCGGCAGCGAATACGTGCAGCAGACCTATCTGAAGCCGGCGGTACTCGGTGAAATGGTCGCGTCCGTCGCCATCAGCGAGCCGGGCGCCGGCTCCGACGTGGCCGGCATCAAGACCACCGCGCGAAGAGTCGGCGACGACTACGTCATCAGCGGCAGCAAGATGTGGATCACCAACGGCACCCAGGCCGACTGGGCCTGCACCCTGTGCATCACCGGCGATACCGACGCGGGCCGGCACGGCAACAAGTCCCTGATCGTGGTGCCGCTTGACGCCCGTGGCGTGGATCGCAAACAGAAGCTCGACAAGCTCGGCCAGCGTTCATCGGACACGGCGCTGATCTTCTTCGACGAGGTGCGCGTGCCGGTACGCAATCGGGTCGGTGAAGAAGGCCGTGGCTTCACCTACCAGATGATCCAGTTCCAGGAAGAGCGGCTGTTCCTGTCCGCCAGCATCCTCGCCGCGATGGAGCGTGTGCTGGACGACACAGTGGAGTACACGCGCAACCGGCAGGCCTTTGGCCAGAGTGTGCTGGACAATCAGTACGTGCATTTCCGACTCGCCGAGTTGCGCACCGAAGTCGAGGCGGTTCGTTCGCTGACCTACCGCGCGACCGACGATCTGGTCGCAGGTCGCGATGCAACCCTGCTGTGCTCCATGGCCAAGCTCAAGAGCGCCCGGCTCGCGCGGGAGTTGACCGATGCCTGCCTCCAGTTCTGGGGTGGCCAAGGTTACATGTGGGAATCGAGCCCGGCGCAGTTCTATCGCGACCTGCGCCTGCATTCGATCGGCGGCGGCGCGGACGAGGTGATGCTGGGGATCATCTCCAAGCGGCTCGGGTACGGCGGCAAGGGGCGTAAATGATCTGCGTCGCGATGGGGGTGGTAGGTCGGGTCAAGCCCGCGTGCTGTTCGCGGGCGGACCCGACGTGCGCCCTCGTTGAAAGGCGCGCAGTGTCGGTTCCGCCTTCGGCTTGAACCGACCTACAACCGACCTATGCCCATCGTCAGCGAAACCGCGAGAAATCCGGCTTGCGCTTCTGCATGAACGCACCGACGGCTTCCTTGGCTTCGGGCTGGCTGAGCATCGGCATGAAGTGGAACGCCTCCAGCGGCACCGCATCAGCGATCGTCCGATCGGTCCAGCGCTTGAGCAGGCGTTTGGCCACGCGCACGGCATTGGGCGGCTGCAGCGCCAGCTTCTTCGCACGCTGAAGGGCGTAATCCTGCACCTCGGCGTCGGGACGCAGCTCATTGACCAGGCCCACTTCGCGCGCGATGGTGGCGGAAAAGGGTTCGCCGAACAGGCACAGCTCCGCGGCGCGGGCGTGGCCCATGATCCGCGGCAGCAGATAGGTGGAGGCGAACTCCGGGCAGATCCCGAGATTGACGAAGGGCAACTGGAAGCGTGCGTTTTCGCCCGCATAGATCAGGTCGCAGTGCAGCAGCATGGTCACGCCCACGCCGACCGCAACGCCGTTGACCGCCGCGATCACCGGCTTCGGGAAGCTGGACAGCGCGTGCATGAACAGGATGACCGGCGCATCGCCAGTGCCCGGGGGCGTATTCATGAAATCCTGCAAATCATTGCCCGCGGCGAACGCTTCCGCACCTCCGGTCAGTAGCACGGCCCGCACCGCGGAGTCCTGCGCTCCCGCGTTGAGACCCTCCGCCAGCGCCCTGTACATCGTCTGGGTGAAGGCATTTTTCTTGTCCGCGCGATTGAAGCGGATCGTGAGAACGCCGTCGGCCTGAGTGCACAGGATCTGCGGCGGGGTGGAGGCAGGCTCGGCATTCATCGCGGAATCTCCGAATCAGAACAGATCGGCCTTGTCGCCGCCGTCCGCGGCCTTTGCGAGGCGACCCGGAATCCACTCGCCGGTGATCATCTGCTCGTAGCTCATCCCTGGGCCGACCATCGGGTAGACGCTGGCCATCGGGTCGATCATGACTTCCAGGAACGAGGGTCCGGGGAATTCGATGAATTCGCGCACCACCCGGGCCAGGTCAGCTCTCTTGTCGATACGCCGGGCGAAGGCATAGCCGTCCGCTTCGGCGGCCTTGACGAAGTCCTTGCGATGCAGGGTCTTGTCGCTGCCGGAGAAGCGTGAAGAAAAGAACAGGCGCTGCCACTGCTTGACCATGCCGTCGCCGTTGTTGTTCAGCACGACGATCTTGACCGGCAGGTTGTAGGTGGTTGCCGTCTCCATTTCGCCGAGATTCATGCGGATCGAGGCGTCGCCGTCGATGTCGATGACAATGCGGTCCTTGCGCGCGAATGCCGCGCCGATGGCAGCCGGCAGACCGAAACCCATCGTGCCCATCGAGCCCGAGGTGAGCCACAGCCGCGGCTCCTTGAAATCGAAATACTGAGCGGCCCACATCTGATGCTGGCCGACGCCGGTGGCGACCACTGCCGTGCCCTTGGTGAGCTTGTTGATCTCCTCGATCACCGCGTGCGGCTGGATGAAATCGCCGCCGCGCTCGTAATTCATCGCGTGGTCTTTCTTGAGGGCCGCGATGTGGGCGTGCCAGGGCGAGTAATCCGGTTTGAAGCCGCGGTCCTGGGCGAAGCTGCGCAGGGCATCAAGCGCCTGGTTCAACTCGCCCACATGCGACCAGTCCGCGCGCTTGACCTTGCCGATCTCGGCCGGATCGACATCGAGATGCGCAATGTGCAGGGCGTTGCGGGCGAACTTGGCCGGCACGCCGGCGACGCGATCGTCGAAACGCGCGCCCACGGCGATCAGGAAATCGCAGTCATCGACCGCATAGTTGGCGAACGCAGTGCCGTGCATGCCCAGCATCTGCAATGCGAGCGGCTCGCGGGTGTCGACAGCACCGATGCCCATCAGGGTCGTGGTGACCGGGATGCCGAAGGCCTGCGCCAGCGCCCGCAGAGAGTCCGAGGCCTGGCCATTGATCACGCCGCCGCCGGCATAGATCAGTGGCCGTCTGGCCTGGCGCAGCAACTCGTAGAACTGGCCCGCGCCGGCAGCGCCCAACTGGTTGGACGTGACCTGTCGCAGCCGCGCGCGATAGCCGGGAATCGGCAGCGTGCCAGAGCCGGCAAAGCGTCCCGACCAGTTCTGCACGTCCTTGGGGATGTCCACCACCACCGGGCCCGGCCGCCCGGTGCGCGCGATCTCGAAGGCCGTGCGCATCGTGCTTTCAAGCTTGCTGGCGTCCGTGACCAGGAACACGTGCTTGGCCGCCGATCCCATGATCGTGCTGACCGGCGCTTCCTGGAATCCGTCCGATCCGATCGCCGCCGTCGGCACCTGGCCACAGATCACGACGATGGGGATGGAGTCCGCCATGCAGTCGCGCACCGGCGTCACCGTGTTGGTCGCGCCGGGGCCCGAGGTGACCAGACACACGCCGACCTTGCCCGAGGCGCGCGCATAACCGGCGGCCATGAAGCCGGCGGCCTGCTCGTTGGCCGGCACGATCAGGGGCATCCGCTCGGCGTGGTCGCGGTTGTAGCGGAACACCGCATCGTAGGTCGGCAGGATGGCACCACCCGAATAACCGAAGATGACCTCGACCCCCTCGTCCTCCAGCACCTGGACGACGATATCCGCCCCGGTCATGGTGGTTCCGGACAGGGCGTGAAACGGCGAGGGCGAGGCGGCAGTCATGGCAATGCACACACGGGGCGGCTGAAAAGACGCGCCTTATAACACAGGCGCCGCCCGGCATCCCGAGACGTCGTCCAATGGTAGTGCATCCGTTTGAATTCCAGCACCCCGTTCGGCCCGAGTAGCGCCGGCCCGTTTGTCCCGAGTAGCCGCGCAGCGGGCGTACCGAGGGAAGCGTCGCGTATCGAGGGCACGCCCGGCACCTCGATACGCGGCAT
>JBQTIX010000144.1:0-9531 GCA_052387695.1 Panacagrimonas sp. | reverse complement strand
GGGTAGTGCATCAGTTTGAAATCCGTTCGCACCGAGTGGTAGCGCCGCGACAGCGGCGCTGATTGCGCAGCAATGCTGCGTATCGAGGTGCCGGGCGTGCCCTTGATACGCGACGCTTCCCTCGGTACGCCCGCTGCGCGGCTACTCGGGACGAACGGGGTTCTGGAATTCAAACTGATGCACTACCCGAGAGTGTCAGCCCGAGCCACCTGTATTGACCGGGCCACTGATCGTCTTATTTTTGTCTAATTTTCAGTTAGACAATTTTTCAATAATTCTCGACTTGTCGAAATTAGAGGCGTAAAAATATAGACAGAAGAGACGATTTGTCTCGCACAGATCGGAGTTCGTCTTGTCGCCTGCACTTTCTCCCCGCGTTGAAAGTCCGCGCTGCCCCATCAGCGTGGTTGCCCGTCGTTCCGGGTTGTCAACCCATGTCATTCGCGCATGGGAACGGCGTTATGCCGCGATCAAGCCGGATCGCTCGACCACGGCGCGTCGTCTTTATTCAGACTGGGAAGTTCAGAGACTGGTGTTGCTGCGTCAGGCGGTCGAGTTGGGACATCGGATCAGCGAGGTCGCCAATCTCCCGATGGAAGAACTGCACGCCCTGGTCGGGCGCGACACCGTTCCGGGCGTGGAAGCGTCGCCGCGCATCCCGCTGACCCAGGCCAGGCTCGTCGAAGTGGCGATCAGCGCCGCGCTGGCGATGGATTCACACGCGTTCCTGCAAGCGCTTCTGCAGGCCACTCGCATACAGGCGGTGCCGGCGCTGTTTGAGGACTTCGTGGACCCGCTGATGCGCGAGATCGGCCTGCGTTGGCGCGACGGCCGCCTGCGTGTCATCCACGAGCACTTCGCGTCGGCGCACCTCAGAACCTTCCTCGGCGATCTGATGACCAGCAGCAGCGTGGAGCCGTCAGGCCCCGTGATGATCGTGACCACGCCTTTCGGGCAGAACCACGAGCTGGGTGCGCTGATGGTGGCGATCACCGCGATGCGATCCGGTTGGGAGGCGATCTACGTCGGGCCAGGTCTACCGGCGGAAGAGATCGCTCACGCGGTGGAGGTGCGCTCTGCGAAGGCCGTCTGCCTGAGCCTGTGTTACCCGCCGGACGACCCCCGCATCGAAGGCCAGATGTCCAAGCTCCGCTTCCTGGTGCCGCGGCAGGTGCCGATTTTCGTGGGCGGCTCGGCATCCGGCGGGTATGAAGTGGCACTGGCCGGAATCGGGGCGCGTCGCCCGGGCAATCTGCGGGACTTGAGTCGGGAACTCGATACGATGCGATCGCGCGTCGCTGCGGAACCCGCTTGAGGAATCTCTGCGGAGGTCTGTCGCGGGCATGGCCCGCTCCTACGGGGTACCGGATGACGCGGGAGCGGGCCATGCCCGCGATGGTTCAGCCGCGGAACTCGCGCACGCCGACCACCTTGCCCTTCTCGTCGCTGGTTTCGAGTCGCACGGCAAAGCCCCAGAGACGGGCGAGGTGCTTGAGCACTTCCTCGGCCTCGGCCGCCAGCGGCCGGTTGCGGTGCCGCCGGTGCTGCACCGTCAGCGAGCGGTCGCCGCGACGGTCGTAGCGCGTGACCTGGATGTCCGGTACCAGCCAGTCGCGGTTGTACTGGCCGGCGAACAGCCGGCGCAGTTTGCGATAGCCGGCTTCGTTGTGGATGCAATCGACCGCGAGATGGTCGTCCTTCTCGTGGTCGGCGATCGCGAAGAGGTGAAAGTCCCGGATCAGGCGCGGCGACAGGAACTGGCCGACGAAGGACTCGTCCTTGTAGTTGCGCATCGCGAAGTCCATCACCTTGAGCCAGTCGCCGCCCGCGATTTCGGGAAACCACTCGCGATCCTCCGCGGTGGGCGCCTCGCAGATGCGACGGATGTCGCTCATCATCGCGAAGCCCAGCGCGTAGGGGTTGATGCCGCCGTAGCCGCGTTGATCGAAGCCGCGCTGGGTTATGACGTTGGTGTGCGAGGTCAGGCACTCGATCATGAAGCCGGCATCCACGAGCCCCTTGTCGAACAGGCGATTGAGCAGGGTGTAGTGCCAGAACGTGGCCCAGCCCTCGTTCATCACCTTGGTCTGGGCCTGAGGGTAGAAATACTGCGCCATCTTGCGCGTGATGCGCACCAGTTCGCGCTGCCAGGGTTCCAGTTTCGGTGCGTGCTTTTCCACGAAATAGAGCAGGTTCTCCTGCGGCTCCGAGGGGAAGGGTGCTTCGCCGGATTTGCGCTCGCCCTTGCGCTTTTGCGGCACGGTGCGCCAGATGTCGTCGAAGCGCTTCCAGTTGTATTCCTCGCGCTCGCGCACGCGGTTCTGTTCTTCCTCGGCCGACAGCGGCTGCGGCTGGTGGTAGCGGTCGATGCCGTGGCTCATCAGCGCGTGGCAGGAGTCCAGCGTCTCCTCCACCGCGGCGTGGCCGTGACGTTCTTCGCAGGCCAGCACGTACTTCCGCGCAAACACCATGTAGTCGATGATCGAGTCCGCGTTGGTCCACTGTTTGAACAGGTAGTTGCCCTTGAAGAAGGAGTTGTGGCCGTAGCAGGCGTGTGCGATCACCAGCGCCTGCATCGCGATGGTGTTCTCCTCCATCAGGTAGGAGATGCAGGGGTTGGAGTTGATGACGATCTCGTACGCCAGACCGCGCTGGCCCTTGCGATACAGCTCCTCGTTGCGAATGAACTCCTTGCCGTAAGACCAGTGCGGATAGCCGATCGGCAGGCCCACCGAGGCATAGGCGTCGAGCATCTGCTCGGAGGCGATGATCTCGATCTGGTTGGGGTAGGTGTCGAGCTTGAACTCGTTTTTCGCGATGTCCGAGATCGCGCGGTCGTAGCGATCGATCAGCTCGAAGTTCCACTCGGCGCCGGTGGACAGGTACGTGTTGGGTCCGCCGTCGGCGCTCACGATGTCGCTTCGCTGTTGAGGAAGGTCTGCACAGGTTCGATCCGTACCGTAGGTCGGTTGTAGGTCGGTTCAAGCCAAAGGCGGAACCGACACTGCGGGTCCTCGACGAAGGGCGCAGTGTCGAGTCCGCCCGCGAAAAGCACGCGGGCTTGACCCGACCTACCGATGAGTTCAGACCTGCGCAGAGAGTCCTTAACGAACCATGATCTCGGCTTCGCGCTCATGCCGCCGCCTCGCGCTTGAACAGATCGCGCAAGACCGGATACACATCCGCCCGCGAGGTCACGCTCTTCATCGCGAACTTCTTCGACTCGATCCGCGCGTAGGCATAACCCAGCGGACTGGTGTGATCCGCGTCGTCCGGCACCTCGATGTAACAGTAGTAGCGGCACAGCGGCAGCAACTGGTCTTGCAGCAGCGCGCGGCTTTTTTCCGGATCGGCACCGAAGGCGTCGCCATCGGAAACCTGCGCACCGTAGATGTTGTAACTCGCCGGTGGATAGCGATCGTCCACGATCTCGGTCATCAGCTTGAGCGCGGACTGCACCACGGTGCCGCCGCTCTGTGTATCGTGAAAGAAGCGCTGCTCATCGACTTCCTCGGCGTTGTCGGTGTGGCGGATGAAGACCACCTCGACCTTCTCGTATTTGCGCGAGAGGAACAGATACAGCAGGGTGAAAAAGCGCTTCGCCAGATCTTTCTTCTCCTCGGTCATCGAGGCCGACACGTCCATCAGGCAGAACATCACGGCTCGTGAAATCGGCAGCGGCACGCGCACCCTGTGGCGAAAGCGCAGATCAATCTCGTCCAGAAACGGAATGCGCTGGATGCGGCCTCTGAGTTTTTCAATCTCGGTTTCGATCGCCGTCCGCGCCGCCGGATCGTCCTCGATCCTGTCCTGTTCCTCCAGCGCTTCGATCTGCTTGTACAGGGGAGAAGCCAGCGCGATCTTGCGCGCCATCGCGTTGCGCAGCGAACGCGGCACGGAGAGATTCGCCGGCACGCCGCTCGGCGTGTAGCCGGCGCGCTGAAGCTTGTAATCCTTGATCTCGTCGAAGAAGTTGCGCACCAGGTGCGGCAACTCCAGGTCGTCGAAGAACAGATTCATGAACTCTTCGCGCGACAGCGTGAAGATGAAACTGTCCTCGGACCCCTCGCCACCGCCTTCGCCGGAACCCTTGCCGCCCCCGCTCTGACCCTTCGGCCTGGGGATGCGATCGCCCTGCTTGAACTGCTTGTTGCCCGGGTGTACGTATTCGTGATCGCCCCCCGGCCCGTGACGGAAGCTCGGCTCCTTGATGTCCTTGGAGGGGATGCTCACGTCCCCGCCTTTCTCCATGTCGGTAATGCCGCGCTTGGACACGAGGTCGGACACCGCGCGCTTGATCTGCTCCTTGTAGCGGCGGATGAAACGCTGGCGGTTGACCGCGCTCTTGTTGCGGTCGTTGAGACGCCGGTCGATGACGATGGACACGCGACTTACTCCCTCCCCCGCGAGCGGGGGAGGGTTGGGGAGGGGGCGCTCGCCGGGGGCATGGCAGCTTGTATCAAGCCGACTTCCGAACCCGCAGATACCACTCGGACAGCAGCCGCACCTGCTTCTCCGTGTAGCCCTTGGAAACCATGCGGCTCACAAAATTCTCGTGCTTCTTCTTGTCCTCGTTGGATGCCTTGGCGTTGAACGAGATCACCGGCAGCAGTTCTTCAGTGGACGAGAACATCTTCTTCTCGATGACCTCGCGCAGCTTCTCGTAGCTGGTCCACTTCGGGTTCTTGCCGCCGTGCTGCGAGCGGGCGCGCAGCACGAAGTTCACGATCTCGTTGCGGAAGTCCTTGGGGTTGGCGATGCCGGCCGGCTTCTCGATCTTCTCCAGTTCTGTGTTCAGCGAGGCGCGGTCGAAGGACTCACCGGTTTCCGGATCGCGATAGTCCTCGTTCTGAATCCAGTAGTCGGCAAACGTCACATAGCGGTCGAAAATGTTCTGGCCGTACTCGGAATAGCTCTCCAGATACGAGGTCTGGATTTCCTTGCCAATGAACTCGGCGTAGCGGGGTGCCAGCCAGCCCTTGATGAATTCCAGATAGCGGCGTTGCTGATCCTGCGGCAACTGTTCGCGCAGGATCCGCTGTTCCAGCACATACATCAGGTGCACCGGGTTGGCGGCGACCTCGGTCTGGTCATAGTTGAAGACGGAAGACAGCACCTTGTACGCGAAGCGCGTCGAGGTGCCGTTCATGCCCTCGTCCACACCGGCGTAGTCGCGATACTCCTGGAAGGACTTTGCGGCGGGGTCGGTGTCCTTGAGATTCTCGCCGTCGTAGATGCGCATCTTGGAGTAGATGCTGCTGTTCTCCGGCTCCTTCAGGCGCGTGAGCACCGAGAACTGCGCCATCATTTCCAGCGTGCTGGGCGTGCAGGGCGCATTGGCCAGCGCGCTGTTGCGCAGCAGTTTCTGGTAGATGTGGACCTCTTCCGACACTTGCAGGCAGTACGGCACCTTGACGATGTAGACGCGGTCGAGAAAGGCCTCGTTGTGCTTGTTGTTGCGGAAGCTGATCCACTCGCTCTCGTTGGAGTGGGCGAGGATGACGCCGTTGAACGGGATGGCGCTGAAGCCTTCGGTGCCCTTGAAGTTGCCTTCCTGGGTCGCCGTCAGCAGCGGGTGCAGCATCTTGATCGGCGCCTTGAACATCTCGACGAATTCGAGCAGCCCCTGGTTGGCCAGGCACAGGCCGCCGGAATAGCTGTACGCGTCCGGATCATCCTGCGAGTAGGTTTCCAGCTTGCGGATGTCGACCTTGCCCACGAGGCTGGAGATGTCCTGGTTGTTCTCGTCCCCTGGCTCGGTCTTGGTGATGGCAATCTGCCGCAGCACCGAGGGCTGCACGCGCACGACCTTGAACCGGGTCAGATCGCCCTCGAACTCGGCCAGGCGCTTCACCGCCCAGGGCGAGGCAATGCCGTTGAGATACCGTTTAGGAATGCCGAATTCCTTCTCCAGGATCGGCCCGTCTCGCTCCGGGTTGAACAGGCCCAGCGGCGATTCATTGATCGGCGAGCCGGCGAGCGCGTAGATGGGGTGCGCTTCCATCAGACTCTTCAGGCGTTCAGCGATGGACGACTTGCCGCCGCCCACCGGACCGAGCAGGTACAGCACCTGCTTGCGCTCCTCCAGGCCCTGCGCGGCATGCCTGAAGAAGGCCACCACCTGGCCGATCACGTCTTCGAGTCCGAAGAACTCCTTGAACGCGGGGTAGCGGCGGATGATGCGGTTGGAAAAGATGCGCGACAGGCGAGAATCGGTGCGTGTGTCCACGATCTCCGGCTCACCGATCGCCGCGAGCATGCGCTCCGCAGGCGAGGCGTAGGCCATCGGATCCTTCTTGCACAGGGCCAGATAGTCGAACAGCGACATCTCCTCCTCGCGTGCCTTCAGATACTGTTGTCGGTAGTTGTCGAAGATAACCATCGTCTACACCTCCTCGTTGACCACGGACGGGCTCGTCGGGCTCAGTCAGAGCTGACTGCATGATGCGTGCCGGAAGCCCTTGTCGCATCGACAACGGATCACATCGTTGCGTTCGCCACGTCACCAACTCGCCGCATGTAGGAGTTTGTCATAACCCGCGGAATTCGCAGGTTCGTTATGTGCTTGTCCTGTGGCCCGATTGAAGCGCGGTGGTTTGTAATCAGCGAACTGGCGCAACTCGACTGATCCGACGAATGGTCCGCCACAGCACTTTGTCTGGCGCTGGGACACGAAGCCTGCGCCAGCATGTACAGCCGGATGTTAACTCTGGACACTCGGTGATTGGGTGCGTGTACGACCCGCCGCCGGACTCACAACGCTATGGCGGGCGACATGCAGAACCTCCGGGTCACATGGGCGGCGGTATGTCCACGTCCTTTTCCCTGGCTTCACGCTCTTTGGCTTCACGTTCTGCCTTCTCTTTGGCTTCACGGGTTGCTGCTCTTTCACGTGCTTCGCGATCGGCCTTTTCTCGGGCGTCGCGCTCTGTTTTTTCTCTTGCATCGCGGTCTGCTTTTTCCCTGGCTTCGCTGTTGGCCTTTTCCCGTTCTCGGGCATCGCGCTCTGCCTTTTCTCTGGCTGCCTGGCGATCGGCCGCTTCTCTTACGTCGCGTTCTGCCTTTTCGCCCGCTTCACGGTCGGCCTTTCCTTTGGCTTCAAGGTCGGCCTTTTCTTGAGCGTCGAGATGAGCCTTCCGCCTTGCTTCGAAGTCGGCTTTCTTTGCCTCGAAGTCGGCTTTCTCCCGGGCATCGCGATCGGCTTTCTCCCTCGCTTCACGGTCTGCCTTCTCTCTGGCTTCACGGTCAGCTTTTTCCTTGGCTTCGCGTTCCGCCTGTTCGCGCTCGGCTTGTTCCTTTACTGCGCGCTGTTTTTCCACCTCCGCAATTCGCGTTTCCTCCAGCGACTTCCAGAAATGCCAACCCGACGCGCCCCCTACGACCAACAGCATCGCAATCAGACTTACCACTATCCAGTTCCACGGCGCGGGACTGCGGCGGTGTGGCACTGCGACAGCGGCTGAAGGGCCGGTAGCTGTACCCGGGCCAGTCGGAGCCAGAGGCTGTCCATCCACCTTGCCACTGTCCGGCCTCTTCGCGATCCCGCCGGAATGCGGAAGAATGTGCGTTGGTTCTTCAGAAGAATCGTGGCCCGGGATCGCTCGCTTGCCCGACGTCCGCTGGCCCAAATCCCGCAGCAACTGGGGATCAACCGGACGCAATGCCATACCCAGCGGCGTAATCGGCCCTGTCACCCCCATGACCTTGTCAATCAGACTGATCAGAACCGCAGCGGTGTTCGGCCGCTCGTCCGGGTTCTTGGCCATCAGCGTGTCGATCAACGGCTGCAGCCGTTGGAAGGACGACGGTAATGTCGGGATCGGCGCCATCTGGTGCTTGTACATCACCGCCCACGGGTCATGCGCTACGTAGGGCGGTTCGCCGCAAAGCATCTCGTAGAGCATCACCCCCAGCGCGTACAGATCCGAGCGCGCGTCGGCCTGCCCGCCAGAGCCCTGCTCGGGACTCATGTATGTAGGCGTGCCAATGGCCGTGTTAGTGGCTGTCATCGAGACGGAGCCCAGCGCTTTGGCGATGCCAAAATCCGTCAGTACCGGAAATCCCTGCTCGTCGAACAGCACGTTGGCCGGTTTCACGTCGCGGTGAATAACCCCGCGCGAATGGGCGTGCTGGAAGGCGCTCGCCAGTTCGCGGACGATCATCAGCGCATCGCTCACGCTCATCGCGTCGCTGATCCTATCCGCCAGATCGCCGCCAATCAGCAAGCGCATGCTGATGTAGTGAATGTCCAGCGACGTGTCGTACCCGACCTTATAGATGTGCACGATGCCGCGATGATTCAACGACGCTGCCGAGCGCGCCTCGCGCCGGAACCTCTGCACCGTCTCATCGCTCTTTGCACGCTGTGGCAGGATCTTTAGCGCTACCCGCCGCTCGGGGTCCGCCTCCTCCGCTTCATAGACGTCCGCCATCCCACCGGAGCCGAGTTTGCGGATGATCCGGTAGTGATCGACCATTGAGCCGGTCGCCAGTTTCATACCGGCTCCGCTGACGTTGCGGGTGCGTCAATCAGGCGCAGGACGCTGGCGCAGATGACGGTGACGTTGTCCCCTGCCGCGGTTTCATCGAGCGTGAGCCGAATAAGGCGCTCGACCGTCAAGGGATCGTCCGCACCTTCAGACAGCACGCCGCATACCCTTTGCTCCGGCAGAAAGCCGCTGAGCCCGTCCGAACACAGCAGCAACCGGTCGCCCGGCTGGACCGCGATCTGGACCGAATCGATCTGCAGCGCTTGCTCCGCGTGCACGCCCAGCGCCCGGGTGATGACGTTGCGGTTCGGATGCCGTTCCGCATCCGCTGCCGTGATCAGTTGCATATCCAGCAGGTCCTGCACCAGCGAATGATCGCGGGTCAATTGCTCAAGCGCACCGTCACGCCATAGATAGGCCCGACTATCCCCGATCCAGGTCACTGACACAGAAGGCTCACCCGCGTTCCAACTCACCGCCACGGCGGTGGACCCCATCGACTCCCCGCGCCTACTCTCCGACGTCATGCGTAGCAATACAGCGTGAGCAGTCTCAAGGCCGGTCACCAGCCTGTCGCCGCGGCTCAACGCCCGCGACACGCCGGACACCACTTCCTGGCTTGCCACCTCGCCGTGCGCCAGGCCGCCCATTCCATCGGCGACCAGCAGCACACCGCGTCCCGCTTCGCATAGGAAGGCGTCCTCGTTGTGACCGCGACGCTTGCCCTTGTCCGTGCCGCCAAAGGCGGTCAGCCGGACACGAGTCGGCGCCTGACAATCGGTATGCTCCTGGGGAGGCCGGGATGGCATCGGTTCAGCGGGCTAATGGGTCAGGAACTGCATTGCCTACTCCGCAGTGTTGAGCGGTCAACTCCAAAAACTCGAAGAACAATAACGCAGGGCTGCGCGTCACGCCTAGTTAGGGAAGCTCTGCAAAGGTCTGTCGGGGGGGGGGGGCCCCCCCACCGCACCAGCCGGGGCCCGGTGGCGGGGGCCGGCCCCCCCGGGACTAGCACACCCACCCCCCCCCGCCACCCCCCCCC
>JBQTIX010000143.1:0-36325 GCA_052387695.1 Panacagrimonas sp. | reverse complement strand
GGTGCGGGTACCGTGGGGGGGGCTGGCCCCCCCCCTCACAAACCCTTAACTTGTTCGGCGGGGGCCCTCCCCGCGACAGACCGGGGCAGAGCGCCTATAACGCGAGCACCGCCCGGACTCCAACCTGCGCCCGTCGGAATCGGTGAGGCGGTGGCGCTGCTGGAAGCCGGCTTGGGCGGTGAACATCCCAAGACACCGAGAGAGAAGGGAGTACTCGCAGCTGCGGAGAAGCCCAGCTCGTAGGAGGTGGCGAGCGTCGCGGAGGCATCAGTCGCGACCTGCCTGCGGTGCCGCCGCGCGTGTTTCTACCGCCCAGGTTCCCAGGGGCCGAGAAATGACGTTCCGCGCGTGGCGGCCGAACCCAGGACTGCCATTCGACCTCGGTCAACAGGCTTCGCGTGGATCAACCCACGACGAAAGGATTGACGACGGTCAACGATCCCTCGAATACCTGTCCGTGCTGAAGATCCTCGCTATACAAGAGGGTACATCCGGCGTGCAGGGCCGCGGCGATGATGAGACTGTCCCAGTAGCTGATCGATGCGGTCTCTCGCAGAAGAGAGGCGCGGAGCAATTGCGCTTCGTCGATCTCCACCACGGGGTGCTCGGCATATCAGGCGCGGATCACTTGCCGCAGTCTGGTTTCTGCAACATGCGCTTTCTTCAGCAGATTGGCGCAGACCTCGCGGATGACCTGCGTGCTGATCGTCGCGCCGCGAGAATCGGCGATGAGGCGTACGGCGATGGCGCGCCGTGGATCGTCCGTGCCGTCGTGCAGGAACGCGTAAAGCCAGATGCTGGAATCGATGAAGGCCTTATCGGCCATTGGCTTCTTCACGCGTCAGCGGCGTGAAGGCGCCCACCAGAACGGGGTTCAAGATCAGGTCCGCGATGGTGGCGATCTCGGAGTTTGCGGCCTCCGATGAATGGGCATCGGCTTCGAGCAGGATGATGGCCCTCGCGCACTTGGCGCTTGCAGGCAGACGGCCGCTGTCGATGACCATTCGATGATTGACGATGGGCGCTTCAACTTCGATGGCGATCATGGCCTCGGGCATCTGCAAACGCGGGGCCTCAGTGTAAAGACAAGTTCCGGGTGGCGCTGCTAGAGTCTTTCAGGATTTCCCGCGGGAAGCTGCGACATGGGCGAGACCAGTGCGCCGGGGTCGGTCAGGGGCGGTGACGCCTCGCCCGGCAGCCTGCGCTGGCGTTTCGCCACCATCGAGTTCGACGAAGGCACGCTCACGCTGAAAGTGGCCGGCCGTACGGTTGCGCTGGAACCCAAGCCGCTCGAACTGCTGATGTTCCTGCTGCGCCACGCCGGGGAAGTGGCGACCAAGGACGAGCTGATGGAGGCGCTGTGGCCGGAGCGCGTGGTCACGGACAGCCTCGCTGACCAAGTGCGTGGCCAAGCTGCGCGCGGCGCTGGGCGACGACGATGCGGTGGTCATCCGCACCCAGCACGGCTACGGCTACCGGCTGGCGGTGCCGGTGACGGTGGAAACCGTCGGTGCCGGCTACGTCTCGCGTCTGGCGCTGGAGGCCGGGCAGCCGATCCCGCGAAGAACGAACTGGGAACTGGTGCAGCGGCTCGGGGCCGGTGCGTTCGGCGAGGTCTGGCTGGGCACCCAGGCCAGGACCGGCGAGAAGCGCGTGTTCAAGTTCTGCGTGGAGGCCGGGCAACTGGCGGCGCTCAAACGCGAAGTCACCCTGTCGCGACTGTTCGCCAAGGGCCTGGATCAGCATCCGGGACTGTTGCAGGTGCTGGACTGGAACCTGGAAGAACCGCCGTACTACCTGGAAACGGAATGGTGCGAGCACGGCAGCATCGTGCAGTGGTTCGAGCGCCAGCAGGGTGGCATCGCCGCCGTGCCGCTGGCGCTGCGCATCGACTTCATCATCCAGACCGCCGAGACCCTGGCCGCGGCGCACGGCCTGGGCGTGCTGCACAAGGATCTGAAGCCGTCCAATCTGCTGGTGGTGGAAACCCTGCCAGGCGAGCCACGCATCAAGCTCGCGGACTGGGGCAGCGGCCGGGTGCTCGACCTGGAGCGTCTGAGCGCCGCCCACATCACGCGCATGGGTTTCACGGAGAATTTGCCGGATAGCGACAGCGGCGCCGGCACGCCGATGTACCTGGCCCCGGAAGTGGCGGCGGGCCAGCCCTCGACCCTCCAGGCCGACGTGTACGCGCTCGGCGTGCTGCTGTTCCAGATGGTCGCGGGCGATCTGGGTCGCGGCCTGGCGCCGGGCTGGGAGTTGCAGATCGAGGACGAGCTGCTGCGCGAGGACATCGCCGCCGCCGGGCATGGCGATCCGACGCGACGACTCGCCGATGCCGCGACCCTGGCGACGCGGCTGCGGACGCTGGCAGAACGCCGCACGCAACGAGCCGAGACCCGCGAGCGCGAGCTTGAAGCGGAGCGCACCCGGGCGGCGCTGAGCCGGGCGCGGGCGCGTCGTGGGCCGATGCTGGCGCTGATCACGGCGCTGGTCGTCGGTTTGGGTGTCAGCTCGTATCTGCTCGTGCGGGTGCGCGCGGCGCTGGCCACGTCAGAAGAGCAGACGCAGATCGCGACCGCGGTCTCGGCATTCGTGACCCGGGATCTGCTGTCCGCCGCCAACCCCCTGGTGTCGGACGACCCAAGTATCACCGTGCGCGAACTGCTGGGCTCCGCCGCGGCCGGCCTCGAAGGACGCTTCGAGCGCGGCACCCTGGTGCGTGCGGCGGTCGCAACGGCGATCGGCGATTCCCTGGTCGGCGTGGGCGACAGCACCCGAGCGGAACCCTTGCTGCAGGAGGTGCTGGATACGCGGCGGGAACGGCTCGGCGAAGCGCATGAGCAGACCCAGGAAGCGCGCTACGCGCTGATCAATCTGTACGTCACGCGCAACGACGCAGAGCGGATGACGGCCCTGGCGCAGGAAATGCTCGCGGCTGAGGACCGGTCCGGCTCGCCGGACCCCGTGGTCGTGGTACGTGCACGTCATACCCTTGTTGAAGCCAAATGTGCGATCGACTGGCTCGATCCGGCCTGTATCGAAGGGTATCGGCGGCTCCTGGATCAAGTGCGCCCGGAACTCGGGCGCAACCACGACGAGACCCTCAAGATTCAGGGCGAGCTCGCATACCGACTCGCCGAAGCGCGGCTCCACGACGAGTCGATCACGCTGATCCGTGAAGCGATCGATCTGACTTCCGCCAGACCGGGCGTGCGTGACTGGTCACTGCGAACGATGCGCTTGCGCTTGGTGGGTTCACTGAACGCCGCCGGTCAGCACGACGAGGCCGTGCACGTAGCGCGCGAGATCCACGACGCTCTGGTCAAGGACGCGGCAGGGATCGAAGCGCCAGACGTCGTCCGCGCTGGAGAGGCGCTGGGAGTTTCACTGTTCGCAGCAAAAAACCATGAAGAGGCACTGCCCTTGTTGCAGCGAGCTCTCGAATACAATCGACGCACACGCGGCGAAACATTCGTCCGCACGCGCGATGCCTACGGCAATGTCGCACAGGTGCTCGATGCGCCCGGCCGTCCGGCCGAAGCGGTGCCCTTGATCCGCAAGGCTTACGAGCTGGACGTCCAGGTGGAAGGGCCGGACCACAGCGATTCACTCTGGCGCGCCACCAGGCTGGCGCAGTTGCTCGACAAGGCGGGTGATGTTGCCGGCGCCGAGGCGGTGTTCCGCGACACGCTGGCGCGCAGCCGCAATCGAAACACCGATGGCGACTGGTTCCTGGGTGATGTGCATCTGCTGTACGGCCAGTTTCTCGCCCGGCGGCAGCGCGCATCCGAAGCCCTTCCCCTTTTGCGGGAGGCAGTGCGCCTGCTCGCGGCGACGCTCGGTCCCGAGCACGCGCGCACGAAGCAGGCGCGGGAGGCGGTCGCGGAGGTGGGTGCTTGAGCCCCGACCGTACCCCTACAGGCTCAGACTCAACCAGCGCACCCGCTGCCCCGCCAGCACCGGATCGATTCCGGCCGGAAGCCAGACGAGGGCATCGGCGGTCGACAGATTGCTGAGCATGTGCGAAGCCTGATGCGATTGCGGATGCAGGTTCACGACACCTGCGCCGTCCACGACCACTTCGACCCTCAACCAGGTGTCGCGCTCTGCATCGGGTTTCGCGTCTCGCGCCAGCACGCCGATGCGCAGGCACGGCCCCGGATCAGAGAGCCCTTCCAGGCAGTCCAACGCACGCCGCACGAAGCTCGCAAGGTTCACCAACACCGAGCCGGGGTTGCCGGGCAGGCCGATGAGCAAGGAGCGCTCGCACCGGGCGACGTACAGGGGCTTGCCGGGTTTCTGAGCCACCTTCCACAGGATTCGCCGAGCGCCGAGCTTCTCGGCTTCGGGTGCAATCAGGTCGAGATCGCCCACCGACACGCCGCCCGTGGTGAGCACCAGGTCCGCCGTCATGAAACCGCGCCGCAGGGCCTCGCGCACCGCGGCCTCCGTGTCGCCCACCTGCTCCACCGTGACCGACCGATAACCGGCACGCGTCAGCCAGGCCGCGATCAGCGGCCCGTTGGCGTTGTAGACCTCGCCGGGTTTCAGCACGCGACCGGCATCGACCACCTCGTCGCCGCTGACCAGCACGCGAATGCGCGGCGCGCGGCGTACCGGAATGTCGGCGACGCCCGCCATCGCGAGCATCGCCAGATGCCCGGCGTTGAGCCGTCGGCCGGCCTCGATCAGAAGCTCGCCCCGGCGCAGTTCCTCGCCCTGAGTGCGAATGTCCTGACCCACCGGCGTCGGCCGCAGGATCAGCACTTCATCGCCCTCGCGCGCCGTCCATTCCTGGCGTACGACGGCGTCTGCCCCCAAGGGAATCAGGCCGCCGGTATAGATACGGCAGGCATGACCTGGCGGCAGCACCGGAATCGATTCGTGTGGGCCGGCCGCGATGGTCGCTGCGAGCGGAAAGCGCGCCGGCAGAATGTGCACGTCGCCTGCGCGCAGGGCGTAACCATCCATCGCGCTCTGATCGAACGGCGGCAGGTCACATGCCGAGCCGACGGGCTGCGCGGTGACGCGATCGAGTGCCGCGGACAGCGCGGCGCGCTCGACCGGCAACGCCTCGATCGCCGCATCCAGGCGCGCGAACGCCTCTTCGATCCGCAACAGGCTCAAGCGCCCGCCCCTCCGGAACTCAACCCGCAAACGAGGGGTTCACTTTGCGGGGTGCTCATGTATAGCCGCCCTCGTGTGGGCGCAGGGTGCGGCAGACTTCGAGCAGATGGATCAATCCCGGCAGCACGGCAGCCAGGGTCTCTTCGGCGCCGCGGCGAGAGCCGGGAAAGGTTGCGAGGAAGGTGCTTCCGGCGAGCCCGGCGACGCCGCGTGACAACATGGCGTACGGTGTGCGCGACTGGCCGAAGCTGCGCGCCGCTTCCATGAAGCCCGGCAGCGGCGTGGTGAGCAGGGGCTCGACGACGTCGACCGTGCAGTCACGCGGCCCCAGGCCAGTGCCGCCGACGGTGATGACGCAGTCGGTCTTCTGCGCGATGAAATGTTTGACTCTCTCCTCGATCTGCCCGCGCTCGTCCGGCAGAACCTCGAACGCCGCGATCTCGAAGCCGGCCTCGACCAGGCGATCACGCACGGAGGCGCCCGCGGTGTCGGGCTTTCTCCTTGCAGCGACGGTGTCGGACAGCACAATGATCGCCGCCTTCATGTTTCGCGCCTTGCGCGCGTATTGCGATTTTCCGCCTTTCTTCTCGACCAGGTGGATGCCGCCGATCAGCATCTGATCGGCCCTGGCGTGCGCCTTGAGCATGTCGTAGACCGTGAGCGCGGCGACCGATACGGCGGTGAGCGCCTCCATTTCCACGCCGGTGGCCGAGACCGTCTCGACCTCGGACTCGATGGCGATGCCGTCGTCCTCGATTTTCGCGGTGACCTCGGCGCGCAGCACGCCGATCGGATGGCAGTGCGGCAGCAGGTCCGGCGTGCGCTTGACCGCCATCAGGCCGGCGAGGCGCGCGGCTTCGCGCACGTCGCCCTTCTGCACGCTGCCCTCGCGCACACGCGCCAGCGCCTCGGGCGGCAATTTGATGAAACCGGTCGCCCGTGCGGTGCGCAGGGTGGTCGGCTTGAGGCTGATGTCACGCATCCTTCGTGTTCTCGCTGTCGGGGGCTATGCAGCAGCCCTGCACGAAACTGCTGCTGCCGTCCGGATAGAACTCTTCCTTCCAGATCGGCGCGCGGTGCTTGGTGGCGTCCACCGCATGGCGCAGCGCGGCGAAGGATTCGGCTCGATGCGCCGAGCGCACCACCGCGACGATCGCGGCCTCGCCGATATCGAGCCGCCCCACGCGATGCTGCACGCGGCATACCGGCACGCCGAATTTCTCGCGCGTCTCGGTCTCGATCTCGGCGATGATCTTTTCCGCCAGCGGGACGTGCGAGGTGTATTCCAGACCGGTCACCGCGCGACCCTCGTGGTGGTTGCGCACGGTGCCGGCGAACACCGCCAGCGCGCCGCAATCGGCGCGCTCGGTGTCCGCCAGCAGCCGGTCCAGCGACAGGGGCGCGGACTGGACGCGGGCAGCGGCGAGGGGGGGGGTGTCCGGGGAGCCCATGGGTCAAACCTGCTCAGGCGGGGATGGGGGGTTTGGATGCATCGGCGTAGACCGATGGCGCAAAGCGCTCCATGAAGATCTCCGGCTTGTTCAATGGCGTGAACCCGAACTGGGCGTACAGGTCATGCGCATCGCCGGTGGCAAGGGTGAACCGTCTCAGCCCTTGCAGGTCCGGATGGGAAACGACGGCGCTCATGATTGCCTTGCTGTAACCGCGGCCACGATGCCCGGGCAGCACGAAGACATCGACCAGATTCGCGAACGTGGCGTAATCGGAAATCACCCGCGCGAACGCAAGCTGCGCGGCGCCGAGAAACCCCCCGAAGCACAGCGAATGCTCCAGCGATTTGTGCACGATCGCCAGGGGAATGCCCCGGGCCCAGGTGGACTGCTCCGAGAGAAAGCGATGAATGAGCGGGACATCGAGTTCCGCCTTGTCGGTCGATATTCGCAGCGTGGTCACGGTCATGTGCTCGATCCCGGCATCAGCCGCCGCTGACCGGCGGCAGGACGGCGATCTGCTCGCCGTCGCTGAGCACATGGCTGCGGGCGACCAGCTCGGTGCCGACGGCGAAGGCGCAACGTTCGAACTCAGAACCCAGCTCGGCGCCCGTCGTGAGCGCATCGATGAGCTGGTGGACGTCTGCACCCTCATGCAACTCGACCTCGCGTCTCTCCATGCCTGCGAGGCGCCGGGTGATCCCCCAGAAGCTGACCGTGACGATCATCGGTGTCTCAGCCACCGAGATGATGCATCGTCACCGTCCGCTCCACGTAGCCGGGGCGCGCGGCATAACCCGCCTCCTTGTGCCAGACGTGCCCGCGGATGTGGCGCGCCAGTTCGACGTCGCCCGCGCCGCTGCGCAGCGGCGTCTTCAGATCGCGACCTTTTTCCGAAAACAGGCAGGAATACAGCTCGCCGGTCGCGGACAGGCGCACGCGATCGCAGGTCGCGCAGAACGGCCTGGAGATCGTGGGGATGACCCCCAGACGGAATCGGCCGTTCAGCAGGAAATATTCGGCGGGCTCGGCGGTGCGCGGCAGTCGCTCGACGCGAAACTCAGGCTGCAACTGTTCGAGAATCTGCGCTTCGGTGACGACTTTTTCGCGCGTCCAGAAGCCGCGACCGTCGAGCGGCATGAACTCGATGAAGCGCAGCGAAAGATTCTCCTGGAACGCCCAGCGCACCAGGGGTAGCACCTCGTCCTCGTTGTAACCGCGGATCACCACGCTGTTGAGCTTGACGCCCAGGCCTGCGGCGCGTGCCGCGTCCAGACCTTTCAGCACCGGCGCGATCTGTCCGCGCGTCATCGCGTGAAAACGCTCCGGCGTGATGCTGTCGATGCTCACGTTCAGATCATCCAGCCCGGCGGCCTTCAAGGCGGCGGCCACCGGCGCCAGGCGCACCGCATTACTGGTCATGGCGATGCGTTCGAGGCCCAGCGAGCGCAATTCGTTCAGCTCGGCCAGGATCTCGATCGCGTCACGCCGCAGCAGGGGCTCGCCGCCGGTCAGGCGAATCTCGCGGATGCCCAGTTCGGTGACGAACAGCCGCACCAGCCGCACCAGTTCGTCGCGCCGCAGGATTTCGACGCGCGGGAGCCACCTGGGGTGCTCGGGCATGCAGTAGAGGCATTGCAGGTTGCAGCGGTCGGTGAGCGAGACGCGCAGCTTGCGCTTGGCCCGACCGCGCGCGTCGCCCAGCACACCGTGCTCGGGCGGCAGACTCAATTCAGGGACGCGCGGCAGGCTCATCGCACAACTCTACCGCGGCCAGCCCTTCGGGGGTATTGAGGTTGATGGGGGAAGGGCCGCGCAGGTGTGCCACGCGATGTCGCGCCAACCAGCGCCGCGGCGCCCGCTCGCCGTCGTCGAAACAACGGCGGGCGTCCGCGGCCAGAGCCGCGCGCACAAAGCAGAACGTGGGGTGAATGCCGTCGGAGTCCGCGAGCACCGCGAGGTCGGCGTGTGCCGCGGCGAGGCATTGCGCGAACCGTTCCGCGAGGTCCGGCGGAAGAATCACGGCATCGCAGGGAACGCACAGCAACCATTCGTGGTTCGCGTTCTCCAGCAGGCGCACCAGGCCGGCAAACGGACCCTGGTAAGGCGCATCGGTGGCATCCGGCACCAGCCTGGCGCCCAGTTGCGCGTAGCGATCGAGGTTGCGGTTTGCCGAGATCAGAATCTCGCTGGCCTGGGGCCGCAAGGCATCGAGCGTCCACTCGATCATCGGCCGGCCGCGGAAGGGAACCCATCCCTTGTCCTGCCCGCCGAAGCGGGCGCCCTGCCCCCCCGCGAGAATGCCGGCGCTGACCGGCGCGATCACTTTTTCTTGTTGTTGAGGGTCGCCAGCTTCGAGATGATGCGTTGATAGCCGGTGGGCAGGAGGCGCTGCACGAAGTCGATCAGATAGGCGTCGGGGCCGATGAGCACCCGCCGCGCGTCGCGGCGAACCGCGCCGAGGATGGTGCGTGCCGCCTGTTCCGGCGTGGTCCGGAACAGCTTTTCAAACTCCCGGCGGCTGGTATCCACATCGGTACCCGTGATGCCCGAGGCACTGGCGTCCATCCGCGCGGCGCGCGCGATATTGGTTTTGATTCCACCCGGATGCACGCAGGTGGCGCTGACCGGCGCGTGCTCGATGTCCAGTTCCTGGCGCAGCGCCTCGGTGAAGCCGCGCACCGCGAACTTGGTCGCGTTGTAAGTACTCTGGGTCGGCACGCTGACGATGCCGAACACGCTGGAAACGTTGATCACATGACCTTCGCCCGAGGCGCGCAGATGCGGCAGGAAGGCTTTGGTACCGTGGACGACACCCCAGAAGTTGATGCCCATAATCCATTCGAAGTCCTCGTAGCGGGTGCCTTCGACGGTGGCACCATGGGCGACGCCGGCGTTATTGAAGATCAGATTGACCTTGCCGTGATCGCTGACAACCTTCGAGGCCCAGGCGTAAACAGCGGCGCGATCGGACACGTCGACTTTTTGCGAACTGACCTCGACCCTGCCTGCCGCCTGGGCCAGCGCGACGGTTTCGGCAAGGCCCTTTTCGTCGACATCGCTGAGCGCCAGGTGGCAACGGCAGCGCGCCAGCTCGATCGCCAGGGCCCGGCCAATCCCGGATGCCGCGCCGGTGATCGCGGCAACCTTGTCTGCAAAGTCCTTCATCGGCGTGGCGGCCTCGGCGGTGGAGGCAGGGCGTTGGCGGCGAAGAAGCTCAGGTAATCGTCGGTCCACTGCCGTGGCCAGGTCACGTGGGCCAGCGACCCGCGTCGCGCACCCGCCTTGCCCGAGTTGACGTCATAACTGCATGCCGCTTCGCAGGACGCAACCGCCTGCTGTTGCGTATTGATGATGACGGTGGTCAGGGGAATTTGCGGCAGGGCGCTGGTCATGTCGCTGCGGAAACCGAGGGCGCCGGTCGCGCACAGGCCGAAGATGTCGCAACGGTTGTGGAGCGTCATCAGGGGCCGCGGATTGCTCGCGAAAGGCGTTTGCTGGCAGGGATCGAACTGGTCGGAATAAGGATCCGGCGAGCTATAGGTGGCAGTGGCGGCGATGCCGGGTGTATTCATGCCGTAGAGCAGGGCCATGGCCCCGCCGTTGGACCAGCCCAGCATGTACTTGCGCCGGGGATCGACGATGCCGCGTTCCTCCACCCGGGCGATGAAGGCGTCGATGGCGGCCACGTCCACGTTCACGTCCGGGTCGTCGCGATTGACGTTGCGATACCAGTTGTCCCAGCCTGTTCCCTTGTCGGCAGGAGCGGGGTAGTAGTGCTCGGTATCGCGACCTTCGATGAGCAGCAGAATGAAGCCACGCCGTGTCGGGTCGCCGCTCAGATTGGCGCTCGCGGCCAGCGGTTCAAGCCCGGTGTCACGGCTGTCGCGGGCCGCGGAGGAGCGTGCGCCGCTGAGAAACGTGATCAGCGGGCGCTTGGAGTTGGCCGAGGTGCCGGGCGGCACGCGCAGGCAGGCCAGCCTGATCGCGCCGTTGGCCTCGTTGATCCGGATCGCTTCGCCGCCGCGACTGACGCAGGCAAAATTGTCGGAGATCAACTTGGAAATCGTCCCCTGCAAGCTACCGGTGATCGGCCGGGGAGGATTGCCAAAATCGGCTACGCAAGCCTCGCCGCGAGCCATGGCCTGGAAGCCCAGGAGCGCCATCGTCGCGGCGACAGCCGTTCTGACCAGGGGGGTATTGATACGCACGTGTCCATCTCCAATTGGTGCCGGTGAATCCAGAACCCGCGAGCGTGGCCCCCACACTCCAAGTCTGGTCATTGAGTCGAGCACCAATATACGGCAAGCGGTGACTGCACAGAAAGCGCCTGCGGGCAGCGCTACGCGGCCGGAATCGCCTGCGCCCTGGCCGTGCCGATGGGAGCGCCCAGCACGTAACGTTCGGCATCGAATCGGCGGGTCTGCAAGCGGAACTGCCAGGTCGCACCGGGCCACAGAGTGACGTTGCGGCCGTTGGCATCGAGGTACCAGCTCTGGCATCCGCCGGTATTCCAGACCGCCTTGCCGATACGCGATTGCAGGCCCTGGTTGTAATCGCGCAGCGCCTCCGGAAGGACTTCCACGGTACCGGCGTTGCGTTCGCGCATCGCCTTGAGCGCTTCGCTGATGTAGCGCACCTGCGATTCGATCATGAACACCATCGAGCTATGGCCCAGGCCGGTGTTGGGACCGACGATGAAGAACAGGTTGGGAAAGCCCACCATCGTGGTGCCCTTGTAGGCTTCGGCGCCGTCTTTCCAGGCGTCGAGGATGTCGATGCCTTCGCGTCCATGGAATACGCCACGCGGCACCGGGTCCGCAGCGTGGAAACCCGTGCCCCAGATGATCACGTCGATCGGGCGTTCGGTACCGTCGCTGGCCACCACGCTGTCGGCGCGGATTTCATCGACGCCGTCGGTGATGACCTCGACATTGGCCTGACTCAGCGCCGGGTAGTAGTCGTCGGAGATGAGAATCCGCTTGCAGCCGATGGTGTAATCCGGCGTGAGCTTCTGGCGCAGCACCGGGTCCTTGACCTGGCGTCTGAGATGGCCGCGCGCCACCAGCTCGAACAGCTTCATCAGCCGCGGATCGACGGTGAACCCGAGCACGCGCGCCTCCAGCATCCAGTAGATCGCCTTGCGATACAGATCCTGCAACCGGGGGAAGCGCTTGAACAATGCCCGCTCGATCGCGCTGATGGCGCGGTCGGGCTTGGGCACGATCCAGGGTGGCGTGCGCTGGTAGAGGTCCACGCGCCCCGCGAGCTTCCTGATTTGCGGCAGGAACTGGATCGTCGAGGCGCCGGTGCCGATCACCGCGACGCGTTTGTCCTTCAGGTCGACGTCGTGGCGCCACTGAGCCGAATGGAACTGAACCCCGCGGAAGTTCTCCATGCCCTTGATCTTCGGGATCGTCGGATTGGACAGGCCGCCCATGCCCGAGATCAGCACGCGGGCGGTGAAGACGCGGCCGTCGCGCGTGCTCACGGTCCAGTGCTGCTTTGCTTCGTCCCAGCGGGCGCCGTTCACATCGGCGCCGAAGCGCAGGTGAGAACCCAGGCCATATTTGTCGGAGCAGGCACGCAGATAGGCCCAGATTTCGCCCTGTCTCGCGAACATGCGCGACCAGTCCGGGTTCTGCTCGAACGAAAACGAGTACAGGTGCGACTGCACGTCGCAGGCACAGCCGGGATAGTTGTTGTCGCGCCAGGTACCGCCCACGTCCTGGGCTCGCTCCAGGATAACGAAATCCTCCAGGCCGTCTTCCTTCATCTTGATCGCCATCCCCAGCCCGGCGAAGCCGGTGCCGACGATGAGGGTGTCGAAATCCGTCTTGGTGGCCTTGCCCGCCTGCCCGTCGAACGCCATGTATTTCTCCTCGTGTTGAGGAAGGCGAATCACTCCGCCCTCCGGAATTTGAATGTCTGATCAATAGTGACAATCAGCGTTGTCACTTTATTTCTGACAACGAGCCATGTCAATATGCCGCAATGGGCAAAGCAGATGTCTCTCCGGTCAAGGCGCGGCGCTATCGCGGGGTGGACGCGCAGGAGCGCGTGGCCGAGCGCCGCAATCAGTTCATCGAAGCCGGGCTGGAATGCTTCGGCACCCGCGGCTACCACGCGGTCACGGTGCGCGAGCTGTGCGCACAGGCCCAGCTCACCGAACGCTATTTCTACGAGTCCTTCAAGACCCGCGAGGCCCTGTTCGCCGCGGTGTACCAGGATCTCGTCCTTCGCTTGCGCATGGATTTCCTGGCCGCCGCAGCCCCGGAATCGCCTTCGCTCGAAGCGATGGCCCGCGCCGGGCTGGGCGTGTTCTTCCGCCTGCTCAAGCGCGACCCCCGGGTCGCTCGCATGCTGCTGGTGGAAGTGCTCACAGTGAGCCGCGAGATGGAGCTGCTCGCACAGCGTGCCACGTTCGGCTTCGGGAATTTGCTGCGGCAGTTGTCGGTTGCCGCCCTGCCCGCCCGCCTCGCCCCGCCCCAGCAGACACCGGTGCAGGATCTCGATCTGCTGGCCACCGGACTGGTCGGCGCCGCCGTCCATATTGCGATGCGTTGGACCATGGATGGCTGCCGCCAGCCGGTGAGGACGGTCATCGATACCGCGATGGCGATCTACCGGGCGGTGATCGGCCAGATCGGCACCCGTTGAGGACACCTGATCGTATGGTGATGACGACGCGCATCGTCCGCCGATTGGGGCTCTGGGTGCTCGCACCCGCCCTGATCCTCGCCATCCTGACCAGCGCCCTGCGCTGGTATGCGCCGGGTCTGGAGCAGGAACGCTCACTCCGGGATGAATCGCCCGTGCAACCCGGCCAGCTCACCGCAACCTGGCTCGGCGTCAGCGCTCTGCTCCTTCGCGATGATCGGCACGCGATCCTCATCGACCCCTTCTTCTCGCGACCGCCCGGACTGCTCAACATGGTGCTGAATCGAGAGATCGCGCCGGACGAAGCCCTGATCCGGCAGTGGCTCACGAAATTGAATGTAGCGAGGCTGGACGCCGTGCTGGTCTCGCATTCGCATTTCGATCACGCGATGGACGCCGGCGTGGTGGCCCGCCTGACCGGCGCCATGCTCGCCGGATCGGAAAGCACGGCCAACATCGGCCGGGGTGCGGGACTGCCGGAATCGGCGCTGCGGGTGGTCACCGACGGCGACGCCCTCAGCCTCGGCAGCTTCCAGGTCCATTTCATCGCCAGCCGCCACGCCGGCGCCACCGGCGGCGAGCCGACCGGCGACATCCGCTCGCCGCTCGTTCCGCCCGCGCGGTACCTCGACTACCGGCTTGGCGGAACCTGGTCGATCCTGGTCGAGCATCCGCAGGGGCGCGTCCTGCATCACGGTAGTGCCGGATTCGTCCCCGGCGCGCTGGCTGGCCGCAAGGCGGACGTCGCGTTCCTGGGCGTGGCACTGATCGACGATCTCGATGCCTACCTGCGCGACACAGTCGACGCGGTCGGCGCCAGAGTCGTGATCCCCACGCACTGGGACGACTTCACGCGCCCGCTGGACCACCCCCTTCGGCCCTTCCCCGTGGTCGTGCGGCTCGACCGGTTTTTCGAGGGCATGACCCGGCTGCGACCGCAGCTACACGTCAAGACCCTGGAACCGGGACGGCCGGTTCCTCTTCACGCCGAACCCTGAAGGCGCGAGGCTCAGCGCTCGATCCCCTTCTCCTGGATCACGATGGCTGCAAGCTCCTCGATCGAGCGCGTGGCCGCGCTGACGAAGGGGATATTGTTGCGCTGGTAAAGCCGCTCGGCCTCGCGCAACTCGTAAGCGCATTGCGCAAGCGACGCGTATTTCGAGCCGGGCCGGCGTTCGCTGCGAATCTGGTGCAGGCGTTCAGGGTCCGATGTCAGCCCAAAGCAGCGATCGGTCAGGCCCTTGAGCGAAGCGGGCAGCTTCTGGGCTTCCAGGTCGTCTTCGGTGATCGGAAAATTGGTCGCGAAGATGCCGTGCTGGAGCGCGAGGTACAGCGTGGTCGGCGTCTTGCCGCAGCGCGAGGGCGCAATCAGGATCACCTGCGCCTTCTTCATGTCCCGCGTGGACTGGCCGTCGTCATGCTCCATTGCGAAATTCATCGCCTCGATGCGGGCGTCGTAGCGCCGCGAGTCGCCGACGCCGTGCGCGCGTCCCTGGGCGTGCGTGGACTTCTGCCCCAGTTCCTGTTCGACCGCATGAATGTAGGAGTCGAACAGGTCGATGAACAAGGCCTTGCAGGTGCGCAGGACGGCGCGCACCTCTTCGTTGACGGTGGTGGAGAACACGATCGGCCGCGGCTCGGTCAGACCCAGGTAATCGATGTACTCAACGGTGCTGCGCGCCTTGTCGATGGTGTTGATGAAGGGCAGCGTGGTCTTCTTGAACGGCACCCCGTCGAACTGCGTGAGCAAGGTGGTTCCCAGGGTCTCGGCAGTGATGCCGGTGCCGTCTGAGAGGAAGAATACGGGGCGCATGGGGATTTTCATCGGGCAGTCGGCAGGGCGGGCAACTGGAAACCTGAGTCGCGAACCCCGAAACTTAGCGACCCCCTCAGCCTGAAGCAACGAAATCGATGAGCTCCCACGTCCTCTGGTACTCGCGCCTGCGCATGCACGATGTCGAAATCGTCGGCGGCAAGAACGCCTCGCTGGGCGAGATGATCTCCAACCTTGCCGCATCGGGCGTCAAGGTGCCCAACGGTTTCGCCACCACCGCCGAGGCCTATCGCGAGTTCCTCAAGCACGGAGGCCTGGACGAGCGCATCAGCGCGCAGCTCAAGGCGCTGGATGTGGACGACGTGATCAAGCTTGCGTCCACCGGCAAGACCATCCGCGAGGCGGTGGTCAAAGCACCCTTCCCGGCCCAGCTCGAATCGGCAATCCGCACGGCGTACGACCAGCTCGTCGCCGAATCCGGCACCGAAATTTCAGTCGCTGTTCGTTCCTCGGCGACGGCCGAGGACCTTCCGGACGCCTCGTTCGCCGGCCAGCAGGAGACCTTCCTCAACGTCAGCGGCATCGACAACGTGCTGCACGCGATCAAGGAAGTGTTCGCCTCGCTGTTCAACGATCGCGCGATTTCCTACCGCGTGCACCACGGCTTTGCGCACGACCAGGTCGCGCTCTCGGCAGGCGTGCAGCGCATGGTGCGCTCGGACAAAGGCGCGTCCGGCGTGATGTTCACCATGGACACCGAGTCCGGCTTCCGCGATGCGATCTTCATCACCGCCAGCTACGGCCTTGGCGAGGCTGTGGTCCAGGGGGCGGTGAATCCGGACGAGTTCTACGTCTACAAGCCGGGATTGCGCGCCCAACACCCGGCAATCCTCAAGCGCGGTCTCGGGGAAAAGGCCAAGAAAATGGTGTATTCGACCGAGCGCAAGCTCGGTCGCACCGTCGAGTTCGTGCCGGTCTCGAACGAGGAGCGCGGCAGGTTCTGCCTGTCCGACGCCGACGTCACCGCGCTGGCGCAGCAGGCCGTGATCATCGAGGACCATTACCAGCGGCCGATGGACATCGAATGGGGCAAGGACGGCGTCGATGGCCAGATCTACATTCTCCAGGCGCGCCCGGAGACCGTGAAGTCGCGGGGCTCGGCCAACGTGCTGCGCCGCTACAAGCTCAAGGGCCGGAGCAAGGTGCTGGCGGAAGGCCGCGCCATCGGCCAGAAGATCGGCGCCGGCACCGTGCGCCTGATGAAAGGCATCGAGCAGATGTCGCGCGTACAGGCCGGCGACGTGCTGGTGACGGACATGACCGATCCCGATTGGGAGCCGGTGATGAAGCGCGCCAGCGCCATCGTCACCAACCGCGGCGGGCGCACCTGCCACGCCGCGATCATCGCGCGCGAACTCGGCATTCCGGCGGTCGTCGGCTGCGGCGACGCCACCGAGATCCTCAAGGACGGTCAGGCCGTCACCGTGTCCTGCGCCGAGGGCGACACCGGCCACATTTACGACGGCCACATCGACTTCCAGGTCGACGAGGTCGCCCTCGACCAGATGCCGGAGATCCCGGTCAGGATCATGATGAACGTCGGCACGCCGGAGCAGGCTTTCGATTTCGCCTCCCTGCCCCACCGGGGCGTCGGCCTGGCGCGGCTGGAGTTCATCGTCAACCGCCAGATCGGCATTCATCCGCAGGCGCTGCTGGAACTGGATCGACAACCCCCCGACGTACGTCGCCAGATCACCACGATGATCTCGGCCTACGCCTCGCCGCGCGACTACTTCATCAAGCGCCTGGCCGAAGGCGTGGCGATGATCGCCGCCGCGTTTGCGCCCGAGCCGGTGATCGTGCGCATGTCGGACTTCAAGTCCAACGAGTACGCCAATCTCGTCGGCGGCAAGAAGTACGAGCCGCACGAAGAAAATCCCATGCTCGGTTTCCGCGGCGCCTCGCGCTACATCGCCGAATCCTTCCGCCCCTGTTTCGACATGGAGTGCGAGGCGCTCAAGTACGTGCGCGACGAGATGGGTCTGACCAACATCAAGATCATGATCCCGTTCGTGCGCACGGTCGGCGAGGCCAAGCGGGTCAACGAGATCCTGGCCGAGAACGGGCTGGCCCGCGGCAGCAATGGCCTGCAACTGATCATGATGTGCGAGCTGCCCAGCAATGCGGTGCTGGCCGATCAATTCCTCGATCATTTCGACGGCTTCTCGATCGGCTCCAACGACATGACCCAGCTCACCCTGGGCCTGGACCGCGACTCCGGTCTGATCGCGCACCTGTTCGACGAGCGCGACGAGGCGGTCAAGGCGATGCTGCACATGGCCATTCAGGCCTGCCGCAAGCGCGGCAAGTACGTCGGCATCTGTGGCCAGGGGCCCAGCGATCACCCGGAACTGGCGAAGTGGCTGCTCGACGAGGGCATCGAAACCATCTCGCTCAACCCGGACACCGTGGTCGAGACCTGGTTGTTCTTGGCGAAGGGCGAGCCAGGCTGAAAGTGTGAACTCGACGAATCCTGTGCGATGGCCGGCCGGCCTGTTGCTTCTTGCGAGTCTGCTGCTGAGCCCGGTTAGTCAGGCCTTCGATTACTGGGTGCTGGCGCTTTCGTGGTCCCCTGAATTCTGCAAATCGGGTCGCAGCGACGACGCCCGTGAGCAATGCTCGCTGCCGCGCGGTTTCATCGTGCACGGCCTGTGGCCGCAGAACGAGGCCGGATATCCCGAGTTCTGTTCGACCACCGCGCCGGTGCCCGATGCGCTGGTCGTGCGTATGGCGCCCCTCATGCCGGACGCCGGTCTGGTGCAGCACCAGTGGAAGAAGCACGGTAGCTGCAGCGGGCTCGATCCGGACGCGTATTTCACCCGCGTTGAACAGGCGATGCAGAGCGTGATGCTGCCCGACAAGTTCATGAGCGGCCGCGCCAACCAGCGCATCTCCAAAACCCAGCTTGAGAAGGCCTTCCTCGAACTCAATGCCGGATGGGCACAGGATGCGATCACCATCGAATGTCGCAGCCATTATCTGACGGAGCTACGCCTGTGCCTCGATCAGGACCTGAAGCCGCGTGCGTGCGGCGCCGATGTGGGCGACGTGTGCGAGCGTGAGTTGATCATCCGGCCTAGGGGCTGAGCGGTTCCAGCCTCTGGCAACTCCCTTAGGTCGGTGTAGGTCGGGTCAAGCCCGCGTGCTTTTCGCGGGCGGACCCGACATGCGCCGATGGGAGAGGTCCGGTCGCCCCGTCGGCTCCGGCGGCAAGAAATCGCGGCCTTGAGCCGACCTACCGCCGACCTACGCCAACCATTACGCCACGGGCACCGCCTCCAGCCACCGAACAACATGCGGCTCCAGCACCTCGTAGGGCTGGTAGCCGATGGTGAGCCGCTGGATGCGCGACCCGGTTCGCAGCAGCACGGACGGATAGCCTTCGATGCCGCAGCGCCGGACAAAGTGCAGGTCTTCCTCGAATGCCTCCCGAGTCGCCGGCTGATCCAGCCTGTGCAGAAAATCCTCGCGCGTCACGCCATAGCTCTGCGCATAGTCGGCCAGCACTTCCGGATCCTTGAGATCACGTCGACCGACGTAGAACGCCTGTTGCAGGCTGCGCAGATAATCCAGCCCGGACAGCGGGCGCGCGCGAGTCATCAAGGACAGCGCCAGGCAGGACGGTCCGGTGTTGTAGACGAAGGTCGTATCGAGCGGACGGCTGAAGTCGAAGGGCTGTCCGGTGCGCTGCGCGACTGTCTGCCAGTGATGCATGATCTCCTTGGCTTCGTATTCGGCCATCGGCTCGCGCGTGTCAATCCTCAGGCCTCCCGGCAGCACCCGCAGCTTGGCCCGCGATCGGATCAGGTCCGCAAGCTTCTGCATCACCGGCGAAAAGCCCCAGCACCACGAGCACATCGGGTCGGCGATGTAAAACAGTTCCTTGTCAGCACTCATTTCATCCCTCCATCAGCCAGACCACGACTACGGCAGCGGCTGACTGTGCACTTCGAGCCGATCGTCGAGCGGGAACACCGTGCCCCACTGCTTGCAGCTCGGACAATGCCAGAACAATTGCGCCGGCTTCATTCCGCAACTCTGACATTGATATTTCTGGCGTGAACGGCTGAGCGTCTGCACGGCCCCGCGCAGGGCGCCCGAGACCCGGGCGAGAGTTTCGGCGTCGTTCTCCTGCGTGGGGACAAGGCCGGCGACCTGTTCGATCACGCTCCAGGTCGGCCGCGTCTCGAAGGCATCGAGCAGATATACGGCCGCATCCATGCCGGCTTCACGCAGCAGCTCGGCGCGCGCCACGTCCACCACGCCCTGGCGCTGCTCTTCCGGCAGGTCCTCGATCCATTGCACGAAGTACTGCGGCTTGCCCATTTCACGGCAGCAGGTCCACAGCGAGCGCACGATTTCGGACAGCAGCCGCGGCTCCTGTTCGGCGACTCGTGCGTAGGCATTCGATGCGTCTTTCCAATCCTTGGCCTCCTCCGCGAGGCGCGCCAGCAGCAGGTTGGCCCGGGCGCTGCCCTTGTCCATGTCGAGCGCTTTCCTGGCTTGCGTCAGCGCTTCCGCGGGATTTTTCCGACGACGTGCCTCTTCGGACAGCTCGCAGTGATACTGCGCGATGACCGCACGGCGTGATCCTCCGCTCGCTGCTTCCAGACGCCTGCTGACCTCGATCGCGCGCGGCCAGTCATGCCCGCTCTCCAGGATCGACACCACGGCTTCGAGGCAGGCCAGCACCTTGTATCCGCGATCGGCGAGGTGTGCGTAAAGCTGCTCCGCGCGGTCGAGCAGGCCGGCCTTGTGATAATCCTCGGCGAGCTCGAATTCCGCCCGCAGACGCTGACCCGCCGAAAGGCTGTCGCGCAACAGCAGGGCCTCGTGTACGCGCAGTGCGCGATCGATCTGCCCGCGACGACGGAACAGGGATCCGAGTGTGAGATGCAGCTCGACTGCCTCCTCGTTCAGCTCTCCCGCCCCGATCAGGGCTGCGACCGCCTGATCCGGGTCATCGACCGCCAGGGTGCTGATCCCGGCCAGGGGATTGCGACCCGGCCGGGTGGTCGCCGAACCCGGTGCGCGTCGAGCCAGGTACCAGCCGAGCGCCGTTCCCAGCGGAAACAACAGCCAGCCGAGGGTGCTATCGAGCATGGACCCGTAATGCCCTGTGCCGACCTTGAGGCGACCAGGCGCCTGCCGCGTCCTCAACCACGAGACAGGGGCGACGAGGCGATGGCGTCCGTCGAAAGGTCGCGCAAAGTCTTGAGTTCCGCTTCCACGCCATTGATCTGCTTGCGCAGGCGCCGGATCTGCGCCTTGAGACTGAGCATGCGGCCAAACGAAATGAACAGTGTCAGCAACACCGCCAGCACGAATTCGCCGATCACCAGCGCGATCAGCGGCAGTTCGATTTCTCCGGCCAGGTAGTTGAACCGGACGGGTTGAGCGTTGAAGTAGCCGACCGATGCGCCGAGCACCAGGAAGATGACCAGCCCGACAATGATCAGCGCGCGGAACATGCGCTCAGAAGTCCCGCGCCGCTTCGTTGACCCGTTCGCGCATTTCCTTGCCAGGCTTGAAATGCGGCACGTGCTTGGCGGGAATCTTCACCGGGTCTCCGGTCTTGGGATTGCGCCCCACACGCGCCGGACGGTTGTGTAGCGCGAAACTGCCGAACCCACGGATCTCCACGCGATCCTGCTTGGCAAGCGCAACACTGACCCGGTCCAGGATCAGCTTGACCGCCAGTTCGACGTCCTTCTGCATGAGATGAGTCTGGCGCGCGGCCAGTCGTTCGATCAATTCTGATTTGGTCATGGCCCGCTTCGCCCGACGCCCCCTGGATATGTGAGCCGAAGATAGGCCAAAAAAAAGGGCCGCGCAAGCGCGGCCCTAACAATTTCCTTTTTGTTTTCGGACGGATACGCCCGATTTTAAAGATCAGTTGGAATCTGTACCGCCGCCGATCTGCTGCTTGAGGATATCGCCCAGGCTGGTGCGGCCGGTCGAGGCGTTGCGACTGTACTCGGTGAGAATCTCTGCTTCTTCCTGGATTTCCTTCTCGCGTACCGACAGGCTGACGATGCGGTTCTTGCGGTCCACGCCAACGAAGCGCGCTTCCAGCGAGTCGCCTTCCTTCAAGACCGTGCGTGCGTCTTCGACCCTTTCGCGCGACAGGTCGTTGGCCTTGATGTAGCCCTCGACACCATTGCCCAGGTCGATCAACGCGCCACGCTGCTCGACGCTCTTGACGATGCCCTTGACGATGATGCCCTTCTGGGTCTCGGCCATGAACTGCGTGAGCGGATCCTGCGCAACCTGCTTGACGCCGAGCGAGATGCGCTCGCGGGCCGCGTCGATGGCGAGAACCACCGCGTCCAGTTCCTGGCCCTTGCTGTAGCGGCGCACGGCGTTGGCGCCGTCGTCGTTCCAGTCGAGGTCCGAGAGGTGCACGAGGCCATCGATGCCGCCGTTGAGGCCGATGAAGATGCCGAAATCCGTGATCGATTTGATCTGGCCGTGCACCTTGTCGCCCTTCTGGAAGTTCTGCGAGAACTCTTCCCAGGGATTGGGCACGCACTGCTTCATGCCGAGCGAGATGCGGCGGCGTTCCTCGTCGATGTCGAGGATCATCACCTCGACTTCCTGGCCGATGACCACGGCCTTGCCCGGGTTGATGTTCTTGTTGGTCCAGTCCATTTCCGACACGTGGACCAGGCCTTCGACGCCCGGCTCGATCTCGACGAACGCACCGTAGTCGGTGATGTTCGTGACCTTGCCGAACATGCGGGTCTTCTCGGGGTAGCGACGCGCGATGTCGACCCAGGGGTCGGCGCCGAGTTGCTTGAGACCCAGCGACACGCGGCGACGCTCGCGGTCGTACTTCAGCACCTTGACTTCGATTTCCGCACCGACCTGCACGACTTCGGAAGGATCCTTGATGCGCTTCCAGGTCATGTCGGTGATGTGCAGCAGGCCGTCGATGCCGCCGAGGTCCACGAACGCGCCGTACTCGACGAGGTTCTTGACCACGCCCTTGAGCACCACGCCTTCCTGCAGGTTCTGGAGGAGCGAATCACGCTCGGCGCTGTACTCGGCTTCGAGCACTTCGCGGCGCGAGACGACGACGTTGTTGCGCAGGCGGTCGAGCTTGATGACCTTGAACTCGAGCGGCTTGCCTTCGAGGTAGCTGGTGTCGCGCACCGGGCGGACGTCGACCAGCGAACCGGGGAGGAAGGCGCGGACGGTGCCGATGTCCACCGTGAAGCCGCCCTTGACCTTGCCGGTCATGATGCCGATGACGGTTTCCTTGCCCTCGAAAGCCTTGTTCAGGCGATCCCAGGTCTTGATCCGCTCGGCCTTTTCCTTGCTGAACTTGGTTTCGCCGAAACCGTCTTCGACGGTCTCCAGCGCGACTTCGACACGGTCACCGACCGCAACCCTGATCTCGCCATCGACCATGAACTCGATCAAGGGGATCACACCTTCGGATTTGAGACCCGCATCGACGATGACGACGTCGGGTTTCACTTCCAGCACGATCGCGTTGACGATGGTGCCTGGCTGCATCGACTGGCCACCGGCCAGACTCGCTTCGAACATCTCCTGGAAACTGGGCTCAGCAAAACTTTCGCTCATTCAGTACTCGCTCAACAATTCTGCCGCGCGCCGGAGAGGCAGGTGGTTAGGGTTCGAAAGGCCGCTCCGATTCGGCCCTCTTGAAGCACTTCCTTTGTCCCAAAAACGAAACTGACGCCCTGCCCCACGGGCCGGCGTCAGCGGAGATACCCTCGGGTCTTCAGAAGTTCGTCTATCCGTTCAAAGACTTGAGCTGGACTCAGCGAGCTGGTGTCGATCAGATGAGCGTCGGGCGCCGGCACCAGCGGTGCCACTGCCCGGGTCCGGTCGCGTTCATCACGCGCACGGATCTCCGCAGAAAGGTCGGCGAGTCTAACGATCTGACCGCGCGCACTCAACTGCGCGCCGCGCCGTCTGGCGCGTTCTTCCGCAGTCGCCGTGAGAAAGATTTTCAGTTCAGCGTCCGGGAACACGATCGTTCCCATGTCGCGGCCGTCAGCGATCAGACCGGGCGGCTCGCGGAAATCGTGCTGGCGCTGCAACAGCGCGGCCCGCACGGCCGTAGCGGTGGCGATCTGCGAGGCCAGTCCGCCGGTAACCTCGGAGCGCACTTCGCGGACCACGTCGACGCCGTCGACGACGATCGCCTCGCTGGCCTCCGAATCGCCCTCGAAGCGGATCGAGAGCCGCGGCGCCATCGCCGCCACGGCATCGGTCTGGTTAACGAGGTCCAGCCCGGACCGCGTCGCCGCGAGTGCGAGGATGCGATAGAGCGCGCCGCTGTCGAGCCGATGCCAGCCCAGCCGCGCGGCCAACTCGCGCACCACCATGCCCTTGCCGACACCGGAAGGACCGTCGACCGTGATGACCGGAATGGATGCCATGCGTGCTGCCCTCAAGTCGCGTCGCGCGCGCCGGTGAGTGGCGGTGGGGCATTTTCATCGATATGGATCATCGGCAAGCCTCAATGGGGTCCGCACAAGCTTGACGCCCCTTGCCCTTCGCGCCAAGCGCGGACGTCGCCACCGCCGTCATCAGGATGCAACAATTCGGTACTTAGCAGTGTCCGAATGCCTTGCCAACATGACCGGAGCTTGCCGGGCTTCATGAGCCGACTGCCTGAATCCATCGCCGCATCCGGACGCCCTCCGCGACGATGCGCACGGCTGCTGTCGACCGTCCGCGAGCGTGTGCGCAGGTCGATCGCGCTCATGCAGACGCGCCCGGTCCTGGCCGGCACTCTGCTGGTGGCCTGCGGCTACGGCCTGATGCGCCTGGGCTGGCAGGACACTCTGGAGGCGACGCTGGTGTATTGCCTCGGGTCGTATGTCCTCGCCAGCTTTTGCCACCACAACGGCCGCGCCCTGTGGCTGTTTCGCGCCTGGAACCTGGCCTTCGTGATCGACCTGGGCATCAAGGCCTTCCTGATCACCGTCTACAAGAGCCGGCCCGACGCCGCGCAGGTGATCGAGGGCATCTCGAACACCACCAGCGACGAGTCAGCCGAATTCCTGATGAACTACTGGATGCTGCTGGGTACTTACACCCTCCAGCTTTCAGTCCTCGCGGTGCTGCTGATCCTCGCGACCCGGCCCGTTCCCGGCCTGCCCTCCTCCAGCCGCAAGGGACTCGTCGCCGTCGGTGCGGTGTTTGTGTTGCTGCATCTGAACCCGACCGTACGACGCGCCAACCCTTTGCTGTTCTGGCCGGCGCAGGCTGCGACGATCGAGGAGTTTCGCGCCAACGTCGAGACCCTGCGCAACAAGCGCGAAATCGCCCGAGCGAGCCTCGACGAGTGGCAACCGACCTATGTCGGACCCGCCCGCCACACCCTGGGCCTGGTCATCGGCGAAAGCACCAATCGCTGGAACTGGCAACTCTACGGTTACGTGCGCCAGACCACGCCGGAGCTTCAGAAGTTGGCCGGCGAACGGGCCGGCGAGCTGATGGTGTTCCGCGACGTGCTGTCCGCCGCCTCCAGCACGGTATCGGCGCTGCGCCACATGCTCACGCCGCGGTCGCTGCACGATGAAGGACTCAGGGGGCTCAGCGACGAGCAACAACCCAGCGTGCTCATGCTGGCCAGGGCCGCCGGCTACAAGGTGTTCTGGATCAGCAACCAGCACGACCGTTACATCACCGCGCGCTTTGCCGAGGAAGCCGACGTGATGCGGCTTCTCAACAGCGGTGGCGTCGGCAGCGATCGCAGCCTCGATGAGGTCCTCCTCCCCGAATGGAAGCTGGCGCTGGCCGATCCCGCCCCGCGCAAGCTGATCGTCGCCCACCTGATGGGCGCGCACGCGCATTACGACCTGCGCTGCCCGGACCACTTCAAGCACTTCGAGAGCCACCAGGACGAGGTGAATCGCGACCTGGAAGCCCGCGGACGCTCACCGTGGGTGCGCCTCAAGCGCGATCAGTACGACGACGCCATGCTCTACCAGGACTGGGTCATCAGCCGCCTGCTGACCCAGTTCAAGGTTGCGGTCCGGGGCGACTCCGCGACCTGGCTCTACACCTCCGATCATGGCGAGGAAGTGGGCCATACGCGCAACTTCACCGGCCACTCGCCCGACGAGCCGGGCCAGGTGGTGCCCCTGCTGATCTGGAACTCCGAGCCGGTCGATCCGGAAACGGTCAGGGAATTGGAACGCCGGCCGTTCCAGACTGACGTTCTCGACTGGACCCTGCTGGACCTGATGCATCTGCGCACCCGACACGATCAGCCGCAGGACCGGCTGCTGGTCCCCGCCTTCCGTCCGCGCAAGCGCCGGCTGCACGATGGTTCGGAATACCAGGCCAGCGGATCGGCTTCGTAGGTCCGACGCCACGGTCGCTTGGGATTCTCTGCACGGTCCTGAATTCAGGGTCGGGTCAAGCCTGCGTGCTGTTCGCGGGCGGACCCGACGGGCGCCCTTCGTCGAGCACGCACACGTCGGTTCCGCCTTCGGCTTGAACCGACCTGCGAGCCGGGTCGAACCTATGCAGACCTTCCCTTACGATCGGAAGCGGAAGATGGAAACCAAACAGCCCCGTAGCAAGCAATGGAGAAGCCGTATGCGCGTTCATTGGCTGCAACACGCCGAACACGAGGACCTTGGCTGCATCGGGCCCTGGCTTGCCTCGCGCAAAGCCACCGTCAACATGACACGCCTGCACGCCGGACAATCCCTGCCGGGCGTGGACGAGTTCGACTGGCTCATCGTCATGGGCGGACCGATGAACATCTACGAGTACGAGGCGCATCCCTGGCTGGTCGCTGAAAAGCAGTTGATCCGCAGCGCCATCGATCGGGGCCGTACGGTGCTTGGCATTTGTCTCGGCTCGCAACTGATCGCTGACGTGCTGGGTGGACCCGTCACGCGCAACGCGCATTCCGAGATCGGCTGGTTCGAGGTGGCGCTCAATCCTGAAGGCCGCAAGCAACTCCTGTTTGCCGACTGGCCCGACCGCTTCGTCGCCTTCCACTGGCACGGCGACACCTTCGCGATTCCACCGGGCGCAGAAAACCTGATGAGCAGCCAGGCCTGCTCAAACCAGGGCTATGTCTGGAAGGGTCGCGTGGTGGGCTTGCAATTCCACCTGGAGGTCACGGCAGCGGACGCGCGCGTCTGGTTCGAGCACGGGTCGCCCCGGCCGGAGCGCTACGTGCAGACGCCGGAGTTCATCCTCGAAGATCTGGACCGCTACGCGCTCAACAATCGTCTGATGGTCCGATTGCTCGATCGGCTGGTCCATGTCTGAGAAGCGGGGGACCGACCAGGACGAGGACGAGCCGCCTGCTCCACGATATCGACACGCACCCGGGTGCTACGGGCTCCTGGCGGATTACGCCCCTCCCACCTGAACCGTCGGGATGCGCTTGCGCGAAAGCCTCGCCTGACGCCGCACCGGGGTTTTCTGACTGACCAGTTCGCCGATGAACCGGTGCAGCGTCTCGATCGCCTCGGCACGACCGTCCCGCGCGTGTTCCTTCATGTGCGAGCGATAGCTGTCGTGGTGGCCGAGAAAGCGGTCCACGTCGCTCGGCGTCAGGCGGTTGAGATCGCCCCGCATGCCCACACCCATGCGCTCGATCATATGGCTGTTGAGCCGCTGCTCGAACGCATCTTCGGGCACCGCCAGGATCGGCTTTCCGAAATGGATGGCCTCGCCGATGGTCTGGTTGCCGGCCGTGCTGAGCAGAGCCTTGCAGCGTGATAAATCGTGCACGAACCACTCGTTGCTCGGCGCGCGGAAGTCGAGGTTGTCCACTTTTCCGCGGTACGGCGTGCCGTAGATCACCACCGGGATGTCGAGCAGGCGCAACGCGCGATCGACATGCGGCAGGTACTGGTGCTCGCCCTTGTTGAAGTAGCACAGCAGGAAGTCGCCGTGGCTCACCCTGGCGCGCAGCACCTCGTCGCGCAACATGGGGCCGACGATGCGCACGCCGGGATAGGCGGCTTCCGCTTCGTAGAAACTCGAAATCAGAATGCGCTCGGGAACCCCCATCAGGCTGCGATAGCCAAAGGCGTCGCGCATGCCCAGCGCCCACAGGTCGGCCGGGAAATGCGGCTTGCAGTAAGCCAGGATGCCGACGTGATCGAAACTGATCCGCGGCAGGCGCATGCGCCGTGCGACCCGGTGCGTCCAGGCCTCGGAATCCGAGATCACGAGCTGGATGCCACGGTCGGTGAACTCGCGCTGCACCTGGTCCATGCCCGGCCCGCCGAGCATCAGGTCGGCCATCGGCGCGACGTTCTCGGTCAGCGTCTTGCTCAGGCTGTGTCCACCGCGGGCGTTGTAGTGGTACCCGATCATCGGGATGCGCACGGTGGGAAATCTTGGCGCCAGCACCTCGTAGGCGTCGCCTGCGGTGAAGACCGTGATCTCGTGTTCCTTCATCAGCTCGGGCAGCACGCTCAACGTGCGCATCGCATGCCCGCGGCCATATCCCATCACGCCCCAGGCGATGCGCATGGCAAACCTCCGCTTTGTCTGTTCATACCCGCAGCACGGTAAAGACATGCGGTAAAGGGCCGGTGACGGTGCGATGACGGACGCGTGACAGGGGATAGATCGTCGGTCGATGGCCGGCCACGCTCCGGCGGCTATCATTCACTCTCCATCGCGCCCGCCACCCGACATGAGCCGCCATATCGTCCAGACCGACGCCGCGCCCGCCGCCATCGGCACCTATTCGCAGGCGGTCCGCTGCGGCAACACGGTCTATCTGTCGGGCCAGATTCCGCTCGATCCCGCGACCATGACCCTGCTCAACGCGAGCATCGAGGACGAAATCCACCAGGTGTTCAAAAACCTGCGCGCGGTGGCCGAGGCCGCGGGCGGATCGCTGGGCCACGTCGCCAAGCTCAACCTGTTCCTGACCGATCTGGCGCACTTCGCGAAGCTCAACGAGATCATGGGTCAGTACTTTCAGCCGCCCTACCCGGCCCGTGCGGCGGTGGGCGTGGCCAGCCTGCCGCGTGGCGCGCGCGTGGAGGCGGATGCGGTTCTCATCCTCGATTGAGTCGGCCGGCGTGGAGCCGCGCGCCAGGCGCCCCGCAGACCCCAAGCCGCGTGCGCCGCTGGGCCTGAGCACCGAGCTGACTTATCTCAAGGGCGCCGGCCCGCAGGCCGCGTCGGTGCTGCGCGGGCTGGGTCTGGCGACCGTCGGCGACCTGCTGTTTCACCTTCCGCTGCGCTACGAGGACCGGCGCGCGGTCACGCCCCTGATCGACCTGCGCGACGGCGTGGAAGCGCTGGTACGCGGACGCATCGAAGCCGTCGAACAGCGCTACACCCCGCGGCGCAGCTTGACGGTGGCGATCGACGACGGCAGCGCGAGTCTGGTCCTGCGGTTCTTTCACTTCAACGAAACGCAGCGCGCGAGCCTGGTGGTGGGTCAGCGCTTGCAGGCCTTTGGCAGCGTGCGCGCAACGCGCAGCGGACTGGGGATGGTGCATCCCGAGTACCGCGTCGCCGCCAGCGACGAGGCGTTCGCCACCCATGAGAAGCTGACGCCGATCTACGGGCTGACCGCCGGCATGACCCAGCCGCGGCTGCGGCGGCTGATCGAGCAGGCGCTGGAGATCGCGACTCGCGATCAGTCGCTGCGCGTGCCGCTGCCCGGCCTGGGCGAACCCGACACGCTGTCGGCGCTCGAAGTGATCCATCGCCCCGGCAGCGATCTGGATGCGCAAGCCCTGCGCGCGATGAGCCACCCGGCGCAACAGCGCCTGATCCGCGAGGAGCTGCTTGCCCACCAGCTCTGCATGCGCCTGATGCGCCGCGAAACCCGGACGCGGCCGGCGTCGCGGCTCGACGACGTGCGCACCGCGGTCGAGCAACTCCAGTCGGTGCTGCCGTTTGAATTCACCGGCGCACAGCGCCGTGTGCTGGAGGAGCTGGCGCGGGATCTGGAACAGGACCGCCCGATGCTGCGCCTGGTGCAGGGTGACGTCGGCTCCGGCAAGACCGTGGTCGCGGCCGCCGCCATGCTCGCCGCGGCGCGCGCGGGTTTTCAGTCCTCGCTGATGGCACCGACCGAACTGCTCGCCGAACAGCATTTCATCAATCTGTCGCGCTGGATGAAGCCGCTGGACGTCCGCGTCACCCTGCTCACCGGCAAGCTGCGCAAGCGCGAGCGCGACGCGCGCACGGCCGAAGTGGCGGAGGGCCACGCGGCGATCGTCATCGGGACCCATGCGGTGTTCCAGTCCGACGTGAGCTTTGCGCGTCTGGCGCTCGCGGTGGTGGACGAGCAGCACCGTTTCGGCGTCCAGCAGCGCATCCAGTTGCGCGACAAGGGACCGGCTGGCCGCGTCCCGCATCAGCTCGTGATGTCGGCCACGCCGATCCCGCGCACCCTGGCGCAGACGCTCTACGCCGATCTCGACGTCTCGGTGATCGATGAACTGCCGCCCGGCCGCACCCCCATCGTCACCGTTGTGCTCAGCCAGTCCAGGCGACCGGAGGTGCTCGCGCGGATCGGCGAAGCCTGCCGCGCCGGCCGGCAGGTGTACTGGGTCTGCACCCTGATCGAGGAGAGTGACGAGATCGAGGCCCAGGCCGCCGCCGTCACCGCCGAGACGCTGACGGAGGCCTTGCCCGACCTGCGCGTCGGCCTGGTCCACGGGCGCATGAAGTCCGAGGACAAGGACGCACAGATGCTGGACTTCAAGGAAGGCCGCACGCAACTGCTGGTGGCGACCACCGTGATCGAGGTCGGGGTCGATGTGCCCAACGCCAGCATCATGGTGATCGACAACGCCGAGCGCCTGGGCCTGGCGCAGTTGCACCAGTTGCGTGGACGGGTTGGGCGCGGCAGCACGGCCAGCCAGTGCGTGCTGCTGTATCAGCCGCCGCTATCGGATAACGCAAAGGCGCGCCTGGAAACCATGCGCACCACGACGGACGGCTTTCGCATCGCGCAGGCCGATCTGGAACTGCGCGGCCCGGGCGAACTGCTGGGCCGGCGCCAGACCGGGCTGATCGGACTCAAGCTCGCCGACCCGGTGCGCGACGCCAGGCTCGTACCGCCTCTGCAAGCACTGGCAGACGAATGGCTCGAACGGTTTCCGGATGCGGCGCAGCGCCTGATCCTGCAATGGGTCGGCGATGTGGAGCGGTATGCCCGGATATGAGCAGCGATGGCGGATGCGCTTCGCTTATCAGGCCTGACTCGCGCCGTAGATGGTCGTGGTTTTGCAGCTCATCGCAGGGCGGGTGGACACGATGCTGGCGGTTCTCAATCCGTGATTCATGTGCACGGCAGGAGCGGGCGGCGCGCCTTTGCGCACCGTTTTCGTGGAGCAAACGGGTAGGCCGACCATTCCAGTCGGGTGCCGCACGATCAATCAAACCCGTTTCGCGGGCGAACGCCGACATCCCCCGCCCAACACGACTTGAAGTTGGCCTACGCTTGCGTCCCAATACAAGGGTCTGAAGGAGACTCGCCAATGACGGCGCGAACGCTCGCCTGGATCGATCACCCCAGCTGTTCGCTTCACGCGATGGGGGCTGGCCACCCCGAGAGTCCGCAGCGACTCGCGGCCATCGGGCAACGGCTTTCCACAAGCCCGCTGGCCGACCGCGTCCAGCGGTACGAGGCACCCGAGGCCACGCGGGAGCAACTGTTGCGTGCACACAGCGCCCGCCACACGGATTCGATCGTGCACGCCACGTTCGAGTCCGGGCTGCGCGCAATCGACGGCGACACCTTTCAGACGCCGCAGACCCTGCCCGCGGTTCTGCACGCCGCCGGGGCCTGCGTGCTCGGCGTCGATCTGGTGATGGATGGCAAGGCGCCCCTGGCGTTCTGCGCGGTGCGCCCACCCGGACATCACGCCGAACGCGATCGCGCGACGGGGTTCTGCTTCTTCAATAACGTCGCCGTGGCGGCCTACCACGCGCTGGATCGCGGCCTGTCGCGCATCGCGATCCTGGATTTCGACGTGCACTACGGCAACGGCACTGCGGACATCATCCGCGGCGACGAGCGGGTGTGGATGTATTCCACCTACCAGCATCCGTTGTACCCGCTTTGGCCGGGCGCGCCGGATGCGTGCAACCTGGTCGACGTGCCGCTGGCGGCGCGTACGGATGGTGCGGCCCTGCGCACGGCGGTCAAGGAACGCTGGCTACCCGCACTGGAACGACAGCAGCCGGAGCTGATCCTGGTCTCGGCCGGGTTCGATGCCCACGCCGACGATCCGCTGGCCAACCTGCGCTGGAGCGACGAGGACTATGGCTGGCTCGGCGTGCAGATTCGAGACTGGGCCGCGCGCTGGTCGGAGGGTCGCGTGGTGGCGAGCCTTGAGGGCGGCTACAACATCAATGCCCTGGCGCGTAGTGTCGAAAAATTTCTGCGCCCGTTCGCGATAACCTGACGATCGCTATTGCCACCACCGGCATTGGGCGCCACCACCGGACGTAACCCGGATGGATAACGCCGGAATTGCGAACAGCGTGTAGGCACGAAACCAGGCGACGTACCGCTCGCCGGCGAGCGGTACGTCTGGAAACATTCCCGGAAACGGCTGATGATTTCCATCAGCGCTGGAGGGCTCCCTTTGCATCTCCGACGCGAGCCCCTGGAACTCCATCGATATCAACTCGACTTTGGACATGAGGCTGTAGGCAATTGGATTGTCCAGACATTGATAGGCATCGGACATCGCCCATTCGGCAGCGGCTCTTTGGACTCCGGTGAATTGCTCCATCCCGTCCGACAGCAACATGCGCGGAATGAGCACGGCCAGCAGGCCGACGACCAGCAGAGTGGCAATAGCCGCGGCGACCCTCAAGTGTGACTCAGCCACTCCGGATACCGCTCCGACTCGCCCTTCACCAGCTTCAGATACGCCGCCTGCAACTTCTCCGTGATCGGTCCGCGCGCACCCAGTCCGACCGGGCGATTGTCCACCTCGCGGATCGGCGTGACTTCCGCCGCAGTGCCGGTGAAAAAGGCCTCGTCGCAGCAGTACAGCTCGTCGCGGGTGATGCGGCGCTCGGTCACTTTCAGCCCATGATCCTGCGCGAGCTGCATGACGGTGCGGCGGGTGATGCCGTCGAGGCAGGCGTTGAGATCGGGCGTGTGCAACTCGCCGCGCTGGACAATGAAGATGTTCTCGGCGCTGCCTTCGGCAACGAAACCGTTGGTGTCGAGCGTGATCGCCTCGTCGTAGCCGTCGCGCAACACCTCGTTCAACGCCAGCATCGAGTTGATGTACTGGCCGTTGGCCTTGGCGCGATGCATGTTCGAATTGGGATGGCCGCGTGTGAAAGAACTGGTCTTCACGCGGATGCCGCGTTCCATGTTGTCCGCACCGAGGTAACTGCCCCAGGTCCAGGCGGCGACGATGACGTGGGTCTTGAGATTGTCCGCACGCAGGCCCATGCCTTCGGCGCCGTAGAACACCATCGGACGCAGGTAGGCTTCCTTGAGATGGTTGCGGCGCAGGACTTCTAGCTGCGCGGCGTTCAGCTCGTCCGGCGTGAACGGCATCTTCATCCCCAGGATCTTGGCCGAGTTGAACAGGCGCTGGGTGTGATCGCGCAGCCGGAAGATCGCGGTGCCGCGCGGGGTCTGGTATGCGCGCACGCCCTCGAAGCAGCCGACTCCGTAGTGCAGCGTGTAGGTCAGGACGTGGGTCGTGCAATCGCGCCACGGGCGCATCTCGCCGTCGTACCAGATCCAGCCGTCGCGGTCGGCCATCGTCGTCATCGGGAGTTTTCCTTTGGGTGCGGGTAACAGAGAAATGCCCGCGGCCTGCACGGGTCTGACGATATTATCGAGGCGGCGACCCTACACTTGAAAGGGGACGCTGCGGTCGTAAGCTCGCAGCATCCCGGTCGGGCACCGCTGCCGCCTCGCCGATCGATGATCACTCGATCTCGATTCGCCCCCCGCACCGTGTCCACCAACGACCGGCCCGGATCCTGGCCGCGCGTTCCGTTCCATTTGAATGCTGGCCGAATCAATATAGTGCGATGACCTCTGCCCTCCCGCCGCCGCGACGCATCCTGATCGTCCGGATCTCGGCCCTCGGTGACCTGGTGTTCTGCACGTCCCTGCTGCAGGGCCTGCGCCGCGCCTATCCGAACGCGCACATCGCCTGGCTGGCGCAACCCGGCTTTGCCGGCGTGCTCGAAGACGATGCACGACTGAGCGAACTGATCCGGCTGCCGGCCCAGGCATTCGCCTTTCCTGCGGGTTGGCTGGCGACGCGCCGGTTTCTGGCGGGGTTGGAGCCTTTCGACTGGGTGATCGACGCGCAGGGCCTGCTCAAGACGCGGCTGCTGGCGCGTGGCGTGCCCGCGACTCATCGCCTGGGCTTTGCGTCCGGTGAGCCCGGAAAATTCCTGGTGGATCGCTTGATCGAAAAGGGCGGCGACATTGCCGAGATCAGTTCCGAATACCGCTTTCTGGCGCACGCCCTGACCGGACGCGATCCCGGTGCGCCGAGCCTGTTCCCGACCCTGCCCCCGCGCCGGCGCGTACACGAACAGATGCGTGAGGCGAAGCTGCATGCGGGCTTCGTCGCGCTGTGCCCGTTCACCACCCGGCCGCAAAAACACTGGATGGAGGAGTACTGGCCGGACCTGGCCATGCGCCTGATCCCGAAAGGCCTCTGGCCTTGCGTCCTGTTTGGAGGGCCGGCCGACCGCGCCGCCGCGCAGCGCCTGATGGCGAGGATGCCGGCCGGCACCGTCGATCTGGTGGGCAAGACCGCGGTGCCCGATCTGCCCGCGTGGCTGGAACAGGCCGGCCTGGTGATCGGCGTCGATACCGGCCTCACGCACATCGGCGTCGCGCTGCAGCGCCCGGTGCTGGCCCTGTTCGGCTCGACCTGTCCGTACACGCGCGGCGCCGACTCGCCGCTGCGGGTGATGTTCGATGCCCTGCCCTGCGCGCCCTGCAGGCGTCATCCGACCTGTGGCGGCGCGTTCACCTGCATGCGCCAGCTCACGCCGGATCGGGTCGCCGCCGCGGCGTTCGAGTTGCTGGGCGACGCGCCAAAACCCTTCGACTGACAGCCGGCCCGCTGACACCCGGCCCCGGAGCCACCCGTGATTCAACTCACCACCGTCTTTCTGCCCCTGGCCCTGGCCATCATCATGCTGGGGCTGGGCCTGTCCCTGTCCATGGCCGATTTTCGCCGGGTGCTGGAGCAGCCACGCGCAGTGATCGTGGCGCTGGTGTGCCAGGCGCTGGTGATGCCGCTGGTCTGTTTCTTCATCGCGGGCAGTTTCGGGCTTGCCCCGGAACTGGCGGTCGGTCTGATGCTGCTGGCCGCCTCGCCCGGTGGCACGGTGGCCAATCTCTACAGCCACGTCTCCAACGGTGACGTGGCTCTCAACATCACCCTGACGGCCGTCAATTCCCTGCTGTGCCTGATCAGCCTGCCGCTGATCGTCAACTTCTCCCTGGTCCATTTCATGGGCGAGGGCCGGGCCGTGCCCCTGCCCTTGTCCAAGGTCGCACAGGTTTTTGCAGTGGTGCTGATCCCGGTCGCAACCGGCATGGTGTTCCGTCATCACTGGCCGGCGCTGTCGGCGCGGCTGGAGAAGCCGGTGAAGATCCTGTCGTTCCTGTTCCTGGTGCTCATGGTCACGCTGGTCGGGATCAAGAGCCAGGGTCCGCTGCGCGAGCACGGCACCTCGGTGGGACTGGCGGTGCTGAGCTTCAACCTGCTCAGCCTTGGCGTCGGCTATGGCGTACCGCGCCTGCTGCGTCTGGGGGAGCGCCAGGCCATCGCCATCGGCATGGAAATCGGCATCCACAACGCGGCGCTGGCCATCGCCATCGCGCTGTCGCCGCTGATGCTGGGCAACGCGACGATGGCGATTCCCGCCACGGTCTACGGCGTGCTGATGCTGCTCACCGCCGCGGGTTTCGGTTACCGCGTTTCGCGGAAAACACCCGCGCAGTTGGCGTCACAAGCGGATTGATTCTGTCGGGCAGTGTGCGTGCGCTACCGTACATAAACAGGTCCGTTCGTCGGCTACACTGGATTCTTCTGAGAACTGATTTCCGGTCTCGTTCCCGCCAACGGGGGTCGAAGTGCCCGTGCCGTCCACGCCCCAGCTGAACCATCTGCTGGCAGCGCTATCCACTGAAGTACAGGCCCGCCTGTTTCCTCATCTCGAAAAAGTGCCGCTACCGCTCGGCAAGGTTCTGTACGAATCCGGTGACGCCTTGCGCCACGTCTATTTTCCAACCGATTCCATCGTGTCCCTGCTCTACGTGATGGAAAACGGCGCGTCGGCCGAAATCTCCGTGGTCGGCAACGAGGGTCTCATCGGCATCGCCCTGTTCATGGGCGGCGAAAGCACCCCGAGCCGGGCGATCGTGCAAAGCGCCGGCACCGCTTACCGGATGCCCGGACAAAGGATCAAGGACGAGTTCAACCGGCACGGCGAACTGCTGCTGCTGATGCTGCGCTACACCCAGTCCCTGATCACGCAGATGGCGCAGACCGCGGTCTGCAACCGGCACCATTCGATCGACCAGCAGTTGTGCCGCTGGCTCCTGCTGTCGCTGGATCGTCTGCCGAGCAACCGCCTGACGATGACCCAGGAGCTGATCGCCAACATGCTGGGGGTCCGCCGGGAAGGTGTCACCGACGCCGCCGGCAAGCTGCAAAAACTCGGGGTAATCAAATACGTCCGCGGCGCCATCACCGTGCTGGATCGACCCAAGCTCGAACACCTGAGCTGCGAGTGCTACGCGGTGGTCAGGAAGGAAACCGAACGCCTTCTGCCGTATCTCCCCCCCCCCCCCGCATCCGCGGAACCGCGCGCACGCCGTAAAGCCGCGCTGAAGCCCTCGTTGTAACCCTACGGACACCGGGCGAGGGGACTTTGCCCAAGGGTCCGGAACATTTGCTCGGCTGTGTGCGAAACCGTACAGATCGACGACCCGGAAGACCGTATGGTCAGTGCTCAAGGCGTTGTTACCTGAATCCGTGGCTCTCCTCCCCCACGGGCATTTCGTCATTTGGCTCCCCCCGACGTCATCGCTCTACTGCGGATTCAGTATTGACCCGTTGGCGCCGCCACCCCGCGCCAACGGGTCTATTTTGTTTCGGTCGAGGCGCGCATGGGCATCGAGGCGGATCACCCGGTTTGACCTGAAGGGTGGATGCGCTACGCTTATACAACCTAAGGGCAAGGTGTTGGGTGGTTAATCGTATCGCATACAACCTGCCCGCCCCCGTGGGCCGTCAGAAGC
>JBQTIX010000142.1:0-4557 GCA_052387695.1 Panacagrimonas sp. | reverse complement strand
GCGGTTTCCGGTTCCAAATCTGAGTAGGCGCCTCGAAGCTGTGTTCGGCAGGGCCATGACCGCTCGACACGCTCCGGATCTGCCACCACCCCGGCGGAATCAACCGATTCCGTCGGGGTTTCTTTTTGCCCGGCTGCGCAAAAAAACCGGAGCGCGGTCCGTAACGGTTTTCTATTTCGAGATGCCGATCTGAAGCCAAGACTGCCCGTCAGATGAACGAGGAGCGGGATTCCAGATGGCATTCGCATTGGTCCAGGTATTTGCAGTGGCGACGCCTCCTGGCGCTGAGCCTGCTGTTGGGTGTGATGCCAATTCAAGCTCGCGAACCGACGCCCTACGCCGACTGCTTCGACACGGCAGGGCAGCACTACGGCCTCGCACCGGAGCTGCTGGAAGCCATTGCCCATGCGGAGAGCCGTTCAGAACCGACGGCGCTGAACACCAGCAATCGCGACGGCAGTTGGGACATCGGCCTGATGCAGATCAATTCCCGCTGGATGCCGGTGCTGGAACGCGCCGGACTCACGGCACAGCAGCTTTACGATCCCTGCACCTCCATCTGGGTGGGGGCATGGGTGCTGGCGGGCAACGTCGCGCGCTACGGCTACAACTGGAATGCGGTGGGCGCGTACAACGCCGGAACCGCCGCTACCGCAGCGGCGCAGCGACGCCGTGAACGCTATGCGGATCGTATTCGCCGCCTGCTGTGTCGTGCTGACGGCCTGTGCGCAGACGACGCCGCTCCCTGACTATCGGCATCAGCTTCCGGTTCGCGTGGAGCAAGTGCGGTCCGTCGGCGAACTGGCGGCACCGGAAGTGACCTGGCGGCGCTGCTCGGTCTGCTCGGCAGCGAGCGTGAAGACACGCATCGACGCTTCAAGCGCGAGACCGAAGCCGATTCCTGCGGCGGCGAGTGCGATTTTCACGTCGCCCGCACCTCCCGCACCACAAGTATTGCCTCGCACGGAGGTTCGCTTCGATCTGAATTCGGTGACGCTGAGCAAGGCCGAAAGCGACGCCCTGAAAGTCTGGGCGGCGAGCTGGGGACCGAACCCAGCCGCGCGACTGCGCATCACGGGCTACGCAATGGACGCCGGTGCTTCGCAGCGCTTGAGCGAGGCGCGAGCACGAGAGGTGCAGGCCGCTTTGATGCGTGCAGGCATTCCGCCGACGCAGTTCGTGCGCATCGTCCATGTCGGCAGTTACCCCGCTCACCAAGTCTCCGTCCAAGTCACGAACTGGCCGGAGCCAGCCTCAGTGTCGGTCGAACCCGCGCCCACATCCCACCACCTCACAAAACCGGAGGCCGTTGGCGCGCGCCCGATGACCGCCGCCAACGCTCAACGCGCGACACCGTCACCTCAATTCGGAGCATCACCATGAAACTGTCGAACCTCTGGACATTCACCAAGCTGGCCGCTACGCGCGCCGAACTCTGGGTCGTCTCATTGCTGTTTTTGCCGGTGGCGAGTTACGCCGCCACCACGGGCGCGGAGTTCGAGCCGGCGTACCAGTTCATCTATGACGCCGCGACCGGCTACCTGGGCCGCGGCATCGCGATCATCGGCGGCATCATCGGCCTAGGCCTGGGTGCAGCCAGTGGTTCGGCGCTGCCCGCGATCATCGGCGTGATTCTCGCCATCTTCGGCGCGCTGGGGCCGACGATCATCGACAACGTGTTTGGCTCCGCCATCGTCTGAGACGCACATGGACGGTCGCTTTGTCATCCCGCGCACCCTCGACGACCCGCCGTTGTTCTTCATGTGGAACTTCGACGAGGCGGTCATCGTGATCGTGCTGGCCATCCTGTTCGGAATTCTCGGCCAGCTCGTACCCGGCGCCGTGCTTGGGTACGTCCTGGCCCGCGCCTACGCGCGACTCAAGGCGCAGGGTGGCCGCGGCTTGCTGATGAAGGCGCTCTACTGGACGACGCCTAGCGATTGGTGGCTGCCCAGCCGAGCGCCCTCGCACATCCGTGAATACGTCGGGGGCTGACGATGGAACGCAGACGCTATGTGTCGGCCCTCGCCGAAGCCGTGTATCGCCGCAATGTGTGGATGGCCGCGGCGCTGGCGATGGTGCTCGCGAACCTCCTGCTGTCCTGCAAGGTGCTGACCAGCAGCACGCAGGAAAAAACCATCGTCACGCCGCCGGTGATCGAGAAAGCGTTCTGGGTGCAGGGCGAGAAGGTCGCGCCCGAATACCTGGAGATGATGGCGACTTTCTTTACGGGGTTGGCCCTGTCCTACACCAAGGACAACATCGACGGCCAAGTCTCGTTGTTCCTGCGCTACACGGACCCGGAAGCCCACGGCGAACTTGCCACGCGGCTGTCGGCGGAGGCCGAGAAGATCAAGCGCAACAACCTCTCTTCGGTGTTCTACCCGGTCGAGGTACGCATCCGCGACAAGGCGCATCGCATCGCCATCACCGGCGATCTGATGACGATGGTCGGCGAGCAGGTCACGGGGCGACGGCGCGCGGTATTCGCCATGCGCCTTTCCTACCGAAACGGGCGGCTATTCGTCGCCGAATTCAATGAGGCTGCCAATGAAGCGAGTCCTTTCGCTGCTGCTGCTCCTGACGCTCGCTAGTCTCGCGCGCGCCGCTCAGGAAATCGTCGTGAGCGACGGCGCGACGGTGCCGGTGACGGTCTCACAGCGGGAGCTGACGAGGCTAGCGCTGGCCGACGGCGGCAAGCTCGCCCGCGTCTGGGGCGTGGATGGGCAGTTCACCGTGCAGGCCGACGACGAGGCTGGCGAAGCCTTCATCCGGCCTGTCGAGGGCACACCTGTCGGCAATGCCTTCAGTCTGTTCGTGCGTGATGCGACTGGTGCGACCTACACGCTCACTGCGACGATTTCGGACCTTCCCGCGCAGACCGTTTTGCTGAAGCCCCAGGGGCACCGCAAAGTCACGCCGAAGGCACAGGGTGTGGCGGCTCCCCATGTTGAGCAGATCAAGACGCAGATACGCGCGATGCTCGACGGCGACACTGAGACTGCGGAAGGCTGCACGGTTGAAGCCGTAGGCCGCGCCGTTCCGCTTTGGCGCGAGACCTATGTAGAGATTGTTCGACGCTGGCATTGCGAAGCCTTCAGCGGCGAAGAACTCTTGCTGCGCAATGTCTCGTCCGCCGAACTGCGCCTGGACGAGCACGAGTTCGAGGCGCTGTATCCCGACGTGCGCGCGGTCGCGATTCCCTGGCAGGTGCTCGCACCGCAAGGTGCCACGCCGCTCCTGCTGCTGCGGGACGCCAAGCCGTGAGCGATTCGCTGCCCAAGCTGGAAGGCGGCATGCCCATCAAGCGCAAGCAGATGGTGCTGCTGCTTTCCGCGCTGGGCGTGCTGGTGGGTGTCGTCGTATTCGGCCTGTGGCTAACCGACCCCAAACGCAAGATCAGCGAAGCAGGAAAGGCCGACCCCAAGCAGGACGTGGTGCGCAGCTACCGCACGCCCGGCGCGAATCTCGATCCCAACGAAGTCTGGATCGAGCGTTCCGAAACCCGTCTGCGCGGCCTGGACGAGCGCAACAAGGAGTTGGAGCGCGAGATCAAGGCGATGCGCGATCAGTTGCAGCGTGGTGGTAACGCGATCCCGCCGCCACCGGGTCGTGACGCTCAAAGCTCACCTGCGTTCGACAGCTTTGCCCAGCCCGACGAGTCCGCCGGACGAGCCGATGAGGGTTCCAAACGCGCCGGTGAACCCAGCTTTCGCCGTCCTGCGTTGCCGCCACCTCCGCCGCCACCCCTGGGCGCACGCAATGCGGCCAGCGGCTTTCCAGCGCAGCCGCTGGCGCCACCTTCGGCCCGCACGCAAGCAGGCGCGAACGCCGCACCGCTCGTACCCGCCATTCTTAGTGTGCGAATCGGGACGGCGGACGACAAAGCCAAGACTTCCGCAGCCAAATCCGCCGCGCCTACGTCCACCGTCCACAACACGCTGCCAACCGGGTCGTTCGCCCGCGCCGTCCTACTCTCCGGTGTGGACGCGCCTACGGGTGGGTTGGCGCGCACCAACCCGCATCCAGTGTTGCTGCGCGTGATGGAGCTGGCCCAACTTCCCAACCGCTACCGCAGTCGCATCAAGGAGTGCTTCGTGACTGCTGCCGCATACGGCGATCTGTCCGCCGAGCGCGCATACATGCGTCTGGAAAAAATCTCCTGCGTGCTGAAAACCGGCGAGGTGCTCGACCTCGCCGTGAAGGGCTATGTCACCGGCGAGGACGGCAAGAACGGCTTCCGCGGCAAGGTCGTCAGTAAGCAGGGTCAACTGATCGCGCGAGCTTTGTTTGCGGGCATCGCCAGTGGCCTCGGCAGTTCCATCGCGCAGTCGTACGCACAAGTGGCGACCAGCCCGCTCGGCACCGTGCAGTCGGTGGATCCCTCTGACGTTGCCCAAGTAGGACTTGCGACCGGCGTCTCCAACGCGCTCGAAAAAGTCGCGGACTTCTACATCGAGCGCGCCAACGAGCTGTATCCCATCATCGAAGTGGACTCCGCCCGCGTCGGCGAGATCGTCCTCACCGATGCCGTCGCGCTCGGAGAAGCCTTCGAGC
>JBQTIX010000141.1:0-2168 GCA_052387695.1 Panacagrimonas sp. | reverse complement strand
CGCCACTCCACGCTGAACTACTGCTCGCCAACCCAGTTTCTGCAAGACTGGATCAGCCAACAGAATCAGCAATCCAAGGCGGCATAAGTCCGGCCGGTTGGAAGACGAAAAACGAAGGGCAGCTCAGTCGTCACCCGATTGTCGGACCGCCATGTGAACGCGACGTAACGCCCTGAGGTGTGGGTCACCCGGTCGGGACGATGGTTGGACAAGTAGGTGTACGTCCAGCCGACTCCGAACTCGTCCACGACGGTCTGGACTACGCCGGCCAGCGAATAGGTTTCCACCAGGCGCTCCTCTGTGTGGAATATCCAAGTGCTCGCCGTCCTTTCGATCTAGGCAAACTTCCCCGGGCGCGGATCGGGAAAAACCTGGCGCGCGACGTCGAAAACAAAATTGACCGCGGCGCCGTCCGGTCTGAGTATCTGAACCGTCGTTACCTGGCTGGCGGGTTTGGAGCAAGGTGGTCCACCCGGAAAGACCACGCAGTCAGTACCGTCGGAGTAAAAGAACCCTAGTCGTCTATCGAAGGTGGATGTCCAGTGAAGGTGGATGTCCAGTAACGACCGAACATCCCTCCGAGCTCGTTGGAACGGTTGTACGTTCGAACCAATTCGAGCGGAAACTCGCCCTGCGCCCGAAAGTCCAGATCGGTTCTGAACTTGTTGCCGGTGCGAATGGAGACCGGATTGCAGGAAAGGTCGCGCGGATCGTCGGGCGTGGGCTCGCAAGCATCATTGAGCGGCGCCGCTTTCGGGATGACCGCCGCGTTACGAGGAATTCCCGAGAGATAAGCTGGGATCGTCCCCTCGCCCCCCTTGAGACTGGAACCGTCGATCACAAGAGAACGAGAACCTCCTCCCGCTCCAACACCGATTTGATCGTCACCCCAATATGCTGGCAAGGCTTGCAACTGTTCTTGTTCAGCCGCAGACGCAGACCCGATATCCAGTACGTACAGACAGGACGCTGACGCAATGGTGGCCAACAGCCTTGCGCCGACGCTTCGAGGAAATCTGATCACGGCATCGCTCCGAACGCCAGATTGATCCAGAGTGTACGTCCGATCTACTCGAAAATGATGACGCGTCCGAGGCCACCGCCTGCCGCTGCGGTCGGCGGCGGCAATGCGGCGCTGCGGAAGGGCAGCTCGCCGTCGCGCAAGAACTATCCCGACGGCGCTCCCTACACGATTGCCGCGACGAACAACCTGGCGCAGATCCATCGCAATCACGGCCGCTACGCCGCGGCGGAGACCCTGTTCCGCGAGTGGGCGGCGTTCCTAGAACGATCGCAAGGCGATTTGAGTTACGGCGTCCACACCTACGGCGGGCTGGGCCGGCTGGTGCTGGCGTGCGACGCGCCCGCCGAGGCCATCGCCCTGCACGAACGATCGCTGGCGAACTGCACGACGCTGCCGGTCGAAGAAGTCGGAGGACGTCTGCCTGAGCTGCGAGCGCGACCGCGCTCAGACGCTGCTGGCGCTGAACCGTGCCGACGAGGCAGCGGCGGTGATCGCGGCAGCGGTGACGGAACTGTGCGCACTGGCTCCGCGCGCGGCCGATCCGCTGCGACTATGGCTGGGTTCGGCCTGACCATGGGCCTCGCGTCGCCAGCGGCCAGGCAGTTAGTCTGGCCGTCCGTTTGCACAAGCTCATCGACGATGCCCCGGCTGGGTCTTCATCACCGAGCCGTTCGCCCAGCGTCCCCCGCCCGATCCTGCGCCGAGCGGCCTCGGCCTTCGAGCTCCGGCAGATCAAGGGCTGTGGCGGCGTGAACGTCTGGACGCAGGCTTGGCGCGAGGACTCCGCCACAGTGAGTGACCTGCTTCGACAGCCCAACGCAATGACTCAGAGTCCGCCCAAAAAAACCAGCCTCTTGCAGGAAATCGGCAGCGTGCTCGCCTCGTTCTTCGGCGTGCAAAGTTCGAAGAACCGCGAGCGCGACTTCACCCGTGGCAACGCCAGACGCTTCATCATCCTCGGCGTCGTGATGACGGTGATTTTCGTGCTTTCGGTGTTGACGGTGGTGCGGCTGGTTCTGCGTTCGGCGGGGATGTAGAAGCGATATTCGGTGGCAATTCCGGCAGCAGCAGCAGCGCGCCCAGCGGCGGAAGGGTGAGCGAGACCGAGGCCGGTCGGCCCATCCAGGAGGTCGGTTCAACGTTC
>JBQTIX010000140.1:0-12887 GCA_052387695.1 Panacagrimonas sp. | reverse complement strand
GTATCGAGGGAAGCGTCGCGTATCGAGGGCACGCCCGGCACCTCGATACGCGGCATTGCTGCGCAATCAGCGCCGCTGTCGCGGCGCTACCACTCGGTGCGAACGGATTTCATACTGATGCACTACCGCACGGCGAGTCAGGTTGTGCCGCGAGTCTCAAAGGAGCACCCTGAAGGCGGCGAGGTCAGGGCCGGTTGCGGCAGGTGCCAGTAGAGCACTCGCAGCAGGTTCTTTGAACGTGCGAAAGGAGGTTGCATGCGCAGCGCAGTGTGGGTCTCTCTGGCCCTTGCGGCATCGGTCCTCGCCGCCTGCGGCAAGGAAGGCGAGGGTGCAGGTCCGAACGAACCGGGCACCCCGGGAGGCAGCAGTTCCCGTGCGTTCTCGCAATTCGATCCGCTCGCCGGAACGGTGCCCTTCCCATTTTTTGGCTTGCAGAATCCCGCCACCTCGCGGCTGTCCCTGCCGTTGCAGGATCGGACCAATCCCCTGGCACCGGCCAATGCCCCGGTCAACGCCGCGAATCTGCTCGACGGCTTCTCCACAGTGGCGTCGGCGTTCACGGATTTCATCGGCTTCGTGAATCTCGACACGGCGCGCGCCGGCGGGCTGCTGGTGATCGAGGTCAACATCGACGTCTCCTCCGGCGCGCCGGTACCGGTGCCGCGGCTGCTGAGCCAGAGCACTGACGCAGGCGCGACCGGCGATTACGTGGTGCAGAACTACGACGCGCGCGACAACAGCCTGGGCCTGCCGATCTCCTCATTCCGCACGCGGCTGATGATCGAGCCGGCGCGTCCGCTCAAACCGGCGACGACCTACGTGCTGGCGCTGACGAATCGCCTGCTGAGCACCGACGGTGTGCCGGTGGATCGCAGCCCGTTCTTCCGCATCGTCAGCAGCAGCACGCCGGTCGCAAGCCAGGCCGAGCCGGTGCTGGGCACGCTGTCCGAAACGCAGATTGCGACCCTGGAAGCGATTCGCCAGGCCGAGACCAGTCGGATCCTGCCCGTGGTCGTGGGCGTGGCGCAGCAGGCGCTGTCGCCGACCTTCACCACTGACGAAGTCGTGCTGGCCTGGAGCTTCACCACCCAGTCGATCGGCGACACCCTGGCCCAGGTCGTTGCGCTCGCGCCCGTCACCAGCTTCGATGCGCTGGTGCCGATCGGGACCACCGACCAGATCGGCGCCCTGCTGGGCCTGCCGTTGCCGCCGGGCGCCACGATCTTCAAGACCGTGATGCGCAACGTCCCGTACTACCTGGCCGACAATTCCGCGCCGCCGCCTGCGGGCGTGCCGCTGCCCAATCCCCTCACCGCTTACTGGCTGGCAGACCCCGCTTTTCGTGCCGGTGGCGTCGCGACCAATGGCGTGCCTTGCGACAACATTCCTGCACCGGTGCTGCCGCCGCCCGCGGGTACCCTGCCGGATTCGACCACACGTTGCTTCCCGCGCCCGCTGCCGCGCAGCGTGCAGAACCTGCCGGTGCTGGTGGCGGTGCCGAACGGGCAGGGTGGCACCCCGGCCGCGATTCCCGGCGGATTCCCGGTGGCGATCTTCCAGCACGGCATCACCCAGAACCGCAGCAACCTGCTGTTCATCGCCAGCTCGCTGGCACGTGCCGGGTTCGTGTCGGTGGCCATCGACCTGCCGCTGCACGGCGTGACCGATCCCGCCAGCCCCCTGCGCGTGGCGGGAGTGGGTGAGCGCAACTTCGACCTGGACGTCGCCAGTCAGGATGCATCGTGCTCGACCACCGCGCCGTTTACGCCGGACGGTGCGGTGGACTGCTCCGGCTCACACTTCATCAACCTGGCCAGCCTCGCGACCAGCCGCGACAACCTGCGCCAGGCGGTGGCGGACCTGAGCACTCTGGCGCGTTCGGCACGCGCGCTGCCGGGACTGGACCTGAATCCGACGCTTCCGGTGTCCTTCGTCGGGCACTCGCTGGGCGGCATCGTCGGTGCGACCTTCCTGGGCGTCAGCAATGATGTCGGCGCGGCCTCGCTGGGCATGCCCGGCGGCGGCATCGGCAAGCTACTCGACGCCTCGGCGACATTTGGCGGCGTGGTCGCCGCGGGGCTGGCCGCCAACGGCGTCAACGAGGGGACCGATAGCTACGAAACCTTTCTGCGCATCGGCCAGACCGTCATCGACTCGGCCGACCCCATCAACTACGCCGTGGCCGCGCGCGCGGCGCATCCGATTCATCTGATCGAAGTGCTCGGCGATCAAGTCGTGCCGAACAACGCGATCGACGTGGCGGGTGTCACGGTCAACGGCTATCTGTCGGGCACCGATCCGCTGATCCGAATCATGGGCCAGGTTCAGCCCGCGCAGCCGGTGAATTTCGCCGGCGCGCCGCTCGCCGTCGAGATGCCGCAGGTGTTCCTCAACACCACCGGTGCGCCGAATGGCCTGGGCGTGGCCGTGCCGTTCCGGCAGGGTGAGCATGGCTCGCTGCTCGACCCCGGGGATACCGAAACCAGCCTCGCGGTGACGGTCGAGATGCAGACCCAGATCGCGAATTTCCTGGCCAGCGGTGGCCAATGCCTGCCGGTCGGAGCGTCCTGCCAATGAACGCCTGCGCACTCGTACAGCGTTTCGCCTGCGGCGCCGTCCTGACCGCCAGCTACTGCGCCACCGCGATGGCCACCGAATTCCCCATCGGCCCGGCCACGCTGAAAGTGGATGGGCGCGCCTCGCTGGGCTTGTCCTGGAGAATCGAGGATCGCGATCCGAACAAGGTCGGCATGGCCAACGGCGGCAATGCTTTTTCGACCAACAACGACGACGGCAATCTCGGCTTCGACCAGGGAGAACTGGTGGCGAGCGCGCTGAAACTGACCAGTTTCGCGAGCCTGGAATGGCGCGATGTCGGCGTGTTCGTCCGCGGCAGTTACCTGTTCGACCCGACCCTGGACGATCACGACTTCTTCGATCGCGCGGACTACGGCGTGGGCAAGGAGGCGCCGCTATCGGAGCGCAAGTTCAAGCAGGACGAGGTGCAGGGCCACGTCGGTCATGACGGCGACATCCTCGATGCCTACCTGTTCGGCTCCGGCAAGCTCCGCGAGCGCAGCTATAGCTGGAAGATCGGCAAGCAGAAACTGGAATGGGGCGAGACCAATTTCATTCCCAACGGCCTCAACAGCATCGGCGCGGCCGACATCAGTCAGTTGCGCGTGCCGGGCTTCGAGTTCGACGAGGTTTTCACGCCGCTGAGCATGGCCTGGGCATCGATCGAGCTGCCATACCGGATGAATCTGGAAGGTTTCTACCAGCTCGACTGGCAGCAGACCGAGCCCGACGTGGCCGGCGGCTATCGCTCGAACAGCGATTTCGTCGGCATCGGCGGCACCCGCGCCAACCTCGGTTTCGGCCGTGCCAACGAGAACACGCCCGGCACCAGCGTGATCCGCGGGCCGGACAACGAACCCGAGGACGCGGGCCAATACGGCGGCGCCCTGCGCGTGTTCCTGCCGGGATTCAACGATACCGATCTGGCGTTCTACGCGGCCAACTACCACTCGCGCCTGCCGGTGTTCTCCGGCACATCGGCAGTCGCGCCGCAGACCACCGTCGGCGCCAATTACTTCATCGAGTATCCCGAAGACATCCAGCTCTACGGCCTGAGCTTCAATACTGCCGGCCCGGTGGGCCTGGCGCTGCAAGGGGAGTACAGCTACAAGGTCGATCAGCCCTTGCAGATCGACGACGTCGAGCTGCTGCTGGCCGGGTTGGGTGTCCCCAGTCAGGTCAACCGCCAGCTGGGCGGTGCCTCCGGGCAGCAATACATCCGCGGCTGGCGCCGACACGATGTCAGCCAGCTCAATCTCTCGATCACGCGCCTGTTCGGTCCCTCCAGCTGGCTGCGCAACGACCAGCTCCTGTTCGGGCTGGAGGCGGCGGGCATGTACGTGCACGATCTGCCCGACAGCGATCGCCTGCGCTACGAAGGGCCGGGCACCTTCACGCCCGGGTTCGATCCGGCGACCGACGGGCCGTTCCGCGCCGCGCTGCTCGCCAGCCAGAATCTGCCGGCGCAGGACGGCGGCTACGCCACGCAGTTCTCCTGGGGCTACAAGCTGTTCCTGCGCGGCGAGTACAACAACGTGTTCGGCCGCTACAAGCTCAACCCGCAACTGCGTTTCGAGCACGATGTCAGCGGCGTGTCACCGGCGCCGATCATCAATTTCTACCGGCAGCGCAAGCTCGCGGTGCCGTCCCTGATCGTCAGCTTCGGCGAAGCCTGGACCGGCGAGGTCGGATTCACGGTGCACTTCGACGGCGGTGCGCGCAACCAGATTTCCGACCGCGACACGGTTGACTTCAATCTCAAGTATTTCTTCTGAGAGGGGCACGCGCGGCACAATGGCGCCGTGAAGCTCGCTCCCGAAAAACTTGGCGCACATCTGGCGCGATCGCTGCTGCCGGTCTACGTCGTCGGAGGCGAGGAGCCGCTGCTGATCGAAGAGTCGCTCGACGCGATCCGCGCCCGCGCGCGCCAGGACGGGTATTCAGAGCGCGAAGTGTTCGAGGTCGAGCGCGGATTCTCCTGGGGCCGGGTGATCGAGTCGTGCAGCAGTCTGTCGCTGTTCGCCACGCGCAAGATCGTCGAGATCCGCATGCCCAGGGGGCCCAGCCCGGGGCGTACGAAATCCGCCGATGATGAAGACGAGGACGGCGCGGAAGACAAGGCCAAATCCTCGATCGATGGTGCGAAGCTGCTGGTCGAACTCGCCTCGCGGCCGCCGCCCGACACCTTGCTGATCTGCACTTGCGGCAAGCTCGATTTCCGCCAGCAACAGGCCGCCTGGTACCTCGCGCTGGAGAACGCAGGCGCCTCGGTTTACGCCTCGCCCATTGCGCTCGACCAGTGGCCGGCCTGGGTCGAGGCGCGCATGCGCGCGATGGGGTGCAAGCCCGATGCGGACGCCGTGCAGGTCTTGGCGGAGCGCACCGAGGGCAATGCCCTGGCGGCCAAGCAGGACATCGACAAGCTGCGCCTGCTGTATCCCGATGGCCTGCTCGACGAGGAACGGGTCCGCGCCGCCGTGGTGGACAGTTCGCGTTTCGACGCCTTCGACTTGGGGGATCGCATGCTCGCCGGCGACGTCGCGGGTGTCGTGCACACCTTGGCGCGTCTGCGCGAGGAAGCCCTGGAGGTGCTTTCCATCCTCGGTCCACTCGCCTGGACGCTGCGGCAGTGGGCGCAGGCGCAGAAGTCCTACGCCCAATCGGGTGACGCCTCGCGGGCCTGTTCCGAGGCACATGTCACGCGGTCGCGGATTCCGGCGTTCGCGGTCGCGCTCAAACGCACCCGCGTGCCGCAGATCTACGGCTGGCTGCGGCAGGCGGCGGTGATCGACCGGCTGGCCAAATCGACCGGCGGCAAGGAGCAGGCCTGGGAGGAGTTGCTAACATTGGTGATAGCGGCCGCCGGGCGCCGCGTTGTCAGGCCGATGGCCGTGATGTCATGAACGCACCCATTTCAGCGAGAACGGCAAGAACGGGACAGGACGAGATCGCCGGATACATGCGCGAGAAAGGCGAGCGCGCCCGAGCCGCGAGCCGCGGCATGGCCCGGGCCGACACCGGCCTCAAGAACGCCTGCCTGTTTGCGCTGGCCAGGATCATTCTCGAGGAAACCCGCAGCATCCTGTCCGCCAACGAAAAGGACATGCGCGTGGGCCGGGCGGGCCAACTCGACGCGGCCTTGCTGGATCGCCTTGAACTGAACGAAGACAGAGTCGCCGCCATGGCCGACGGCGTGCGCCAGGTCGCCAATCTGCCGGACCCGATCGGCGAGCTGACCGACATGCGGCTGCGCCCCTCCGGCATCCAGGTCGGCCGCATGCGCGTGCCGCTGGGCGTGGTCGGGATCATCTACGAGTCGCGGCCCAACGTGACGGCGGACGCGGCCAGCCTGTGCCTCAAGTCCGGCAATGCCTGCATCCTGCGCGGTGGCTCGGAGGCGATGAATTCCAACCTGGCGATCGCGCGCTGCATCCAGCGCGCGCTGCGCGACGCCGGCCTGCCCGAGGACGCGGTGCAGGTGCTGGACATCACCGACCGGCGCACGGTCGGCGAGATGGTGACGATGCCGGAGTACATCGATGTGGTGATCCCGCGCGGCGGCAAGGGCCTGGTGGCGGCGGTGTCCGAAAACGCGCGGGTGCCGGTGATCAAGCATCTCGACGGCGTGTGTCACGTCTACATCGATGGCGAGGCGGATCTGGAGAAGGCGGTCGCCATCGCGGTCAACGCCAAGACCCAGCGCTACGGTACCTGCAACACCATGGAGACCCTGCTGGTCGATGCGGTCGTGGCGCAGGAAGTCTTGCCGGAACTGGGACGGATCTACGGCGAGGCCGGCGTCGAACTGCGCGGTTGCGAACGCACCCGGGCGATCCTGCCGCAGGCGCGTCCGGCGACCGAGGGCGACTGGTACGAGGAGTATCTGGCCCCGATTCTGGCGGTCAGGGTGGTCGATGGTGTCGATGCTGCGATCGAGCACATCACCGAGTACGGCTCGGCACACACCGACTCGATCGTCACAGAAAATTACACGCGTGCACGCCGTTTTTTGCGCGATGTCGATTCCAGCTCGGTGATGGTCAACGCCTCGACGCGCTTCGCCGACGGCTACGAGTACGGCCTGGGCGCGGAGATCGGCATCAGCACCGACAAGTTTCACGCGCGCGGGCCGGTGGGATTGGAAGGGCTGACCTCGCAGAAGTGGATCGTTCTTGGCGACGGGAATGTCCGCTAGCGAAACTCAGAACAGGTCCGAATTCGTCAAGCTCCGATGTAGGTCGGATCAAGCCCGCGTGCTTTTCGCGGGCGGATCCGACATGCGCCCTTCGTTGGGCGGGCGCGCGCGTCGGGTCCGCCTTCGGCTTGACCCGACCTACAACCGACCTACGACTCGCGTTGAATGTATGCAGATGCCTGTGCCTGGACGTTCATGACGAACGCCGTCGGCATCTTCGGCGGCACCTTTGCTCCGATCCACAACGGACACCTGCGGCTCGCACTTGAATTGCGCGAGCGCCTGGGCTTGGCCCGCGTGCGCTTGATTCCCGCCGGTACGCCTCCACATCGCAGCAATCCCGGTGTTTCTGCGCAGCGACGACTCGATTGGGTGCGACTTGCCGTCAACGGCGAGCCCGGCCTCGCAGTCGATGATCGAGAGCTGCGACGCGGCGGACGCTCGTTCACCTACGACACGCTGGCCGACATCCGCAGCGAAGTAGGCGATACCGTGCCACTGGCGCTGTTGCTCGGCGACGACGCCGCCAACCAGTTCCACACCTGGCATCGCTGGCGCGAAATCCCGAACCTCGCACACTTGGTTTTCGTGGAACGGCCATCACAGCCGCCTGCGCCGACGCCGGAGGTCGCCACGCTGCTGCGTGAGCGCCGCGTCACCGATCCCGCCGCGCTCAGCCGCCAGGCGTCCGGTCTGTTCATGACTGCCGCGGTCCCGCCGCTGGCCATTTCATCCACCAGAGTGCGCCGCCTGCTGAAGGCCGGGCGCTCGGTCCGCGGCCTGGTGCCGCAGGCCGTCATCGATTCATTCACCCCCGAGGATGTAAGCGCACTGAGCCATGACGAAGACCCTGCCCATGATTGACCTGACCCTGTCCGCACTCGAAGACCTCAAAGCCAAGGACGTGACCGTGCTCGACGTGCGCGGTCTCACCAGCATCACCGACACCATGGTGATCTGCACCGGCACCTCCAACCGACACGTCAAATCCATCGCTCAAACGGTGGTCGAGAAAGTCAAGGAAGCGGGCTATCGGCCGCTGGGGATCGAGGGACTCGAAGAATCCGAATGGGTGCTGGTGGACCTCGGCGACATCGTGGTCCACGTCATGCAGACCCAGACGCGGGCCTTCTACCAGCTCGAAAAACTCTGGGACATGGCCGAGACGCGCATCGCCGCTGTGCTGTGAAGTGAAGCTGAAGCTGGTCGCCGTCGGCGACCGCATGCCGGCCTGGATCGCGGCCGGCTTCCAGGACTACGCTGCGCGGATGCCGCGCGAACTGAAGCTGGAACTGATCGAGATTCCGCTCGCGGCCCGCGGCAAGAATGCGGACATCGCCCGCGCCCGGCAGGCCGAGGGGGAGAAACTCATCGAGCGCGCGCGCAACGCCCGGCTCGTGGTTCTCGATGAGCGCGGCGCGCGCTGGAGCAGTACCGACCTGGCGGAAAACCTCAAGCGCTGGATGCAGGACGGACGAGACGTGGCGCTGCTCGTCGGCGGTCCGGATGGGCATTCACCCGCGGTGCTCGACGCGGCGGAGGATCGCTGGTCGCTGTCGCGCCTGACCTTGCCGCATGCACTCGTGCGCGTGTTGGTCGCGGAGCAGGTGTATCGCGCGTGGAGCCTGCTGCACAACCATCCCTACCATCGCGGCTGAGTGTCTGCGAGCCCCAGGTGGATGCGCTTCGCTTATCCACCCTACAGGTCGGAGCGGCGTAGGGTGGATAAGCGAAGCGCATCCACCATCGCAAACTTTGGTGCGCGGGGGCTGATCCCGCTACCAACCGAGGTTTCCAGGTTCAACCTCCCAAGCGCTCGCGAAATCAGCGACGTTTGCCCGCTCCGCGTGGCCCGGGGCCGGCGGCTTCCACGCGACTGATCTGCAACTGCTGGCCGCTGACCCAGGCTTTCTGCAAATCGCGGAAGATTTTCCGCGGCATGCCGACGGGCAATTGCACCAGGCTGTGGTCCTCCTGGATCTCGATCTTGCCGATGTGCTCGGCGTCGAGCCCCGCCTCGTTGGCGATGGCGCCGACGATGTTGCCCGGCTGTACGCCGTGGACGCGGCCGACCTCGACCCGGAAGGTTTCCATCTCCTCCTCGTCGCTGGCCTTCTTCGATTTCCGGTCCGGGCGTTCTGGGCGTTCGGTCCGTTCGACCCGTTCGGATTTCTCGCGATTGGGAAAGGCGCTTGGAATCACCAGTGTCGGAGCGGGTGTCGGAGCGGGCGCCGCGGCTTGTATCCGCGTGGGGCTCGAAACGGGTTTGACCGGCCTGATCGCCGCCTCGGCGGCAGGTGGACGCGGCATCGGCCTGGCCACGGCACCGCTGACGGGCGAGGCCGTTGGAGGCCGGGGCGAATGAACCGGTCGCGCAGGAGCATCGAGGAACAGCGGCGTATCACCCTGGACCAGGCGCGCCAGCGCCGCGGCGATCTCGACCATCGGCTTGTCGTGTTCCTGCTCGTAGGCCTCGACCATTGCGCGGAACGGCGCGAGGTCGGTGTGGCCCAGGGCATCGGTGATGCGCTGCTTGAAACGCGTGACGCGCTGCTCATTGACCGCGGCCGCGGTCGGCAGCTCCATCGGCGTGAGGCCCTGGCGCGTGGCGCGTTCGATCAGTTTGAGGAAGTGCCGCTCACGCGGCGCGACGAACAGGATCGCCTCGCCGCTACGGCCGGCGCGCCCGGTGCGACCGATACGGTGCACGTAGGACTCGGTATCGGTCGGCATGTCGTAGTTGACGACGTGGCTGATGCGCTCCACGTCCAGCCCGCGCGCGGCGATGTCGGTGGCCACGACGATGTCGAGCTGGCCGCTCTTGAGTCGGTTGACGGTGCGTTCGCGCAGGTTCTGCGCGATGTCACCGTTGAGCGGCGCGGACGAATATCCGCGCGCTTCGAGCTTCTCGGACAACTCCACCGTCGCCTGTTTGGTGCGCGTGAAGACCAGCATGCCGTCGAAGGTTTCGGCTTCGAGGATGCGGGTCAGTGCATCGAGCTTGTTGGTTCCGCTGACCAGCCACCAGCGCTGGCGGATGTTGGTGGCGGTGCTGGTCTTGCTCTTGATCTGGATCTCGACCGGCTCGCGCAGGTGATGCTGCGCGATACGACGGATCACCGGTGGCATGGTGGCCGAGAACAGTGCGATCTGCCGCTGCGCCGGTGCCTGCGTGAGGATCCACTCGACGTCCTCGATGAAACCCATGCGCAGCATCTCGTCGGCCTCGTCCAGCACCAGGCACTTGAGCGCATCGAGCTTGAGCGTGCCGCGCTTCATATGATCCATCACGCGGCCGGGCGTGCCGACCACCACGTGCACGCCGCGGCGCAGGGCGTTGAGCTGCGGCTCGTAGCTCTGGCCGCCGTAGATCGGCAGGACGTGGAAGCCCTTGAGCCTGGAGGCGTAGCGCTGGAACGCCTCGGCGACCTGGATCGCCAGCTCCCGCGTCGGCGCCAGCACCAGGGCCTGCGGCGCAGCACGGCTGAGGTCGATTTTGGAAAGGATCGGCAGCGCAAACGCGGCGGTCTTGCCGGTGCCGGTCTGCGCCTGTCCGAGCACGTCCTTGCCGGTCAGCAGGATCGGGATGGTCGCGGCCTGGATTGGCGACGGCGACTCGTAGCCGACCTGTTCCAGCGCTTCGAGCACAGGTTCGCTGAGACCAAGGTCGCGGAAGAGGGGGGCTTCGGTGCTGGGTTCGGACATGACGTGCCTCGCGCAATTGAAGATTCCGCGTTCACGCGCGGCCACATCGCGTATTGTCTCAGGTTAGCGGAGGACGGCCATGGACGATCGCAGGACCGACCTCATCCCCGGGGCCACCTCCGGCCTGGGACGGGCAACCGCCATGCCGCTTCCCGGCCGTGCGCTGCGCTTCTTCGCGCTCGGTCCCGGCCTGATGCCCGGCACCGGGCCGGCGCGCGACATCAGCGGGTAGTGCATCAGTTTGAAATCCGTTCGCACCGAGTGGTAGCGCCGCGACAGCGGCGCTGATTGCGCAGCAATGCTGCGTATCGAGGTGCCGGGCATGCCCGATACGCGACGCTTCCCTCGATAAGCCCGCTGCGCGGCTACTCGGGTCGAACGGGGTTCTGGAATTCAAACTGATGCACTACCCATCAGCCTCATCAATCGCTTTCTGCGGCGCACCGTGCTGCGGTGGATTGTCCCGAACCTGCCGGGTGCCAGCACCGTCGAACGGTCGGGCGCGGCGCTGGCCTGGCTGCTGACACCCCCGAGCTGGGAGGGAAGACCGGGCTGCACTTCGATGACCGGCAGAAGCAGACCGAGACGTCGAGCGCAAGCCGCGATCCGGCGAAGGCATCGCCCGATCCACCACCTGCGATGTCGGCTCCGGCCGCGAACAGCATGCGGCCTTGAGCCGACCTACGCCTTGCCGACCATTCGGACCCATTCAGTCGGTTGTAGGTCGGTTCAAGCCCGCGGCTTCATGCGGGCGGAACCGACATCCGGGTTCCGCAATAAAAGCATCGCCCGATCTGCCACCTGCGATGTCGGCTCCGCCCGCGAAAAGCACGCGGGCTTGAGTCGACCGACCGATGAATTTCGACCCATGCAGCGGTTCCTCAAGAACCCGTATCCACGATGGTCACGGTCTCGGTTTTCGGTGTTCCCAATAGCGCGTTGGTGGGTGTGCCGAGCGTAAAGACCACGGTCTTCCTGCGGGCGACAACTCCATCGCGGAAGGTTTGCAGCGGCGCGCTCGCGCTGGTGGCGCCCGCCGGAATCGAGATCGAGGTTGCGGTGAAGCTGTATTGCGCCGCGGACGCCGTGCCGCCGGTGCGGCTGATCGGCACGGTCACGGTCTGGCTCGCCGGCTTGGGAATCTTCACCGTGAGATTCAGCGTACTGCCTTCCGTCACGTTCGCTCGCGCCGCCTGGAAAGAGACCTTTGGCAACTCGTTGTCGTGGATCACGACCCTGGACGTGGCCGGGATTCCGAGCGTGGCCCCGGACGCAGCGGAATAGTTGACCGTGAACGATTCGTCGCCCTCGAAGCTCGCGTCGTCGCGGATGGTGACGGTAAAGGTTTTCGCACCGCCTTCACCGGCTGACCAGGACAGCACGCCGGACTTCCGGGTGAAATCGGATATCGCTTTCGCGGTGCCGGCGACGGTCGTGAACCTCAGGCTTGCAGCACTAGCGCTTGGGCAGTTGCGGACGACAGAGATGGTGGCCGGCGAGGCGTTCTCCGCGACGCTGGTGTCGGCCAGTACGAACATGCCGCCGCTCGTTGTGGTTGCCTGCGAAACGACGCTGTCGTTACCCAGCACAGGGTCGTACTGATTGGTATGCACCGAAGCGTCCAATTCGTAACCGCCGCCGCAGGCTGCAATCTGCGTGTTCAATATCAGTGTGCTGCTGCTGCCACTGGCGACGATGGGATTGGCGTACTCGCAGCGCACCGTGTCCACGCCACCGCTGGCGCAGGACCAGCCGGCGCCGGAAAAGCCGGTGTAGCTCGCGCCGGAGAGATTCACGCTGAGAGCGACCCCGGTGGCCGCACCCACTGCTAAGTCGACCGCCGGTTTGCCGGTAGGCGTGACCACCGCATGGTTGTTGGTCACCACGTACTGGTGCGACAGCGCCGGGCCTGCGCCACCGCCGGTGACCGACAGCGCCACGTCCACCGGCTCGGGGCCGGCGTAGCGGGCGAGGGATTCGCGAAAGACATTGACGCCTGGCCCTTCGTAGGGGTCGAACAGAACCGTGTATCCCCCCTGCGCGTCGGCGACGATGCTCGGCGGCACCGAGCAGCTCGAAACCTCTGGATGCGGGTGGGATTCGGGCGGTGTTACATCCTGGGGTCCGATCAGGAGAGTGCCTGAGGCGTCGAGGACGGCAGCCTTTCGTGGGTCCGGCGATTCCCGGGAACAGTCAACCGGATTCGGGGATATCCAGGACAAGGCGGTCCGGCCGTAGACGTCGGCGGCAAGGGCAAGCGGCGGGTAGTATCCAGAAAGGGCATCCTGATTAGCAACGACCCTCAGCCATTCTGATTGTGGGAGCGGGATAGGCACGGGTGGTGGCGGAGGCTCGGATCAGCCTCTGGAGAATTTTCGCCAGGTCGTATCGCCGGTTGAACCGATATTGC
>JBQTIX010000139.1:0-27211 GCA_052387695.1 Panacagrimonas sp. | reverse complement strand
GGCGGTGATTGTGTTACCTGGTGAGCCTCCTCATGGGGGGGGGGGCGGGCCCCTCTCATCCTAGTGCGTGGGGGGGGGGTGGGGCCCACCCCCGCGACAGCCGATTCAACTCACCTTCACTCGAATCCCTCGCAGCCCCTCGATCTGACCCAGCATCTCGTCGCCGACCACCACCGGACCCACGCCTTCCGGTGTGCCGGTCATGATGAGATCACCCGCTTGCAGCGCCTCGTAGCGCGACAGGTAGGCGATGGATTCCGCGACGTTCCAGATCATCAGCCCGATGTCCGAGGACTGCCGGGTCTTGTCGTTGACGGCCACCGAAATCGCGCCGGCCTTCAGGTGCCCGATCTCGCTGGCGCAACTGATCGCGCCGACCGGCGCGGAAGCGGTGAAGGACTTGCCGAATTCCCAGGGCCGACCCTTGTCGCGCGCCTGGAACTGCAAATCGCGCCGCGTCATATCCAGGCCCACGGCGTAACCGAACACGAACTCCAGCGCCTGCTCGATCGGAATCGCAGCGCCCGACTTGCCGATGGCCACCACCAGCTCGATCTCGTGATGGAAGTTCGAGGTCATGCTCGGGTAGGGAATGCTCGTCGGGGCACTCGCATCGACCGCCGCACTCGCCGGCTTCATGAAGAAGAACGGGGGCTCGCGTTCGTCGTGCCCCATCTCGCGCGCGTGCGCGGCGTAATTGCGGCCCACGCAGAAGATGCGATTGACCGGGAAGCGTCGGTCCTGGCCGAGCACGGATAGCGAGGAAAGAGGGTGCGGCTCGAAAACAAAGCTCACGTGAGGACTCTCGACCAAGAAGGGGGGATGGTGGGTGCAGCGATCAACTCTTCTGCTCGCGCCACAGCCCCAGCACCTGGTGCACGGGCCGGTCGGAGTAACTGAACAGGATCGTGTCGCGCGACGCGTGCAGGCGCAGCTCGCGCCACGAGGGCACGACGAAGATATCGCTCTCGCCGAAGCTGAAACTGTGGTCGCCGATACTCGCGCTGCCGCCGCCTTCCAGCGCCACGTGGATGGTGGCGTCGGTGCAACGGTAGCCGCGTGTCTCGAAGCCGGCCGGCAGATGCTGGATGAAAGCGCCGATGGTGGGCATCGGCGAGGCGCCTGTGGCCGGGTTGACGTAGCGCAGCTTGTAGCCCTGATGCGGATCGGGCGCGCCGTTCACCGTCGCCATCAACGCGGCGCGCGTGCGCGAATACGGGTAGATGAACACCCGGGTGGGATCGGACGCCTGCTGCCGGAAATCGACCGGCAACAGGTTGGCGCCGTAACGCGCCAGCGCATCGCCCTCGGGCCGCGTGACGTGTTGCTGATCATGGGGGCATTTCTCGGCGAAGCCGGCGTCGAGCACCTGCACCAGCGGGATGTCCAGGCCATCCAGCCAGACCACCGGCTGGTCGCCGTCATTGCCATGGTCATGGAAGGTCCAGGCCGGCGTGATGATGAAGTCGCCGCGCCGCATGGTCGTGCGCTCTCCGTCCACCGCGGTGTAAGCGCCCTCGCCGTCCAGCACCAGACGCAACGCGGACTGCGTGTGACGGTGAGCCGGCGCCACCTCGCCGGGCAGGATCAACTGCAATCCGGCGTACAGACTCTGGGTGATGCGGGATTGTCCGCGCAGCGCGGGGTTCTCCAGGATCAGCACGCGGCGTTCGGCCTCGGAGGCGGTGATCAGGCGGCCGGACTCGCTCAGATAATCGCGAACCTCCGAATACCGCCACAGCGCCGGCACCAGCGTGCCATTGGGTGTTTGCGGCACCAGGCCGTGAAGCACTTCCCACAATGGTGTCAGGCTCAAGGCGTCGATGCGCCGGTAGAAAGCCCTGCGCGCCTCGCTCACCGCAGGGGCGGACTCCAGTACGCGGCTCATGAGCGGCTGCTCGCGGTGGGCGATACGCTCATCTCGGAATGTCAGATGTTGTTGGCGTAGAAACCTTCTATGTGAAGTCTATCGTCGATCACGCCCTTGTGTCGCAGCACGCGCACCACCGACTCCACCACGTTGCTGGTGCCGTAGGCGTACGCGCGCCACAGCGACAGGTCGCCGACCTCGGCGCGCAGCCACTCGGTCAGCAGACCCTTGTACATGCCGCGTGGAAGGGTTCGTCCCTGCGAGACGCAGACTCTCAGGCGTGCCGACGGAACCTTCTTCACCAGCGATTCGAGTTCTTCGAGCCCATAGGAATCGGAAAGACTGGGAAAACCGATGGCGACCAGGACCGGTGCCTGGGGAGGAATTTGCGCAAGCCTGCGCAACATCGACATGACCGGTGAAAGTCCCACGCCGGCCGAGCACATCAGCAGACCCTTGTGACCGGCATTGCGCAGGTAGGCGCTACCCAGGGGGCCGCGCAGTTTCAGCACGGTGCCAGGCAACAGCTGCTTCTCGACGAACTCCCAGGCGCGACCATCGCTGCGTCCTTGCACATTGAAACGCAGGAACTCGTCCTCCGCCACGCTCGCGAACGAATAGCGGCGGACCAGTCCTTTGGCGAACTCGATCTCGACGTGCTGGCCCGGCGAGTAGGCCAGCCGCGGTGTGCCTTGCGCCAGACGGATGTCGCGCACATGCGGTGCCGGACGGTCGATCGAGAGCACCGGGACTTTCAACAGTCGCGCCGCGTGGACGACCGGTTCGGCGCAGTCCGGCAGGTGGATCACGCAATCCTCGGACAGCACCGACTGGCAGGCGAGCACGCTGGCCTGATGGGTCACCGGCACGCCTCGACCGAGCTTGCCCACTTCCAGCACCCGACCCTCGACGACTCTGCACGTACACATGCCGCAGCGGCCGTCGCGGCAACTGTAGGAGACCGGAACCTTGTGCTCGATCAGGCAATCGAGAAGGCCCACACCGACCTCGACGGGGATGGTTCTGCCCAGCGGCTGGACCAGCAGTTCCACGGTGCACGGCTCCGGATCAGTTCAACGAGTCCGGACCATCGACCCCGGAGCAGTATTTGTAAACGAAATGCCGATGATCGCCGACATAACCGAAGCGAATCCGCAAAAAAGCGCGTGCGTGAGCGCGCGTCAATGGTCCGCAAAGGTGTCGTAGATCAGGCGGCGCAACCACTGGTTGGCTGGGTCCTTGTGCACCTTGGCATGCCAGTAAAGGTCGATCGTGTGCTGCGGCAGCTTCACCGGGTGACGCGCGCTGCTCAGGCCGAACGGACCGCGAATCCGCTCGACGAAGCGCTCCGGCAGGGTCGCGATGAGATCGCTGGTGCTCAGGATGTGGCCGAGCGCGTTGAAGTGCGGGACGGTGAGGCGCACATGCCGCTCGATGCCCTTGCGGCGCATCAGCCGGTCGATCTCGCCGTGGCCGGTTCCCGGCACTACCACTACCGCGTGTTCGTGGGCGACAAAATCATCGAGCGTCAGGGCAGGCCTGGCCGCCAGGGGATGGTCGCCGCGGAAGGCGACCACGTAGCCCTGGCGGAACAGCCGCTGGCGGAAGAAACCGCCGGCCAGGTCCGGCAACAGGCCGATCGCCACGTCCACCTGGCCGCGTTCGAGCTGTTCACGCAGATTCTCGGCGCCGTGACGAACGGCGTTCAGCACGATGTGCGGCGCGGTTTCATGCAGGATCGCGGCCAGCTTCGGCAGCATATAGACCTCGCCGATGTCGGTCAGCGCGAGGGTGAAGGCGGCCGCGCCGTCTTCGGATCGAAAACCCGCTCGCGGTTGAGCGACTCCTTGATCACGTCGAGCGCATAGGCCACCGGCTCGGAGAGTTCCTGGGCCAGCGGCGTCGGCTCCATACCATGCGGCGTGCGGATGAACAGCTCGTCGCCAAGCAGTTTGCGCAGGCGGCGCAGCGCGTTGCTGATCGCCGGTTGCGTGACGCCAAGCACTTCGGCGGCGTGCGACACGCTGCGTTCCACCATGAGCTGGTGAAAAACCACCAGCAGGTTGAGATCCAGTTGTTTCAAGTCCATCGGCGAATCTTCCTTTTTCGCGTACCTGCATGTTTTCGGCCCCATCCTTGGAGCCATCCCGATGCGCTCGATCGCTCAAGATGCGCTCGATCGCTCAAAGCATTCAGTGAGGTGATCACCCGCATCATCGCCATTCTATTGAATGATGAAGGGTCGCGGTCGAAGCTGCCGGCACTCGCTCAACACTCGTTCGCGGGGCCCATCCGATTCAGGTCAAGGAGACTTCAATTTTGAGCAGAGTTCGAGTTCTCAGCTTGGCCTCGCTCCCGCCCGGCCAGATGCAGGCGATCGATATGAACGGCACGCTGCGACTGGCTGCGTTCAACGTGGAGGGCCGGATTTGCGTGACCAGCAATCTGTGCACGCATTCGGTGGCCACCCTCACCGATGGTTACTTCGAGGGGGACACGGTGGAATGCCCGTTGCACGGAGGGTGTTTCAACGTTCTTACCGGCAAGGCGACGCATTTTCCCTGCGAAACGCCTCTGCGCACCTATCCCGTCATTCTCGATGGCGACGAGGTGTTCGTCGAGATCGACCGGGTGCCCGACACCCTGAACATACCCGGCACCGTCCGCGGCGACCCGGTGAGCCTGGAGGGACCCGCCTGAAGTTGCCCTTTGCCGATCGGCAGCCCGACACGGAATCGGCCGCGACGACGACGGACACGACCCTGGCGCCGAGCCTGGACATCCAGATCGGCCGCTGCGACGAGGGGGCGACGCCGATCCGCCACCCGCCTTTACTGAGCCGACCAGCCGCCATCGATGGCCAGAACCTGGCCGGTGATGAACGCGCCGCCAGACCCGGCGAAGTGGACGATGCTCGCCGCGATGTCTTCGGGCCGTCCCATGCGGCCGACCGGCGTGGCTGCCGCAAAGGCGACGCGCATGTCATCGGTGATCTCGCCGAGCATCGGCGTGTCGATCAGGCCCGGGCAGACCACGTTGATGGTGACACCCTTGCTGGCGTACTGCATCGCGGCCTGACGCGACAGGCCGATGACGCCCGCCTTCGCAGCGGAATACGTCGCAAGATTGGGCAGGCCGATCAGCCCGGCCAGCGAAGCCACGTTGACGATGCGCCCGGCGCCGCGCGCGATCATCTGCGGCAGCACCGCGCGCATACCCAGCCACACCCCCTTGAGGTCCACGTCGATCACGCGCTGCCAGTCGGCTTCGGTCTGATCGATGACGGTATCGGTCGCCGGTGCGACCACGCCGGCGACATTGGCCAGGATGTCGACGGCACCGTGAGCGCTCAGGATCTGTTCGACCAGGCGCGTCCAGGCAGCGCTGTCGCGCACGTCGAGGACGTGGCCGCTCGCTGGAAATCCTTCGGCAACCAGAGCGGCAGCGACGGCCTCGGCGCCCTTGATGTCGGCACAGATCACGCGGTGACCGGCATGAGCAAGGGCCATCGCAGTGGCCCGACCGATACCGGAGCCGGCACCGGTGACCAGGGCGACGAGCGCAACGATAGGCATGGCAGTGCTCCTTGACGTGCAGCCGTTTTACGACTCTGAAATACGCGATCTGGCAAGTAATATAGTAAACTCTAACGATAGAGACGTGCATAAAGCCGTCCCACATGTCGTGCGTTCGCCGGATCGGAGATCGAAACATGGATCAAGAGACCAAGAGAATGCTGGGCTTGGCTGCAGCTTGGTGCGGTCCCTTGTTCGTCGTCACCTACACGATTTTCTGGGGCATTCTGGGGCACAACATTCCGCCGCCCAACATGATGGCCCTGAGCCCGGAGCAGTTCATTTCCGAGTACTACGGAAAGCATCAGCAGGACATCGCGATCGGGATGATCGGCTGCTGCACGGCCGGAGGTTTCTACCTGATGTTTTCATTGCAGCTCGCATCGATGATGCGCGATGAAAACGGACAATTGGGATTGACGAGCATGATGGAAGCCGGTGGCGGGATCCTGACGTCCTGGTCGGTCATCTTCTGTCCGGCCTTGTGGGCGACCGCGGCGCTGTTCGCGACCAGCGGCGTCGATCCGGTGATCATCAAGATGCTGCATGTGGGAACCTGGATCATGTACGACTGCACCTACATGATTACGACGATCCAGTGTGTCGGCGTTGGTCTCTATACGATTCTGGACAAGAAGCAGAGGATGTTCCCGCCGGTTCTGGGCTGGTGCGCGCTTGCCACCGGAATGATATTCATCGGCACAGTATTCATCCCCTTTGTGACCGAAGGCCCGTTCGTTGTCTCTGGAACCTGGAACTTCTACATCGTGTTCGGCACCTGGCTGCTGGCGTTCTTCCTGCCGTACAGTTTTTTTGCCATCAAGGCGCTTTCCGCCAAGCCGGTCGAGCTGACCCAAGCTGCCGCCGTTTGAGGGCCGCAGCGGCGGGTAGCTTTCGGCTCGCAGCGGTCGAAATCGCCCGCCCGCTCAGGCCACGGGCACCCGAACGGGGTAGGTATAGAGCGTCGCTTCTGCCTTGGCCTTGCGATGGCCATCGTGAAAGTCCGGCGCCACGCAGACGAGCAGGGTCTTGCCGTCTTCGCCACCCAGCGCGCAGGAATACAGCCCCCATCCGTTCGGCGCGATCACGGTCTCACCGATCGCGCCGCCGGGTGCAAATCTGCAGGCCCGGCCATTGAGCGCATCCGCCGCCCAGACGTGGCCCTCGGCGTCGAGCGCAAGACCGTCGGGCGCGAAGCTGGTTTGCAGCATGGCGCCCACCGACTCCCACGACGGCGTGTTGCCGATCCGTGCCCAATCGCGGCGCCGACTCAGTGAACCGTCATCAGCAATGTCGAACGCGAGCAGATTGCCGCCGAAGGTCTCGGCCACGATCAGCGTCCGGCCGTCCGGCGTGATCACCATACCGTTGGGAAATTTCACGTCGTCGGCCACGATGCGACAGCGCCCGTCCGTCTCCACCATCACGATGTCTGCGTGCGCCGGCGCACCACCGCCGAACAGGTCGAAACCAAGATTGCCGATGTAGGCGCGGCCGTGGCGATCCACCACCATGTCGTTGGCCAAGCCACCGGTATAGGGAACCAGATCGGCATGCTGGCTCAGACGCCCGTCGGGATGCCGCCTCAGCAACTTGCGGTCGAGCATCGACACCACCAGCAGCGAACCGTCCGGCATCCAGCCCAGGCCCGACGGCTGCTGGGGTACTTCGGCAACGACGCTGGCCTCGCCGCGCGTCGTGATCTTCAGCACATGGCCCTGATACAGGTCCGACACATACCAGTGGCCCTCATGCCAACGGGGCCCTTCGAAGAATTTCCCGCCATCGAGTAGCTGTTTCATTGCACTGGTCCTCGCAGAACTGCTATCCGTTCACGCCTTGCGCGGCAGGGCCGCGCTGAGCGTCTTCAACTCGCAATAGTGATCCAGACCGGCATCCCCGTTGGCGCGGCCGATGCCGCTCTGCTTCATGCCGCCAAAGGGCACGTGGGGCAGGACCAGACCGTGGCGGTTGATCCACACCGACCCGCTTAGCAATTGTTGCGCGACACGCTGTCCCGCGGCGAGATCGTCAGTCCACACCGAATTGCCCAGACCGTAGGCGGTGTCGTTGGCCGCGGCTACGGCCTCGTCCTCATCGTCGAACGCCAGGATCGGCAGGATGGGGCCGAACTGCTCCTCGGCCACCAGCCGCGCCGTGGCGCCGAGGCCCGTCACCAGGGCGGGGGAGAAAAAGAACCCCGGACGATCGAGCGCGCCACCACAGAGGACGCTACCGCCCTCGGCGGTCGCCGACGCCGCGTAGTTTTTCACCTTCTCGAACTGCTGGCGGTTCGACAGCGGTCCCAGGGTCGTGGCCGCGTCAAACGGATCGCCCGCACGCGCGGCCTCGGCGATCTGCCTGAGCGCCACGACGAAGGGATCAAAGATGCGGCGCCGCACGTACAGCCGTTTGACGCCGACGCAGATCTGCCCGGAGCGATAGAACGCGGCGCCGAACAGCTTCTCGGCGGTGCGGGCCACATCGACGTCACCAAGGACGATCGCGGCGTCGTTGCCACCGAGCTCCAGCGACAGACGCTTCAGCGTCGTCGCTGCCGCCGCCATGATTCGGCGACCGGTAGTCGTGCTGCCGGTGAAGGAGATCATGCCGATCCCGGGATGCGCGACCATCGCCGGACCCAGGTCCTCGCCGCCGTGAAGAATGTTGAGCACGCCGGCGGGCACGATTTCCCACACCAGCATGCCAAGCGTCATCACCGTCAGCGGCGCCAGGGGCGAGGGCTTGAGCACCACGGTGTTGCCGGCCGCGAACGCGGTACCGATCTTCTCGCAGGCCATCATCAGGGGCGCATTCCACGGCACGATGGCGCCGACCACGCCGATCGGCGCGCGTACCACGCGGATGTTCTGCAGGGCGTCGTCGACCAGCGTGTCGATGCGTGGAAGCGTCGTTGCGCGATACCTGAGAAAGGCCGCGGCGGCGCCTGCTTCCTGTGCGGCAATCTTCAGGGGAAGCCCGAGTTCGAGCGCCAGGGTCTGTGCCAGAAGCGCCTGTTGGGCCACGACCACCTTCGCCATTTCACCCAGGACACGCTGCCGGGTTTCGACATCGCGCGCCCATTTCGGTGCCGCGGCCCCCGCCGCGCCGACCGCCTCGTCGAGCAGCGTTGTGGAGCCCGCCGTCACATCGGTCAGCAGCTCACCGGTGGAGGGGTTCTCCACCGTGGTGCGTGCTTGCGGACGCAAGGCGCGGCCATTCACCAGTAGGCTCAGATCACTAAGGCCTTCGATCATCTGGTTCATGGTGTGCGGATACTCCAGGGGGCCAAGACGCGGAATCAGAACGAGGGGAATACGGACTGCCAGGCTTGCCGCGCCTTGGCCTGGTCGCGCAGTTCGAGCAGGAAGTTCCTGAGCACGGGGCGCAGGCGGTTCCGCTGCGCATGGCCCGGCGGCAGGGCGCGTTGGCTCTGCTGAAGCTGCACCAGCAGCCCGGCGCTCAAATGCAGCAGCTCCTGGTGCAGCGCGATGCGAGCACGCAGGCCGCGGGCTTCATCTCGCAGCTCGTGTCGCAGCGTCGAGATGCGCAGCGCGAGCGCCTCGGAATTGGTGGTCTCCAACTGCTCGACCGATTCTGCGCACAGGGTCAGCAGCCGCTCGCATTCGGGAGGCACCAGCCCGGGCAATGCATCGAGTTCGGCCTCGACCTCTTCGAGGACCTTGATCGCAGCGCGCAGCTCGCTGCGCAGGCCGTGCGGAACGGCTGCGAGCACGGCGCCCGACAGAAAGCCGCGCAGATCGACCAGCGTGCTGTGAGCATCCACGCTCATCGCGGCAGCTCCTCGTCATCGAGCGCGGCGACAAGCAAGGCCGCCAGTTGCTGTTCGAGATGCGGCAGTGCCCGGGCAAGCTGAATCAGCATTGGTCGCACCGGGTGGTTGGGCGTCGCCGTCTTCAGCCCGCGCAGGAAGATTGCGGCGAGCTTGAACAGCGAGAACACCTGCCAGAAGAACAGTCGCCTGCCATCCATCGCCCTGTTCGCGGCCGCGGCGTAGCTAGCGAGAAAAGCCGAAGGCGATAACAGGCCATTGACCAGATCGTGCCCGGTATCCCACAGCAGCGTCCAGGCAAGGTCCTCGAAGGGATCGCCGATGTGCGCCAGCTCCCAATCGATCACCGCCTGCGTGCGGCCCTCTCCGAACAGCAGGTTGTTGGCCTTGAAATCGCCGTGCACGAGACAGAGCGTCGCGTCGTTCGGTGCATGGGCGCGCAGCCAGTCGAGTGTGGCCAGCAGCAGAGGGCGGGTGGTCGCGACCGTTTCGATGTCCGGCGCCCAGCGTTCCACCTCGTGCCGCGCAACATCTGCCGCGGCGGGCGGGGTCAGCGCGCGCAGTTCGCGCCGCCAGTCCACGGCGTGAATGCGGGCCAGAACACCGACAAGCTGCGCTCCAAGCTGCTCCCGGGTCAGCGGCGAGGCATTCTTCGCGAGCAGTTTGCGCACGTCGGTCCCTGGCGCCCGGCTGACCACCATGAAGGGCGACCGCAAGGGAGAGTCACTCAGCGCGCAGGTCCAGGGTCTGGGAACCGGCAGGCCGAGGCGATGCAGCGTCTGGAGCAGTTCGAACTCGGTGTCGAGCCGCACTTCCAGCGGGCTCGAAGCAAAGCAGCGTCGCAGCACCAGTGGAATCGGCGCCTCGTCGGCTTCGACCTGCAACTCGAAGGCCCAGGTTTCATTGGAACTGCCGCCGGTGAGTCGCGTCAGCCCCCGCGCCTGCGCGCGCCGGCCCAGGTATGCGGACAGATGTTCCGAGAGCGGCCCGGCAATGTCCGCGCGTGGGTCCGTGAAGTTCGCTGGATTCAAGCCTGGAATCCGTACTTCGGAAACGCGCCGAAGACCTGGGTCTCGAAGGTGCCGTAGCCGACATCGCCGGTGTCCATCGTCATGCGGCACAGCACATGTGTCGGGCCGATCTTCGCAGTGACCGCCGCATCGCGCAGATCGTATGCAACGGAGCTCGACCACGAGGCACCCATATACTTGCCGTGCCGCCAGTCGTCCGGTCCGCCGTAGCCGGTTCCGGCACGCAGATACGCGCGGCACAGGGGTTCGAGCGTGACGGTGCGGCGGGATCCGTCGAGATCATCGAAGCTGACTTTCGATCCGGCCAGCAATTCGCGGCTTTGCGGGTCGAGTCGGAGGTGATGATCCGGGTTGCGCAGGTCCACCACCTCGCCGCCTCGGGCAAGGCTCGGCACGCGGCGCACGGCCTGCACCTCGCGCTCGCCCGAGGCGTGCTCGGCGAGATTGAAGTGGATGGTCGCGTCACGGAACTGCATGGGCGACCAGATCCACAGCGGCGGACGCTGTTCGCTGACGCGATGTGCCTGCTGGATGCCCTTGGGTTCGCGCTCCAGACCGATGGAGCGCACGCCCCAGGAGCGGTCCCGCGCGCCCCAGGCTCTCACCGGGTCCAGCGTGATGCGCTGGCCATCGACGACGATGTGCCCGGTCCAGGTGCCGGTCTGGATCAGCCGCGTGGCCTGCTCCATCACCCGGTTCATGACGCGGCTGAAGATGGGCGGTTCATCGAAGGCTGCGACCGCACCGTTCCACTCCAGGTCGAGAGAAACGGCTTCGCCGGGACGGCAACGTACCCGAATCCGACGTAGCCCTTCGAGCACTTCGATGCCCAAGGGGCCGACGCCGGTCGTGTTCATGCGATCAGCGCCCAGCTCGCGCGATCCACGCGTGGTGGTCTGCCGGTCGCCGTAGGCCACGCTTGCGAAAGCGTCGATCACGCCGAGATTAGGGTAGACGCCCATACCGATCATGAAGAACAGCGATTCGTCGCAGGCGTGCCCGGTGAAGAAATAGCGGTCGTAGAAGCGACGGTCGCTGGTGGCGACGTACAGCACCGGCTCATGCGTCTGGTGGATCAGGAAATCGTCGGCGGGGCCGATCATCGGAGGGACCTTCAGGCCGCTACGGCCTGTCGGGCCGGTGCTGTGCCCCAGGATTTCACCTCGGGCAGCACCTTGTCGCCGATCAGGCGCATGCTCCGTTCGACCTGATCGAAAGGCATGCCGGCAAAGCTGCAAATCGAGTTCCATTCATAGTCGCCGATGACTTCGCGACGCTTGGCCAGCTTGTCCAGAATCTGCTGCGGCGTACCCCAGGCCTGGTGCGTGATGTAGTCGGCCACGGCCTTGTCCAGCCCCAGCGAGTTGAGGAACTTGGCGGATTCGCCGTAGGCCTCGTAACCCTTGAGCTCCTTGTGATAGTCGGCCATGAACTCGTAGTGCTTGAGGATGGACACGTAGTTGGCCGCCAGCCGCGTCCGCGCCACTTCCTCGGCGCGTCCTGCGTCCATGTCGCAGTACGAGAAATCGATCAGCAGCGGCGGCGGCGCCTCGCGCTGGAAGTTCTTGCGGAACTCCTCGCGGAAGATCTGGATGTTGGGCAGGTGCTTGTCCATCGAGAACTGCACGAAGGTCATCATGCGACAGTCGAGCACGCCGATGGCCTTGGCCGATTCCGGCGACATCGCCACTGCGTAGAGCCGATCTTTCAGGCTCTGTGAAGGCTTCGGGCGGATGGCCGTGCGCTTCTGCGGAAAATGCGGACCATCGCCCTCGATGAATCCCGTCTCCAGCGCCTTGATGATCATCTGCGCCGACTCGTCGAAGCGCGTGCGCGTCTCCTCCATCGGGATGCCGAAGGATTCGTACTCCTTGCGCGCCAGCCCGCGACCGAAGCCGATGATGTAGCGCCCGTTGCTCAGTGCGTCCAGCGTGGTGATCTTTTCGGCCAGACGAATCGGCTGCGTCCACCACGGCAGGATGATCGCGGCGCTGCCGAGCTTGATGGTCTTGGTGCGCGCGGCGAGCCAGGTGAGGATTTGCAGGTTGTCGACGCTGATCGAGTATTCCTCGAAATGGTGCTCCGGGCACCAGATGGTTTCGTAGCCGATGCCCTCGGCCATCTCCGCCACGCGCAGTTCGTTGCGGATCATGTCGGCGTCCGACATGCTGTCGTGAAGGTTCGGGAACATCATCATGTAGCCCACTTTCATTGTCGTCTCCTCGTGTGGTCTTGCTTGCCAGCCCCGATCAAGCCGTGTTGCCGCCAACCTGGGCCGATAGGTATAGTGAACTCTAATATTATAGCTAGAGCAAGTCACTCACGACGGCCTTGCTCAGACGCTCGCCCGCAGGAGCTTGCCCGTGCAACAACTCGCTGAAGCGGTGACACCGGCGTTCAACATCGTCGGCCCCGAGGCGATCCGCGATCCGCAGACCTTCTTCGGCCGCCTGCGCCAGACCGAGCCGATCTACTGGGACGAGACCTACCGCTCCTGGCTGATCACCAATCATCGCCACATCTCGGCGCTGGTGCGCGAGCCGCGGCTGTCGTCGGACCGCATCAATCCCTTCATCCAGCGCAAGCTCTCCGGCCCTGATGTCGATCCCCTGATGCGGCAGGCGTTCAACATCCTGGCCGGCTGGATGGTGTTCCAGGACGAACCCGGTCACGCCAGGCTGCGCGTGCTGGTGAGCAAGGGTTTCACGACCCGGTCGGTGTCCCTGCTGCGTGATCGCTGCGCCGCGCTATGCGCCGAGCTGCTCGACCGGGTGCCGATGGACCGCGAATTCGACCTGATGGAAGCGGTCATCGCGCCGCTGCCCTCGATCATCATCGCCGAACGACTTGGCGTGCCGGTGGAGGACCGCCTGCGCTTCGAGGGCTGGACGCGCATGGTCGCACCGCTGGTGTCCGGCGGGCTGGACGATCCGCGCCGCTACGAGGGTGTGGCCGAAGGCATGGACGAACTGGTGCGCTATTTCCGCGGCCTGATGCAGCGATACACCGCGGCGCCCGAAGACAATCTCATCACCGACCTGCTGCGCGCGCGCGAGAACGACGACTCGCTGTCGGAAGCCGAGGTGATCGCGACACTCACCTTGGTCTTGTTCGGCGGCCACGAGACCACCGCCAATTTCATCGCCAACGCACTGGTCGCCTTGCAGCGTCACCCCAGCCAGTGGGCGGCGCTGCGCGATGGTTTGGTTGACCCGGCGGTCGCCGTCGAGGAACTGCTGCGCTTCGACGGGCCGGCCAAGGCGCTGACCCGGGTGGTGCGCAAGGCCTTCACCTACGAGGGTTTTCATTTCGAGGCGGGTGACCGCATCTTCCTGATTCTGGCCTGTGCAAACCGCGACCCGGAGGTCTTCGACGATCCGGACACGCTGCGTCTGGATCGCGAGGGCAGCCGCCGGCACATCGGTTTTGGCTACGGCGCGCACTTCTGCATGGGCGCACAGCTGGCGCGACTGGAAGCCAGCATCGCCCTGCCGAGAATTCTCCGGCACCTGCCCCGAATGCGGCTTGCCGACCGGCCGCTGGAATGGATTCCGGTGCTGCTGACGCGCGGTCAGCACGCGCTGCACGTCCACGCTTCGTGATGCTCCACATGGATCGCGCGTGAGCGCCGCACCGCTGCCCGCGCTGGACGGACCCTGCCCGGAATTCTGGACGGCAGGAACCCGCGGCGAACTGCAGATCCTCTGGTGTGCGCACTGTGCGCGCTACCTGCATCCCTCCTGCGACCTGTGTCCTCACTGTCTGTCGTCGGAGCTCGTGGCAAGAGCCATCGATGGCCGTGCCACGCTGCTGTCGTTCACCGAGAACCATCAGGCCTGGGCGCAGTCGCCGCCAGCGCCGTACTGGATCGCCATCGTCGCGCTCGACGCGGCGCCTGCGGTGCGATTGACCACGAGGCTGGTCGGGGTCGAAGGCAAGATCCTGCGCATCGGCGCGCCGCTGCAGGTGAGGTTCGAAGCGCACGAGGATGTCTGGTTGCCGCTGTTCGAGATGATCGACGGACCGTGCGCGGACATCGTCGAACCGCCGCCGCGCGTACACGTTCGACCCCGTACCCAGACGGAGAAGTTCGAGGACCGCGTCGCCATTACCGGCGTCGGCGCCTCAGGCATCGGGCGCAAGCTGCCTCGCGGACCGGCGGCCTTGACGGTCGATGCCTGCCGCGCGGCGCTCGACGATGCGGGCCTGAGCCTGACCGACATCGACGGCGTCAGCGCCTATCCCGGCAGCAGCGGCATGCCGGGGGTGTCGGCCGGAGGCGTGCGCGCCCTGGCGCAGACCCTGGGCATCGAGCCGGCATGGCATTGCGGTGCACAGGAGCTTGCGGGCCAGACCGGCGCGCTGGTTGAGGCCATGCTCGCGCTCAGCGCGGGGCTGTGCAGTCACGTGCTGTGCATGAGCAGCTTTTCCGAGGCGCAGAGGCCATGGAATCTTTCGCCCCGGACGCGCATCAGCGGCGAGTCGGCCTGGCGCATCCCGTTCGGCGCGATGACGCCCGTCAACTGGATCGCGCTGTACGCCACGCACTATCTGGCGCGCTTCGGCGTTTCGCGCGAGGCCCTCGGCTGGATCGCGATCACCGCCCGGCGCCACGCCGCCGGCAACCCGGAGGCCCTGCATCGCGCGCCGCTGGACATGGACGCCTACCTGGGCGCGCGGATGATCTCCACGCCGTTCGGCCTGCACGACTGCGATACGCCTTGCGACGGCGCCATCGCCTTCGTGCTTTCGCGACGCGAGGTCGCGCCGGACCTGCGTCAGCCGCCGGTCCTCATAGAGGCCGTCGGCACGCACATCGCGGAGCCACAGTTCTGGGACCAGGGAACCCTGCTGCATCAGGTCAATGTGTTCGGGCCGGCAGCGCACCTGTGGACGCGCACCGATTTGCGGCCGCGAGATGTCGATCTCGCCTGCCTCTACGACGGCTTCAGCTTCAATGTCCTGTCCTGGCTCGAAGCGCTAGGTTTCTGCGGTCTGGGAGAGGCCGCCGACTTCGTCGCCGGCGGGCAGCGCATCGCGCTGGGCGGCGAGCTGCCCTTGAACCCGCACGGCGGACACCTCGCGGCTGGCCGCAGCAACGGCTATGGCCATGTGCGCGAGGCGGTCCTGCAACTTCGTGGGCAGGCGGCGGGTCGTCAGGTGCAGGACGCGCGGCTGGCGGTGACCTCCAGCGGCGGCGGAATTCCCGGCGGATGCCTGTTGCTGCGCAACGCGCAGTAGGAGGGGCTTTGCCCCGACAGTCGCCCGCCGATCAAACCGCATCGCGCAATTCGAACGACTGTCGGGGCAAAGCCCCTCCTACAAAGCCTGGACTGATAGAAGAGGAGACACGCAGATGGACATCAAACGCCTGATGAGCCGCGCGGCGCTGCACTTCGCGGACCGCGAAGCGGTCGTGCATGGCACGCGGCGCCTGAGCTTCCGCCAAGCCTGGTCCCGCGGCGTGAGACTGGCCAACGGCCTGCTCGCGCTGGGCCTGAAACCCAGTGATCGCGTCGCCGTGCTCGAAGACAATTCCGTCGAGGCGGCCGACATCTTCGCGGCCGCCGCCGCGGCCAACCTCGTGCGCGTGCCGCTGTACGCGCGCAATGATCGCGACTCGCACGCCCACATGATGCGGCACACCAACTGCCGCGCGCTGCTGGTCAGCGAGAAATACGCGGCCGACGTGGCCGGCATCCAGGATGAGTTGCCCGAGCTCGCGCACCTCATCGTGCGCGACGCGGGGTACGAGTCCTGGCTTGCCGCGCAGAGCGACATCGAACCCGACGTGCCGGTCAAGCCGGACGACTGGTTCATCATCCGCCATACCGGCGGCACCACCGGCAAGGCCAAGGCGGTGGCCTATTCGCACAAGTCCTGGCTCGCTGCGGGCCGCGACTGGTTCTACATTTTTCCGCCGGTGGAGCCGGGCGACAAATGCCTGCACGTCGGCGCCATCTCGCACGCTTCCGGCTATCAATACCTGCCGATCTGGCTGGCGGGCGGTTGCAACGTGATGGTCGATCGCTTCGAGGTGGACAGCACCACGCGCCTGATCGAGACCGAGCGCATCAAGTACACCGTGCTCGCGCCCACCATGTTGCAGGCCATCCTGCGCGAACCGGCGGCGCGCGCACGCGATTACAGCAGCCTGCAATGCGTGCTGGTCGGAACGGCGCCGATCCAGGACGCCACGGCCCTGGCCGCACACGAGCTGTTCGGCGACGTGCTGTTCCAGGGCTATGGCCAGACCGAGGCGCTGCCGATTGCCTTCATGGGCCCGCGGCAGTGGTTTGCACAGATCGAAGGCTCCACGCCCTTGCGCGCCTGCGGTATGCCCCTGCCCTTCGCAATGGTCGAAATCTGGGACGAGGACAACCGGGCTCTGCCGCTCGGCGAGATCGGCGAGATCGTGGCCAAGACCGACGGACAGATGACCGCGTTCTGGAACAACCCCGAGGCCACGCAGGAGCGCATCGTCGACGGATGGATCAAGACCGGCGACATCGGACGCATCGATCGCAACGGCTATCTGTACCTGGTGGATCGGGCCGACGACATGATCATTTCCGGCGGCTACAACATCTGGCCGACGGAACTCGAGAACGTCATCGGCAACCACCCCGAGGTATTGGAAGTGGCCGTGTTCGGCGTGCCGCACGAGAAGTGGGGCGAAACCCCGTTCGCGATCTGTGTGGTCGCGGAGAATGCCCGGGTGACCGAGGCCGACATCACGCAGATGGTGGCCGACGCGCTGGGCAGCTACAAGAAGCCGGGTGGCGTGCAGATCCGCACCGAGCCCCTGCTCAGAACCGCCGTCGGCAAGATCAAGCGCAAGGCCATGCGCGAGCCCTACTGGACCGGGCGGGATCGTCGCATCGCCGGCAGCTGAACTTGGCGCTTAGACCGGCGCGCGCGTCCTGGCGAGCGTGAGCGCGGTCTGCCGGAGGCGTGCGCGCAGATCAGGCAATTGCTTGGCGCGAACGAAGGGGCACAGGTGCAGGAGCACACCCTGCAACAGGTGGGCACTCAGTTCCGTATCGCTGATGTCGCGGTGTACCCACAGATCGAGGACGCCCAGGATGTGGACCAGCAAGCCGGAGGCGACTGCGTCGGCCTCCTGTTCATCCATCCATCCGGCGCTCACGGCGGCGTCCAGGGAAATGCGCCAGTACCCGTGGGAGCGGCGGAGAAATTCCGGGCGTGAGGTCGGGTCGATCACGCCCAGCAGAAATCGATAGAGCGGCCGCAGGCGCTTGGGGTTGTCGATGAACACGTCAGCGGCAGCCTGCGCCGCCAGCACGACACGCTCCAGGGGCTCATCGGACTGCTGGGCCTGTGCGCGCGTGAAAAACGCGTTGAGCGACTGCAACAGCAGCTCGTACAGCAGCCCCTCCTTGCTGCCGAACAAATTGAACGGGGTTGCTGGACTCACCTCCGCTTCGTGGGCGAGCGCGGTCATCGTGAAGTCGGTGCCCCCGGTCTTGCGGATCAGCTTTTCGGCAGAACTGAGGATGCGGGCACGGCGCTGAGCCATCTGCTTTTCGCGCAGCGACATGATTATTTTGTCTCGGTAAGCCTTGCGGTGATCGGAAGTAGCTTGCCATCCTCAATGTCCGGCCGGTAGCGCCCCCACGTTCAACGGCTTGGACAATGTGGAAGGAAGAGGCTCCTCGGGAAGCCCTGCGCAGGCTCCGTTCAAGAGCGTTGGGAGCGATGTAGCGATGCGTGGCGTCTGCAACGGGTGCAGACCGAGCTGATTTCCGATGTTTCCGATGCGATCCGGACTCGAAACCCGGATCGCATCGACACCTATCCTGCGGCCAGGCGATCTTGGCGCGCGATCCAGAGATTCACGCAGGCAAACAGCGTGTGCAGCTGCGCGGTGTTCTTCTCCCGACCGCGGTAGCGGAACCTGGTGTAGCCAAACTGTCGCTTGAGCAGCCGGAACGGATGCTCGACTTCAAGCTATGGGTGAATCGTCGGCGCCAACGACAGCCAAAGTGCGGCGCTGCCGGCCCGGACGCGTCGCGCCGCCCGAATTGCCCCCAGGCCGATTATTGATCCGGCCCGCAAATACTTTGAAAATCGCCGCGGATTCACTTCCTGGCAGGTGTTGGTTGACCAGCACGAACGGGCCGGACCAATAACCAAACAATGCTCCGTGCTATTGATGCGGTAGTCACCGTCCCCGTTCAGCGATGCGAGGATTCCCAGCACCATGCCCCATCCAACAATTTGCGGGCCGCATCAATAGTGTTGGCGCGCGCACCGAATTGATCGGCCTTCGTGAATTCTGCGGACGGTGGCCTGGCCACATATTTTGCGGCGTAATGCCCTGGACCGACCAAGAATGTTGCCGCGGTGGTTGGCCGGGCGGCAGGTCGTCTACCCTACCGAGGAAGACCTGTCGCAGAGATTCCTGCTGTTCGGCCCCCGCACCGCCCGGTACCGGCAGGAACTGCAACACGATTACCCGGCGTTCGAACGCGAGTTCAATCGCGTCGTGGCCCGGCTTTCGGAGCTGGAAAAGCAATTGTCAATCCAGGGAGATGCAGCCAATGAGCGGTGAGTACACCTATCTGGCGAATGCCGCGTTTGTACTGCTCGCGTTGTCGTACGTCATTCGCGACATCCTGTACCTGCGCATCATCGCCATCGTGGCGTCGTGTTTCATGATCGCGTTCAACGTCATGGCCTACCCCCAACCGATATGGGTGATCATCTATTGGAACATCGCCTTCATGTCGATCAACTCCGTGCATATCGCGCGGCTGCTGCGCGCGCGATCGACCTGGGGTCTGTCGGAGCAGCAGCTCAGCCTGCGTCGGGACGCATTTCCCAGGATCGGCATCGCCGAGTTCCGCAAGTTGATGAGCGTGGCGCAGTGGCGGCAGGCCGAAAGCGGCGAGACGCTCATGCGCGAGGGCGTCTCAGCCACGATGCCGGAGCTGCTGTATCTCTTCGCGGGACACGCGACGGTATCGGTTGACGGACGTCATGTCGCCTCGCTGCGCAACGGCGCTTTCATAGGGGAAATGGGTCTGCTCACGGATGGAAAGCCCGCGGCGACCGTGACGGCGGACGAACCCAGCCAACTGGTTTGCTGGCCGAAGAAAGCGCTGCTGGACATGCTGCGAGCCAATCCTGGCCTGTATGCAGCGCTGCAAACCATATTGGCCCGCGAGGCCGTGGTCCGCCTGCAAAACACGGGACTGCGCGACGGGGGCGTAGGGGACTCCAGCGGCCCGTAACAGTCGCAGTCCAGCCGGAAGTAAAAGGCGTCATCCACACGCTGCGGCTCGAGCGCGACGCATCGATCCACTGACGGAAATCCACACGGATCAAAGCCCCTCCCCGCCGTTGACGTTCACGATACCGCGCACGCCCAGGCCGCCATCGGTGTTGATCACCACGCCGGTGATGCTCGAAGCATTGGCGCGCGAAGCCAGCAGCACGTAGGGACCACAGTAATCGGCCGGCGTAGGCGCCATGCGTAGCGGCGTGATGCCGACGATCAACTGATCGAAGTCCGGAATGTCCTTGAGGCTCTGCGCGGCGGTGTCGGTTGCGCTGAGACCCGAGAGATTGGTGCGCATGCCACCGGGCGCGACCCCGTTGACCCGCACCTTGGGCGCCAGCTCATGCGCGAGTTGCCGAACCAAGCCGACCAGCGCGTGCTTCGATGCCGTGTAGATCGGCCCGCCGCCGCCGGGATAGAACCCGGCATTCGAGATGGTGAAGATCACGCTGCCTTTGGACTTGACCAGCTCCGGCAGCGCCGCCCTGGCGCCGAGCAGACCGCCCTTGACGTTGACCGCCATCAGCTCGTCGAAGGCAGAACCCAACTGCTCGCCCTCGAACTGCGCCAGCGACTTGAAGAAGTCGAAGATGCCAGCGTTGGCGACGAAGCAGTCGAGCCGACCGAACTTCGCGACCGTCGCGTTCACCGCTTTGGCGTTGTCCGCGTAGGAGCTCACGTCTCCGACCGTGACCTCCAGCTTGGTGCCGTACTCGTCACGCAGGCTTTCCGCTGCGGACTCGCTGCGTTCCAGGACGCCGACCCGCGCGCCCTCCTCAATGAACCGCTTGACCAGGGCGCGGCCCATGCCGGAGCCGCCTCCCGTCACCAGCATTACATCGCCCTGAAGCCATGCCATGTTCCTTCTCCCGGTCATCCCAACAACAAGCTTCCGATTGCATCGCGGGGTCTGGTGGATGCGTCGCTTATCCACCCTACCGGGCGCGTCGATGTAGGGTGGATAAGCGAAGCGCATCCACCGCATCCACCGCATCCAGCGCGGAGCCGACCTACAGCAGCATCACCAGATTGCGCCCCTGCACGCAGCGCTCGTCGTAATCGATCCGCCGTGACAGCAGCTTGAGCTTGCCGCCGGCCCGCCGCACGAGCACGTCGTCGCGACAGTAGACGAACTGATCGACCTCGTAGGCGCGCCGTGAACGCTGCGCAAACACGTTGGAACGCACGCGCACCTCATCGGCCTTGTCGCTGACAAAAGCCTCGATGTTGTTGACCATGTGTCGGTAGCGTTCCGGCGGGTCCACTCGCCAGTAGTTGCCGCCGTGGAACTGGCTCACTCTCGCGCGCAGAAACTCGTAGTCCTCGTCGTACATCGCGATCTCGTCCGGCAGCTTGTAGCGCTTCTCCTTGCGAAAGCGCAGCTCACGGCTGAACACGTAGTAGCGGATCGCGGGATCGACCATCTCGTCGAGCCACTGCTGCCAGTGCTCGGTATCGATCAGGCGCGCCTCGCGATACAGGAACAGCTCGCACTCGCGGAACAGTTCCGGAGCGGCGTATTGATCGCCTACGACCGGCGGAGTATTGATGACGTCGTCTGCCATGGTCGTCTCCTTATGCTGTCACGGGCAGGGTGGCGATCTCGGACGCGGCACCGACCAGTTCCTGCTTCCAGCAGGTATCGCTACTCGGCGGCAGCTCGCGCCAGGATTTGGCCGACATGGTTTCGCGGTAGAAGCGGAAGAAACCGCGGTACGAAGTCTCACCGATCGCGCAGTCGCCGATCACGCCGGGAAGATCGGGATCGACCCGGTCGCCGCCGATGCCCATCTGCGCATTGAGGAACCCCTGGCGCGTCACATAGCCGCGATTGAGCTGCGTCTCGGATTCCATGTTGTCGTTGTCGTCCGATTCCCAGTAACCGGCGACGCCGAAGGTGCGTTGCAGCGAGTTGGAGAGACGCTTCTTGAGTTCTGCCGGCATGTCCTTCTCGACCATGGTCCAGGTGTAGACCTCGGTGCGATCCGGTCCGCGCGGATGCCAGACCTTGAACAGGCTGCTGCCCCAGAGATAGGTGTTGTTGGGAAACACGCTGCCGTTGATGTGCGAGCCGTAGTAGCGCGTGCGCAGCGCGCCGAACCTGGCTTCCATCCCAGGACGCTTGGCCGCCTGCCAGGCGAGGACGTCCTGCGCCAGCTTCATGTCGTGCGCGCCGGGATTGACGTCGTACAGGATCCCGAGGCCGTGGCCGTAACGCGTTGCGACTTGCAGACCGGCACCCGCGGGGGGAAGGATCGCATTGCCCGACATGCCGGCCAGCATGCCGCCGCCGGCCTTCAGCGCCGCGGCATGCGTCCAGCCGACGTGGTAGGCGTCGCCGACGAAATTCTCGCTCGGTGCCTTCCAGTTGCAATGCACGATCGCGCGCGAGGCCGGGCCCACCAGTTCCAGCCCGCCGCTGGCCTCCATCCAGATATCGATGTACCAGCGCGCGTCGCCGAGATAATCGTAGAAACTCGGCGCCTCGGTATCGAAGCAGCCATAGACGAAGCCGTGATAGAGCTCGATGCGCGGCACTTCGCGCAGGCCGTGCGTGGACTTGTCGAGCCGACCCTTGTACAGCTCGTTTTCGAAGGGCACGGCCATCAGCTTGCCGTCGCTACCGTAGGACCAGCCGTGATAATTGCAGACGAAGCCGCGCGAGTTGCCGGCTTCCACCGGACACACGCGCGAGCCGCGGTGACGGCAGGCATTGAGGAAAGCCTTGATCGTACCGTCCTTCTGTCGAACCACGATCACCTCGTCCTCGCCCATGCGCGTGGTGACGAAGTCGCCGTAGTGGGGGATCAGGCTCTCATGCGTCAGGAACAGCCAGCAGCGCGCGAAGATGCGCTGCAACTCCTGCTCGTAGATCTCGCGGTCGTGGTAGATGCGGCCGCTCTGTCGCCCGTGCCGCACATCCACCAGGGTTTGAATCTCGTTCTGAATCGCGCTCATCTCACATCTCCAGTTTTGCCAAAAATAAATTCGTCCGTGAATTTATGTGGGGACATTCAGGCCACGTGCGGCTCCTCCCGGGTCTGGAGGTACTCCTCAAGAAAGTCCAGGCGGTCGTTGCCCCACCACATCTCCTCGCCGACCATCATGGTCGGCGTGCCGAATATTCCGCGGGCATGCGCCTCGGCATTGCTCCGGTCGAAACGCTCCTGCGCAGCCGTCGAAGCGGCGAACGCGAGCACTTCGTCGGAGTTCCAGTTCAGCCCGGTCGCGACGTCGCGAAGCAGGTTTTCGTCGGCGGGATCGCCGCCCCTGCCCCAGACCTCGTGCCAGGTGGCGCGCGCGTAGGCTTCCTCCTGTCCACGGTCGATCGCAAAGAACAGCGCCTTGTTCAGCCGGTCCGATTGCAAGGATTTTGGAAAAACCATCGGCACGCCGTAGCGGGCGGCCCAGCGCTGCATGTCGGTGGTCAGATATCGCAGCTTGACCGGGATCTTGACGTTGGGCGGCCCGATGTTGCCCGCCGCGTACTTGGCCTGCGGCAGATCGAACGGCCGGTACTTCAGGCGATAGCCGTAGCGCCGCGCCAGCTCCGGCAGACGCTGGTGCGCGAGGTAGCCATACGGGCTCATGAAGTCCAGCCAGAACTCGATCTCGCGCATGTCCGTGCTCATGACGCGACCGTGCCAGACAGTTCCTGATGCAGCGCCGCCCAGCGTCGGCCGGACTCCCGTGCGCCTTCCAGATAGGGCTCGGGCACCAGGTGATATGGCGGTCTCGGCGGACCGGCGCGCATGAAGCCCGCGGCGTCCATGCGCGCCTTTTCCAGCCCGATGTTGTACATCGAGAAGTCCTTGAACGAGCCATTGGGGAACAGCGTCTGGTAAGTGCGGCCGATGCTCTGCGAAAGCTGCGCGGCCAAGGCCCAGTCGCCGGTGTTGCGCGCTTTCGCCACGCGATCACGCAAGGCGACGACCGGCGCCGGCCCGCAGACCGCGCCACTGGTCCAGAACGCGGTGCAGAACTCCGGATCGATGCGCGCCGCGGCGTAGTAATCGACGTCGATCGGCAGAAAGCGGATTCGCCGCCGGCTCGCACCGAGGTCCGCCAGCAGCGTGCCGACGCCCAGATACTTCGCGCTGATCACCTGCGAAATCTCCGAGATCTGCGCCCAGAACGGCCGCGGGAAGTCGAATCGGAAGGCTTCCGGGTTGGCGTAGACGCAGATCGCGGTATCGGGGCAGGCCTCGGCGACGTCGCGGTAGAACTGCACCGCAGTCGCCACGTCCACAGCGCACCACATCGGTGGCCCCAGCATCACGCCATCGACGCCGATGTCGCGCGCCGCGCGCGTCTGGCGGATCGTCTCGCGCGTGGACAGCGTGCTGGTACCGCCGAACACCGGGATGCGCCCGCGTACGGTCGCAACCAGGGTGGCCATGAACGCGCGCTTCTCGTCCCAGCTCAGGGTCGCGCATTCGCCCAGGGTGCCGAGCGAGAGGATCGCGTTGACGCCGCCGGCAATCAGCTTTTCGACCGTGCGTGCCGCTTCGTCGAGATCGACCGTATTCTCCGACCTCCAGTCTGAAGCGCCGGGCTTGGCGGGCGTGGGCATGATGGCCCAGATCCCGTGTACGTCTTCCACCGTCAACAAGCGTCTGTTCATTTCATCCTTGCTGGTCAATTACGGCTGGCATCCCGCTGAAATAAAAGAAATTCCGCTTCGCTTTGGTCCGTGCAGGCCGGTTGCAGGTCGATTCACGCCGGCGGCTTCATGGGGGCGGAACCGACATGCGCCGGTCGCAAACGGCTCGCGAATTCTCGGCCTCAGATCGGTTCCGCCTTCGGCTTGAACCTACAGGATTGATCGAACCTATCCTTCCCCTGCGTGCATGAAGTGCAGCGTGAACAGGCGCGCCAGGCCTGGGGCCGGATCGAGTTCGGTGCAAATCTTGTGCGCTCAGGCAGATCTTCTTACCCACGTCATACAGCGTGATGGCGCTCGTCACCACCGCAACGCGCCCCTTGTTGCCACGACGGGACCCCTTGCGCCAACCGCCACCGTGACAGGCCTCCTGATCGCATGTCCCTTCCTCCAGATATGGGGCGAGAATCGTTGTCGGAGCAATATAAGTAAATCCGAAGCGTCTGATACCCCGCATCACGAGGTGGAATGAAGGGGCGGAGATGCCCGCGACGGCAGGATCCGTTTCCAGACCGCCGATGCGATCGACTTGACCAGCAGTTCGCCATCGGTTCCACACAGCCCCATCCGACAACTGATTTCGACGTCACCCGGCCCGCCTTTCTGCATGATTTCTCGGTGTGTGGGTGGCTGCCGCACCGGTATACTTCCGCGCCGCCATGCGGCGTGCATTGCGCATCCATAGCCAATCCATCGGGGAGCACCAGCCATGTCCGACAGCTTCAAGTCCAAAGCCAGCCTCAAGGTCGGGTCCAAGACCTACTCGTACTACAACCTCAAAGCGCTGGAGCCGAAGTTCAAGCTCGACCGCCTACCCTACTCGGTCAAGGTGCTGCTGGAGAATCTGCTGCGCCACGAGGACGGCGCCAATGTCACCAAGGAATCCATCGAGACCCTGGCCGGCTGCGACTTCAAGAAGGTGCCGAACAAGGACATCGACTTCACGCCTGCGCGCGTGATCCTGCAGGACTTCACCGGCGTGCCCTGCGTGGTCGATCTGGCCGCCATGCGCGACGCCATGAAGAGCCTCGGCGGCGACATGGCCAAGGTCAACCCGCTGTGCCCGGTCGAGCTGGTCATCGACCACTCGGTGATGATCGACCACTACGGTTCCAGGGAAGCGCTGGACCTCAACGCCAAGGTCGAGTTCCAGCGCAACGAAGAGCGCTACAACTTCCTGCGCTGGGGCCAGGAGGCGCTGAAGAACTTCAAGGCCGTGCCGCCGGATACCGGCATCGTCCACCAGGTCAACATCGAGTACCTCGCGCGCGTCGTGTTCGAGAACGACGCCGGCCTGCTGTACCCGGATAGCTGCTTCGGCACCGACAGCCACACCACGATGGTGAACGGCATCGGCGTGCTGGGCTGGGGCGTCGGCGGCATCGAGGCGGAGGCCGCGATGCTCGGCCAGCCGTCCTCCATGCTGATCCCGGAAGTGATCGGCGTGCGCGTGACCGGCAAGCTCGCCGAAGGCGCCACCGCGACGGACCTGGTGCTCACCGCCACCGAGATGCTGCGCAAGCGCGGCGTGGTCGAGAAGTTCGTCGAGTTCTTCGGCCCCGGCCTCGCCAATCTGTCCGCGAGCGACCGCAACACGATTGCCAACATGGGCCCGGAATACGGCGCCACCTGCGGCATCTTCCCGATCGACGCAGAAACCTTGAACTACCTGCGCCTCACCGGCCGGAGCGACCAGCAGATCGCCGTCGTCGAGGCCTACGCCAAGGCGCAGGGCATGTGGTGGACGCCGGATGCGCCGGAAGCCGAGTACACCGACGTGCTCGGGCTGGACCTGGGCTCGATCAAGCCCTCGCTCGCGGGTCCGAAGCGTCCGCAGGATCGCGTGCTGCTGTCCGACGTGAAGGCCAACTATCGCAAGGCGTTTGAAGCCGAGCAGAAGGCGCGCCCAAGCAAGGGCCCCGCCATCGTCACCGACAACGGCAAGACCTTCGAAGTGAAGGACGGCGCGGTGATGATCGCGGCCATTACTTCCTGCACAAACACGTCGAATCCGAGCGTGCTGATTGGCGCCGGCCTGCTCGCCCGCAAGGCGCGCGCGCTGGGCCTGACCAGCAAGCCCTGGGTGAAGACCTCGCTCGCCCCCGGCTCGCTCGCCGTCACCGAGTACTTGAAGAAGGCGGGCCTGATCGAAGACCTGGAGTCGATGGGCTTCTACGTCACCGCCTACGGTTGCACCACGTGTATTGGCAACTCCGGTCCGCTCAACGAGCCGCTGGGCAAGGCCATCACCGACAACACGTTGAGCGTCAGCGCGGTGCTCTCGGGCAACCGCAACTTCGAGGGCCGCGTCCACCAGGACGTGCGCATGAACTACCTCGCCTCGCCGCCGCTGGTCGTGGCCTACGCCATCGCCGGCAACACGGACATCGACCTCACGACCGAGCCGCTGGGCCAGGGCAAGGACGGCAAGGATGTCTTCCTCAAGGACATCTGGCCCACCAACAAGGAGATTTCAGACCTCGTGGCCAAGGCTGTCACCGCCGACTTGTTCAAGGCCAGCTACGCGAACGTGCTCAAGGGTGACGCGCGCTGGCAGTCGATCAAGGTCGCGAAGTCCGAGACCTATCCCTGGGATGCCAAGAGCACCTACATCGCCAACCCGCCGTACTTCCAGGGCATGACGATGACGCCCCCGGGCATCCAACCGATCAAGGGCGCTCGCGCGCTCGCGGTGCTCGGCGACTCGATCACCACCGATCACATCAGCCCGGCCGGCGACATCAAGAAGGACGGGCCGGCCGGCAAGTACCTGATGGAGCGCGGCGTGGCGCGCGCCGACTTCAACAGCTTCGGCTCACGCCGCGGCAATCACGAAATCATGATGCGCGGCACTTTCGCCAATACGCGCATCAGGAACGCGATGACGCCGGGCGTGGAAGGCGGCGTCTCCAAGTATCTGAATGGCGCAGTGGGGCCTGTGGAAGCGATCTACGACGTGGCGATGAAGTATGTCG
>JBQTIX010000138.1:0-35007 GCA_052387695.1 Panacagrimonas sp. | reverse complement strand
GACGCTGAACCTGCTGACCGGTCTGCCGAACATCCCCAGGGACGGTGCCATCGAAGGCCGCGGCGCTACGGCCCGCCGCGGCGCCGCGGCCACAACGGATTTCAGCGTCTTCGCGGTGACCCAGGGCGGCAACCTGACGCTCAACGACACCACCGTCAGCGGCGGCGTTGCCCAATACGGCGGCGGCGTCTATATCTCCGGCGCGAGGCTTACGCTCAATCGCTGCACGATCTCGGGCAATACCGCCACGGGCGGCGGCGGCGGCGTCGCCAACAACCGCGGGACCTTGACGGTCAATGACAGCACGGTCTCCGGCAATAGCGCCGGCGCCAACGGGCAAGGCGGTGCCGGCCTCTTTAGCAACGGCGCCGCAACGCTCAATAGCAGCACCGTCTCGGGTAATTTCTCTGGACGATCTGGCGGCGGCCTCACCTGCACCGACGACTCGTCATTCAATATCCGTAACAGCACGATCTCGGGCAATAGCGCCGGCTACGAAGGCGGCGGCATCTTCAACACCGGGACGATGACGCTCACGAACAGTACGGTCACGGGCAATTCCGCGGCTGTTAAAGGCGGCGGCCTGCGTTCCTTCTACCAGTCCGCGACGCTGATCCAGAGCCTCGTCTCCGGCAACAGCGCCCCGAGCGGCCCCGAGGTTTTCCAGGGCCACCCCACTTTTCCCGGCACGCTGGTAGCCGACGACTTCAACCTGTTCGGCCACTCGGGCAATTCCGGGGTGTCCGGTTTCGTCCCCGGCGCCACGGACATCGTTCCGAGCGAAGCCTCGATCGCCATCCTCGACCCGCTCGCGGACAACGATGGACCCACCCCGACCCATGCCCTGGTTGCGGGCAGTCCCGCCATCGATCGCTACACCTGTTCCGGCATCGCTGACCAGCGTGGCATCGCCCGGCCCGAGGATGGTGACGCGAGTGAGTCGGCTACCGAGTGCGACGTCGGCGCCTATGAAGTGGGCGAACCCAACGACATGGACCTGGCCATCACGAAAACCTCCTCCGTGATCACCGCCACCGTGAGCGACCCCGTGACCTTCACCCTCGCGGTGAGCAACGCGGGACCGGACCGCGCGGCAGAGGCCAACGTGTTCGACACCCTGCCGGCGGGCTTCAGCCTGGTCCTCGCCACCCCCACGCAGGGAACCTGCCTGGAGTATCCAGTCCGGACCGTGACGTGCCGCTTGGGCGGCCTGGCCGCGAACGGCAACGCCAGTGTGAGCCTGGCCACGACGGCCACGGCCAATGGCGCGTACACCAACACCGCCAGCGTCATCAGCCGCGAAGTGATCGATGTGGACAGCGACGCGGACAACGACGAGTCTTCCGTGAGCGTGACCGTCGTCGCCGCGTCCCCCGGCACGGTCCAGCTTAGCGGCCCCACGTTCAGCGTCGGCGAAGCCGGCCCGACCGCCAGCGTCACGATGACCCGCACCGGCGGCAGCGCCGGTGCGGCCTCGGTCAAGCTCAGCACCAGCAACGACACCGCGACGGCCGGCAGCGACTACACCGCGGTGCTCAATCAGAGCGTGACCTGGGGCAATGGCGACGCCGCCACCAAGACGGTCACCATTGCGATCAACGACGATGCGTTGGTGGAAGGCACGGAGCGCTTCAACGTCGCCCTGGCAGGCGCCAGCGGCGCCGCGCTCGGGAGCCAGGCCACGGCCAGCCTGAGCATCACCGACAACGACGTGGCCGACACGGCACCCAACCCGTTCACGTTCACGGACAAGATCGGCGTGGCGCCGGGTTCGCAGCAGACCTCCAACGCCGTCACCATCACCGGCATCAACGTGCCGGCGACGATCTCGGTCAGCGGCGGCACCTACTCGATCGGCTGCACCGCCAGCTTCACCGGCATGATGGGCAGCATCAACAACAACCAGACCGTCTGCGTGCGCCACACCGCGTCGGGCAGCGCCAACACCGCGGTCAACACTACGCTCGCGGTGGGCGGCAGCACGTCCGATACCTTCACCAGTACCACCCTTGCCGCGCCGACGCTCCCCGCGATCAGCATCAAGGACGCGTCCGCGCCCGAAGGCAACTCGGGGACCACGAAATTCCGGTTCAAGGTGGGATTGTCAGCGGACGCCACGAGACCGGTGACGGTGGCGTATTCCATTGTCAAAGGCACGGCCAGGTCAGGAAAGGATTACACCGGGAAAAAAGGTAAGGTCACGTTTCAACCCGGCACCGACACGATGCAGATCCAGGTCATGGTCAAGGGCGAGAGGGTCCGGGAAGGCAACGAGACCTTCTTCGTGAAGCTGTCCAGCCCCAGCGGCGCCACGATTACGGATAACCAGGCCACTGGCACCATCCTCAACGACGACTGAGGCTGCCACGCGATAGCCTGGGAGGAGCAGGCTGAGGCCGGTCGGTGCAGCGCAGGCGGCGGATATCCGCCGCCCATGTCGATGGACCTATACCAGCCTTTGCGTCTTTTCGGGCGCAGGACTTGCGCGGACCACCGCAACGCTCACCAACGTCGGCCGCGGTGACGCCAGCTATTCGATCGACAGCAACGCTAACCATCGGGAAGGTGGGCGACGCGTGGAAGATCATTACCAGCTGATAGATCGACTGTAGGTCGGCTCAAGCCCGCGTGCTTTTCGCGGGCGGAGCCGACATGCGCCGGTGGAAGATCGTGCGAAGCCGTTGAGGGCGCCCGTCGGTCCCGCCCGCATGAAGCCGCGGGCTTGAACCGACTTACAACAGATCCGCACCGCGCTCAAATCTTCCCCTTCGCCGGCCGGACCGCGGCCGGATACACCATGATCGCCTCGCCCATCTCGGCCGCGGCCCGGTAGCAGGCGCGAAACGACTCTTCCATCTGATCCTGCGCGTCGTCGGGCAAGGTACCTGCCTTGGTGAAGTCCAGTTCGGTCCATCCGCTTGCTAATGCGACCGACTCGGCCACGGACAAGTCGTGCTCCGACCCGGTCGGCTGACGCAGGAAGATCAGCATGGGATGCAGTTCATCGCGCGGATACGCCGCGCCGTCCGCAGCCTTGCCGACCGCAAGGTACATATGGATTTCAAATTCCATGACGCCTTCCGTTGCGGCTCAGCGTGCCGCCCCCCTGACGATCCGCAAACCCGGCTTGCGCGGCAGCGGAGGCGCGGTGATGGCGGTGACCCGCCCTTCCAACCGGTCCAGACAGCGGCTGAGCGTCTGCGAGATCGCGGTCTGCAAGCGGATCATCTCGATCCGCGGCCAGGCTGCCCGTTCGCCTTCGAGCATGAAGCGCTGCACGTCGGCGAGCTTGGGATTCGACGTGACATTGGCGTACCGCCAGAGACTCACTTCCGGGAAGATGTTGACGTTGCCGCGGTAGTCCTGGTCGAGGATGCTGGTCGCGGTATCGATCGACTGGTCGAGGCTTCCGAACGGCACCACCGAACGCGCCAGCTTGAGCAGGCCGCTGGCCTGCGAACGCAGGGTGGCGCCGGCATAAATCTTCGCGCCGTGCACCAGCCCACGCGCGCCGGGCTCGCGACGCGTGACGAACGGGAGCACGTGCGGATTGGTCTGGCTGACGACGAAGTGGTTGACGTTGTGCAGGCGCCGCAACCGCAGCATCGGCAGGTCCGATTTGAGCGATCCGTCGTTCCATCGCAAGGTCGGCATCCAGGGCATGCGTTCGCCGTTCTCGTCACGCGTCATCAGCAGGACGGGCGGAAACAGGATCGGCACCGCGCAGCTCGCGAGCACCGCTTCGCGCAGGTACAGGTAGGGGAAGGTGAGGTAGTTCAACAGGCGCGGCGGCTGGTTGTCGCCCGCCGGGGACACCGTGATATTGACGATGCGACCGGAGAGTTTGTGAGCGTCTTCAAACGTCAGGTCGCGCACGTTCTTGGAGATGGCGCGCTTGAGCTGGGTCGGGTCCATCAGCGCGCGACGACGCAGCATCTGCCTGACATTGAGCACACGCCAGAAGTGGTAGTACGCGGCCTCGGGGTCCATCAGCGCTTCGACCTCGTCGGGACCGCGAGTCCCCACCGTGGCCGCGACCACACTGCCGGCGCTGGAGCCGGACATCACCACCGGCAGGACATGCTCGCGCTGCAGGGCTTTGACCACGCCCACGTGAAACAGGCCCAGGGTCGCGCCACCCGAGAGCATCAGCGCCGAGCGGCCGTAGGACAGAGCCGTCTCGCGAAAAAACCGCAGCTTGTCCGCCATCGGGAAGTCCGGGTGCTCGACCTCGCTCAGCTCGTCGAGCGCAGAACAGACCTCGGTGACGTAATCGAGAATCAGCTTCTTGGTCCCGACGCGGGCATGGACGTACATCTCGGGGTTGCCGCTGTTGCCCAGGTTCCAGTGCAGACCCTGGCGCAGGTGGTGCATGAGCCGGATCACCGAGCCCTCTTCGCGAAACGTCCGGATCTGTCGCAAGCGGGAGCGGAGCAGGCGCCAGTCGTAGTGATCGGAGACCTCGTCCTCCTTCCATTCGTCACGACCCTCGCGACGATCCAGTTCCGACGCCGCATCACGCCACGTCCCATAGTCGGATGCATGGTTCAGCGCGTGCAGTGCCTCCCGGGCGATTCGATCCACCATGTCTGGGTATTCTCTTGAACGAGCGATATGGTCGTCTATCGACAAAGAGCACCGCAAACTTGAGTGGCTCTCTCAAGTGAGCCGCCATACGGCCGATAGAATCATCGCCACCACCCGTCGAATCTCTTCATGACTGCTGCGCTCAAGGCTGCGCAAACCGCTCTCAACGGCATCGTGCTGGGCAAGGAGGACGTGCTGCGGCTGGCACTCACCTGCCTGCTCGCGCGCGGGCACCTGCTGATCGAGGACATCCCCGGCGTCGGCAAGACCACCCTGGCACTGGCGCTGGCCAAGGTGCTGGGGCTGGATTTTCAGCGCGTGCAGTTCACCAGCGACCTGCTGCCCGCCGACGTGCTCGGCGTGTCGATCTTCGAGCAGGCGACGCATACGTTCCGCTTTCATTCCGGCCCGATCTTTGCGCAGCTCGTCCTCGCCGACGAGGTCAATCGCGCGAGCCCGAAAACGCAGTCCGCGTTGCTGGAGGCGATGGAAGAACGGCAGGTCACGATCGAGGGCGAGACCCGCAAGCTGCCCGAACCGTTCTTCGTCATCGCCACGCAGAACCCTTCGCACCAGATCGGCGTATTTCCCCTGCCGGAATCGCAGCTCGACCGCTTCCTGATGCGCCTGTCGCTCGGTTATCCGCCGCTGCAGGCCGAACGCGCACTGCTGATGGATCGCGAACGACGCGATCTTCTGACGGAACTGGCTCCCGCGATGCGACCTGCCGAGCTGCTGTCCTTGCAGGCGCAGGTTCGAGAGGTTCGCACCGCGCCGGCCCTGGTGGATTACATCCTCGCGCTATTGCGCTTCACGCGTGAGCACCCTGCCCTGCGCCAGGGTCTGTCTCCGCGCGCGGGCCTGGCCCTGCGCCGCGCCGCGCAATCCTTCGCGCTCATCGACGGACGCGGCGCGGTGATTCCCGAAGACGTGCAGGCGGTCTTTGCCGCGGTGGTCGGGCATCGGCTCGTCGGTGCGACCGAAGCCGATGGTGCGGCGCCGAACGCGGCCGAAATCCTCGCGGCGGTCGCGATCCCTTAACGTGAATCTCGCGAAGCGAGGCCGACGCCCCTCTCCCGCGCTTTTGCGGGAGAGGGGGGAACCAGCGGCGGATGCCGATGGTGGGGAGAGGGCGGTCATGCAGCCGATGCGCGCCTGGCGATCGCTGTTGAACCGGCTCCGCCCGGTGCGCTGGATCAGGCAACGCATCGATGCCTGGGTGCTTGCCAGGGTCGGGAAGTCGTCGGGGCCGGTCGTCGTTCGGCGCAATCGCATCTACATCGTGCCGACGCGCTTCGGCTGGGGTTTCGCGATCATGTGCGTGGTGATGCTGCTGGGCGCCATGAATTACTCCAACAGCATGGCCTTCGCGCTCGCCTTTCTGCTCGTCGGCCTGGGCCTGGTGTGCATGCATCACACACACGCCAACCTGCTCGCCATCCAGTTGCGCGCGGGCCGCGCGCAGCCGGTGTTTGTTGGCGAGACCGCGCATTTCGAACTGCTGATCGACAACCCCTCGTCGCGACCGCGCTACGCCCTGGAAGCGAGCTGGGCGCGCGAACTGCCGGCAGAACCGGGAACGCACGTTCCGGGTCTCGGGTTTGGCGCGATTCGACTCACCGCCGTCGCGCCCCGCCGCGGCTGGCTCGACTCCGGAGTCTTCAGTGTCTCCACCGAGTTTCCGCTGGGCCTGTTTCATGCCTGGAGCTGGATTCACCTGGACCTGCGCTGCCTGGTGTTTCCGCATCCCGCCCATTCCGGCCTGCCGCCACCCGTGGCAGGCGGTTCCGGTGGTGCGGCCAGTGGCAGCCGCGCCGGGCAGGATGAGTTCTCCGGCCTGCGCACCTATCAGCGCGGAGACTCCTTGCGCAGCATCCACTGGAAGAGCGTCCCGAAATCCAGGATGCCGATGGTCAAGCAGTTTTCCGAAAGCGTCGAACAGGCGCTTTGGCTGAGTTGGGACTCAATGAGCACGCCCGAGGTCGAGGCGCGGCTCTCGCAGCTCACGCGCTGGGTGCTGGACGCCGACCGCGAGGGCCGCGCGTATGGCCTGCGTCTGCCTGGGATGAGCATCGCGCCGGGTCGCGGCGAGGCGCATCGGTTCGAATGCCTCAAGGCGCTCGCGTTGTTCCGGTCCGCGACTCCATGAACGACTACCTGCCCCATCGCTCGCTGCTGCATCTGCTGGCAGTGCTGAGCCTGGTGATCGCGCCGCACCTGCTGCGGGTCCCATTGTGGGAAAGCGCGGTGGTGACGACCCTGATCGCGTGGCGCGCGTTGGCTTCGTCGCGCCAGTGGCAGTTGCCGCGGCAGCCGATCAAGCTGGCGATGGCGCTGGCCTCGTTCACCGGGGTGTATCTGGTTTATGGCCGCATCACCGGCCAGAACGCAGGCGTTGCGCTGCTGGTGCTCATGCTCGCGCTCAAGCTCACCGAGATGCGCTCGCGACGCGACGTGATGGTGGTCGTGTTCCTGATGTACTTCCTGCTGGTCACGCATTTTCTCTACTCGCAGGAACTCTGGACCATCCTGTACCTGCTGGTCAGCAGTGTGGCGATCACGGCGGTGCTGATCGACGCGCACCATCCCGGCCCGCCCCTGCCCATCCGCCAATCGCTGCGCATGGCCGGCGGCATGATCGCGCAGGCGCTGCCGCTGATGCTTGCGTTCTTCATCCTGTTTCCGCGCATTCCCGGGCCGCTGTGGGGGCTGCCGGAGGACGCGGGGCCGGCACGCTCGGGTATTTCGGATTCGATGGCGCCGGGCGACATCTCCAGCCTGGTCGAATCCAACGAGGTCGCGTTCCGCGTGCGCTTTGAAAGCGCGCCGCCCGGCGCCGACCGGCTGTATTGGCGTGGCCCGGTGTTCTCCGACTTCGACGGCCGCACCTGGTCGCCCGGAGCTGCGCTGACCGCCGAGAGCCGGCCTGCGAATATCGAAGTGATGGGCGACCCGGTCCGCTATGAGATCACCCTGGAACCGATGCGCAGCCGCTGGCTGTTCGGGCTCGACATGGCCGATCCGCGCAGCCTGCCGCCGCGCTCGGGCATCCATCGCAATGGCGCGCTCATCGCGCCGGCGCCGGTCACCGAACGAATCCTGGTCCGAGCGGTTTCCGCGACGCGATACCGCCTCGACGGCAGGCTGTCGAACATCGAACTGGCCCGTGACACGCGCCTGCCGGCGGACTTCAACCCACGCACGCAGGCGCTCGCAAAGGCCTGGCGTGGTGAAGGTCTCGATGACTCGCAGATCATCGAGCGCACGCTCGCCATGTTCCGCAAACAGCGTTTCGTCTATACCCTGGAGCCGCCCTTGCTCGGCCGCCACACGGTCGATGAATTCCTGTTCGACACGCGTCGCGGCTTCTGCGAGCACTTCGCCAGCGCCTTTGTTTTCCTGATGCGCGCGGCCGGCATCCCCGCGCGCGTGGTCGGCGGCTATCAGGGCGCGGAGATCAACGAGATCGGCGGCTACTGGATCGTGCGACAGTCCGACGCGCATGCCTGGGCCGAGGTATGGCTGGCCGAGCGCGGATGGGTCCGCATCGACCCGACCGCCGCGGTCGCGCCCAACCGTGTGGCGCGTGGCCTGCGCAATGCGCTGACCGCCGCCGAGGGCTTGCCGGCCTACCTGGCCAATCGCGGCAATCTCGGCTGGTATGTGGCGGTGCGCTGGGACTGGGTCAACGCCAAGTGGAACGAATGGGTGCTCGCCTACGGGCCGGAGTTACAGAACGAATTCCTGTCGCGCTTCGGTCTTGCCGACGTTTCCCGCATGATCCTCGCGCTGACGGCCACGATCAGCCTGGTGCTGGCGATGGTGGGACTGGCGACGATGCGCCGCGCCGCACCCCCGCGCCTCACCGAGCGCGCGGTGGTGCTATGGCGAAAGGCCGGCCGGCGTCTGCGCCGGCTCGGTCTGGAGCCGCACGCAGGCGAAGGTCCGCGGGATTTCGCGCATCGCGTCATGGTGTCGGAACCGGCACTCGCGGCGCCGATGGCGTGCGCACTCGACGCCTACATCCGGCTGCGATACGCCGATGAGATCAATCCGTCTCTGGAGCGGGATTTTGCGGAAGCCGTGCGCCGTCTGCGGCGCTGACCCGCACGTTCACGCCTGACCCGGTGGATGTGCTTCGCTTATCCACCCTACCCATCTCCATCGCCGTCAATTGTTCCCCGTACCGGGACGAGTCGGCGATGTCCGCGCCGGCGGGTCGGAAGCCGGGAAGCTGTCGTCGAGCGCATCGTCCAGCGGAGTCTGGATCGAGGTGCCTTGGCCGTCTTTTTCCGCCGGTGGTTCGGCTTTTTTCGACGGGCCAAACTCGCGCTGTTCCAGTTCCGCGTTTTTCTCAAGCCTGCGGTCCAGCGAACTCTTGCGGGCTCCAGGGCCCAGATTCTGTAGGGGGCTGCTCGGCGGATTACTCATGTTCAATCTCCTTAATAGGTCAGTCGGGTCCATCAGGGAAACGCTGTCGCAGCGAAGGAATCTGCGCGGGCGTAGCGGAGGTGTTCGGCGACATAGCCGATCAGGAGACTGCGGTGCTGTGCGTCGTACGCTGTTACCGCGCAGTCGCCGCCGCTCGCGGCGACGTTCAGTACCTTGCCCGTCGCGCGGGCCGGCACCGCCGCCGCGCGCTCCGAAGAGGATTGCGCGCTGAGTGCAGCAGGCTTGCGGGTGACTCTCCAGACGACGTTGCCGACGTCGTCGGCCACCAGCAGCGCGCCCGAGGCATCGATCGCCACGCCCACCGGACGGCCGAGCGCGTCGCCGTCGTCGTTGAGAAACCCGGTCAGTACGTCCACCGGGTCGCCGCTGGGCTTGCCGTCGCGGAACGGGACGAAGATCACCTTGTAGCCGCTGACCGGATCGCGATTCCAGGACCCGTGCTGGCCGACAAACATGCCGTCCCTGAACGGGCTCGGAAGGGCGTCGCCACCGTAATAGGCAAGCCCCAGCGAAGCGGTATGCGCGCCGAGCGCGTAGTCCGGCACGATCGCGGTCGCAACCAGGTCCGGCCGCTGCGGCCGGACGCGCGCATCGACATGCTGGCCGTAGTAGCTGTAAGGCCAGCCGTAGAACGCAGCGTCGCGGACCGACGTGAGGTAATCCGGCACCAGGTCGCTGCCAAGTTCGTCGCGCTCGTTGACCGAGGTCCACAGCGCGCCGCTGTCCGGGTGCCAGGCCATGCCGACCGGGTTGCGCAAACCGGACGCGTAGACGCGACGCTCACCGCTGACCGTGTCGATTTCCAGAATGGCAGCGCGATCTTTTTCGGCCTCCATGCCGTGCTCGGCAATATTGCTGTTGGAGCCGACCGCGACGTACAGCGTCCTGCCGTCCCTGCTCGCGATCAGGTTCTTGGTCCAGTGATGATTGCGTGGGCCACCCGGCAGGTCCGTTACCTTCGTGCTCTGCGCCGCGATCGTGGTCTCGCCGGCCACGTAGGGGTAGCGCAACACCGCATCGGCATTGGCAACGTAGAACGAGCCATCGACATCGGCCATGCCGAACGGCGAGTTCAGATTGGCGAGGAACACCGTTTGCACGTCCACCACGCCGTCCTGGTTGGCGTCCCGCAGCAAACGGATCCGGTTGGCGCTGGGTACGCCCGCGCCTGCCCGCTTCATCACCAGACCCTGGATTTTGGCCTTGAGCCCCGTGCGATCGTCCGGCCGCGACGGCGCATTGGTTTCGGCAACCAGGACGTCGCCGTTGGGCAGCACGTGCAGCCAGCGCGGATGATCCAGGCCCGTGGCGAACGCCGTCACCTCCAGGCCCTCCGCCGCCAGCGGCTTGCCCTGCGCGGGCCAGCCTTTCGCGGGAGCGATATTCACGGTCGGAATCAGCGTCTGGCGCGGAGCCGGCAGAACGATTTCCGGCCCGTTGCCGATGAGCAGCGGCACCTGCGCCCTGTCGCCGCAGGCGACCAAAAGACCCAGGGACACGAACAGCGCGGCGTGCGAACGAGGCATCGAAGGAATTCCGATTGAATGAACGTGTGGCGACCCACCAGGCGGTAAGCCCGAATGCTCCAGCGCGATTTGCGTGCCTGTACCGAAGGCAACCCATGGGTAGAGACCCGGTGATCAGCGAACTGCACGCCCGGATATGGATCAGCTTTCGCCTGCTGCCACCGGCCGCGCTGTGCATGCACCCTAAGCGGCGCGTTGCCGACGATGTTCCGTCCACCGCGCGCGGATATTCAGCAGGACCGGAAATAGGCCTGTCGCCGCTGCGGCACGGCCCGCGCCCCGCCCCTTTCCGCACACGGAGGGGGCGCAAAGGCGCTTCCTCGGCCGGCCAACCGGGCAAGCTGCACGCCGCGTCGAGCACCAGTCGCGCAACTTGCCCGATCACATCCGGTAGAAACCCCGCATGACCCGCGCGGAACCTCGCACCCGCTTGATCTCGCCGCCCGCCGACACCTCGGCGACGATCATCGCCAACCTGCTCCGGATTCTCGTTGCGGGCGACAGCGTGATCTGCACCCGACTCTCGGCGGGGGCGCTCTGCGGATGGATCGACTTGTTTGCCGGGAATGGCGCCCATGTCATGGGCGACCACGCAATGAAACCGGTTCATCCCCGCGTATGCGGGGAACACGGCCAGAGCCTATCCATAGCGATCTGCAAGACCGGTTCATCCCCGCGTATGCGGGGAACACGCCGTCAGGCAGATCGCGGTCCAGGCACCCGTCGGTTCATCCCCGCGTATGCGGGGAACACGTGTGCGACGAACTCAAACGGAAATCACCGAGCGGTTCATCCCCGCGTATGCGGGGAACACGTCCTCGCAGATGCGATCCCTGACCATCTCCACGGTTCATCCCCGCGTATGCGGGGAACACCGTCCCATCGTCGTGCATGCGAACCCATCTGCCGGTTCATCCCCGCGTATGCGGGGAACACCGCCCCGAAAATCTGGTGCTGCGCTAGGCGGCCGGTTCATCCCCGCGTATGCGGGGAACACCGTCATCCAGATTTCTGGCCAAGCGCCCGAACAGGTTCATCCCCGCGTATGCGGGGAACACCGCTGGCATTCCCCGCGGGCGATCTCGATCTGCGGTTCATCCCCGCGTATGCGGGGAACACGCGATTGCGGATATGCGCACGGATCAGGTGAGCGGTTCATCCCCGCGTATGCGGGGAACACGATGTCGAAGCCGATGCGATCACCGCCCTGCACGGTTCATCCCCGCGTATGCGGGGAACACGAAGGTATCGTCCTGCCAGGCGCCTTTGGTTTCGGTTCATCCCCGCGTATGCGGGGAACACCGACCCTCATGCCGCCCGTCCTTTGCTCGTTTCGGTTCATCCCCGCGTATGCGGGGAACACGGCCGCGGACGGGTCCATCGCCGTGGCCTGGACGGTTCATCCCCGCGTATGCGGGGAACACAAGTGGACCGCGCTTCGGACCTTCGGTGCCGACGGTTCATCCCCGCGTATGCGGGGAACACACTAAACGCAAATGACTGAACCTAAAGGCCGTTTGCATCCTGACAAAAGCTACCGCCATTCCGAGCCCACGTCAGCTACCGTCAGGCGGCACCATTGCGAGTTGTTAATGAACGTTCAGCCGCGGTCGATCCATCGATGGGCAACGCGGCTTCGGGATGAAACTCGACCAGTCGAGTCCCGTCGAAATCGACCGGTACACGACGATTCTTTCCCACCGTTTCGAAACGGAACCCGGCCTCGTCAGACACGTCGCGCCAAGCGATCACCGCGTTGCCTTCGCCGACGCCTTCCTCAACCTGTTTCCAGAGGTACTCCCGAATTTTGCGGTTGTAGTCTCCAACGTAAACGCCCGCCCGCACTTCCAGCAACCAAATTGCCAAGCGACCCCGCAACCGCGGCGGCGCGTTCTCGAGCACGATCACGATCATGCGGCGCGGTGCCCCGGATCGCCCAGACTTTCCGGATTGGGAATTGCGGGCTCAAGCTGGTCCTCGTGCGGCCGCGGCGGCGCGAGCTGACCCGCGGCGAGCATGGACTCGATGTCCGGAATGATCCGCTCCAGAAGCTTGGTCTGTCGAAAGGTGTCGCGACAGGCCAGACGCACCTGCCGTTCCGGTTCCGCCGGATTCCTGGCCGCGATGGAAAATGCAATCGGTACCACGGTTTCGAACTTGTACAGGTCGGCCACGTCGTACACGAACGACAAGGGCTTGCCGCTGTGGATGAACCCAATGGCCGGGGCGTATCCGGCAGCCAGCACCGCGGCCTCGGTCACGCCGTACAAACAGGATGTCGCGGCCGACAGACAGCGATTGGGTAGGTCGCCCGCATCCCAGGTCTCGATGTCGTAATTGCGCGCCTTCCACTCCACCCCGTACTTCTGCGCCAGCAACTGGTACATCTTGCGCACCCGCGCGCCCTCGATTCCGCGGAGCTGATCCACGCTGCGACGGGCAGGCGGCTCTTCGCCGAAGCGTCGCCGGTACATCTCGCGAACAACCCTGAGCCGGGCGTCCTCATCCAGCGCGAGCTGCGCCTGGTAAAGCAGACGATCAGCCCGTGCGCCACCCGGCTGACCGGCGGAATAAAGCCGCACGCCACCCTCGCCAATCCACACCAGCAGCGTGCCGACCATGGCCGCAAGGCGCACCGCCGCGTGCGATATCCGCGTGCCGATTTCCAGCATCAGGCAGGCCACGCCGCCGACCGGGATGTGTGTGCGCACACCGTTCTTGTCCACCACCACGAAGGCGCCGTCGAGCACGTCAAGGTTGCCCTTGTCGACAAACAAAACCGACATCCGCTCCTTGATCGGAATGGGTTTGAGCGGAGGTAGCAGGTCGCTCAGGGTCGATACTCCGGCAGACGCCGAAGCCGGACCGCGCGCTCCGTTACGACCAGCAGATGCCCGACCAGTTTTTCTGGAGTCGCCAACAGTTCCAGCATTCGCTCGGCGGGCCGCGTCGGAGGAATCGGCTCCTGACGGAAATAAAGGATGGCCGGCGGCGGAGCACGGCGTTTGGAAAACACCAGCTCGCCATAGTCGTGATCAAATGTGACCAGCCAGCGCCCCGACGCGTGTACGACCGCCAGCACCTGCTCGTCCGATGCCCCCGGCATGGTCTCCTGCACCGCGACTACATCCAGGCCCTGCGCCCGCAGCAGGCGCACCGAAGGCGCCGGGAAATTCTCATTGACGATCAGCGCCGGCGTCACGCAGCAGCCTTGTGGGAGGCGATGTACTGTTCGTCGTGCAGCATCTCCGCTGCAAACGCCAGCGCCGCCAGAATGTCTTCCCGCATGATGTGCGGATACGACTCCAGGAGCTGCTCATGCGACCAGCCGTTGGCAAGCCAGCCCAGAATCAGCTCAACAGAAATCCGCGTGCCCTTGATGACGGGCTTGCCGACGAGCACAGCCGGGTCGCTGGTGATGCGGTCTCGCCATTCCATGTTCAAGCTCCTAGCTCCGCTGAGATTCGATCTTCGGTCGGCAGCGCCTAGGACTCAAGCGCGCCGGACCAGTAGCAGGCCGCAGCCGAAGGCTTTTGCGTGTTCATGCCGAGGGTCATGGCATTGATCGGGCTGGGCTTGAGAGCAGCGAGAAAGTCGCGGCCCTGTCAAGGCAGACGACGCTGCCGCAATCCGTCCTGTGTGGCCACCGTGAATTGTCCGGTCAACACGGCCGGCTCCAACGCAATCACTTTTTTCAGGATGGCGGCGAGCACCTCAGGTGATGGCGGATACAGCCTGAGATAGATCACGGCAGGTGGAGCCAATATCCCTCGATTGAAGATCAGATCGCCATGATCTCGGTCGAAAGACAACAAGACGCGGTGCTGCTGTCGCGCCAAGGCCAGCACCTCTCGATCCGAGATGCCAGGCGCGATCTCCCTCACCGCAACAACATCATGGGCGGCCTCGCGCAAGAACTGGATGGCGTAGCCGGCGATGTTCTCGTCGGCAAGCCATTTCATCACGCAACCTTGGGAAAAGTGACGTACTTTTCTTCTTCGATCAGCGCCTGCACGAACGCGAACACCGCGCGCAAATCATCATCCGTAACGTGCGGGTAGTTCTCCAGAATCAGAGCTTCGGACCAGCCAGCCGCCTTGAGGCCCAGCAGAAACTCCACTGTCAGCCGTGTGCCTTTGATACGCGGCCGACCGCCACAGATTTCCGGGTCGGTTTCAATACGGTTATTCCAGTTCATTGCGACACCTCGAAACAAATGATTCCGACCAATTTACCCCAGTAACTGCAAACGACACCAACGGGCATCGGGGATGCCGATTTGCCCCCATTAGCCGGCGCGGCGAACCAATACCAACCCGCAACCGAACGCCTTGGCCTTGCCAAGTCCGGCTCGCAGCGCCATCAGAAATCGCTCGGCCTCAGTTACCGTCAAGCGGCCGGAAAAATCCAGAGACGCATAGCGGATATCGCGGCCGGCGCCGTCGCGGCGAATTCGTTCCTGTCGATACGCGCCGGTTCGAACCTCTTCCGGATCGAACTCGAAGCCGTGGCGCTGGCCTTGCGCCGCTAACCAGTTCAAGCCAGCATCGCGCTCCACGGAAGGCCGGTGTGCCGGCTCCGCGCCGTTTTCCCGCTTCACCAACGCATCGCGAATCACGTCGTGACGAACTGGCTTGCCGCTAGGACCACGACGGGTCACCACCGGGTTGGCGCGCAGATCGAAGGCCAGTGAATCGCCGTCCGCAATCCGTGGACGAAATTCCTTTGTCTCTGCAATCCAGGCTCCGGTGGCTGGGAGCGGCGGGAGTTCCGACTGAACGAAGTACGTTGGGCCGGCAGCTTCCACCCGCCGGAACAGGAAATCCCGCTGCGCTGTGGGTCGTTCGCCCCACAGCGACCACAGCATCTGGTGCTCCGAATACGGGCCGGACGCGAGTTGGCGCAGATGCTGATGTGCGTCGGTGTGCGTGGTATCGAGCCGCACCCTGGAGAGATAGCTCACTTGCTCGCCTCCAACTGGGGCCAAGCCGCGACGTGTTCGAGCCGGGCGCCGAACTGCCAACGCTTGCGGCTCAGGGCCGCGTCGTAACGGGTGTGGGTCTGACGCGTCTGCTGCGGACCGAAGCCGGACGGCAGATCGTCCGAATCACTGTCTTCCCAGAACATCCGGGTCGGTGTCGGCCCAGGAAATCCGCCAATGCCCAGACGCTGAGAAATCGTGCGTGAATCGGAGCGGCGGTCCCAACTGGCCACTTGCCAAATGCTCTCAAAATTGGCCAGCTCCGCCTCGAAGGCTGAGCGGATGTCGGTGGCCTCCACCACCCGCGGCGCCAACGGCAGAGACAGCGGACAGCTCTTGCGGCCGATACAGAGCGCGAACCGCGGCTGCTCAAGTGCACGCACCAGCTCAGGCAAGTGCGGCACCGCCTCGTCACATCCGGATCGTCGCCAGACCGCGACCACGTTGACGGCCTCGCTGCGGTAGTCGCGCGAAGACAAGATCGTATTCAGGTCTTGCTTGGGTGCGGCGCGCAGCTCGTCACGCCGGCTGTAATGCGGAGCCTTGTTGAGATCGCTCTGACTGGGCGCCTGGGCCGTGTGGTAGTCGCGCAGCAAGTCGCCGCTGCTCAGTTGCAGGACGGCCAGGCCAAGTCCAGCCGTGAGCTGCGACAACCGCGCTTCTTCATCACGACGAATTCCCAGCGCCGCCGCCAGCAAACCCACCACCATGCTCTTGCCGGGATGCGTCTGGCTGGGTCTCTGCTCGCCTACCGCCACGGTGCCGAAACTCGCCAGCGGCGCGTACAGCCGGAACAGAAGTACGTCCGGCATGGCCTACTCCGTAATGAAGTCCTGAAGTTCCCGCAGGCTGCCCGTGCCGGTCAGCACGTTGAAGGACTTGCGGCCTTCGCAGCGTGGCCCGTAGACCTGATCCATGTTCGCGACCAGTCGATCCAGCTCGGTGATCGCGCGGCTCTGCACATCGCCGTCCTGAATCGGCCGCGTGAACGCCAGTGACAGTGAACGCGGCTGCTGCGGCCCCTTCTCTGCCAAACAGTACAGAGCATGTGCGCGGCTGGCGAAGCTGTTCTGCTTGCCGGTCGGCGCCACGGTGGCCGCGCATTCGAGCAGGGCGTGCAGAGTCTTGACCGTCAGCGCCGCATCACCCTGAAGGTTTTCCTGCAACAGGTCGCGGTTGATGCAGATGTAGAGATAGAAGACCCCGGCGCCAAAGCCGGTTTCGCCCAGGTGTCCCGCGCCCAGGTCCTCCTCGCCCTTGTTCAGATCGTCCACCGCCGTGAAATAGTCGTCCTCGATCTGCACCTTGTGCACCGTGAACGCGTGGGCGACCTGGACGGCCGCTTCGATGTTGAAGTTCGCGGCGTTAGCCAACATACGTCCAAACATCGCCAGGTCCGGTGTGTCTGGCGCTGAATCCGAAAGGATCGACGCAAGTTGTGCCGCGCTCGGACCCTTGCCGGCGCGACGCATCTCGTCGATCAGCGAACCGAGCGACGCGATCTCCGGCACCGAATAGAACACAAGCTGCTCACTCTTCAAGGTGTCGCGGTTTACATTCGATTTCTTCTTATCCTTCTTCGATTTCTTCTCGCCCTCGGGCGGTTCGCCTTCCTCATCGCTGCCCGACCCGACTTTCGCTGCCTTCTTGTCGACGAAGACCGAGGCAATCTGCAAGGTCCACTCTGCAGCATCCTTTTCCGAAATTCGCCCGTCTGAAACCGTCGCCACCGCCTTTCCATAGAGCAATTCCGCGAACGGAACACCGGACAGCAACGCAGCCTTGAGATGGATTCCAAGTTCCTTGGAACGGATACCGGTTCGCTGGCCGACGTGTGCGTGAAATACATCGGAGGTCCGCCACGCCCGCTTCAGGCTCTGACTTGATACACGCAGCCGGCTGGCACCGCCGACGATGGCGCTCTTGGGTCTGCCGAGATCGTCGCGATTGAGGTTGGCCGGCGGATAGCTGGTGAGCAGATGAAGCTGAATGAATTGGGTCATCGGTCGGGTCCGTTGTGGTTCCTGAGGTTTGTGAATTACGGCGGCGCTATCGTTTCGTCGAAAGGCCTGTGTAGTAGTCGTAAGCCCAACGCCGTCGCAGTGCCGGGCCGTATTTTTCGTGATCCCAGTCGCAGACCGCTTCGGCGAGAGACAGCATGTTGGCCGGCTCATCTTTCCCGATGAGCTGAAGCGCGCGCCGAAGTTCCGTGAACAATTCGGTGCCGCTTGAGGCAAGCAGGCGCTTGAAGCGCAAGTCACTCATCCGCGGGCGGTCCTGTCCAGCCTCTTTTGGTTGACCGAGCTGGGTCGGTAAAGATTGAGAGCCGTCGTGCTCTTTTACCCATGCCAACAGCGGTGCCAGCGCAAGAATCTCTTCATCAGCCGCCACCTTGAAACCATTTGTTCTGCGCGCCTCGGAAGTAGCGTTGAGCAAGTCATAGGCATCACGTTCGGCGAAGGCATCGAGCGGGTCGGCGCATCGGCGTAGCCTTGCCCGCGCCGCGCGGGAGGCGGGCCGGTTTCGGTCATGCAGCGCGGCGTGATAGGCGCGCAGCGAACGCGCAAAGGCGTCTTCGCTTCGGAACGGACTTCTCGGTTGGGTATTCACGGTCGGGTCCCTCGTTTATGAGGCGGCGGGTGTTGGAGCGCTGGCTGCGACGCCCGCGCCTCGTGATCGGGATTTCCTTGCCGCCGACGCCGGGGCATCGACTGGAATGCCGAGCGCCTCTTTCAATTTTCGCCCACCCAGATTCAGCACCAGTTGATGCCGCGCCAGTGCCACGCGCTTTGCATTGCCCTGCTCTGCGGGACCGCTTTCCGCGTGCTGCTCGAACAGGTGCAGTGCCTTGTCCCTCAACACGCGGTGCCATCGGAGGTACGTGGACAGCAGCGCCTCATCGCTGGCGCGGGCCGCGGTACTGGCCTCGCTCAACACATCCAGCAAGGCGTAGAACTCATCCTCGGTGGACTGCCAGTAGGCATCCGTCACGAAACCGAAATCGCCCCGCACCGTTGCGCCGGGTGAAAACCAGGCTTCCTTGAGCGCATCACGCAGAAATTTAGAAGCGGACTGCGCTCCGTCTATCCACCGCTGAACCACATCTTCGATCCGCGTCGAATCGACTGACGGAAGCGGCATCAGCGACTCGTGCCAGCAAAGCGGCTTCATGTTGTCCATGTCATAGCCGCAGGCATGCAGACGAAAAGGAAGCCGCTTGGGATTGCGTAGATGGCGGGCCAGCGCCTCGCGCCGCCGGTTGACGAACTCCGACACCACCATCGCGCGCTGCCGGGTCGGACTGGTACTGCCCACCAGCCCCAGCCAATCGCGATAACTCATCCCACCCTTTGGATGCTGAGGCATCAGTTCGGCGTCGGTCGGCTTCTGCCGGTAATACGGCGAGAGCGGGTGCAGCCATCCGGAGGTGTAATTGGCGCCGTAGTTTCTCGTGCGGTACTGATGCAGGCGCCGTTCGGAGTTTTCGCCGCACAGGTCGCAGGCGCCTGCATCGGTAACATCGAAATCCAGAACGATGCGCCGCGGGGTCGCCCAGTACACCCACAGAGGATGCCCGTCCGCGTAGGTGATCTGCCGGCGTTGCTTTTCGGGAGCGTCACCGCCCGATTTCTTCGCCGCCTTGCGGGCCGCGCCGTTGCTGTCCTCGCTGGTTCGCGCGGGAGATGCCCAAGGGAAAACGGCTCCTGGATCGCTCACAGCCGCGTCCGGATGATTGGGACCGAGTTGTTCCTGCTCCAGCACGTTGAGCCAGACCGCGCGCCACAGATTGGCGAGCAGGTCGCCTTGCGAGGTGACGGCAACGAAGGTTGTCAGCGGACCGCCACCGCGCAAGGACGTGTTGTGCCCGGCACCGCCTGCTGGGGCATTGGTCTGTAGCGTCAACAGCATTGCTGCCGCGCAGGATTCACAGACGGCAGCAGCGCCACCGCGCTTGACGAATAAATCCTTGTTGAATTTGGTGGACTGTTCGCCCGGCGCGTCGATCAGCAGTGCCGCAATGTCGTTGGGCTCCTGCTCCGCCAGTTCCAGCTGCGCGAAATCCTGCATGAAGCGGATGCCATCGCCATCCAACTCGAAGTACGGCGCGAACGGCTCCAAAGCCACGCCCAACTGATCCGGCGTGGGTGGTGCAAGGTAACGGGTAATCCAGTCCTGCTGGCCGGTCGGCGCGCAAGCTGTCTGCACCAGGCCGATCAGGAACTGCATGAGGCTGGCATTGAAGTCGGGTCGCGTGGCGGCGAGGCGCAGCACCGGGTTGGCGATGTCAGCGATCTCGCGTGGCGCGATGCGCTCATAGCCCTGTGCGCGAATCACGGGTAGCCAGCGATCATTGATCAGGTTCATCACTTCTCCGTTTTCCGAACGCTAACGCATGACAGGCTCAAAAACTGAGCCTGTGCATTCCGTCTCTCAGGTTTTCCAACTGAGCCCTTCGTCTGCGCGGTACCGCAACTGCAACGAACGCGCGGCGTGGCCCTCGAACGCCTGCCGTGCCATGCCCGTCCATTCTCCGTCTTCCTCAATCAGCGGCACTGCGATCACCCACTTCGCCGCTCTGCCCATGCGCTCGCGCCATTGGTTGAGCGCCGCGTTGAGGTCGGGATCACTGGGCTCAGCTTCCTCGTTGATCTGGCTGGCGCGAACGCTGAGACGGCTGAGGCCGGCTGCGGTCGCCGGATCGTCGTCGGTGAAGAAGTCCGACAGTTTGCGGTCCTCCCAGCGCAGCAGATGCAGAGTCACCGTGGGCTCGCCGAGGCGGGTCGGGGTGTGCGCTTCGCTGGACCAGTTGCTGTCGCCGTCGCTGCTGTAGCCAGCGGACAAACGCAGCGTGTTGTTCATGGCAAGACTTTTCTCGGCCTGGCGATTGCCGGTCTGCGTGTCCATCACGCCGCGCAGGCCGGGCGGAATCTGGTCTTCCGCGTCCGGCCCGTAGACCGCCTCGATCATTGCGCGCGCGTCGGTCGGCATGCGCCAGCCGCCGCGCGTGGATAGTTCGCGAGCGCTGAGCCAGAGTTGGGCCAGATTAGGGTAGACGTAAGCGCTCTTGCGCAGCTGCGGTCCCAGCCACTTCGAATCGGCGTCGGGCAGAGCCGGCGGCGCGTGGATTGCGAGCGTGGGCACGCCGCGTTCGCCGCGCTCGTGCCGATGCAGGCGGCCAGCGCGCTGGATCAGCAGGTCGATGGGTGCGATGTCGCTGACCATCACGTCGAAGTCGAGGTCGAGCGATTGCTCGACGACTTGTGTCGCCACCAGCACCTGGCCGGCGCGATCCGCGTCCGACTTCTTGCCGAAGCGTTCGAGTGCTTCGCTCTCGATCCGCAAGCGATCGCCCAGGGCGAAGCGGGCGTGGAACAACTGGGTTTGCGGATGCGCAGCCTTGAGCGCGCGGTAACTCGCGATGGCGTCGGAGACGGTATTGCGAATCCAGCACACCGCCTTGCCAGCGCGCGCCGCCTCCAGAACATGGGTCTCGCAGGCACTCGGGTCGCGTAGCCACTGCACGTCCACGTGCCGTGCGACCTGACTGCGCGTGGCGACGGGAAGCTCCCGCAGCCCGTTTTCGTCCGCGTGGGTCAGCAGCGGGTAGTCGGTGGACTGCATGCCTTCGCTGCGCGAGTAGATCGCACACAGCTCGCGGCGCATCTGCTGCGGCAGCGTGGCGGACAGCAGGATGGCGGAGCCGCCGGCTTCGCGATGAAATTTCAGCAGCGTCTTGAGCACGCCGAACAGATAGCTGTCGCAGGCATGCACCTCATCGACGATCAGCACCTTGCCGAACAGACCCAGCAGACGGAGCGACTGATGCTTGGCGTGCAGCACCGCCATCAGCGCCTGGTCGATGGTGCCGACGCCGACCTGGGCCAGTAGCGAAGCCTTGCGCGTATCGGCGAGCCAGGCGGTGCAGCGCTGGCTGGCGGTCGCGAGCTTCTCATGTTCCGGCTCTGCGGAGTCTTTCGGCAGGATCGTGGAACGAAACGCTGCGGACAGACTGCTGGCACCGTGGGCCAATACCAGCGAGGGCTGGCTGTCGGGCTCGAACAGGTGGTCGTAGACCTCGCCGATGCGCTGGTACATCTGGTTGGCGGTGGCCATGGTGGGCAGGGCGAAATACAACCCTTCGCCAAGTCCGGCTTGCAGCAGCCGATGCGCCAGCATCACGGCGGCTTCGGTCTTGCCGGCGCCGGTCACGTCTTCAAGCACGAAGAGCTGGGGTGTGCGGCTCAGCGCGAGCTGATCGCAGCAGGTCTGCAAGGGCGTCTGCGAGATGCCGATTTTCGGGAACAGCTCTGCAAAGGTTTTTCGACCACCCACAGGCCGCGGCACGACGCCGCTGCAATCCAGAGCCGTTCGCGCCTGGCACCGTGCCTGATTCCAATACGCCTCAAGCGAAGAAGGCGGCTCGCGATAAGGAAAATAATCGGTGTTGGAGCCGAGCCAGTCCGCGAGCACCGACAAGCCGGCCAGCCACCACGAGAAGCGCCGGTGTTCGTCCAGGAGATCGGCAGGCCGACTCGCGAGCCAGGCCTCCCGACTGCTCGGCGGCAACATCAGATTCCCGGCCGCATCGACGAATTCAGCAGCCGCGCAAATATCCCGCACGTCGAAGTTTGCGCGGATCGTAACGCCTCCCACCGGCGGCTGGCCGTGATGTCCGGTGACGGCGTTGATCCAGCACTCCGCAGCCTCGAAGCGAGTACCGCCCCACAGGGCGCAGAGCCATTCAAGATCAGTCCAGTGTTCCCAATACCCGGCTGCAAGCGCCGCACCGAGACTGTCGTGGTAATGCCTGGGGCCGTAGGTCTTGAGCGTTTTTCGGCCCTGTAGCTCCATGAGCAAGTCCGCGCGCTGCGCCTGGAAGGGAACCGCAAACTTGCCGAGGTCATGCAACGCAAGAAAGAACTTGCAGAGGTCTGTGAAGGCGTCTTCGGACAGCCCCAAGCGATGCGACCAGAAGCCGCGCAAAGCGGGCGCACGGCTGAGGAATTCGTAACCTACGGCGGCCACGTCAAGACAGTGGCAGGGAAGCGGATGCCAGGTTACGGCTCCGTCGCCCGGCCTCGCTTTGCCCCAATAGTTCCAGTACGCCGTGTTCATGCGTGTCCCCTGCCGTCGTTTCAAAGCCGATACTGCATGGCAAAAGGCGCAAAACCGACCCTGACGGTTCAGTCGCTCCCTGGATATTTATGTATCGCTCGCGCCAGACGATCGGCTACGGCTGGCTCGGCGCAAATTCGAAGGCGTGATCATTTCCTTATTCGGACCATCACGCAGGATGTCCAGAATCAATTCCGGGTTGTGTCGTTACGGAATGTGCCGTTCAACTGCCGATCGGGGATCCGACAGGTACGCTCGAAGGAGCCATGCCTGATCCGACGGATGTCCCGGTGCCGCCACCATCAGGCAGCATTGAGCCCCGCACGATCAGCGAATCTGGTGCGATGCCCTCCCCATCGATCACGATGGCGGCGACCCTACACCGCCGGCACGTGGCTCGTCGTCACGTCCGCGATCAGACGGCCGTCATGGCCGGTGACGGTGGTGCGCACCACGCTGAGCCGCTTGCCGCGCTTGACGAACACCGAGGTCGCGCGGAACACGCCGTCTTTCTGGTTGCCGAGCAGGTTGGCGTTGAGATTGATCGCGAGCGGAAAGCCGGCGACGCCGGGCTTCATCTGGTCGGCGCCGCCGAAGGCCAGGACCGTTGCGCAGACGTCGGCAAACCACAGCGTCGCCCCCGCGTGCGCGGTGCCGAACGGATTCAGAATGCCGGCCTGCACCGGCATTTCGCCGACCACTCTTTCCGCCGATTGTTCGACGATGGAGAACTGGATCTGTCCGTTGACCTGCATCTCAGAAATTTTCCTTGAACGGCCGCAGATCAAGTTCCTGCGTCCACGCCGAACGCGGCTGCCGATGCAGGTGCCAGTAGTTTTCGGCGATCGCGTCCACGCCCAGCAGACCTTCGGAGCCCAGCCTTTCCACCATCGCGGGGATCGCCTTGCGCAGGCGGTCGCCGTCGATGCCGCCGTCGATCAGCACGTGCGCCACGTGAATGCCCTTGGGCCCGTAGTCGCGCGCCATGCTCTGCGAAATCATCCGCAACCCGGCCTTGGCCGCCGCGAAATGAGCGAAGCCCGGCTTGCCGCGCAGGCTGCCGGATGCGCCGGTGAAGATCACCGTACCGCGACCCAGCGGCAGCAGGCGCCGCGCCGCCTCGCGTCCGACGAGAAAGCCGGCAAAGCATCCGACTCTCCAGAAATCCTCGAACTGCGCCGCAGTCAGCGCCTGGAAATCGATGATCTGGTTGTTGCCGGCGTTGAACACGATCGCGTCGGCCGGATCAAAACCCTCCCCCGGATTCATCGCGCGGTCGAACAGGGCGATCACGTCGGCCTCGCTCGTCGCATCGGTCAGCACCGCTTCGGCACTGCCGCCGGCGTCGCGGATCGCCGCTGCAAGCGCGTCGATCTTGGCGGCCGTGCGTCCCGCAACCAGCACATGGCAGCCCTCCCTGGCGAAGCGCCTGCACACTGCACCACCGACTCCTCGCTCGGACCCGACACCGATGACGACTGCGGTGGGTTTGTTCATGACCGGATACCTCGGTGAGGGAGAATGCCGGGCAGTTTAATCGCAAGGCGTACGCAGACGCGCCACCTGCGAAACTCAGCTTGATCAGCTCGGACGGGCATCGATCTGTCGCCCGTTCAGAGCGACCGCAAGAACGCCAGCAGCGCCTCCCGATCGGTGCGTGACATGCGGCGGAATTTCTCCTTCGAGACTTCGGCCTCGCCGCCGTGCCAGAGAATGGCTTCGGCAATCCCACGCGCGCGACCATCGTGGAGCAACAGCTCGTGCCCATTGACGTCGCCGATCAGCCCGAGACCCCATAACGGCGCGGTGCGCCACTCGCGGCCGTCGGCCTCGAAATCCGGCCTGCCGTCGGCAAGCCCCTCGCCCATGTCGTGCAGCAGCAGGTCGGTGAACGGATGGATGCGCTGATGCGCCAGCGCCGCGAGTTCGTGATCGCCGGTCAGCAGTGTCGTCGTGTGGCAGGCGGCGCAGCCGGCCTGATTGAACAGGGATTCGCCACCGTGTACCTGCGGATCATCGACCCGCCGCCGGTGCGGCACGGCCAGCGTGCGTGAATACAGCAGCAGCTTGTCGAGGAATTCGCCCGACAGCTCGGGGACACCGCCATTGGGCGCGTCGATGCAGGCTTTCTGCCCGACCGTGCAGGCGTCCGCCGGATGCGCGACGCTGGTGATGCCGATGTCGCCCGCCGCCGCACCCGCCACCTGCTGGCGCAGACCCGGTTGATTGGCTTTCCAGCCGAAACGGCCGAAGACCGTGGTCTGCCTGGCGCTGTCCCAGACACGGTTGGCGCGGCCAGACACGCCGTCTGTGTTCCGGTCCTCCGGGTCCGCACGACCCAGCAAGTCGGACTCGGGAACCGCTTCGAGCAGACCCAGGCCGATCATGTGCGGGGCCACGCGCGGCGAGGTCAGCAACCCGGCGCCGATCGGCCCGTATGCGAAAGCATCGAGCACGACACGCGGACGCCGCAACGTGTAGATCTCGCCATCCTCATGGCGGCCGGCCGTCTCCTCCCATTGCAGCCGCACCACGGCCTCGGCGGGCGTGCCCTGAATCGCGCGATCCTGAATCTGGTCGCCGTAAACCGGGTGCGGATTCGGACCGCCATGCGCGTCGCGTCCGGGCACCGAGATGCGGACCAGCATCGATTCCATCGGTGCGCCCGGCTCCGGCGGTCGGCCGCGACCATCGCGGACGTGGCAGCCCGAACAGGACACGCGGTTGAACAGGGGACCCAGGCCGTCGAAGCTCGCCGTCGAGCTGCCGGATTGCACCCAGTTGGTGTTGAACAGCCGGTTGCCGAACGAGAAGTCGCGGAGCTGCCGGGCATCGAGATTCGGCGCCGGCAGCGAGAACGAAGTCTGGCCGAAGGCTGCGCGGCCGGTGTCACCGCCCAGCCGCTCGCCGATCGGCATGGGAACATCGCCGGCCGCCGCGAAGCCGGCCCACACCAGCGCAAGCGCCGCGGCCGTTTTCATCCGGTCGCCGCGCCCAGACCGGGCACGACCACGAGCACGCCCAGCCGCCGGCCGACGCGGGCCAGCTGCTTGCCCAGATCGACCAGCGATGTCACCGCCGCCTCCGCCCGCTGCCGCGGCGGGCTGCCGGCCGGGGCGCGCAGGATTTTCTCGAACGGTTGATCCATCGAGTCGACCGCGCGGCTGGCGCGCCCGAGCGCCTCATCGGTTTCGGCGGCAAGCTTCGGGTCGATCCGCAGCACCAGCGCGCGCAGACTCTGCTCGGCGGGTTTTTCATCGAGACTGCCGAACCAGGCATTGCGCACACCACGCAGATCGAATCGATGGTCCTGATGCGTGGTGTCGGAAAAACAACTGTGTTCGTCTTCCTGGTCACCGCTGTCGAGCGCCACCGACAGGCGCTCCGTCGCCAGCTCATGCGCCGCCAGATTGGCCATGCCATTGAGCACGCGACCGAGCGCCTCGGAAGGTTCCAGCGCGAGGAAGCGGCGCCGATAGTTGTCGGCATCCGGTTTCCAGTCCTCGGCCAGGCCGCCCAGGTCGGTCACCAGCATTTCGGTGACGGTGCGCAGGTAGAGCCGCCGCCGCTCGGTCGCGGCCGAGCCGCGAAGGTAATCGGTCGCCGGCCGCTGGCCCGGCCCCTCGGCGTTGAAATCCTGGCCCCAGAGCAGGAATTCGATGGCATGCCAGCCGGTGCTCACATCGGCCTCGTCGCTCACCTGGTCGCGCTTCAGGATCGATTCGCGGGTCAATTCCACGGTGATGTCGTTGACCAGCCCGGAATTGGGCTGGCCGCGTACCGCGTCGATGAAGGCTTCGTTGAGCGGCCACGCGTTGATGTGCGGCTCGGGACCGGACTTGCCGCTGCGCGGATCGACGTCGATCGGGCCGTCGTAGAAGCGGAAGATCTCCGTCACGAGGTAGGGCGGCCTCGCGGCGACCCAGGCTTCGCGCGCCTTCGTGAGGCTTTGTTCGGTCGGATTTTCCAGCAGCGCGCCGATCATCGCCTGCATGTCACGCGCAGCCTGGGCCGAGGCCATGTAACTGGCGTGGACGAGATCCGCGTAATTGCGCACCTGCGGGCGCACGTCGAAGGCAAAGGTCTGGGGGTCGGTCGACAGGAGTCGGTAGGACGACGGCGCCTCGCCCTCGCCTCCCTCACCGCCTTGCGCGATCATCAGATCGTCCAGGTGTGACACCGCTTCAGCCGGGACCGTCGCCCCCGCGACCGGACCGGCGCCGAGCAGACTGAAGGCGCCGAGGCCGGTCCAGAGCTTGATATGGTTCGTTTTCACTGACGTCTCTCTTCCGCCTGCCGCTTGACCCAGCCCGCATGAACCTCTGCCTGTCCCCGCTCCTCGATGCCACCGCGCTCGCCAGTGTGCGCGCCCATCTCCAGCAGGCGACGTTCACCGACGGCGCCGCCACCGCCGGCTGGCATGCCCGCGGCGTCAAGCTCAATCTCCAGGCGACCCACGAACAGGCCGCCCAACAGGTGCATCAGGCGCTGCTGCGCCACCCCGTGTTCGGCGCGAGCGCCCTTCCGCGCAAGCTGCGCTCGCCCTTGTTCTCGCGCTACACCGCGGGCATGTCGTATGGCACCCACGTGGACGATGCCTTGGTCGGTCGCACCGATGCGCTGCGCACGGACCTTGCGGTCACCGTGTTTCTCAGCGATCCGGCCGGCTACGACGGCGGCGAACTGGTGATCGACAATCATTCGGGGACGCAGTCGTACAAGCTCGCGGCCGGCGATGCGATCGTCTATCCCGCCACCCAGTTGCATCGCGTCTCCGAGGTCACGCGCGGCGAGCGCCTGGCCGCCGTGTTATGGGTGCAGAGCCGCGTGCGTGATGCGGCTCAGCGCGAAATCCTGTTCGATCTCGACACCGCGCGGCGCGGAGTCTGGAACAAGGCCGGACAACGCCACACACCCGAATTCGACCTGCTGGCCAAGACCTATTCAAATCTCCTGCGCGCCTGGGCTGACTCCTGAGCAACCGGGGGGGATTCAGTTAAACAAGATCACTTCTCATTTGCAAGTTCGGGACTTCCGTCTCGTCCCGGCCTCTCAGAGGCTGAGAGTTTTTCGAACGCCGTAGCGAGGGCGTCGATGCGCGTTCTCTGCAAGGCGCGCTGCGCGAAAAATGCGAGAGTTTAGTCAACTAAATGACCGCATTTTTCGCGTAGCGCAACGCAGCAGGGGGCGCGCTGCGGCGTCCGCAGTAGGCGGGCGAAAAACTCTCAGCCTCTCAGCCCAGTCGGGCACGCGCCTCGCAATATTCCCGCTCCAACTGGTCGGCAATCCCGGCCACCGGCATGACCTGGTCGATCTGCGCCACGCCCTGCCCGGCGCTCCAGACATCCCGCCAGGCTTTGATGGTCTCGCCGGCCTCGGTTTCGCCGAACTCCATCTTGTTGCGTTGCTCGGGCAACTTTTCCGGGTCCATGCCCACCGCCTGGATGCTGGCGCGCAGGTAGTTCCCGTGCACACCGCTGAAGTACGGGGTGTAGACGATATCCTTGGCCGCGGCGGCGACCAGCATGTCGCGATAGCGGTCCGACACGTTGGCCTCCGGTGTCGCCAGCCAGCGCGTGCCGATGTAGGCAAAGTCGGCACCCATGGCCTGCGCGGCCAGCACGCCGGAACCGTTGGCGATCGCCCCGGCCAGCGCCACCGGCCCCTGGAAGAATTTTCGCACTTCGCCCAGCAGGGCGAAGGGCGACAGCGTGCCCGCATGTCCGCCGGCACCCGCGCAGACCAGGATCAGGCCATCCACGCCCGCCTCCAGCGCCTTTTCGGCATGACGCACGTTGATCACGTCGTGAAACACCAGGCCGCCGTAGGAATGCACGTCCGGGATGATTTCATTGGGGGCGCGCAGGGACGAAATGATCAACGGAACGCGATGCTCGATGCATACGCGCAGATCGTGATCGAGCCGGTTATTGGTGTGGTGGATGATCTGGTTGACCGCCAGCGGGCCGACCGGCCGGCCTGGATTTGCCTTGCTGAACGTTGCGAGCGTCCCGGTGATCTCGTCGAGCCACTCGGCGAGCTGCGCCGCGGGCCGCGCATTGAGTGCCGGGAAGGAGCCGACGAAGCCGGCCTTGCACTGTTCGATCACCAGCTTCGGGTGGCTGGCGATGAACATGGGTGAGCAGATGACGGGAAGCCGCAGGTTCTGGAGTTGTGCAGGGACGCTCATGGAGAGGGGGCTCTGAAGATCAGGTGGGAAATGTCGCAGGCCGGATTGTCACCCGGCGATCTCGAATTCGACCAGTTCGGCACCTTCAGGCACCTGGTCCCCGAGGGCGAAGCGGAAGGCCCTCAGCGTGCCTGCGGTCGGAGCGCAGAGGGTGTGTTCCATCTTCATCGCTTCCATCACCAGCAGCGGCGCGCCTTTCTCGACGGTGGCGCCAGGGCTTGCGATGAGTGCGATGATCTTGCCCGACATCGGCGCACCCAGGCCGCCGTGCGACTCCGGGTCCTCGCCCGCGTGGAGCATCGGATCGATACGGTTCACCAGGTAACGACGGCCGTCGAGAAACACGACGACGGACTCGGCCTGCATCACGCACCGCGCCTCGACCCTGGTGTCACCGAGCGCGAGTTGCACGCGCCCGTCGTCGAAGCAGTGCCCGCGCGCGGAATGGCCGTTCAGGGCCAGGCTGTCGCGTGGGCCGTAGTCGATAACGACGCCCGCGGACTGCTCGCCGACCGCGAAGCCCAGGCGACGGCTCGCCGTGCCGTTGAGCCGCCAGCCGTCGGTCAGATTCCAGGGCGAGTGCGACTCCGTGGTCGCCGCCTGCCGGGCTTTGCGTTCCAGCTGCAGCAGCGCAAACGTCGCCAGCTCGAACACCCGAAGCGGCACGAGGGACGCCGCCGGAATCAGGGTCTCGCGTTCGCGTTCGATCAGCCCGGTATCGACCCGCCCTGCGCGGAACGCCGCGCAGCCCACCAGCCGCGACAGGAACTCGACGTTGTTGCCGACCCCGACCACGTGAAACTCGGACAGGGCCTTGAGCATGCGCTCGCAGGCGCGCTCGCGATCCTCGTCCCAGACGATCAGCTTGGCGAGCATCGGATCGTAGTGTGGGCTCACGACGTCGCCCTGTTCCACGCCGCTGTCGATGCGGACGTGCCTGGACGCAACCGGCGCCGACAGATGCGCCAGCCGGCCGATGGAGGGCAGAAAGCCCTTCTCCGGCTCCTCGGCGTAGATGCGGACCTCGATCGAGTGCCCGTGCAGCGGAACCTGCTCCTGTTTCAGCGGCAAGGGTTCGCCAGCCGCGACGCGGATCTGCCACTCGACGAGATCGAGCCCGGTGATCATCTCGGTCACCGGGTGCTCCACCTGGAGACGCGTGTTCATCTCCATGAAGTAGAACTGCCCGTCTCCATCGGCGATGAACTCGACCGTGCCGGCACCGACGTAGCCGACCGCACGCGCGGCGTCGCAGGCCGCCTTGCCCATCGCGGCCCTACGTTCGGGGCTCATGCCGGGTGCCGGCGCTTCTTCCACCACTTTCTGATGCCGGCGCTGCGCCGAACAATCGCGCTCGTTGAGACTGATCACCGAGCCCTGCATGTCGCCGAACACCTGAATCTCGATGTGGCGCGGACGCAGCAGGTACTTCTCCACCAGCACCTTGTCGTCACCGAAGCTGGATCGCGCCTCGCGCTGGCAGGACGCAAGGCTGGCGACGAAATCCGCCGATTTTTCGACCACCCGCATGCCCTTGCCGCCGCCGCCAGCAGAAGCCTTGATCAGCACGGGGTAGCCGATGCCATCCGCCTGTGCCGTCAAGTGCCCGGGGTTCTGCTCATCGCCATGATATCCCGGCACCAGGGGCACCCCGGCCTTCTCCATCAGCGATTTCGCCGCGGACTTGGAGCCCATCGCGTGAATCGCCGCGACCGGTGGACCGATGAAGACGACGCCGGCTTGAGCACAGGCCTGCGCGAAACCCTCGTTCTCCGACAGGAAGCCATAACCCGGATGCACCGCCTGCGCGCCGCTCAGCTTCGCGACTTCGAGAATGCGTTCCGAGCGAAGATAACTTTCACGCGAAGGGGCAGGTCCCACGCAATAGGCCTCGTCGGCCAGACGCACATGGCGCGCGCCGGCATCGGCCTCCGAATAAACCGCGACGGTGCGGATACCGAGCCGGCGACAGGTCGCGATCACCCGACAGGCAATTTCGCCGCGGTTTGCGATGAGAATCTTGGTAAACATTGTTGAAGCCCTTTTAGCCACGGATTACGCGGACGAACGCGGATTACCACGCGAGGCGTCGAAGACGCGACGCCTGAATTCGGCACGCGGACCGAAATTAAGTAACAAGCCCACTCGAAGATCAGTCGCCTTCAGGTAATTGAGTAACTGTGCTTCGTGAGCCGCCGACAGCGTGGGAACAGCCTTGACCTCAACAACGATCTGGTTCTCGATAACCAGGTCCAGTCGGAATTCAGAGAGCGGTTCGCCGCGAAAAATGACCACGACCACACGTTGCCTTTCGTACCTGATGCCGCTATCCCTGAAGACTCTACACAAGGCCGCTTCATATACCGACTCCAGAAACCCGTATCCCAACTCGTTGTATGCCTCGTAGAACGCCCCGATCACCCGGTCCGTCAGATCGCGGTGGAGCAGAGTTTCGCCTTTATCCGCGTTCATCCGCGTAATCCGTGGCCAACAAAAGCTTCACATCCGGAACACGCCGAAGCGCGTCTCGCGGATCGGTGCGTTGAGCGCGGCCGACAGGCCCAGCGCCAGCACGCGTCGCGTCTGCGCGGGATCGACGATGCCGTCATCCCAGATGCGCGCGGTGGCGTAGTAGGGGCTGGACTGATGCTCGAACATTTTCAGCGTCGGCGCCTTGAAATCGGCTTCCTCCTCCTTGCTCCATTGCCTGCCCTGCGCCTCGATGCCGTCGCGCCGGACTGTCGCAAGCACGCTCGCGGCCTGTTCGCCACCCATCACCGAGATACGCGCGTTCGGCCAGGTCCACAGGAATCGCGGCGAGTAGGCGCGACCGCACATGCCGTAGTTGCCGGCGCCGAAGGAGCCGCCGATCAGCATCGTGAACTTGGGCACCTGCGCGGTCGCGACCGCCGTGACCAGCTTGGCGCCGTCACGCGCGATGCCGCTGTTCTCGTACTTCTTGCCGACCATGAAGCCGCTGATGTTCTGCAGGAACAGCAGCGGAATCCCGCGTTGGGCGCACAGTTCGATGAAGTGCGCGCCCTTCAGCGCGGACTCGGAATACAGGATGCCGTTGTTGGCGATGATGCCGATGGGATAACCGTGGATGTGGGCAAAGCCGGTGACGAGCGTGGCACCGTAGCGCGTCTTGAACTCGTCGAGCCGCGAGCCGTCGACGATGCGGGCGACGACCTCGCGCACGTCGTAGGGCTTGCGCGTGTCGGCAGGAATGACGCCGTAGATTTCATCGGGGTCGTACAGCGGATCCTCGGGCGCCTGCATCGCGACGTTCGGCGCCTTCACGCTGTTGAGGTTCGCCACGATGCGCCGGACGACGGCGAGCGCGTGATGATCGTTCTCGGCAAAGTGATCGGCGACGCCCGAGATGCGCGTGTGCACGTCGGCGCCGCCCAGTTCTTCTGCGGTCACGACTTCGCCCGTCGCGGCCTTCACCAGGGGCGGGCCACCGAGGAAGATCGTGCCCTGCTCCTTGACGATCACGGTCTCGTCGGACATCGCCGGCATGTACGCGCCGCCGGCCGTGCATGAACCCATCACGCAGGCGATCTGCGGAATGCGCAGCGCCGAGAGATTGGCCTGGTTGTAGAAGATGCGACCGAAGTGCTCGCGGTCCGGGAACACGTCGTCCTGCAAGGGCAGGAAGGCGCCGCCGGAATCGACCAGATACACGCAGGGCAGATGGTTTTCGCGCGCGATCTCCTGCGCGCGCAGGTGCTTCTTCACCGTCATCGGGTAATAGGTGCCGCCCTTGACCGTGGCGTCGTTGGCCACGATCAGGCACTCGCGCCCGCTGATGCGGCCGATACCCGTCACCATGCTCGCGGCCGGCACCTCATCGCCGTACATGCCGTTGGCCGCGAGGGCAGACAGCTCCAGAAACGGTGTGCCGGGGTCGAGCAGCAGATTCACCCGCTCGCGCGCCAGCAGCTTGTCGCGTGCAGTGTGCTTCCTGCGCGCAGACTCCGAGCCCCCGAGCGCGACCTGAGCGCTCTTCGCGCGTAATTCTTCGACCAGCTTCAGCATCAACTGGCGGTTGGCCTCGAACTCGGGCGAGCGCGGATTAAGCTTGGATTTTATTGCGGACATGGCGTCGGTTGTGGTTTCACTCAATCATTGCCGCGGATGAAGCAGACGAAGGTGGACGAGCGCGGATGACAGGAACGCGAACGACCCCGGCCTCTGCCACTTCCGTGAGTGGCCTGTTGATCGGCCTTTAGGGAATCTCCGCGGAAGTCTGTCGCGGGCTACGGAACCCAACTCTTGTAGGAGCGGGCCATGCCCGCGACTGTGTTATCGAACCTGTGCAGGGTTTCCTTAAAGGGCAACGCGGGAAAGGGCAACGCGGGAGCGATAGTAACGGCTGCGAAGCCCAGGGTCTGGTTGCGCCCCGTCGGGTTTAGCGCAGAGTCCTTAACGCAGAGTCGTATAGCGACGAATATCAGGCGCGGCCACAAGCACGTCGGCGACGGCCTGCCGCAACGTCGCGAGGTGGGCGGTTTGAAGGTGCGCATCAAGCGCGGCGTTGCTGTCCCATTCCTCGACGAAAGTGAAATCGGTGGGATCGGCGAGATTCTGGAGCAGCTCGTAGCTGAGACAACCGACCTCCCGGCGCGTCGGTTCGATGACCGCCAGCAGCGCCGCCCTGAGCGCTTCGACCTTGTCAGGCCTGGCGGCGAGCCGGGCGACGACGCGTACACGTGATGTCATGAACATGACTCCTCATGCATCCCCGGGAACTCCGGGGCACCCCAAATGAATCACGCCGCCATCGCGAACGATGGCGGCGTGAGGACGTTAGCTCAGATTGCTGCGCCGAGCGAGACGCAGACCGACTTGGTTTCGAGGTAATTCTTCAGCACTTCATGGCCCATTTCGCGGCCCCAGCCGGATTGCTTGTAACCGCCGAAGGGCATGCTGGCGTCGAAGATGTTGTAGCAGTTCACCCACACCGTGCCGGCCTTGAGACGGTTGGCAATCTTGTGTGCCTTGTTGATGTTGGTGGTGAAGATCCCGGCGGCCAGTCCGTACAGGCTGTCGTTGGCCCTGCGGATCAGGTCTTCGTCGACGTTCTTGAACGGCATCGCCGTCAGGACCGGTCCGAAGATTTCTTCCTGCACGACTTTCATGCTCTCGTTGGTGTTGACCAGAACCGTCGGTTCGATGAAGTAGCCGTTGCCCGTCACCGGATTGCCGCCGCACAGCGCCGTGGCGCCCTGCTCTCTTCCGGAGGTCAGAAATCCGGAGACGCGCTCATACTGGGTCTGGCTGACCATCGGCCCCATCTCGGTGCTGGGGTCGAGCCCCGGGCCGAGCTTGATCTTCTTGCCGATGTCGGCAATGCCGGCGACGACCTTGTCGAAGATCTTTTCCTGCACGAACAGACGCGAACCGGCGCAGCAGGCCTGGCCGTGGTTGAAGAAGATGCCCATCGCGGCGCCGGCAATGGCGAGGTCGAGATCGGCGTCGTCGAGGATGATGTTGGGGGATTTGCCACCCAGTTCGAGCGTGACTTTCTTGAGGTCCATCGAAGCGGCTTTGACGATGAGCTTGCCCACTTCAGTGCTGCCGGTGAAGGCAACCTTGTCGACGTTGGGATGGGCGGCCAGCGGCGCGCCGCAGGTTTCGCCAAACCCGGTGAGGATGTTGACCACGCCATCCGGCAGTCCGGCTTCCTGCATGATCTCGGCCAGACGCAGGCCGGACATGGGGGTCTCCTCCGCCAGCTTCATCACCACGGTGCAGCCGGCAGCCAGCACGGGGGCGAGCTTCCAGGCGGCCATCAGCAGGGGGAAGTTCCAGGGGATGATCTGGGCGACGACGCCGATGGGTTCCTTGCGGGTGAACGCCTGGTATTCCACACCCGGGGTGTAGGGGACGGACAGGTTGAGGACGTTGCCTTCGATCTTGGTGGCCCAGCCAGCCATGTAGTGGAAGATGTCAGCCGCCAGAACCACGTCGGCCGCACGGGCAATGGCAATGGGCTTGCCATTGTCGATCGATTCGAGCTGCGCCAGTTCTTCGGTGTACTTGAGGATCAGATCGCCAATCTTCCAGATGATGCGGCTGCGCTCGGACGGCATCATCTTGGTCCAGGGGCCGGTGTCAAAGGCCTTGCGCGCCGCCGCCACCGCTAC
>JBQTIX010000137.1:0-5299 GCA_052387695.1 Panacagrimonas sp. | reverse complement strand
ACGGGCTCGGGCGCTGGAGCCACGTGATGGCAGGCGTGATGTGGATCGGCCTGCTGTACTACTTCAACTTCGTGCAGGTGGATGCGCTCAAGAACGCCGCCGCGGATACGCCGCCGACGGGCGCGGGCATCACCAAGCACGTGGCGCCGCGCGCCCTCTTCTTCTTCCGCTGGGCCGCGGTGGTGACGGTGCTGGCGGGGGTGATGATCCTGGGCGAGCGCGTCGACGACGCGCTCCTCTTCAAGGAGCGCGCCTACATGCCGATCGGCATCGGCGGCTGGCTCGGCCTCATCATGCTGTTCAACGTCTGGGTGCTGATCTGGCCCAACCAGAAGAAGATTCTCGGAATCGTTCCGGCAACCGACGAGCAGAAGGCCAAGGCGCGCCGCACCGCCTTCCTGGCCTCGCGAACCAACACGATGTTGTCGATCCCGATGCTGATGTGCATGGGATCAGCCTTCCACGGTCTGCCGTTCTAGCCTTGAAGCCGGGCCGCGCTGGCTGCGACGGCCCTGGCGAAGAAATCTCGGCTAGAATCCTCGCCCGTGATTGTCCGGGGCCGCCTTGCGGCCCCTTTGCTTTTGGGGGAGCAGGTTCTGCGTGGTCCGTCATTTTCTGAAACTGTCCGATCTGGATCCGGCGCAAGCCAGGGGTATCGTCGATCGGGCGATCGAACTCAAGCGCCATCCTGACCGCGAGCACCGCCCCTTCGTCGGCAGGACGCTCGCGATGATCTTCACCAAGACCTCGACCCGCACGCGAGTGAGCTTTGAAGCGGGGATGGCGAAGCTCGGCGGCCACGCTCTGTTCCTGACCACGGCCACGACCCAGCTCGGACGCGACGAACCGATCGCAGACACTGCAAGAGTGCTCTCGCGCATGTGCGACGCGATCATGGTGCGCAACGATTCGCAGTCCCAGCAGATCGAGATCGCCGCGCATTCGCGCGTGCCGGTGATCAACGGCCTGTCCGACCAGCACCACCCCTGCCAGCTGCTGGCCGACCTGCAATGCTGGATCGAGCATCGCGGCGAACCGGCCGGCAAGACCGTGGCCTGGATCGGCGACGGCAACAACGTCTGTCATTCGTGGATCGAGGCCGCGGCGCTGTTCGGGTTCTCGCTGCGCATTGCGGCGCCGGATGGCTTTGGTCCGGATGCCTCGCTCATGCGAACGGCATCCGCTCACGCGGAACGGGTGGCGACGCCGGAGATGGCTGCGGCGAGCGCGGACCTCGTCGTCACCGATACCTGGACCAGCATGGGACAGGAAGCCGAGCAGCAGCGCCGGATCTCCGCCTTCGCGGGCTACCAGGTCGACGAACGGATCATGCAGCTTGCGCGGCCCGATGCGCTGTTCATGCACTGCCTGCCGGCGCATCGTGGCGAAGAGGTCAGCGCGGAGGTCATTGACGGTCCGCAATCCGTGGTCTGGGACGAGGCCGAAAACCGGATGTGGGCCCAGATGGCCCTGCTCGAATTCCTGCTGCTGGCATGACGCACCATGAGCGCGGCTGACCCGCTGCTGGTCAACGTCGAATGCACTGTTGCCCATGCGCTTGCGGAGGACATCGGCACGGGAGACGTCACGGCGCGGCTCGCCTCGGAGACCGACGTCGGCAACGCGCGAGTGATCTGCCGCGAGCAGGCCGTGGTGTGCGGCCGGCCCTGGGTGGACGAGGTCTTCGCCCAGATCGATCCAGGCGTTCGCATTGGCTGGCAGGTTGATGAAGGTCAGCGCGTCGTTCCGGACCAGACACTGTTCGAGCTTCACGGCCCAGCCCGGGCACTGCTGAGCGGCGAGCGCAACGCGCTCAATTTCCTGCAAACCTTGAGTGGTACTGCGACCGAGGTTGGCCGCTACGTCGAGGCCGTACGCGGAACCGGTTGCGCCATCGTCGACACTCGCAAGACCCTGCCCGGCCTGCGCAACGCGCAGAAATACGCGGTTCGCGTCGGCGGCGGGGTCAATCACCGGATCGGGCTCTACGACGGGATTCTGATCAAGGAAAACCATATCGCCGCGGCCGGCGGAATTGCGCAGGCCATCACGCGTGCGCGCGCTCTACAGGCCGGCGTGCCGCTGATGGTGGAGGCCGAAACGATGGCCGAAGTTCGCGCCGCACTGTCTGTCGACGTGGATCTGCTGCTGGTGGACGACTTTGACCACGCGAATCTGCTCGAAGCCGTGCGACTCACGCGCGCTCATCGCGCGACCGGCGGCCACACGCTGATCGAGTATTCCGGCGGCGCCACCCTCGCAACGGTGCGCGTAACTGCCGAAACGGGCGTGGACCGCATTTCGATCGGCAGTCTCACCAAGCACGTTCGCGCGATCGATCTGTCGATGCGCTTCATCTGAGCCGCTCCACTCAATCCTCGCTGACGCTGATCTCCGGAAACGCCTCCTCGGCGCCGTAAGCCAGCCGCGCTGCAGCCTTGCGCGCGATGTCGCGATAGATCGCCGCCAACTCGGAATCCGGCTCCGCCGCGACCGTCGGCTTGCCGCTGTCGGCCTGTTCGCGGATGCGGATGTCGAGCGGGATGCGCCCCAGCAGTTCGACCCCGTATTGCTCACTCATCCGCACCCCGCCGCCGGCGCCGAAAATCTCGGCGCGATGCCCGCAGTTCGGACAGCAGTAGAAGCTCATGTTCTCGACGATGCCAAGCACCGGCACCTCGACCTTGCGGAACATCTGCAAACCCTTGCGCGCGTCGATCAGCGCGATGTCCTGCGGCGTGGTCACGACCAAGGCACCGGACACCGGAATCTTCTGCGACAGGGTGAGCTGGATGTCGCCGGTGCCGGGCGGCAGATCGATCACGAGGTAATCCAGGTCACGCCAGCGGGTCTCGTTGAGCAGTTGCAGCAGGGCCTGGGTCGCCATCGGACCGCGCCAGATCATCGGCTGCTCCTCGTCGATCAGGAATCCAATACTCATCGCCTGCAAACCCAGCGTCTCGATCGGATTCATGTGCGTGCCGTCGGGCGAGGTCGGCTTCATCGAGGAGCCCAGCATGCGCGGCTGGCTCGGCCCGTAGACGTCGGCGTCCAGCATGCCCACGCGCGCGCCCTCGGCCAGCAGCGCCAGCGCCAGATTGGCGGCGACGGTGGACTTGCCCACCCCGCCTTTGCCCGAGGCCACCGCGATCACGTTGCGCACATTGGGCAGGGGCGCGAGCTTTTCCTGCACCGCATGTGCCTGGATACGCCACCCGACCTGCACATCGGACTCGATTCCGATCCCGTCGCGAATCGCGCGGCGCACTGCATCGGCCAGAGTCTGGCGATATCCGGCGGCGGGAAAGCCGAGTTCAAGGGCGACCAGCGCCCGCCCGCCGCGCAGCTCGGCCTGCTTCACGCAACCCGCTTCACCAAGGCCGCGTCCGACCAGGGGATCGACGTATTGATCCAGAATCTGACGCAGGGATTCGACGGTGGGTGTGGACATGCGGATGGCCGTGCTCGTGTGGAAAAGCGCGAGAGTCTAATGCCACACGCGGCTTCCCGGATTACCATCGGGTAATGAAACACCTGCTGATCGTCTGGCACTCCCAGTCCGGCCGTACAGAGCGCCTGATGCGCGCTGCGGTCGAGGGCGCTGAAGCGTTCGCGGACGAAGTGGAGCTGCGCGTGCGGCGAGCCTTCGACGCCCATCTGGATGACCTGCTATGGGCCAACGGACTGCTCATCGGCACGCCCGAGAACTTCGGATACCTGTCGGGCGCGGTGAAGGATTTTCTCGACCGGACCTACTACCCGGCGGAGGGCAAGACCATCGGCCTGCCCTGGGCGATGCTCGTCAGCGCCGGCAATGACGGCAGCGGCGCGGTGCGCGCGCTGGAACGCATCGCCAACGGCTACCAGTGGCACATGATCGCCGAAGCCCTCATCGTGAAAGGCGAGCCCGAAGAGGCCGGTCTGGCCCTTGCACGCGAGTTGGGACAGACGCTGGCTGCGGGCCTCAGCATCGGGATTTTTTGAGTCGGCAGCCTACTCGCGCGAAGTTTGAAGCTGCACCACAATCGCGGTCCCGCCATCACCGCTCCAACGCATGTTTCGCAACATCGTCGTCCGCCGTTCGCCCATTCACGGCAACGGTGTTTTCGCCGCCCGCGAGCTACCCGCCGGCCTACGCCTGATCCAGTATCGCGGTCGTGTGATCACACATGCCGAGGCCGACCAGCTCTACGACGGTTCGATCGAGTCCGGCCACACCTTCCTGTTCACGCTCAACGACGAGTACATCGTCGACGCCAATCGTCGCGGCAACGACGCTCGCTGGATCAACCATAGTTGCGTACCCAATTGCGAGGCGGCGATCCAGGAACATCCGGGTGGAGATCGCAAGCTGGACCGCATCTTCATAGAGACGACCCGGGCGGTGCAGCCTGGCGAAGAACTGACCTACGACTACGGCATCAAGCTCGAATGCCGCCAGACCGCGCGCCTGAAGCGACTCTGGGCGTGCCGCTGCGGATCGGAGGGCTGCACCGGGACCCTGCTCAAGACACGGGGGAGGAAGCGTCGTCCCGTCTGAGGGGAGTCCGATCCGCTCATTTGCGCGCGATCCATTGGGCGTGGTCGACCTGTCCCGTGGCGCCAAGCCCCAGGCGCGCGCGCAGGTCCCCGGGTAACGCCTGCTTCTGCAACTGCCTGTCAACCAGTACGTAAACCGTCTCGCAGGTGAAGATCATCGGCTCGGTTCCGGCAATTCGGAATTCTGCCTCCAGGGTGAAGGACGTATTGCCGAGATTCACGGCCCTCACCCGCGCCTCGATCACGTCGTCGAAACGCGCTGGCCCTCGCCATTGCTTGGTCTGCTTGACGAGCTGGAAGTCGAATTCGCCCGAGACCAGCTCCGCACCATAGCCGAGCGCCCGAAAAAATTCGGTGATCGCGATATCGACGTAATCGCCGTAGCGCGCGTTGAACACGACTTTCTGCGCATCGCATTCGCCGTAGCGCACGCGGAACCAGTAGCGGAAGGGATCGCTCATGATCTGGAGAAGCCTGGAATCAGAGTGATGAATCAGAGTGATATTGTGGGCGGGATCACTGGCGAGAAGCGCATTTTCTTACGCATCTGCTGCGTCCAGCGCCAGAAGACCGCCACCGCTCCGCCACCCGCCCTTCAGCAGCGCACTACCCATCCCCACGCTCGACGTGGAGTCATCACGCCTCCTGATTAGCAACGACCCTCAGCCATTCTGATTGTGGGAGCGGGATAGGCACGGGTGGTGGCGGAGGCTCGGATCAGCCTCTGGAGAATTTTCGCCAGGTCGTATCGCCGGTTGAA
>JBQTIX010000136.1:0-21324 GCA_052387695.1 Panacagrimonas sp. | reverse complement strand
TTGAACGCCGGTGAGTGGTTCCGGCGGGTCCTTCTGCTCATGTCTGCTCCTGATACGAGGCGAATCATCGCCTCATCAAGCAGAAAATCCACCTACCGCACTGTGCAGATTCCCGGGGCCAGCTCTCCGTTACCAGGGCCACGCAGACGGCAAAGATGGTGAGGGGCCGCACGGCCATGTGGATTGCGACATTCAGAAATGAGGAGCGCATATCCGGTCCTCAACTCGCCCGACCGAGCGTGCGCTCGTACTGCGGGGCCACGAAGGGGATCTTCTCCATCTCAGCGGCGATGCGCTCGTTCTCCGGTCCGCTGTTGGACGGAAAGGACCGGAGCATCGACATTGCGATGGGGGCCGAGGTGAGCTTGGCCAGGGTTGCGTAGTTCTCCGCCAGCTCGACCTGCACCTCGTCGAGGACGCGGCCACTGGCAGCATCCGAGAAGTAGAGCTTCCCGCGGATGCGATCGCCGACCGTGAGCTTCTGGACGACGTTCCGGTCGTACGCATCCTCCTTAAAGCTCAGGGCGAGGACGCGGCCGGCGCACTGGTTCTGCGACTGGCACACCTGAAGCGGTGCGCGAACCACGCGGGCAGTGGACTGGATGTACACCGCCATGTTGCTGGCAAAGATCAGCGGCAGGTTGGCGGCGTCCTCGCGAGGCTGGATGTCCGCGGTGACCGTCACGCTGTTGTAGCCCTGGAAGTGCGGCTGCACATTCCGCAGGTCCTTGACCGACTGATACGAGTGATAGGCACCGGTGACGCCACGAGCCCTGTCGAAAGTGTCGTATGCCGTCTGCACGGCAGTGCACCCGGTCAGGACCCAGACGACCATGATGAAGGCTGAGAAACGAATCGCCGGGCGGAGGCGTTCGGAAAGCGGGTGAGGCATGAGGACTCCTCTTTTCGAGTTGAGGGTGAGGGGAAGGAGATGGGTCACGGCGATGTCCCCGTGGCCGGGCTCAAGGACACGGTCCGGAGTCGGACGTGCCGCGAGCGACTACCGCCGGATGAAGCAGCAGGCATACACGGCTCTCCCTTGGTTGTGGACGGCCGCGCGGCCTCCGCTTTCTTGATGTCTGTTTTTCGATTGTCACTCATAGAGCGTGGTTCGATAAAGCGTCAATGTTTAGCTTCTGTGAATGCCGTCGCATCCCCAGCTGCTGTTGGTGGGTCAACGCCTCAGGGCGTTAAGGGAGGAGCGTGGGATCTCGCAGGAGAATTTCGCGCTCGAAGCGGGCATTGCCCGCAGCTATTACGGCGGCATCGAAAGGGGGCAGCGGAACCTGGCGGCCCTCAATCTGATCCGGATTGCCGCTGCACTCGGCGTCGAGGTCGGCGAGATATTCCCGCCCATGCAGTCACTACGGCGGGCGCGGCCGAGGTAGCGACTGGATCGATCAGCAGTCATAGGTCTGCGCTTTGCGTTCTACGCCTTCAGCTGGCTGATGATGCTCATGCGGTCATCGGCCACGGCCTGCGCGATATCCCGCTCCGCACGAAGCTGCGAAACCCTCTCTTCAAGCTTGCGAATCACGGCGATCGTCTCGGTCGTCATCCGCGTCTGGTTCGCCAGCGCTTCTCGAAGATCGTGAAGCGAGGTCTGCAACTCCGAAACGAGATCCTTGTCGGCGGCACGCTCCTGCTCATGCCGTTCAGTCAGTCGCGCATGTTCCGCCGCAAGCTGCTGCGCGCTCAGCGCCAGACACCGCGCCATCCATCCCTTCATCTCTGATTCGAGATCGGCCGGCAGCTCGATCCTGTTCCGGATCACTTTGGCCGCCATCTGCTCGCGCAGCTTCTGCAGGATGCGGCTCGCCCGCTGACGCTGGCATCCGCCCGCCTCGGAGATCAGCTCCTCCAGCTTCGGCGGACGTCCCAGGCGATCAGCGAGAGACGCAGCCAGCGTCATCAACTGCTCGTCGTCCAGAACGGGCGGACGTCCCTTGGCGTCCGATGTCGGCTTGCCAGCGCCGTGCGCATCGTTCGCCGCCGCGTGGGCAGTCGACTTCGAAGGTTTGGAACCATTCGGAACGGAACGTTCGGAACCGTTCCGATGGGGTGAGGACTCAGCCCGCATCGCGCACCTCCCTGTCATGCAGATCGTCGTTGGCCGCCTGGCGAACCACGAAGGGCATGCGCCTGCGCCCCTTGCGACCATGGATCAGCAGGTAGTCGAGCTCTTTGGGCTCACGCGTGGCAGCGCTCCAGTGATCCAGCGTGGCCACCAGTTCCGCGACGAAGTAGTTCGGGACCTCCCGCGACCTATACGGGATCAGGAGGTAGTCAAACACCGCCCGCAGCCCGACGGCCAGCTTCGGGTCACGACGCTCCAGCCACTGCAGATGAGGACCAATCATCTCGATGATCATCGTCTCGTGCCGAACGGTCAGCGCATGGTCGGGACGGCGGTACTCGCCCACCGACCGGATCTTGCCCACGTCGTGCAGCAGGTAGCCGAGCTGCGCGATATGCGGCGACCACGCATCGTTCGGCAGGACAAAGCGGACCAGCGCTTCGGCGACGTCGAGCAGTTCCGTGCTGTGCGTCAGCAGCCCGCCGATCGAGGCGTGGTGGTGGCTGACGCTGGCCCGGCACCGCAGAAAAGGAACGCCGATCACGGGGTCCAGAAGGATCTCGCGCAGGAAACCGTCGAGAGGCGTAGGCAAGCTCGCCTCCAAGCGAGCCAGCCGGTCGAATGCGGGAAGCACCGACTCGTGACAGCGATGGCGCGGCAGCAGGTCGGTCGCCCGGGGCACCGCGGCGCCCCCCAGGCCAGCCAGCGACTGAAGCGTGAGCTGCGGCTTGGCATCGAAGAGCCGTACACGAGCCAGGACCGACACCGGCGAAGGAATGGGCGGGATGAGAATCGCGTCGTGGGCCTCCGGCCAAGCAAAGCCAGTGATACGGCCCGTCGCGTCTTCGAGCGTCAGCTGCATCCGACGCTGGCCACTCCCGCCTTCACGCTCCGAGTAACCGGTCAGCAGGTAGGTTCCGAAGCCCGTCTGCTTGTCCTGCTTCAACAGCGTGGCGACGGGCCCCAGCTGATCGCAGATGGCTACCGAGCGCACGAGGCCTCCACGGTGGCGAGCAGGTCCTGCAGCCGGTGAGCCAGCACAACCGACGAGGCGGTGCCGCTCACGACCTCCGCGAAACCCGGATCTTCGAGCTGGCACTCGATCCAGCAGACCAGCGCCTCGGCGTTGGTGCGGCAGCGGCTCTGCGTCAACCAGGGAATCAGGTTCACGCCATACGGGAAGATTCCGTAATAGCGAATGAACTCACGAGCCAGCGTGCGGGCGATGCGCATGCGCGTGGCGCCCTCGACCTCGGTCTCAAGCTGAGCGATGAGCTGCTCACGGGTGAGCTTGCAGCGGGGGCAGCGAATCAAGCGGGACATGTGGAACCTCCTCTCAGGTGCCGACGCGCAGCAGCGGCGCGGGGGCGATGGAATCGTTGGCGGCCTTCACCCCGCCGTTGACCACGCCCGACACCAGGGTGTCGAAGGCACGGCCATCGCGGCGCACGAGGTTCGGGACATAACGGCTGTAGGTGCGGAACAGCATCTCGGTGGTGGTGTGGCCGAGCTGGCGCGCGATCCACTCCGGCGACTCGCCGGCGGCGAGCCACAGGGTCGCGCAGGTGTGGCGCATCTCGTACGGACGGCGGTACTTGAAGCCGAGGTTGCGCAGCAGCGGCTTCCAGACGCGGTCGTTGAAGTTGGTGTTGTCGATCGGGTGCCCGTTGCGCGTGCAGAACACGTAGTGGTCGGCGCAGGACTGCGGATCGTCGATGTACGCCTTGGGACGCATCGACATGAGCGCGTCGTACACCGGCTGGCTCATGTGCACCTCGCGCTGGCTGCCGTCGGTCTTGGTGTACTCGGTGCGGCCGTTCTGGAAGGTCTCGCGGATCAGAATCTCGCGGCGCTCGAAGTCCACGTGCTCCCACTTCAGGCCATGGGCTTCGCCGGAGCGCACACCCGTGAGGAAGCGGAACATCAGGTACGGCTGGTAGTCCTTGCGAACCCGGTCGAGGACCTTCTGCATCTGATCGAGCGTGAACGGATCGATGTCCTTGCGCTGGAGCTTGAGACGCTTGATGCGCAGGCAGGGGTTCTCGAAGCGAAAGCGCACGGCGCCCTCTTCCAGGACCATGCGCAGGATGCCGACGATGCGATTGATCGTGGCCGGGGCCAGCGGTTTGCTCTCGCCCTTCTCCGACGCAGCCGCACCGTTGCGCTGATCGACCAGCGCACCGCGGAACTTGAGCACAGCCGCGCGATCGATCTGATCGAGATGCAGCGCACCGAACGCAGGCAGCAGATGCGTGGTCAGGATGGAGTCCACCGCCTCGCGATAGCCGATCCGCCACTCGACCTGCTTCTCCAGCTTCCACGTGTCGGAGAAAGCGGAGAACAACGGCAACTTGGAACCCGCCGCCGGCGCCTGGGTCGCGTCCGGCATCAGCAGATCCGGCGCCAGCGCTCCGGGCTTCGACGCGGCAAAGCGCGCGGCCGTCTTGCTGCCCGGGAAGTACTGGCTGTAGACAAAGGTGCCGAGGGTGATCTCCGCCTCAATCTTGGCGAAGACCTTCTCCATCTTCCGCCGATTGGCGGGGGTATCGGGTAGCACCGTGTACTCGCGGCACCGATGGCCCCGGTAGTGGAAGTCGAAGTAAAGGTTCTTGGTCTCGGGCCGAACACGGACATTAGCCACCGCAGAACCCTCCCGAGGCCAGCGGAATGGCGTTCGCGGCGCCGCCCATCTTCGAGCGCATGTCGCGCTCGATCGATTCCCACATGAAAAGGATCTTCCGCCCGCCGAAGGGACGGATGTAGTGGACCCCTTCCAGGAGAACCGAGTCCTTCAGCCGATTGCGAATCGTCCGCGCGTCATAGTGGATGCGCTCAGCCAGCGCCTCCGTGGTCAGGTAGGTCACAGGTGCCGCAGTTTCAGTCGCCATGTTAGAGTCCTCGCGTTGGTGGATAAATACTGCCGTATGTCGATATTTATCGACATCTGTAGCTATTTAGCCACACGAGCGCGTTACTGTCAATACTATTCGTCGATATATTTCGACGTTCGGCGATATATATGATCCGGTACCGACTCAAAGAGCTGATTGCCGACCGGGAATTCAGAGAGCGTCGGGTGATTACGCTTACGGAAATTTCCGAAGCAACCGGAATCCACCGAGCGACCCTGTCGAAGCTCGCGAACACGCCCGGGTACAGCACAGTCACGGATAACGTCGACAAGCTGTGCAGCTACTTTCAGTGCCCCATCGAGGCTCTGATGCAGCACGTCGTCGAATAGTCCGGTCGCGGGAAATGCGGCGCGAAGGGAGCCGCAGGGACGCTCAATTCGGGGGACCCGCCTCGGCCCGACCCCAAGCTGCGGGATGCGCTGCGCGGAAGAGGCCCCGGCACCTAGTCGCGCTGGGGCTGCACTTCCGGCGGGTCGACGCTATTCCAGTGAGCAGAATCTCTGAGCGCCGAGGTCCGTATAGATGGATACGAATTCACTCTCTCGCAAACCTTCCGGCGCATTCACTTCTGGCTCCGTGTGCCCACTGTCCCGAAGGATGTGGTCAAAAGGGCGGGGGCCGAAAAAGACTGTCTCAGAAGCGTCCCTAAACCGTCCCAATGGCGTCCCAGACCTCGCTTGGCGGTTTGGGGTCAGTTCGAGGGTTGTGGTCAACGGCGCGGCGAGCTGCCCGGCCCGCCAAAGAAAATGCCCAGCCGGGACAAGGCCTGGCTGGGCACTAACTTATTGATTTTGGTGCGCTCGAGACGATTCGAACGTCTGCCTTCGGAGGGCGCGTTTGTACGCTGATAATAGAACAGGAAAAACGAGACTTAACTGTCGCAAACCGATATTCCAGTAGGGACTATCTGTTTTCTCAGGGAATTTCCCGCCACCGTTTGGGCTCCTTTGAAATCGGCTAGGGCGGCGGCCGGAGTGTCGCCAAGAAAACTGTCGCAACCATGGGCACCGGTAAACGGTCCTTAAGGGACGACTGCCCAACGTCGGGAGATCATCAAATTCCAGGTCCGGATTGTCGCAAAACCTCGACGCGGGAGCCTGGGTGCAGGCGCCAACAGTTCGGAGCCACCGACTACGCGGGAATGCGGCCACCTACGACAACGGAAAGATGCCACGGACTCTAGCCGCTCCAAAACGGCACTTTGCCAGCCCCATGAGCTGGGGGTTGCACCGCGCGCCGGTGAGATAAGCAGCTTTCGGCACGAGTGACGAACAGCGACCGCTACGTTCAGGCCGAACCCGTGTCGGGCGGCTGCTCCCCGAAGAAGTCATCGCGCAGCCGTTCGATCTGGTGCATGCGCTCGTGCAGGATCGTCACGATGCCGATGTCGCCGTTGGACAGTCGCCGCCAGTAGACGAAGTGACGCTCGTAGCGGAAGAAGAATCCCTGCACGCCGAACTCCGCCGGGACGGGTCGGGAAGCGACGCCATGGGACTCGATCCGGTCGAACGCATCGAACAAGCCCTTGATGTAGCGTTCAGCCTGCGGCTCGCCCCAGCGCTCGCGCGTGTAGCGGTAGACCTCGTCCAGCCGCCACGACGCGGCTTCCTGAATGCGAACCTGGCTCACGAACGTAAAGACCCTGGTCAGGGCAGATTGCGCGCGATCACGTCGGCGGCCGTCAGAGGCTTGTAGGCGGAGTCGGGCGCCGCATAGGCTTGCACCAGCTCGGCCTTGAGCCGGTCGAAGGCTTCCCGCTCTACCCGCTCCTTGTCGCGGCGGATCAGGTCGCGCATGTACTCGCTGACGTTCTCGTAGGCACCGCGCTCGCCGACGTTGGCCGCCACGAAGTCGCTCAGCGTCTCGTTCAGGCGGACCGTCATCGTCGTTTGGGGCATGACAGGGACTCTTGGCCGGTCGATGTATTCAATATAATCAATATCGAATACATCGACAAGTGCGAGAACGCGCCGCGCGCTGCCCTGACCGCCAGGCGGGTCGACACCACTGGAATCAGCATCGAGGCGGCTGAGCACGGGACAGAGCGAATCCCAAGTGATCACTCGCGCGTCATCGGGTGAGGTGCCCCGGATGAGGACCATTACGCATCAATAATCGCTGCGCAGCGAATATAAGCTATATTTCATATATTCGACGCATACGGTATATTCGCTGAACAGAGAATATATTCAGAGGGCATGGATCATATGATTCCGGGAGAGGCCTTAGCCCAGCGCTTCATCAAGACTATTGGCGAGGTCAGCGGCTTTTCGGCCCAGGTGGCCGAGACTGAAACCTCCCTCGAAAGGGGGCGGCCCGATTTTCTCCTGCACCTGTCGACCCCAACCGGGCCGGCCGTGCTCCTGGTCGAATACAAGGCCGTCGCCTATCCCCGGGACATCCATTCCTGGCTGTGGCAGCTCCGCCATCGCCACGCCAGTTCACCAAGCGGGGCGGCGCTGCCTGTACTGATGTCTGACGGACTTTCTCCAGGCGCCAAGGCAATTCTTCGAGAGGAACGAGTCGGCTACTTCGATGCCGGCGGCAGCCTCCATCTGCCCCTGCCAGGCGCCTACGTTCTGGTCGACCGGCCATCCGCGAAACGACCCGCGCCGGAACGCTCCCTGTTTACCCATCGTCGGGCGCTGGTTCTTCACGCGCTACTGCGTCAACCGACCCAGTGGGTGCAGGTAAATACCCTTGCTGCCGAGCTACAGGTGTCGGTGGCGACCGTCTCGGAGACCCTAACCCTGCTGGAGCAAATGGAGTGGGCCGAAGTTCAGGGTATCGGTCCGGCGAAGCGGCGACTGCTCAAGTCGCCGGGACCCTTGCTCGACGCGTGGGCCGCGCACGCCAAGGAGAAGCTTCCATTGTCGCGCGAACGCTACTTCGTCCCAGGGAGCGGCGGCGAACGTCTTGCCGAACAGCTGTCTGCTCAATTCGCGAGCTGGAAGAAAATCGAATACGTGATCACCGGCGAGGTCGCCGGCCAACGCTATGCGCCGTTTCTGTCGCAAATCCAGATAGCCCGCTGCCGTATCCACAAGGATGCATTCCTCGATCCCATCCTGGACCCTCTCGGGGCTCAGCAGGCCAGCGAAGGCGCCAATCTGGAATTCATCCGCAGCGAACCGGGCGCCATGTTCTTCTCCGAGAACGTGCGGGACCTGCGACTGGCAACCCCAGTGCAGGTCTACCTCGATCTCGTGCGGTTGCCCGGGAGAGCGAAGGAAATGGCTGAACATCTGAGGCGTGAGAAAATCGGGTTCTGATGGCAAAGCCTTCCACCCGCACCGGTTACGACGAGCAGGTCACGCAGGACTGCGAGCGCGTGCTGGTGACGCTCTTGAGCGGTCTGGGTCCCTGGCGCGACTCGGTGTTCCTGATCGGCGGCCTGACGCCACGCTACCTGGTTCCGCAAGATGCCGGCGCCTCGCCTCACGCCGGGACTACGGATGTCGACATCGTGGTCGCGCAGGAGATCCTTGCGGATACCGACGCCTACTCCACCCTGGAGGAGAATCTCCAAAGACTTGGATTCGAGCGTGCCGAGAACCGCAACGGCGTGAAGGTGTCGTGGCGGTGGAAGACCAAGGTCGGCGACGCTACGATGATCCTTGAACTCCTGACGGACGCCCCCGAAATCATGGGCGGCAAGGTCCAGCCGCTGCCGACTGGCGGAAGTATCTCTGCCCTCAATATTCCCCACTCGTCGATGGTGTTCGAGATGTACGAGACGCGCACCGTGACCGCCGAGCGCCTGGGAGAGAACGGCATCACGACGCAGGACGTGCGGCACGCCGACATCGTGAGCTTCACCTGCCTGAAGGCCTTTGCATTCGCCGACCGCGGCGAACGGAAGGACGCGCATGACTTGATCTACTGCCTTGAGAACACACCCGCCGGCCTGGAGACCGTTGCGACGCGTTTTGGCGCCGCTCGCGAACACGAGAAGCACGGGGCAGCTGTCGCCAAGGCGCTCGCGATCCTGCAACGCTGCTTTTGCTCAGGTGACGGAATCGAGGGCTATAGAAAGGATGGCCCCGTAGCTGCGGCGAAGTTCGATAACGAAGAGGAAACCGACGAGGCACGCGAGGCTCGCGCCCTGCGCCAGCGCCACGCAAGTGATGTCGTCGAGCGGTTGCTCCGTCTGATCGGTTAGCCGCAGCCTCGGCCGGACGGACGGAACTCGCGACAGATTGAACCCGGGCTCGCAATACGCGCCGACCTGTTTCACCCGGAAGATCAGAGATGCTGAAGCCCCGCCAGGAACACGGCCCGCTGCGCGCGCATGCCCGCCGCTACCGCTTCCCATACAGCTGGCGGAAATCCACCTGGGAGGCGCCGCTCCACCGCAGAAAGCGCGGGCTCAACCCGTTCAACTAGGCCGAGGATGGCCTCCCATACACCGGGGCCTCCATTCTTCAGGGCGAGAGCGTGCCAGTGACGAGTCTGAATGCTGTTGACGCCGTAGTGAGCGTTCTTGGCTCGCAGCGCCATCGCGAGGCGCGCCTCGCGAAGATCCAGGCGATTGGCTCCGCTGCCGATGTAGGGCCAGTACGAAATGATGTCGTAGAGGGGGGTGAGGACATAGGAGTCCCCTGGCCGGCGGAAGATGGAGAAGTTCTTGGCGTGGCCGTCGCATGCAGCCAGAAGCCAGAAGCTCAGTTGGGTCAGCTGAAAGGCGAGTCGGTCCGTCTCGGCATCAGCACTACCCTGAAGGATATCGAGGCAGGCCTTCATTCCCGGTCCACGGTCGCTCTCGTATTTCCTCTCCGGGGAGAGGCCCAGCGCCTGGCAGAAATCCTCCTGCGGCAGTCGTGCAATCCACCTCTGCCCGTCGACCCACTGCCGATCGAAGCGCTCCACGACCAATACCTTCTGATCGCCGAAGGTCGCCATCTCGGTCGTTGCGACCGGCAGGCCGAGTTCCCCGACGATCTGCGCGCACAACCACTCGTTCTCGACCGAGTCCGCGAGGTCGATGCGTCGCGATCCGCCGACGATTCCCAACGGCAGCTTCAGGATGTGAGTTGTGGGCGTTGCACCGTGCGGCGTGCTCCACCGGCCCTTGTACCTCAGCAGCGCCAGCTTCTCCTGGGCGCCAGCGAGCGAGATTCGAAAGGCTTCTTCGTCTTCATCGGCGCCCCCGCCATGCAGCAGGTTCCGCAGCAACGCTTCTACCTCGGTATTCGATAGCGCGGTGCATTTGATCTTGTTCCAGTCCTTCGGGGCCTTGCCCTCGGGCAGGAGTTGTACGGCCCCGACGCAATCGCGACCGATGGCTTCGAGCAAGCCGAACGCTTCGGTGTTGGCGGTCCTGAATTTTCGGGCCAAGCGATCCCGGATGGTCCGGTTATCGGGCAGCAGGTTGTCGAAGAAATGGCCGACGACTTCGCCTCGAATTTCGCGGGTGGGCGTGATCGGGAGGGACAGGGAAAGGGAGCGGGCCTTCGGTGACTCGGTCCACGCGTGTGCGTAGGTGAAGGAATGGACGCCGCGCGCGACCGTCCAGGCGCCGACGAGCTCGCCGTTCATCCATACATTCAATACCACGCTCACCACGTCCCCGTCTTCGGGCGAATCACGAAATTGCGGCCCGAGGTGACGCCGACCTCCGCCGCTAGGTTCGGCGCTCGCAAGCGCATGAGCTGCGTCCGCATGTCCGGAGCCCTCTTATCGGCCGACACAAGGTGAGAGCCGCCACTCAGTTTCCTCTTCTGGGATGCCGCAGGCACTCTGGTGCGCGAGGTCTTCTTCTCAGGGTGGAGGATCTTCGCCTCTGGAGAAGCGCGTTCCGATTCGGCGGTGGAGATCACCAGCCCCGCGCCCAACGTCGAGAGCACTCGAAGAAACTGCTCGACGCTCATCGCCGCAGGATTGTTCTCGATCTCGGCGATGCGAGCCTGGCCGACGCCAAGCCGATGCCCGAGCTGGGCCTGCGTGAGGCCCGACTGCTTGCGAAGTGCCCGCATGTGCTCGCGGAGCTGCGCTCCTACGCGGATGGGGAAGTATCGGGAGGTCGCAGGCTCCCTAGAGGAGTTATTGGTCATAGCCGATACCGTCTCATTATTGGCGTGGGCAAGTTTACGCACAATATTTGTAATATCCAATATATCGACCAGCCTCGGCGACGCAAGAGTAGATCGTGAAGGTGTGTGGCCGCACGCGCCGACACGAGAGCAGCCGCCAATGATCCTGGCGAACCCCTCTAAGTACGCCAAAGTGGTCACGCTTTCCGCTCCAAATGCGCGACGGCTGACCCTAGGCTCGACTCAGGTGTTCAGCATGGGTCGGAAATGTCGCAAAACCACGTGCCAGCAGTCGCCTTGACGAGTTCGCCCGCGATCACGTTCCTGGATCAGTTCGGTGCGTTTGCCGGAAAGAACGAACTGGCACTCGTCCTCCGCGCGCTGGAGGTCCCGAACCAGCACGCGGTCGTCCCTGTGGCGGCGAGCATCCTCTGGCTGCTGAAGGATGTTCCTTGGCTGGGCGAGCATCTCGGACGGCGACTGCCGCTCGATGAATTGGTACTGGCCCTTCGCAAGCTCACCGCCGAGGGCGAAGGCGAGATGCCGGAAACCCACGGGAACACGCTCGATTTTTGGGCGACGTTGGCCCTGACCAGTCCGCACGAGGCCGATCTGGCGGGGCTGTCGCCCCTGGCAGCGGTGCTGCTGATCGCGGTGCTCGACGCGGAACGCGGCGTCACGGATATGCCGCCGCGCAAAACGATCGAGGAACTCGCGCGAACCATCCGCGCCATCTCCGACCAGGGACCGGAACATCCTCACCGCGGAACGCTGCTGGATGTCCGCGCGACCACCGACCTGCCCGATTTCGCCGCGGCGCTGAAGGAGGTCCTGGATGCCAGTAACACCGGATCCCGCAGCGACTTTCATCGCGCGTGGTGCGACCAGGTTGCGCCTTGGCTCTCGGGTTTGCCGCGCAAGGCCTCGACGAGCCCCATCCGTCCACCTGAGCCCTCGCCGCCCCAGTCATCGAAATCCAAACCGCAGCGATCGCGTCCCGCGTTTCAGCCCACGAAATCCCTCAAGGACACCCTGGGGCCAACGGATGGTATCGCCGCCCCGGAGCCGCGGGATGAAGCGGCTACGACCGTCACGTACATCAGTGCCCAAGCGTCGAAGTCAGCCCGAAAGCGCCGGCGTCTGGCCACCGACATCGATCGCGGCTTCGCCTGGCAGCGCATCCGATCCGAGAACCAGTTCCTGCACCCGGGCCATATCTCCTGCCTGAGTGCCCCCGAGCAAGGTGTCATTGTTCCTCCCATGAAGGCGGAGTGGGAGCGCTCAATCAACGCACGCGAAGAGAACGAAGCGTCCGCCTGTGCGAGCTATCTGCTGAGCAAATGCACCGGGCTGACCGTGGATCGGGTGGGGTCCATTCCGATCGTTACCTGTGATCATCCGCGGACAAAACTCGACAAGGCGGAAATCGTCTTGCATCTAGGTGTCCTTCGCATCGCAGTGCTACGCGATCCGGACGCATTCACCCCCGGCCCCGAACACGGGAATCTCATCGAGCTGCTTGAGCCAAGCGCTGACTATCTCGAACTTCCACTGCCGCCGTCGGTGGTCAGCCTGCTCCGCCGGCATCACTCCATTTGGCCCTGCCAGAGATTGGGGTCCGCGCTGACTATGGAAGGCGCAGAGGCCAGCGTCAGGGTGGTGCTCGAAAAGGTATGCAAGTTGCCGAGCTTGAGTCGTTCGCTCGGTCGCGCGCGACGGATGTTGGCGAGTGCCGTGTTCGAGAAATCCGAAGACGTTGCCGTGCCCATGCTGACTTGCGCGGACACGTTCGGCTTCTCCACATCTCCGCTGTTCTACTTCGGTCCGAAGGTCACCGCCATCCAGCAGGTCTACCAGGATGTGACGTGGCCCTGGTTCGGTGACGTTCCCTCTGCCGCTCCACCAAGCGCCAGCGACCATCGCGTCGGAACGCGCGGCCTCGTCCGCGCGGATGTTCTGCAGCGAGGGATTCGGCAGATCTACCAGCGCCTCGACTTCAAGGCTGCTTCGGGCAGCAGCGAGTTTCAGCAGCTGGTGGATGAGCACAACCAACTGGTCAACGCCGCGCTGTTCCATTTCTGTCTGATCGCGCTTGCACGACCCACCAACTCGCTTTTCGAGCTGACACGATTCGACATTGATCTCGCCGGTCGTATGGCGGTGGTCTGGGACAAGCAGGTCGACGCTGCGCACCTGTTCCGTCTCGTCTTCATCACGGAGGCACTGGCTCGCCAGACCGAGGCTCTCATTGCGCATCTCGAGGCGCTGAGTACGGATCCGCGCATGCCGGACTGGTTTCGCCGATATGCGCGAGATGCGGTCGAGGGATCCGCGCCACTGTTCCAGTTCATCGACCCGATCGGCGAAAAGTTGCGCGGCGACGTCGAAACCTGGCGAACCTTCTGGCCGGAGGCTTGGGCACCGCTCAGCGAGCATCTCCCGAACTTCTTCCGACACGCGGGCGCGACCTACCTGCGGGAGTCCGGTGTTCCGGGATGGGTGGTGTCGCTTCAGCTCGGGCACCTCGAGGCAGCCTGCTGGCCGCTTGGCTCGTCCTCCGCCGTGCGGCTGACCCGCGTCGCCACCGACTTTGCCGAACGGGCAGCGCCGTACGAATCGACGCTCGGACTGCGATGCCGGTTGGGACGCGGCACTAGCATTCCCACGAAGCGCGTTCGCCCCCTTCGCGCCTGGGACTCTGAGATCGAAGACGCGGCCAAACGTCGCCGCGAGGTCGAGCATGAGCGGGCGCTCCAGCTGAGGGCCTCCCAAGCCGCAACAAGAGAGGCGGCAGAGCAGATCGGGCGCACACTCCTCGGGGAGCACTTTCCGGCACTGCTGGCCACCATCGACAAGACTAAGGCGTCGGACGATCCACGGCCCGCCGAGCGTGTGGAATTCCGGCACGAGCACGCAGTCCAGCTCACGCAGCTGATCGAGCAGCTGGATCAGCGTCCGGCCATCCGCGTGTCCGTTCACAACCAAATCTGCGAGCAGATCCGTGCAACAGCGAACAAGCTCAAGCTGCAGCTGGCCGACATCAATTTAATCCACGTAGCACCGCAGCCCGAGCCGACGCCGCTATTCCCACGAATGATGGAAGCCCGCGACCAGGTCCTCGAGATCCGCGGACGGCTGCACCACAAGCACACCCCGGTACCGCTGAGCGCCCTGACGCGTGCTGTGATTGCCCTGACTTGCATCGCGCGCATCCAGGATCGTGCCCGCATCCTGTCGGTCCTGAGGAATGCACGCAGCGCGCGACTGCTTCCCGCTCACGGTCTCCATCTCGTGGTTCCCGCCGAGCCTGCCGTCCCGACCAATTCGAACGAAGAGACGCTGGAGGGATTGCAGGGAGCAGCGGCCGTCGCGCTCGCAGGGTTCTCGAAAAATGCCGCAGCCAGGGAGCCCATCAACGAACAGACGATCTCGCAGGCGCTCGCACGGGAACTTCCTGACTTGCTCCCTGGCGCATCGGCAACCAACGCATTCCATCTTCTGCTGCGAACGGTCCGGGTCGCGAACATCCTTGAGCTACCAGGGGTCGTACGGCACGCGATATCTGACCGCGGTTCGGTAGGAGCGTCCGCGGCCCTGCAGCTCGCCTGGATGCAGGGTAAGACGCCCCCGGCCGCTGTTTCAGAGAGCGAAGCGCAAGCGTCTGATCACATCGACGATAGGTCTGAGTCGGACCCGCCGCCCGCGCACAACCCGAAAGCATTCAGAACAAGGCTATCGAAGGCCTTGTCATTGGAAGAGCGTCCAGAGCCTGGCAAAGGGGAAAAGAAAGGCAGCATTGCCGTCACCCGAGATGACATGCGCGCCAGGCTCGTCCTGCTCAAACAAGAGCTCCCGACAAATCCCATCAACATTGAATATGCGCTGGTGGTTTGGTCCATCGAGCTGATCGACAACGGCACGCCCCTCCGAAAAAAGCCCGAGCCTTCGACGATCAGCACGTACGTGCGCGCCATTCACGAAGAGGTGCTTTCGCTGTTCAAGGAGAATGATCTGCGGTCGCTGGAGCCCGACGATTTCTCGAGCCGTTACTTGGCGATTGTCGAGGCCGGGGTCGACGAGGCGAGCAATTCCAGAACCGCCGCGCAGTTGATTCATTTCCACCGATTCCTGGAGCGTCGGTTCGGCCTGGAGCGGGCTGATCTCGCTGATCTCGCCATTTTTACGGCGATTGGCGATCGACAGGTGACGGCCGATGCTTCTTCGGACGCCGAATACGAAAAGACACGCGCCTGGATGGCGCGCGGGATCACTATTTCCGGACCGCGGCGTCTGCGAGGTCATCGGCGTCGCCGCCGATGGGTCATATCAAAGCAGATCTTTTCCCTGCTGTATGCGACGGGCATGCGCTTGAAAGAAGCCGCGTTGCTACGCCACTCCGACATCGCGCTCTGCGGCAGCGACGCCATTGTCTTTGTGCGGCCCTCCTACTACCGCAAGCTCAAGACGCGTGCTGCTCGGCGCGTGCTCGACTTGCGCGCAATGATGCGGCCCGAGGACCTCGAAGAGTTCCGACGCTGGACGGAGACCGAGCGGCGGAGACTGGGGAGCGACCTTCGGCCGAATTCGCTTTTGTTCGCGAGTGTCGAAGATCCTCGTGTCCACACCAAGCCATCGGTCATCCGCACATCGATAAGGCGCGCGTTCGAGGGAGCAGGTTGCCGTTCACTGTGGCCGCACCTCCTCAGGCATGGTTGGGTCCATCGGCATGTGATCTCCGCTTGGTCCGAGGCATCTGAATTCGACGATCCCGGCGGCTGGTCTGCGCACCGCCGTCTTCAGAATGTTTCACTGCAGATCGGTCACGCGCAGTTGGCAACCACCATCTCATGCTATTTCCATTGCCCGTGGTGGCTGCTTGCAGCCAGCCAGAATGACAGCGCCGAGGTTAATCGGAATATTCTACCCGTCTTGGCTAACCTTGAGCAGCGAACGGTGGATCAGCTCAAGCTCCGCGCGCCGCGGAAGCGGGTAGGCCAACAGCTTGGGGAGGCCGGGCACAGTTGGACCGGCCGCATTCTCGCTCGATCATGCCAACTCGCCGCGACGACAGAGCCCAGCGCGATCCAATCTGATTTCTCGGATTTCACCGACGAGGTACTGGATCTTGCGGAACTCGATCTCATGCTGCGGCAGTCAAACAGCAGCGAAGAGTTCGCGCAACTCGGGTGGATAGTCGGGCTGACTAAGAAGGACGTTGACGCCATTGAGGTCGGTATCAGTGCCCTCGCCGACCGTACCTCTGTTCGCCTTCTGTCGCGCTCGACACGTCTGAATAATCTTGCACGCACTCCACCTCCTCGCAGGCTGAGAGATTGCCCGGCCTCTCTGGGACTGGCTCGGCTGGAGCACCTGAGCGACAGCGACCTAGAACCTCTGTTGCAGTCCTTTCAGTCTGCTACTCGTGCGACCGGATTGCAGAGGTTGAATGCATTTTCTGGCCCGCGAGAGCAACTGGAGGCGTTTTCCGAGCGACTTGAAGCGACGTGCTCGATTCCGCTCACCATCGAGACACACGAGAAGCGCGGGCGATCCGACAACTGTATTGCTTATGTTCCTGGCCAGCCGTCAGATGGGCTGAGCGGGTTCGACTTGATTGTCTGGCATCTCGGGCTGTCGGCCGTTCGTCACTGTGCCAGCGCGAGGTCGCAACAAGCCATCAGCAACTTCGCGCGATTCCCGAGCACTCGAGTCAGCTGAGGGGGCTCCGAGGTTAGTTTCACTTGCTCACGGCCTGCGCCCTGACAGCACTACTCACCGTGCCTGCTCCCGAGCGAACCACCGTCTTGGAGGAACAGGTGCCGGCACTGTAACTATCCGCACTCGGGGATTCGTTTCTGCAGGCGATATCGAACGATCGGCTTTCCGTACTGGATCAAGTCATCTTTGCATGTGACCAGATCCCCCTTTTTGAACACCTTCCCGGACCCGTACAGCACGGACGCGCGGTCGTCGATAATGACGTTCTCGTCATTCATCCCGTGCTGACCCGTAAGTAGTCCGCTGATTCCGCCCGGTCGTGTGGGCGACTTGTCCATTTTCCGCGGAGGCACGAGTGCTGCGCTCGGAGGCAAGCGCAACTCGCGATTAGAGCCGTCGGCGTTAGTCAGAACCGGCGTCACAAAATTCTGCACCCTGCTCAAAGCCAGATTAGCGGCGTCGATCGGTTCAAGTGCGTATTTCAAAGATGTTGTCGCGATTGGCGCATGGCCATCTGATTCCACATCCGGTCGCTTATCGTTCTGTGCCGCGACTTCGATTGCTCGTTGCTCCATGACGTCGAAAAGATCATTCAGATCGAGCGCCTTCTGTTGCAGCTCGGCATTGAGGTGCGTTTGGGCAGAATTCTTCTTCCGCCGCTCCAACGACTCGATCTCAAGAAGCGTTGCATTCGATCCAGGATAAATTCGTGCGACCTTCATGCGCGCCAGTGAGCGTACTAGGCGGTCTGCCGCGCGTGCCGCGGCGTGCATCGCCTTCAGTTCCTCCATGCTGAACGGAGCATCGTCGTTTCCGCCCGAAAAGGTATGTGTATTTCTTAGTAAGACGTTGACCATTTGATGACTCCTACTCGCTGAGCCATCAGATCATGGGCCCGCTCTGGCGTCAGCACAGAACCGTTGCCGATGTGGCGTTCTTTGCGCCAACCCGGTTGGCGCGCGCTTAAGATCGACCAGCGAAATCTGGGGTCAACTTTTAACACGCGGCACCAAATGTGCTCTCGGCTGACCCGGAGCACTCCGTCGGCCGCCGATTTCGGCACTTGCTTGGTACATTCAGAAGCACCGCCAACATGCTTTGCATCAGCGCGATCACGCCGACAAATCAGCGTGAACCCCGGACGCAGTGCGAGACCGGCCCAGACGTTCAATCACGCGATCTGCAAGCGCATTCCCGGCACCTGAACGTGATCGCAAACAAGTCTTCGCTTCGGAAGTAATATGCGGATAACCATGCGCATATTTCTTTCATACGCCTCCGAAGACAGGATGACCGCAGAGGAGGTCTATTACGCGCTGATCGCCGAGGGCCACGACGTCTTCTTTGATCGTGACAAGTCCAAGCTGCAGACCGCGGGGGTGTTTCACAAGCGCATTGCCGACGAGATCGGGAAGGCCGATCTGCTGATCTTTCTGATCAGCGATCATTCGATCGAGCGGGGGAGCTATGCGCTCAGCGAGCTCGAATTGGCGAAGGCTCGTTGGAAACACCCGAAGGGGCATGTTGTTCCGGTGCTGTTCCTGGGTGTTGCCCTGGAAAAAGTCCCCTCGTACCTGAAGGCCGCAAATTTTCTGGAACCTCAGGGCAACGTCGCGGCGGAAGTGGCTCAAAGCGTCAGAACGATGCATTCGCCCATGCCATCCGGGGATGCGGCTGGGGGAACGGGACGCACTCCCAAAAACGGCCCCCTGAAAACCTTGCTATGGATCACCGTTGCCGTCGGACTGACGCTTGCGGCAGCGCGATTAGTTCCGCGCACGGATCCCAGCCCCGTGCCCGATCCTGTAACGCAGCCCGATCCCGACCAGCTCGCCTACGCCTGCCCCGAGCTCGGGAAGTTCGTGTTCAACGTGGCGCTAGGAACGGCCTACGGCGGTGTGCGCCCTCGAGTCATCGAAAGGGAAGCGCTCCCGCTGTACAGCGGAGGGGATGGATACGGCTTCTGGATTTATCGACAGGGCGCCAACGTGTGGCGCCGCTACTACTTCTTTGCGGCCTCGTCCGAAATGCAGGAGGACCTGATCCCCGTGCCGCCGGATCTGTACGAGCAGATCGTGCTGGAGGTCAATTTGGAACTGTTCAAGCGATACGGTGGCAAGGGGGCGACGCGCGACCCCGTCCGCTTCGGGAATGACTATGTGGCGCTGATCGATCAGCGTGTTGCTGAGCACAACAAGGCCAACAACTCCTTACCGACCGAGACGCTGCGGGAAGTGTGCATGCGCGTTGCTGTTAACTGATCAACTCGTTGTCGGCGTCGCTTTGCAAGCTGGGCCAACAACTCGCAATCATCGTGCTGTGCGAAGACATCAGACTGCTTCATCCACACCGGAGGAAAGAAAGCGCCCGCTCAGCAGGGGACGTGGCGTCCCAGTTTCTCGAATCAACTCCTTGGAGCCGTGTACGACGCGATCACCCCGCCCGACACGCTGCTCCGAAGGAAAACCTTTGCGTCGTTTGCTGCTGCGCTCAAAAGCAGAAATTGTTCGTTGCCATGACACACCACTCCTTGGTTATTGCTTCGTACAAACCATCAAGCTCTCCGCAGCTTCGGCCGCGTGACGGGGGCGTCGCGAAGTGGCTTCCCACTTCGCGGGGCAGGCAAGGGGGTCACCCGACTTCGTGTCACGCCTTTCCCGCTGCCCCAGGCTGCGAGGTCCAACACCTCGCGCAAACCGAGCTCGTACTCGAGCAGCAGGATGGTCTGCCACGGTGGCGGTGAACGACTGCCTTCACCGCCACTGCTGATCCAGCCTTCGATCGTGTTGAAGCCCGCACCCATGCGGCGCGACAGCAGATCGACCGCTTCTGCTCTCGTCAGACCACGGTCGGAGATCAGGGCGTCAACCACCCGCCCGATTTCCTTCCTGCGCTTATCAACGCTCCAGCCAAGTCCTATATCCATCCTCGGATTTTACTGTAGCGGGCTACAGTTTTCAGGATGGACGCGGGCGCTTGGACGCGAAGGCCTCCAGAAACGCCTGCTGACACCCGGTGATATGCCGTCCGGACGCCAGCAGCAACAGGTAGCTCGCCCGATCAGGCTCGAACGGCACCGCCAGCAGTGGCATGCGCGCCTCCTCCGGCGTCCGGTCGTCCTTGCGGGCATTGCACTCGCGGCAGCTCGTCGCCAGGTTCGGGTACACGTCCCGCCCACCGCGTGAAGCCGGGGTGACGTGATCGCGAGTCAGTTCCTTGGTTGCGAATCGCTGGCCGCAGTACAGGCAGATGTTGCGGTCGCGCGCGAACAGCACCCGGTTGCTCACCGGCGGTTTGCCACGTGCATACCGCTGGCTGCGGTCACCGACGGCGATGATCGCGTTGATGTCGAGCCCCGAACGCGTGCCGTCCCGACGCGCACCGCCACGCAGATGGAAGTGGGCCTCACCCGCCTCCCAGCGCACACGGTCACGCGCGTAGAGCGTGGCCGCGTCCTGCCAGCGCATCCACTCGACGGGCGCGCCGCCGACATCCAGTTTGAGTACGTGCGGGAACATCGTTCGATCCTCGTGCCTTACTTCTTCCTCGTCTTGTTGAGCAGCAGATCTCTCGCTGGGTTTGGACTGTCGTTTGAATGAAGTGCAGGTTCGCCGTTCGGCCCTCCCCATCGGAGGGCCTGCGGCACCAGAGCTGCGGTGATGCCCTGATCGTTCACCTGGGGCGACGACCGACGCGGGCCACGCGTGCCCAACCTGACGCGGGGGCTTGCGGAGTGGACGTGGAATGGGTGGTTGCGGGAGCCGGACATTGAACCGAGCCGCGACAGGCTTATGAGGCCCATGCGTCAACCTGATCCCGCATAGAAATGGCGCCCCCTGCGGGTGCTGACCCCGCGCCGGGGTCCCCGCGAAGTAGTTGTTTACTTCGCGGGGTGGCCCGACCTTCCGCTCGACAGGCTGATGCTCTACCGCTGAGCTAAGAGGGCGTTGTGATGGCTGGCGGGGTGGGATTCGAACCCACAGGTGCTTGCGCGCCCGGTTAACAGCCGGGTGTCTTGCCATTCGACGCACCCGCCAAAAGATGTTGGTCTGGGATGACAGACTCGAACTGCCGACCTCCTGCATCCAAGGCAGGCGCGCTACCCGACTGCGCTAATCCCAGACATGTGGTGCCCCCAGTCCGGATTGAAAGGACGTCTCCGCGCTTTCAACGCGGCGCTACACCGTCTCAGCTACAGGGGCGAATTGGCACCGGTGCGAGGACTCGAACCTCGATAGGCGGTTTTGGAGACCGCAGTCCTTCCATTGGACGACACCGATAGACAAGTGGAGATGACCGCCCGAATCGAACGGGCCTGATCCCGCTTTGCAGGCGGGTGCATTGCCGATCTGCCAGGTCATCAAGAGAGCGTTGGATCACGGGGATGGGATCGAACCATCGACATCCAGGTTCAGAACCTGGCGTTCTTCCGCTGAACTACCCGTGAGAAATGGGTGTTGGTACCCCCGGGAGGATTTGAACCTCCGACTTTCCGCTTCGTAAGCGGACGCTCTGGTTCCGCTGAGCTACGGGGGTGGAGTTGGTACCGACGGCGAGACTTGAACTCGCAAGCCCTGAGGGCACG
>JBQTIX010000135.1:0-14481 GCA_052387695.1 Panacagrimonas sp. | reverse complement strand
GGTGGATAAGCAAAGCGCATCCACCGGGTCGGCCCGAACCTGGGCAGGGTTTCCAGAACGACGCAGCGCCCTTCGTCGAGCGCGCGACGTGTCGGTTCCGCCATCGTCGCCGCGCAGCGGGCGTATCGAGGGAAGCGTCGCGGATCGAGGGCATGCCCGGCACCTCGGTGCGCGGCCATGGTGCGCAAGCAGCGCCGCGGGCGCGGCGCGACCCCGCGGGGCGGGGGTGTGTGGGGTCTAAACCCAACCCCCCTCCACCGGGTCGGCCCGAACCTGGGCAGGGTTTCCAGAACGACGCAGCGCCCTTCGTCGAGCGCGCGAAGTGTCGGTTCCGCCTTCGTCGCCGCGCAGCGGGCGTATCGAGGGAAGCGTCGCGTATCGAGGGCGCGCCCGGCACCTCGATACGCAGCATTGCTGCGCAATCAGCGCCGCTGTCGCGGCGCTACCACTCGGTGCGAACGAATTTCATACTGATGCACTACCCGGTTCCGAGACCGGTTGCGATGACGCCGCAATGGAAATTCCGCACACGTCTGTCGTGGGGAGGGCGCGCTTTCTCAAACAGGGATCACGCGACACCTTGGCCTGCGATGGTGGATGCACTTCGCTTATCCACCCTACGCCGCGCCGGTCTGTAGGGTGGATAAGCGAAGCGCATCCACCGGGTCGGCCCGAACCTGGGCAGGGTTTCCAGAACGACGCAGCGCCCTTCGTCGAGCGCGCGCAGCGTCGGTTCCGCCTTCGGCTTGAACCGACCTACGAGTCGTATCCCCCAAGCCCGCGCGCGAAGGGCTCGACGATCCAGGCCTGCACGCCGGCCCGCCGCAAATCGCCGATGCTGGCTTCGAGCGCGGCGCGGGCCGCAGGCCGGCCCTGCTGGACGCCCACCATCGCCTTCAAGGCTGCAACCCGGACCGGCCACGACGGTCCGCCGACGCCCCGCTGCAAGGCCGGGGGATCGAGCGCGTCCAGCAACGGTTCGGCTTCCGCGGCCCGCCCGACCTGCGCGAGCGCCAGGGCGAGGTGGTAACTCGCGCCCTGGGTCGTGGAATGCTGGGCTCCGAACAGGCGCATCAGGCTCTCCCGCACCGGCGCCAATTGCTCGATGGCGGTGGTCGGCGCTCCCGCGTAGAGCGTCAGGATGCCCTGCAGCCGGCGCTGGTTGAGGGTGTCCCACTGCTCCGGCCCGACCTGGGCCAGCAGCAGGGCCCGGGCGGGATCGGCCAGCGCCGAGGCCCGCGCGAATTGCCCGTCAGCCGCGTAAACCGCCGCCAACTGATAGGACGCGCCCGCCACGTAGGGATGGTCCGCACCGAGATCGGCCTTGATCGCGGCCAGCGCCTGCATCATCACCGCGATGCCCTCGTCCACCCGGCCGTCCGCGGCCAGGGCCTTGCCGTAGTTCAGGCGGGTGGTCTCGATCAGCGGGACATTCAGCTCGGCCGCGTCGTGCGGCGCATCCAGCAGGGCCTTGAACACGGCCTGCGCCTGCCGCGTCTGCTGCATGCACAACAACGCCTCGCCGATCCAGCTCTCGACGTTGAACGCGTTGAACGACCGACCCGGCACGTCCGGGCCGAGCACCTCACGGGCTTCGATGAAGTACGGACGGGCCTCCTCGCAGCGGTCCTGGAGCATCAGCGACCAGCCATGCGTCATGCGCGAGCGCAGCGACCGTTTCGGATTCGTGCGCAGGCTCGCGCCGGCGCCGCGGTCCGCGGTGTCCAGCACCTTGCGCACCTCGTCGAAACGCGATTCCCCAAGCAGGGTTTCGGCCACGCGGTACAGCGCGTCGAGCGTCTTTTCATCGAACTCGCCGCCGGCCTGCTCCAGCAGTTGCAGTGCGCGCGTCTGCTCGGTCTTCGCCGCAGCCACCTCGTTGCTCGCGCTCAGGCCCTCGGCAATGGCCAGGCGGATCCAGCCCTCGCTGCCGGGATCGTCGGCAAAGCGCTCGCCCACGCTCTTCGATGCGCGCCGCAGCACGCCCACCATGCTCGGATCCTTATCCTCCCCGGTGAGCAGCAGGCCGGCGTTGGCCAGCACTTCCCAGTTGAGAAAGCTGCCGATGGCCTCGGCACGCGTGGCCTCGCGCTGCGCGCGATCGCGCGCCTGGTCGGCCTGCCGATACAGCCACAGGCTCAAGCCCAGGCCGGCGACCAGGGTCGCCGCCACCGCCAGCAACAGGGGACGGCGCGCGCGGGAGCGCTGCAATAATTGCTCTGCCTCGCGCGCCCGCTGCTCGGCAGCGCGCTCGCGCTCCTTCTCGGCGCGGCGCCCGTCCAGCAGGCGCAGCCGCGTGCTCAGCTCGGTCACACTGCCGAAACGCCGCGCCGGCTGACCGTCGGTGGCCTGGGCGATGTCTTCGCACAGCAGCGCATCGCCCACATCGCGCTCCCAGCCGGAGGACATCGGTTTGCGCAGGTCGCCGGCCATCATCTGGTACAGCATCATGCCGAGCGCGAAGAGGTCGCTCTGCACCGTCGGCGCCTGACCCGCGATCAACTCCGGAGCGAGGTACATCGGCGTGCCGCTGCTGGAATCGCCGCCCAGGCCCCCGGTGATGGTCAACCCCAGCTGGGTGATCCCCAGTTCCTCGAGACGGCCGGGCTCCAGCAGCCGGGCGGAGCCGAAATCGGTCAGCCGGGGCTGCCAGCCGCCATCGGCGCGCGCGGCGATCAGCACATTGGCCGGCTTGAGATCCTTGTGCAGGACGCCGACCCCGTGCGCGGCCGCCACCGCCTCGGCGATTGCCACGAACAGGGCGATCCGCTCGTCTGCCGGCACGGCGGCCAGGCCCGGTTCCTGGTCGGACCACTGCAGCAGGTTCCGGCCGCCGTACTCGCATTCGAGAAAGAACGGCGCGGTCTCGAAATTCCAGTCGATGACCCGGGCCAGGTCCGCGCGCTCTCCGAGGCTTTCCCGCAGCACGCGGGACAGCGTGGCCTCGCGCTTGAGCGAGGACAGTCGCTCGCCATCCGGGCAGAACTTGTATACGCGCGATTCCCCGGTCTTGGCGTGCCGCGCCAGCCAGACCTCGCTGGACCGGGATGTACCCAGCGGCTCTTCCAGGATGAAATGCTCGCGCCGCGGAACCGGCGTACCCACCTCCAGCGCCAGGCTGCTGGCGATGGGCTTGCGGCCGACGACCACCCGTTCGAGCTTGCCGGCAAACCGATAGCCCACCCGCGGCTGCGTCAGGATCCATTCCGCGTTGGCCTCGCCCAGCCCCTTGCGCAGCTTGGCCATCGCATTGGCCAGGACATTGTCGACGGTGATGCGGCCGGCCCAGACCGACTCGAACAGCTCCTCGCGCGTCACCACCTCGCCGACGTGCCACAACAGTTGCTGAAGCAGTTCCAGCGGTTTGCGCTCAATGTCCACCGCCAGGCCGCCGACCTTCAGCTCGAAGCTGGCCTCATCGAAATCGGCCGTCCCGAAACGGTAACGGTACAGCGGTGCGTCGCGCGGCGCGGCGCGGGTATCCATGTGCTTTCCCCCGATCAAGCCCTCCGGGCCATTCTAATGACTCGCCCATCGGCGTTTTCAATGATCTGATTCCACTGAATTTATTCACGCGTTAGAAATACGTTAGGCGCGCGTGAGGACTTCCCCCGCCCGCTGCGGCAGCTTGGCGTCACCGCCGGGACGGACACCCTCCAGTCCCCGAGGCGGTGATCCCAAACCAAGGAGTTCTACGCCATGCCCAGCCTGCTCAGCCTCACCCGCAAGACGCTGTCCCCCCTCGCCGTCGCCCTCGCCGGCCTCACCCTGTCCGGCTGTGCCGGTACCCTGCCCAGCCTCGGCGGCGGCGGCACGGTGGCGTCCGGCTCCGCCTCCGGCGCGTCCAGTGCCGAGGCCAATACGCAGCTCGAACACTGCGACGCCTCGCTCGGCACCCTCGGCGTGGACGAGGACCAGACCAGCGAGTGGTACAGCTACTACCGCGCCAACTACAGCCAGCTCGGCTCCACCCTGCCGCTGCTGCGCCTGATCATCCAGCAGTCCAACTGCTTCGTGATCGTGGAACGCGGCAAGTCCTTCAACAACATGATGCGCGAACGCGACCTCGCCGGTTCCGGCGAGATCCGGGCCGAAGGCAGGGTGCAGAAAGGCGAGATGGTGGGCGCCGACTACATGATGAGCCCGACCATCAACTTTGCGCAGAAAGGCACCGGAAGTGCCGGTGGCCTGCTCGGCGGCGTGCTCGGTCCCGTGGCCGGCCTGGTCGCCGGGGCGCTCAAGTCCAACGAGGCTTCGACCACGCTGCTGCTGATCGACAACCGCTCCGGCGTGCAGCTCTCCGCCTCGGAAGGCAGCGCCAAGAATTTCGACATCTCCGGTTTCGGCGGCGGCTTCGCCGGTTTTCTCGGCGGCGCCGGGGGGTACTCCAATACCCCGGAAGGCAAGCTGCTGGCCGCCGCCTTCATGGATTCCTACAACAACATGGTCCGCTCGGTCCGCAACTACAAGGCGCAGACCGTGGAGGGCGGCTTGGGCACCGGCGGCAAGCTTGGGGTTCAGGGCGGATCGACGCCGGCTTCGAAGAGGGTTCAGTAGGTCGAGCATCCCCTGCGGCCCCGACAGACGCCCGCCCCCGCTCGCAACACCACCACGTAGATTATTTTCCAGCTTTCACACGCCCCGGTCCTCGGGGCGGATCAAGCGCGGTACCTGCTGCATCAATCCATCAAAGGAGAACTTCATGAAACACCATCCGTTGCTGCTCGCTGTTTCCGCTGCTGCCTTCGTGGCGGCTTCCACCGTTCCGACCGTTGCCCCGGCACAGGCCGCCACCGAGGCCGACATCCTGGCCGATCAGGCGAGCGCGATCATCGTCGGCGACAAGATCATCCTCAAGCGCGTGCCGGTGCGCTTTGGGCCTGACCTGTCGCGAACGCGTCTGCGCGACGTCACCATCGACCTGACCGGCCGGGTGAACAACGGCTCCATCGCTCGCGCCACGATTGTCGAAGAGGGGCCGGCGACGCCGTTGGCGGTGGGGTTTGTGGCGGGGCGGTACAAGGATGTGGCGAACGATTGCGAGTACGTGGTTAGCGGTCCGGGGGCAGGCACGGGTGGTCGCACGAACTGGAGCATCTCTTCCGCAGAAACCAGCTGCACCGATTCAAACAACAGGCCTCTATCCGGAACATGGCAGACGGGACCAATTGCAGGACATCGCAATCAGGCCCAACTTGAGGAAAGGACCTGCCCGGATGCGGATCCGTCAACCGCATACGGCGTTTGGGGTGGATCGGGTGACCGCTATGGATTCACGCGCGGGAATCTCCTCCGTGTGACACGCGCACCAAACAGCCTTGTTATGGAAGAGGTGGGCGCAGGCTCTGCGGTTAACTGTCTAACGTCCGGTGGCCCCATTACGCTCGACCTATGCCCCGGCAACGTCTGCCCTGAGCGAACGGAATAGGAACCGCAGGGTGGGCAACGCGCTTCTTGCGTTGCCCACGCGGCGGCGGAACGCAACGGTGGGCAGATGAAGCTCGCCCACCCTACCCGTTCTACGTGCTTTCGCCCCCCCGAACGAAACAAACAAGACAGCAAGCGACCCGCAGGTCGCGAACGGGCAGCAGGCTTCGGGGGCATCGCATGCCCCCGCTTCTTCCGCGACAGAACGGGCAATGGCATCGGGGGCGCCTGATGTAGGTCGGATCAAGCGAAGCGGATCCGACAGGCACGGTGCGGGAGGGCGCACGTCGGTTCCGCCCGCATGAAGCCGCGGGCTTGAACCGACCTACAACCGACCTTTTACAGATGCCGCAGGTGATGACGCGTCGAAGCGTCATGATCCGGATCTTCAACCGCACCCAGACGCATCAAGCGCTGCGCGAGCTGCTTGCCCAGGCTGATGCAGGTCGGATCAAGCGAAGCGGATCCGACAGGCGCGGTGCGGGAGAGGGCGCACGTCGGTTCCGCCTGCATGAAGTCGCGGGCTTGAACCGACCTACATCGACCTTTTACAGATGCCGCGGGTGATGACGCGTCGAAGCGTCATGATCCGGATCATCGACTGCACCCGGACGCATCAAGCGCTGCGCGAGCTGCTTGCCCAGCCTGATGTAGGTCGGATCAAGCCCGCGCGCTTTTTGCGGGCGGATCCGACATGCGCGGATCGTAAGCAGCTCGTGTGTTGCGAGCACCCGTGTCGGTTCCGCCTTCGGCTTGAACCGACCTACGAGAAACCGAGCTTCTCTTTGCGTCCCGTATGAGAGGAAAAGGGCAGTCTCCGACCGAGCGGTGATGCGAATTGGCGGCGAGCCGAGCCGCCGGTTCAACTCACGCTGCGCGGCTTGTACGGCTGGATCTCGCGTCGCAGGTTGTTGGTCACCGCGATTCGCTGATTGGCGTGCGCCATCAGCCGACGCTGCCATTTCCGCTCGGACGATAGTGCCGCCGGCTCATCGGCGGTCCAGCTCTCTTGCAGCAGGAACTTGCCGGCCGCCACCGCGTCCGGCGAGCGCGTGGCGATCTCCATCGCCAACCGTTCGGCCGCCGCCAGCGGATCGTCGTCGAGCCGCGTCACCAGGCCCAGCACATGCGCCTCGGTGCCGCTGAGTGTGCGGCCGGTGAACACCAGTTCCTTGGCGACGTCGATCGGCAGCAGCTCGCGCAACAGCGCTGCGCCGCCCATGTCCGGGATCAGGCCCCACTTGGACTCCATCACCGACAGCTTGGCGTCCGGCGTCGCGATGCGGATGTCCGCGCCCAGCGCCAACTGGATGCCGGCGCCGAAGCAGTTGCCGTGGATCGCCGCGATCACCGGCATCGGCAGCTCGCGCCAGCTCATGCTCCAGGCCTGGAAATCGTTGCGCGTCGGCTTCCACAGCTTGGCGTAGCCGGCCGCGGCTTTCACGGGCTTGGACAGCACCGTCTTGAAGTCCAGCCCGGCGCAGAACGACGGGCCCTCGCCATGCAGGATCACGGCGCGCACTTCGCGTTTGCGCCTGAGGCTGCGCGCCGCCGCGATCACCGCCTGGAGCATGTCGAAGTCCATGCCGTTGTGCTTCTCTGGGCGCGCCAGGCGTACCCAGGCCAGATCTTCGCGGATGTCGCAGACCACGCGGTCGAGGAAGGTTTTCATGGGTTCAGAGCTTGTGAAATTTTCGTAGCGAGCGAAGGCAGTTCGCGTTCCGCCGGAGCGCAGGAAGCGGAGTGTATTGAAATACATGAGCATTCCGAGCACCGCCGGAACGCGAAATGCCGAGCGCAGTAGAAAAGTTCACAAGCTCTCAGGATAGAAGTCCGGTCAGGCGCGTGGCTGCGGCGCTGGGCATGCCTTTGGCCAGAGCACGCAGCAGGTCGGTCATTTCATGCGTGCGCGCAGCCGCGACCAGGCTCATCGCGACGCCGGTGTCAGCATGGCTCAGCGCTGCTTCAACCAGACGCGCGCGCAGTTGCTCGCTCACACCGCGCAGCAGCACCAGCACCGCGCCGCCGAGATCCAGCTCCGGCTTGGCCGCCACCGCCATGACCTGTTGCAGGCGTTCGGCGGTCATCAGGCCGACGACTTCTTCGAGTCGCTGCGGCGACTCCACATAGAAGCCGATGCGCAACATCGCCTCGTCGTCGAGCACGTCCATGCAGGCGCGGATCTGCTCATTGCTCAGCGCATCGATGAAGCGCGCCATGGCGATGTACTCGCGACGTCTGGCCGCCTCACGCGTGACCGCCACGACCAGCGGGATCGGGATCAGCCGCAGCAGCGCAACGGCGCTGCGCGGGTCGATCAGCAGGGTGACTTCGACATTAAAAGCCAGCGACACGCGCCTGGCGATGTCGGCGGCCTGCTCCGGTGGCAGCAGACCGGCGACCCGCGAGGCCAGCACCGGCCCGAGCGCCTTTTCCGCCACCAACGCCTTGAGCGCACCCGGCAGCAGGCTGGAGACCGCAACGATCCGTTGCAGGCTGGCGCGATCGCCGTCGAACAGACGTGCAGTACAAGCGGCGCGCAAGGCTCGCAGGGAGGCCACATCCAGACCCCCGAGCGCCGCGATGGTCGCCTCGGGGCAGGCCAGCAGGCGTGCGAGCTTCTGGTGTTCGGCCTGAAGTGCGAGGTCGATCATGGATCCGTCTTCAGCCGAACAAGGCTTTGCGCACGACCGGCCGCAGGAGTGCGGGCACCAGGCGCAGCGCGTGCTCGGCGGAATCGGTCAGCAACTGCTTCTGATCCGCCCGCGCCTTGCGCAGCGACTCGACGAACGCCGCCAGCGCGGGCTCCGGGACCGCCGAAAGATCGGGCAGCTTGCCGGTCTGCGCGCCGAGTTCGCCGCGCAGCGCGTCGATCGCATTGCCTCCACTCATTTCAGATTTCTTCCCTTAACCGTCGAGCACGTCGCTCATCGCGTACAGCCCCGGCTGGCGCCGCGCCACCCAGGTCGCCGCACGCACCGCGCCGTTTGCGAAATTGAGCCGCGAGCTGGCCTTGTGCGTGATCTCGACCCGTTCGCCCTCGCCGAGGAACATGACCGTGTGATCGCCCACCACATCACCGCCGCGAACGGTGGAAAAGCCGATCATGCGATGGTCGCGGGCGCCGGTGTGACCGTAACGCTCGTAGACGGCGCAGTCCTTCAGTTCCCGGCTCGCACCGCTGGCAGCGGCCTCGCCGAGCATCAGGGCGGTGCCGCTCGGCGCATCGACCTTGTGCCGGTGATGGGCTTCGACGATCTCGATGTCGAAGCCCTCGCCGAGCGCGCGGGCGGCCTGTTCGACCAGCCTGAGGCAGAGATTGACACCCAGACTGAAGTTACCCGCCTTGACGATGGCGATGCGCTGAGCCGCAGTCCCGATCTGCGCCTGCTGCTCCAGGGTGAAGCCGGTGGTGCCGATGACCATGCCCTTGCCGCCCGTCACGCAAGCCTCGAGGGCGCCCAGGGTCGCGTCCGGGCGAGTGAAGTCGATCAGCACGTCGAAGTCGTTCAGCACCGCGCGGATGTCACAGACGATCCGGACCCCGCTCGCCGGCAGCCCCGAAAGCTGGGTCGCGTCCTCGCCCAGCTCCGCCGCACCGACGCGCTCGAACGCGGCGCCGAGCCGCGCTTGCGGCTGCGCCGCGGCGGCGAGGATCACGGCGCGGCCCATGCGGCCGGCGGCGCCGAGCACCGCGATGCGGACGGGGTTCATGCGGGGATCCTGGTGGTCGAAAAAAACGGGCGTGATTGTAGTCAGGAAAACACGTGCGGCTCGTCGGCAAACGCCAGGCACAGGGCGCCCTCGCCGACATTGATCGCACCGGTGACGCTCATGGTCGAGACGAACACATCCACGTGCTTTTCGGCGCAGGCCCGTCTCAGCTCCGCGTAACCCGGCAGCCGGTCGAGCTCGCCCAGGTCGCCGCCATAGCTGATCACGAGCTGCTGCGCATGCAGACCCCGCTGCACCCGCCGCGTCGCATGAGCAAACAGGCGCTCCGCCGCACCGTCGAAATGCCGCAGGCGCGCGCAGGGCTGGGTCTGGTTGCGCCAGCCCTGGATCAGGGGTTTGATGTCCAGCAGGGTACCGATGGCGAAGCTGGTCCAGCCGACCGACTTGTCGCCCTTCTTCTGAGCACGGGCGCGCAGGTAGTAGAGATTACGCGGCAGCATGTAGCCGATCGTGTTCCACGCAAGGTAATCGAGCCGCTCGCGGATCTTGGTGGCGCTCTCGCCCGCCCGGATCATGCGCACCGCCTCCACCGCCAGCACGCCCTGGGCGGCGAACAGGCTCTGGCAGTCGATCACGCGCACCGCGAAGGCTCCGGTGCGGCCGCGCTCGTCGCGCAGCGGCTTGCAGGACTGCCCGATTTCGCGCGAGGCGCGCAGCGCGTGCTCGTGAATCTGACTGCGGCTGCTGGCGAGGGTCAGGCAGAAGACGTAGTCGAAACTGCCGGCCAGCTGATCGCGAAACAGCGTCTTCATCTGTTCGACGGTCGGCGCCGACGTGGAGGCGCCGGCGCGGGTGGCGAGATGCTCGCCGTAGAACGCGCGGGTCTGGGCCGGCTCGCGCACGTCCACCTGCTCGCGACCGTTGAGACGAATCGTGATCGGCATGACCACGATGTGATTGTCGTCGATGAAATCCTGCGGCAGATCGCAGGCAGAATCCACCACCAGCCCGAGGCGCATCCTTGATTCTCCTGCGCAGTGTCGGCCCCGCGCTTGTTCGGGCCACTAGACCAGATTGAACGGGGCCTTACAAGCCAAGCCGCTTGGCTTCGGCCCAGAGCTTTTCCATCTCTTCGACGCGAGCCGGAGAGACCAGGGCATCCCAGCGCGCACGATGCGCCAGTACGTGGCCAAAACGCCGGTTGAATTTTTCGTTGGCCTGGGCCAGTGCCTGCGCCGGATCGACCTTCAGATGCCTGGAAAGATTGATCGCCATGAACAGCAGATCGCCGAACTCGTCGAGCACCCGGGTCTGGCTCTCCGTCACAGCCTCACGAAGCTCGCCCACCTCTTCGGCGAGCTTGGCCCACAACTCATCCGTGTGCGTCCAGTCAAACCCGAGCCGAGCCGCCTCGTGCTGGATGCGCAGCGCGTGGACGATCGGATCACTATCCAAGCGCATTCACCTTGCCGCACAGGTCCCAGAGCATGCCCGCGGTCGCGCCCCAGATGCGGTAGCCACTCCAGTGGACTTCGTAGTAGGGCACCACCAGGCCGTCGCGCGACAGCGACTTGCGCCGATACGAACGCGGATCGAGCAGCACCTCCAGCGGAACTTCGAATACCTCGGCCACCTCGCCCGGATCGGCCACCCATTCCACCGGACCGTCCACCAGACCGATGACCGGTGTGACCAGATAACGACTGATCGTGGGGTAATCGTCGAGATAACCCAGGACCTCGACCCGCGCCGGATCCAGCCCGACCTCTTCCTGCGCCTCACGCAGGGCGTTGGCGGCGGCAGACGCATCTTCCGGATCGCGCCGTCCACCGGGAAAGCTGATCTGACCCTGGTGCGAGGACAGGTGCTCGGCGCGGCGTGTGAGCAAGAGCGACAAGCCTTGCGGCCGTCGCAGGATGGGCGCAAGAACCGCGGCCGGTCTCAGACTGTTGATGAGCGTGCGCGTGAGCCAGCGATCCGCTGCCAGCGGCAGCTCCAGCCGTGCCATCGGCCGCGGCGCGCGGTCGTGTGTCGCCGCGAGCGCCTGTCGCAGGCGCTGCTCGATCGAACCTGGCAAGACCGGGCCGGGCGGATTCAAATGCGTCGCAGCACCACGCTGCCCGCGGAGTAGCCCGCCCCGAACGCGCACAGCACGCCGACGTCGCCGGACACCAGGTCCTGGTGGTACTTGTGCAGCGCTATTACCGAGCCGGCCGAACTGGTGTTGGCGTATTCGTCGAGAATCACCGGTGCTTCCTCGATCGAAGGTTCGCGACCCAGCACACGCCTGGAGATGAGCTGGTTCATGCCGAGGTTGGCCTGGTGCAGCCAGAAACGCCTGACCGAGTTGGGTGCGATGCCCAGTTCGCCGAGGTGCTCGACGATCAGCTCCGAAACCATCGGCACCACCTCCTTGAACACCTTGCGACCTTCCTGGTGGAACAGCACATCGTCCCATTTGCGCGGCGGGTCTTCGGCACCGTTGAGGAAACCGAAATTGTTGCGGATGTTGCTGGAAAACTGGGTCTTGAGCCGGGTACCCAGCACCTCGAAGCCGCGGCCCGGTCGCACCGTTTCCACGGGCTCCACCACCATCGCCGTCGCCGCATCGCCAAAGATGAAATGGCAGTCGCGGTTGCGGAAGTTAAGATGCCCCGAACAGATTTCCGGGCTGATCACCAGCGCGCACCGGGCGCTGCCCATGCGCACCGCATCGACCGCTGCCTGCACGCCGAACGCGGCCGAGGCGCAGGCCACGTTGATGTCGTAGCCGTAGCCTCCGGCGCCGAGAAAATGCTGGATCTCGACCGCCATCGCCGGATACGGACGCTGCATGTTGGAGCAGGCCACCAGCACGCAATCCACGTCCTCGGCCTTGCGGCCGGCGCGTTCCAGGGCTTCGCGCGCGGCGACGATCCCCATCTCCGCCAGCAGCGAGGGCTGATCGTCCGGCCGCACTTCGATGCGTGGGCGCATGCGCGAAACGTCGAGCACGCCGGACTTGTTGACCACGTGCCGCGACTGGATGCCCGAGGCCTTGAGGATGAACTCCGACGATGAGGTGGCGATCGCCTGCATCGTGCCGGCCTCGATCGCGGCCGCATGTTCAGAGTTGTATCCGGCGACATAGGCGTTGTAGCAGACGACCAACTCATCGTTGGAGATCGACTCCGCGGGGGTGAACAGACCGGTGCCACTGATGCAGACTTTGTTCATGTCGTTTTCCGGGTGGGCCTGCACATTGTAGGTCGGTCGACGGGGCGACCACCCGAGCTGGCCATGCGGGGCGCCGAAAAGCAGGTCGGCTCAAGGCCACGCGCTTTTCGTGGCCGGAGCCGACGTGCACGCGCGGGACATGCCGGAGGGCTTTCCGCGCAACTGCACCGATCCTGAAAGGCGGTGGCCGGAGGGATTTGCGCCTGTCTACCGAAAGGCGGTGCGCAACAACCCCTATTCGCCGGGCCTGCAACGCTACATGCGCGATGCCGTGCGGATGCTGCAAGCAGCGACCGATCGGCGCGGCAATGTCGGCGAGGCGCTGTTCTGGTTTCGCGGCTCGCCGTTCGCGTAGCAAGTGCGCCGCACATCGCTGTGCAGACGAAGCGATCCGAATTAGGTCTTTGCTGCCTTCAGAGCCGCCGCGACGATCGGCTTGGCCCATTCAGGAGTCGCCGACAAATCTGAGGGGCCGACAATCTTGCAACCCGCCATGTGCAAGACCAGCACAGGTTTAGGAGCGTGCCCTGCGTCGGGGTCAGATTCGGCGCTGTTGTCGTAAACGTAGAGTTCCGCCAGAAACGGCAGCAGGTCGATCAGGTGCAGGCGGCTGTCCAGATAGCGCTGCCGGATCTTGGCCTCGGGAATGTCGTGACCACCCTTGGCTACCCGAGCCCGCACCCGCGCGAGATGCAATTCCGGGCAGCTCAGTCCGGAATACCAGATGCGAACCTCGATGCAGTCCGCGGCGGCCTTCGCCAGAAGGGCGGGAATCGTGGAGCCGCCCAGCGTGGTCTCAAATGCGAAGCGCAGGCGCTCGCGGATCGCGCGTTCCAGCAGAAGCCTGCCTTGCTGCCAAGCAGCGCCATTGGCCTCGTTCAAGGACAGGCCAGGATTGGCGGCGAGAATCCGCTGCGTCCACTCGTCGGGATTGAAGTAGTCCGAGTTGCCGCGACGGAACAGCGCGCCGCCGATGCTGCTCTTGCCGGCGCCGTTGGTCCCAGCAAGGACGTAGATGCCCGTCGGGGCCTCAGCCATGCTTGCGTCGCGCGGCGGCCACCGCGGCTTTGCCCATCTCAACCGGCGTCGCGTGGAAGGCCGCCGACATGGCGATGCCCGCCTTCGGGGTCTGCATACCCGCGAGCAGGGCGTCGAACTCCTCGGTCAGCAGGTTGAGCTTGCGCGAAGCGGCATTGGCCATGCGTCGGTATTCTTCGACCGGCAGGATAACGGCGGTGGGCTTGTCGTGGCGGACAATGGCCAGAACCTCACCTGCTTCCACCTCGGCCAGAACCCCACCGAAGCGGTTCTTGGCTTCTGTGGCGGGTACCTCGCGCACCGGGTGCCTATCACCGGCGAGCGTGGTGTGCATCAGCGCATCGGCATAAGCCTTGGTTACGGCCATGTTGATCCCTCTTTCTTGACCGCGACATCCTACCTGAAATAGCTATAGTTAGCCATATATGGCTGCTACCAAAGGCCCCCGAGGCGTTCACATCAGAACAAACCTCGAAGTGCTGTATTGCTTCAGTGCTCGCGAGGCGGGCCGCTTGCGGTTGCCACGGGAAGCTGTTTCCAGTGGAAACAGTTAAGCCGCTTTCACTTCCGCCAGCAGGTCGGGATGCCGGTCGAGCATCTTCAGCAGTTTCACCAGCGCCAGCGGCGGCTTGGTCTTGCCGTTTTCGTAGCGCGAGAAGGCGTTCACGCCACCGCCAAAAATCTCGGCAGCTTCACGCTGATCCAGCGCCAGTTTCTTACGCACGCCGACGATGAACTGCGGGTCCACGATGGCGGCGTTGACCTGCTTGTTGAAGTCCAGCATCCAGTTGCTGGTGCGCTGAGACTCCGCCATGTTCAGCACCGCTTCGCCGCAGGCTGGGCAGAACTGTCCCGTCACGGCCGGGATGACCGTGCTTTCACCCTTGTAGGTGTGGGGCTGATCACGGGTGTCCTGAACCAACTCGGCGGTCGAGCAGACAGGGCATTTCATGTCTACGGCTCCTGAAACTTTCGGGAGCGACTATAACCAAGTAGGTTATTTTTGCATCTGATCCTTGGGTGTTTCCAGTGGAAACACTTTGCACCCGGTCCCTACATCGACCGGCTAGGTGCAGTCCATCGCTCAGTCAGGGCTTTAATCTGCGTCTGAATCTGCGCGTGCCG
>JBQTIX010000134.1:0-14492 GCA_052387695.1 Panacagrimonas sp. | reverse complement strand
GGGGGGGCTGGGCGGGGGGTTTTTCCGGATGGCCGCCCCTGGTGCGATCCCCGGGCGGGGGGCTGGCCCCGCCCCCCGGGTCTGGTGGCTCCGGTCGGCGCGGCCCCCCCCCGCGACAGACCTGTGCAGAGCGTCCTTAACCCGCGGATCGTCGGTCGATGAGCGCCGCAGGATCGCCACCGCATCGGCCAAAAGACTCTGGTGGCGTCGCTGCTGGTGACTTCGCTCCCGTGCATCTGCTTGTGCCGATCGCCAACCGGAGCCTCGCGCATCTGCGCTTCCCGGCGGGCGTCGAAGAGGATTACTGGCGGGACCGGACGTGGGCCTACGTCCCGGTGCTGCGTTTCAGCGTCAGCCTGATCCTGTTTTTTTATTTCAGCTACATGGTGCTGGATTGGTGGCTGTTCCGCCGCTGGATCGGCACCGGTGCCTACCTGCTGATCTGGGGGGTGGCCAGCCCGGCTGCGCTGCTCGGCATCGGGGTGACGTACACCGAGGCAGACCCGCGCTGGATCCGGCGCGGCATCTTCACCGCCACCGCGGTCAATGGCGTGGCGCTGGTCGCTGCCATCGTGCTCACGCGCATGCACGGGGCGGGCGCGATTCCCTACGAAGTCATGCTGATCTACATGGTCTACGTCTACTTCCTGCTGGGCACGTCGAATCGCGCAGCCATGCAACTGGCGATCGCCACCGCCGCGGTATACCTGCTCGCCAGTCGCCAAACCGGTCTGGCGCCGGTGTTGCTCGTCGACCATGCCGTCCTGTTCGTCATCATGATATCGGTGGGAGCGCTGGCCTCCCGAATCATGGAGCTGTCGGACCGCAAGGCCTGGCTCAACGAGCGCCGTCTGCGCGAACTGGCGGAGCGCGATGCGCTCACCGGCCTGCTCAACCAGCGGGCGTTCTTCGAGCAGGCAGAAAGCCGTTTGAGCGAGGCGCGCGTCGCCAATGAGGAAGTCTCCGTGCTGATGCTAGGCGTCCGGCATCTGCGTTCCTACAACCACCAGCTTGGACACCCGGCGGTGGATGAATGCCTGCGCCAACTCGCCGGGCATCTGGCCGAGAGAGTTCCAGGGTCCCGGGACCTGCTGGCGCGTCTCGGCGGCGAGCAGTTCGCGCTGCTGCTGCACGACTGCAGGTCACTCGATGCGGTCCGGTTCTCCGAAGCGGTCTGCGGAGAGATCGACGGCCTGAAAATTCCGCATCCGGGTGCGCCGCATGGCGTCGTGACCCTGGTGATCGGCATCTGTTCCGCACACGCGGTGGACCTCGCGACCGCGCGGTCCGCGGCGCAGACCGCGGATGAAACCTTGCTCAGAATCAGGACATCCGGTGCGGATCGCGTGGCGCTGGCTGTCGCTGCCGAGAACTTCTCGCTGGAATGAAGAAGGCCCGGGATCGCTCCCGGGCCTGAGTGTGACTCAACGAGCTGCCGGCATTCCTAAGGCCCCGTGGTGCTCGTGAACGTGTCGGTGACGCCGCCCACGGTGAGTGTCGTGTGGGTGGAGGTATTGCCCGTGGCGGACGAGGTGTGGCGGACCGACACTCTCGGCGCCGCCGACGTCAAGGTACCTGCCGTCGATTTCCATCCCAGCGCGTTCGGACCGCAGACCGCGGCGGTGCCGATGCAGTACTGACTGCCCGCGCTGACCGAGATCGAGGCGGTGGGAGTGAAACCGCTCAAAATCACCACGGCCGACGTGGTCTTCGTCGTGTTCTTGGCGACACCGGTCTTGTCCACGAAGGTGAATTGGTTCGGCTGCGGGTCGATGAGTCCCGTGACCAGGTTCGTCGGCGAGGTCGTCGAGGTGAACGTATCCGAGACTCCGCCGATGGTCAGAATGGTGTTGACCGCAGTGCTGCCCGAGTTGGCCGTGGTATGCCGCACCCTCACCACCGCCCCATTGGAGACCATGCCCACAGCCGAGGTGAACGCTCCGTTCCCGATCCGGTACGTCGCACCGGGACCGCTGACACTGATCAGCGCGGGAGCGGTGATGCCGGACACCGTGATCACGTTGGACTGGAGCTGATCGTTCCACCGGGCGTTGGTGACGTCGGCGAAGGCGAAGGGATTCACCCCGGACACCGCGATGACGACCGATGCCGTGCCCGTGAACCCGGCGTTGTCGGTGACCGTCAGGGTCGCCGTGTAGCTGCCCTTGCTGGTGTAGGTGTGACTCGGCGCAAAATTGTTCGCCACCGAGGTGTTGTCACCGAAGTTCCAGGCGTAAGTGACGATCGTGCCGTCCGGATCCTGGGAACCCTGTGCCGTGAAGGCGACGGTGAGCGGCGCATCGCCCGAAGTCTTGTTGGCGCCGGCCACCGCGATCGGATTCGCGCTTTCCGAATCGGTGTAGGTCCCGCTGACGCGGTATTGCCCGATGCTGCCGTAGTCGGTGAAGCCGACCGTATCGATTGCGAACGTGGTCTGGTTGCGTACGCCCGTACCTGTCACCGGCTCCACACCGATGCCCTCGATTTCCAGGCGGTAGGTGCCGGCGGTGAGGGTTTTCACCAGGACTGCCTTCGCGGTTCCGGCCTTGCCGTCGTCGTTGATCTTGGCGATCTGGTTGCCGCCCTGGTCGTACAGCGCGATGCGCACGTCGAGCATGGCGTTGAACTCCGACGGGCTGATCTCCAGGGATAGCGGACCGGCGCCAGCCTGGAACATGAAAACGTCGACGTCGCTCTCGGTTTCAATCACCCCACTCTGATTCACCGTGAACAGACCCGTCCCCGGGGTTCCCGCCAGCTCCACAGCATTGGCGCCGGAATTGGGGAAATCGTCTGGCCGGACGCTCACACCGTTTTCCGTCATCGCTACATAGTCGTCGGCATTGGTCTGGAAAGGGTTGGTGTAGCCCGGATACTCGCCCTTGCTCCAGTGTTCGATACCGGCGCCACTTCCCATGATCGGGGCCCACTTGGTGACGCCACTGCCGTGTCCGGAGTAGTAAGCGCCATCCTGCGTGTGTCCGTCGTGACGCAGGGACAGGTTGTGCCCCACTTCGTGACTGATGGTGCTGGCAATGAACCCGCTGGAGGGTCCCGGGAAGCCAATCGAGGCATTCGGCGGAGAGGCGAAAATCCAGGCCGGCTGCCGACGTTGGTGTTCGGAAGCGGGAATCTCGTCGAAGACCCCGACGCCGGCGATGCCGCCGCAGTTACAGGCGGCCACCGGATGGCTGGTCGGATCGGCGATGACGGCGCGGGTTCCGTAACGAAGATCGGCTGCATCGTTGCGGGTGATGTCGTCGGCGGGCGGCTCCTGCGTGGTCACATCCACGTCGAACGGCGAATACATCTCGCTCACCCCCTGCCAGACGCGCTGGACGTAGGCGCGTTCGGTATCGTCGAACACGGCGCGGTTGCCGTTGGTGTCGTAGGCCAGCGACTCAAAGCCGACGCCGTTATTCCAGCTCGTGCCGGCCGGCTGCGAGTGGCCGTTGAAATCCAGGTAGATCACCCGGTTGGAGCCCGGCTTGCTGTGCAGCAGGAAGGTGTTCTCCAGTGGCTGGAGCGGTGCCTGGTCGGAGACGTCCCCGGCCGGCTGCGAGGTGCCTTGCTGCTCGTTCTGGTTGCGCACCGGATCGACGTAATTCAGATCGCCCCAACGATTGACCCAGAGCGAGGGGTCGAAGCGCAGCAGCGCCTTGAGCTCGTCGGCCGTCATTCCCGCTTTTCTGGCCACATCCGTCAGCCGCGAGCCGAGGGCCTGGATGGCGCTCTCTCCGTTCGTATCCCGGCTCAGAATGACCGGTGGCAGATTCGGTATGGCCTCGACCACCGGCAGCCCGGCAGCGACCGCCGGCCCGCCGTTCAGAATTGAAGTCCCGCTCAACCCCAGACACACCGACAGTGCGAACGTGGCGCCTGCCACCCGGTATTTCGTTTGCTTGGACTTCATGATCGAATCCCCTTGCTTGAGATGACGGCAGGGACGCCGTCGTGCAGGCCGATAGTGGAAGCCGTGGGCGGGGGAAGTCCTCACGGAACCGTCATCGTTTCATCTCGGATTTGTCTCGGCGATTTTTCGTATCCTGAACAGGCGCTTGCCGGTCCCGAGGGGGCGAGTCGAGATGCGTCCACAAGGACCCACGGCGCCTGCAAAACGCCGATTGCCCTCCACGCTCGCCGGTTCGTGCCCGCTTCGCGCTTCTTGCGGCCCTCGCCGGGTTGCGCAAACATGGCTCGCAGGGAGGGCGTCGGCCGTATGGCCGTCTGCCGGGAGGGAGGCGTGCCAGTGAAACGGAAATCCTTTGGGAGATGCGCACGCAGGCGCAGGAACGCATCAGGCTTCGTGCTGTCCCCGCTGGTCTCGGCCTTGTGCCCCGCGCTGCACGCCGCGGATCCCGCAACCACGTTGGCGGAGGAAGGGCTGCGAGGACCGCGAAGCACGTTCTTCGGTCAGAAAACAATCTCCGGCACCATCCGTCTCACCACCCCGGTGCGCGGTGCGCGGACCAGCGCGGTCAATCTCCTGCTCGATGGCCGCCGTACGAAGCGCGTCAACGTCGACACGTTGGGTCGCGCATGACGCTGGATGTCCGCACGCTGTTCGAGCTCTGGCTGATCAATGCCCTGCTGCTCGGGGCCGTGCAGCTCGGCGTTTGGCTCAATCAGCGCGAGGACCGCGTGCTGGTGTTGTGGGGACTCGCCAATTTCGTTTGTGGCGTCGGTAGCCTGTTGCTTGCGCTTCGTGGGCACATACCGAACTGGCTGTCGATCGGCGGCGGCAACGCGCTGATCTTTGCCTGGCTGCTTCTGGTCTGGGCCGGGATGCGGCGGTTTTCGGGTTTCCCCACCTCCCCGTTTTTGACGATCGGCGCGGCAGCGCTGCTGTTTGGGGTGATGCAATTGCCAGCCCTGAGCGATCGTCTGGACTTGCGCACCGCCCTGCTGTCCACCGCGCTCGCCACCGTGACTGGCGCCACCGCATATGACCTCTGGCGGGCCCAGCGAAGCGAAATGCTGGTGCTCAGGCGCTTCCTGATTGGCCTGTTCGCGTTTTCAGCGGCGGCAATGTGGCTGCGCGTGGTGAACTCGCTCGGACTGAACCCGCGCGACGACTTCCTGAGTGTCGGAAGCGCGCCACAGATCTTCCTGCTCTACAACAATCTCTTCATCGTCGTCTGGAACGTGGGCGCCCTGCTGATGGTCACCGAGCGCCTGCAGAACCGTCTCACGCGTCTCGCCACCTACGACGTACTGACCGGCCTGCTGAATCCGCGCGCCTTCTTCGACCAGGCCGAATCTCTGCTCGCCGGTGCGCGCATCAAGGACAAGGCTGCGGCGGTACTGATGGTGGGCCTGCGGCATCTGCACTCTTACAACCATCAGCTCGGTCATCCAGCGGTGGAAGACTGCCTGCGACGCATCGCTCAGCGCCTGGGAACGCTGCCGAGATCATCGGACGATCTCGTCTGCCGGCTCGGCGGCGAACAGTTCGCCGTGCTGCTGCTGGACTGCGATCTTGGCGAGGCCACGGGATTGGCGGCGCAACTCTGCCGAAATATCGATGGCCTGAGAATCCCCCACCCGGGCGCACCGTTTGGGCTGGCGGCCGCAATCGTCGGCATCCGTGCGGGGAAGGCAGTGGAATTCGCGACCGCACGCGCGGCCGCGGAAGACGCAGATGCGGCGCTGCTGCGAGCGCGAAGTTCGGGAATGGACCGGGTGGCGCTGTTCCTGGCGCCGGAAACATTTGCGCTACCGTGGGCAGATGGCGCTCCGTAATCGCGATCGCTGCAAATCAGCACCCCGTTAGGAATTCTCTGCAAAGGTCTGAATTCAGGGGTAGGTCGGCTCAAGGCCACGGCTTTTCGTGGCCGGAGCCGACAGGCGCCGGTCGTCGTGAGCGCGCGCCGCGTCGGTTCTTGAACCGACCTACAATCGACCTGCGAGCCGGATCGAACCTATGCAGACCTTCCTCGAGGAAAGCCCCGAACGGCGGGGTTTTTTTGGTAACGATCAGGCGGCACAGGATCCAAATCCTCCGCGTCCTCTGCGTCAAGGAGATACCGGATCAGCGTAAAGCCGAGATATTTCCGCAAGGACTTCAGCGGCCCCACTGACCAGGACGGGGCGAAAAAGCACACGGTCAGGATCGCCGGGAGTGATTGAACCCCGGCCGGAACAGATTCCGATCCGCTCCACTTCTCGCGGCCCGACAGGCTGCTGGAGCGGATTCATCCCTGCCAGCTCACCGGTTCCAGCGCCTTCCTGAGGAAGGGCATCATCACGTCGGCCTGATCCCATCCCCACTGGAGAGCGCGTTCGAAATCGTTGGCGCTGGGCAGCAGGTTGACCGGCGACAAGGTCGGTTCGAATCGGACCAGCCAGTCGAAATACGGCCGCTGCCTGGGGAGTTGCAACTGCACGATCTGGGTCACCGGCCACAGCCACAGATGGCGGGGTTCGAACTGCGGATGAAAGCAGTCGAGCGCGAGGAAAAAGGCGTTGCGCGTGCCGATGCGACCCTCTTCGACGCCCTGCCAGGCGATGCGCGCGGGGACGTTGGCGGCGACACCGCCGTCGACGAACAGCGCCACATCCTTGCTCCGACGCAGGTCGGCGAGGATCGCATCGGTCTGCTCGTCGCGGCTCGGAGGTTCGTACTGAAGCACGGCGGGAATCGCCGCCGAGAGGCCCACGGCATCGACCACCCGGATGCCGCGCGTCGCCGGATCGCGGCCGAGCACCAGCGGCCGGACCACGTGGGGGTTGACGAAGGTACCGAGCAGCAGCATGCGTTCGGCCAGCAGTTTGGAGAAACTCCTGCCGGAAGATTCGGGTGTGACGAAGGTGCGCAGCGTGGCCGGCAGATGGTCGTACACGCGGGTGCGAATGCCGCCGATCACGGCCTCGAACGGAATTTCGAGATCGGACAGGCGCAGCGGCGTGCCGTCCTCGTGCACCAGGGTCTTGTGCATCGCGCGCAGATGCAGGCGCATCAGGCCGGGCAGGGTGTGGGTGGCGCCCATGTGCGGGCGCGCAAAGATGTCGCGCACCGACAGGCTCTTGGCCCAGGCCATGATCGCGTCGATGTCGAGCTTGCGCGAACGCGCCAGGAACGCGCCGATCAGCGAGCCGATCGAAGCTCCGACCAGGTAGTCCGAAGACATGCCTTCCGCCCGCAGGCGCGCCGCGGCGCCGATGTAGACATAGCCCGCGCCGCCACCGCCGCCCATGATCGTCACCAGGGCCTTGCGGCCGACCTCGGCGTCGAGTTCCGCTTCGGAGAAGTCGGGGCCGTGTTGCGCGAGCAGGCGCGGTCTGACGTCGGCCAGCGCAGCGGACAAGGGGCCGAGCACCTCGGCGCTGCGCACCAGCCTTTCCCGTGTCGAATCTTCCTTGAACAGTGGCCGGTAGAGTGCGCGCAGGACCAGTTCGCGGAAGGGCGCGACGATAGCGGGATCGGGCTCGACGTCGGCGCGTTGCGTTCCGCGCAGCGCCGCCGCGGGTGCAAAGCGGCGCAGGCGTGCAAAACCGAGGATGTAGCGGAGTCGCTGCACGTCGCGAGCCGGCAGCAGATCGGGGTGTGCGAGCCAGGCGCGCACCAGGGCCATCTCCATGCGCTGGAGCTTCAGCAGTGTCTTCTCGGCGGTCGGTGTGGGCATGGGCAAGGTTTTTCGGATGCGAGCACGCACCTTGCTTCGAGTCGCATCCGGGGTCAATCGTCCGGGCTTGGACACATCGCCTACACTCGGGTCGGTCTCCGCTTGAGGGCGTCATGGACTCGCCGACACCTGGTCCGGTACTTCTCGATGCGCCGGTTGATGCGCTGATCGCACGCCTGTATCGCAACGGGCTCGCGGTGCCGCCCGAGCGCTTCCGCACCTGGGCGCTGGAGCAGGTCGCGGAGGTGATCCCCTGCGACGGTGCGCTGTGGGGCACCGGGACTCAGCCGCAGGCACGCTTCCACACGGTCACCCTGCTGAACCTGCCGGCGGCGTTCGCCCATCAACTGGAACGGACGTCGAATATCAATCCTTTGTTTGCAAGAGTGCTGGCGCGGCTCGACCAGCCGGTGGACATGGAGTCGGTGATGCCGGACGAGGCGTTCCACGCTTCCGCTGTTTACTGCGAGGCCTTCGCGCCGTTTGGCATCGAGCGGATCCTTTCCACCGGGCACCTCGACGCGCGCAGCGGGCTCGGCTCGCTGGTGACGCTGTATCGGAAGGATCCCGGGCAGGGGTTCACGGCGCTGGAAAAGGCGCGGCAGCAGCGCGTCACGTTTCACCTGTTCAACGCCGCCTCCCACTGCTATTTCCTGCACCTGCTGCGCAACACCGATCGGGCGATCGGACGCGGCGCGGCGGTGGTTGATGCGCTGGGCCTGTTCCACGAGGCGCAGCCGCGATTTCACGATCTGCTCGACGAGGCTTTCCCGGAACGTGATCGCAGCCGGTCGTTGCCGTTTCCGCTGCCGGCAGCGGGTCAGACCGTGACGCACGGCAGACTCTGCGTGCGCTGCGAGCCCTTGGGCGAGCTGCTGGTGCTGACGATCTGGAAAGCCGGGCCGCTGGATCGTCTGACCGCGCGCGAACACGAGGTGGTGATGGCGGTCTCGCAGGGCCTGTCGTTCAAGCAGGCCGCGCGCAAGATCGGGGTGGCACCGTCAACGGTCGCCAACCACCTGTACCGGGTCTATCGCAAGCTCGGCGTGAGCAGCCGCACCGAGCTTGCGACGATCGTGCACCCGGGCGGCTGACCGCCCGCTCCTTCAGCGCCGCGGCCTGCTGGCGAAATACTCCAGGGCCCCCATCGACGGTGGGGTCTGATACGGCAGGCTGCGCAAGTCGGTCGCGATGCCGGTATCGGTGGCCCCGCGCGCGATGCAGGGCGAGCCGCTGCGCAGGCTGAAGTCGAAACCCGCGAGATTGGTGAACATCGGGTCGTCGGTGGCCACTCCGCCCGTTTCAAATCCGGTTGCGGTATTGAATGCCGCCAGCGTGGGATAGGTGGTGTTGCGATAACGGATCATGTCCGGCCGGGTGACATAGCAGTTGTTGTCGACACTCGCTCCGCGCAGGGCATCGGCGCCATCCACGTACAGGTGGGTCATCGGGACGCTGCTGGCGAAGAGATTGTTCTTGATGAAGGCCTGACCGTTCTGGCGGAAGATGCCGAAATTGACTCCGCCGTTGTCGTACAGGGTGTTGTGAAAGACGTTGAAGCCCAGCGAGTCGGCCGAGTTGTAGATCACGCCGTAGTTGCGGTTGCCGGCGATCAGCGACGAGGTCAGCGTCAGTTTCATCGTGCGGGCGGTTCCGGGCGCATTGATCGCACGGACGCCGTAATTGTTGCTAGCGAGGAGCGTACGGCGCACGGTGAGGTCGCCGACTTCGCCGGAGAGATGGATGCCATCGCCGACGGAATTGGTCACGGTGGAATTTTCCACCACGATTCCGGACAGCGCCGGCGTACCGTTGTTGGCCTGGATCAGGATGCCGTGCCCGGTGAAGCCATAGCGGTTGCCGCTCCAGCCGCGGCCGGAGTCGCGCACGGTGACACCGGACACCGTGATGTCGGACAGCGTGCTGCCGCGACCGGTCGGCAGGTCGGAAATTTCCACTCCGGCGTAGCCGCAGCGTTCGATGGTCAGATTCCGGAAGGTGATCCGGGCCAGGCGCAGGTTGGGCTTGTAGCTCTGCGGGGTGACGCCGCTGTCGTACATGTTGCGGATCACCAGATTTTCGAGCAGGCCGTCTTCGGAGTTGCCGCTGTACTCCACGCCGTTGCCGGTATACAGGTAGGGGTTTGTCAGCGAGTTGACGACGGCACCGCCGCCGTCGGAGATCGTCGAGTTTCGCGCCGTGCAACGCATGCAGTCGTTGAAGCGGATACCGAACAGGCTCTGGCGAATGAAGTTGACGTTCTGGATCAGGATGTCCGACTTGCCGGTCGCATGGATGCCGATCAGCAGGGTGCTAGCGCGATAGGTCTTGGTGCTCGGTGCCGCAGCGACCTTGATGAACAGCTTGTTGGTGCTGTACTGAAAGGTGTACGACCCCACTGGCTTACTACCCAGCGACACACTGGCGCTGGTTTTCCAGTCCACTGGCTTGAGGAAAACGCCGTTTTCGGTGACGTGACCGAGCCCGCCGACGTCGCCCTTGCGCGGAAGGGTGAAGACCTTGCTGTAGATGCTACTACCCTCGGACTTCCACCCGGTGACCGTTTCCGAACCGTCGAAGGTGGGCAGCGCGCCGCTGCCATAGGCGTCCACGGTCAGGCCGGAGGCAGGGAGGTCGAGCTGCTCGTGCCAGACCGAGTTGCGCTTGAGGTAGATGGTGGACCCGAACGGAATGGTGGCGCTGTTGACCTTGGCGATGGTTTTCCACGAGTTGGATTCGGACAGGCCGGAGCGGGTGTCCTTGCCTGCGACAGAATCGACGTAATAACTCGCCGACCATACCGCGGGGCTCAGCAGAAATAAGATCAGCAACGTCCAGCATCGCGTCAGGGGTCTTGCTTGCATCGGTCTTGCTCCTCGCTCAAGTGCGCGCAAGGACACAGACTCCGTCCCTGCGCAAAATTATCATCGCCCCCCAACGATGACCGAATCAATCGTCAGGGATGGTATCTGTTCCGACGCAGCCGCGGTAGCCTTCACAATGCGGGCCGAAATCCCGACGCCGGAGTCTTCAATGCCTCAGTACCGCCTGTTCCTTTCACCCGGTGCCTGCTCGCTGGCGCCGCACATCGTCCTGGAGGAACTCGGCGTTCCGTATGAGCCGGTGCGCGTGGTCATCGCCGAAGGCGCCCATCGCAAGCCGGAGTACCTCGCCATCAATCCGCGCGGCAGAGTGCCGGCCTTGTCGATCGAGGATGAGGCCGGAGAGCGCATCCTCACCGAGGCGATGGCGATCATGGTGTATCTCACGCGCCACCACCCCCAGCCGCAGCTGCTGCCGACCGATGTGGAAGGCTTCGTACGTGCGCTGGAATGGATGAGCTGGCTGGCGTCGATCATGCACCAGGCCGGCGTACGCACCGTATTCCGGCCCGAACGTTTCACCACAGACGCCGCGGGCGCCGAGGCCATCGCCGCGCAGGGCCGCGTATCGATCCGCGTCGGCTATGACGACATCGAGCGACGCCTGAAGGGCAAGACCTGGGCGATGGGCGAGCGCTTCAGCGCCGTGGATGCCTACCTGCTGGTGTTCTATCGCTGGGGCAATCGCTGTGGCTTGAACATGCGGCAGGATTTTCCCGACTACGCCCGGATCATGGACGCGGTGCGTGCGCGTCCCGCGGTGCAGCGCGCAGTGGAGCACGAGGGGATTCAGATCGACTGAATTCCGTCGCGGTTGGTCCGCGTTTGCTTGTCGCTCCCTGCGTCACGAAAAAAGGTGGTGCGGACTGTGTTGGGCAGGAGCACACGTGCATCGACTGGCGATGTGTAGTCGATGCTGCCGCGGTCCTGGATGCTGCGCGACGATCCCGTCGGCTTGATGGGGGACTGACGGACCAGGACGGGCGCAGCGATTCCCGCGGTGCTACCAGACCAGCGGCAGTTTCGTGATCTTCGCTACGGTGCCTCCGCAAACGGAAACTTCGGCACCTTCCTCGAGTTCGAAATCGGGGATGTGGCGCAGCCATTCCTGCAGACCGATCACCAGTTCGTTTCGTCCCAGCAAGGCGCCCGGGCAGCGATGCGGTCCATGCCCGAAGGTGAGAGTCTTGTGAACCGGTCGATTCCAGTCCACCTCGAGAGGGCGCTCGTAGACGGAAGGATCGAGGTTGAACAGGTGCGATGCGACCGCGACCATGTCTCCTTGTTTGAACTCCGTTCCCTCGATCGTGAAGTCGCCTCGCGCCTGTCTGGCCATCGTGACGATCGGGAAACGCCGAATGAGTTCGAGCGATGCCGCGGGTATCAGATCCGGTTTCTCGACGAGTGCCCGGCGGTGGCTCGGGTTCTGCGCGAGGAACAGCATGACGAAGCTCAGCAGCGAGGAGACGGTGTCGAGTCCCGCCATGAGAAGATGAATGGCCGCGCCCAGGGACTCGGCTGCCGTCACCGGCCGGCCTGCGATCGTGGCGTTGACCGCGCGACTCAACAGGTCCTCACCGTTCGTGCCGCGCCGAGCATTCAGATAGGGCTCGAGATAGGCGGCGAGCCCGTCCATCGCCGCAACACGCCTGCCGGGCTCTGGGTCACGCACGGTGCCGTCGGCCAGGGCTCCGAGCTTCGCCCGGTCGCTGATGGGAAGGTCGACGAGATCGAGAAAGACGGCGAGCGGCAAAACGTCGCCCATCTGCGAGATGAACTCGCATCGGCACGCCGGCGCCAGCGACGACGCGACGTCCTTCGCGAGCTTGCGCACGAAGTCGTTGCGTCCCGCGAAGATCTTCGGCGTCATGCCGGCATTGAGGAATGCACGAAACGGTTGATGTTCGGGGGGGTCGAGCGTCAACGCGCCCATCGGAACCTGTTCGGGGGCGGCCGGGACGAAGAAATAGCGCGAACTGAAACGCTCGTGATCTCCATACAGGGCATAGACGTCCGGGCCCCGAACCGCGATCCAGTGGCCCCCATGATGCGGCGACCACACGAAGGGATAGGGCGTCGCACGCTGAAAATCGACGAACGCCTCATGAAAGCGATTGGCGTCGGTCGTGGGGTTGTAGATATCGACGTCCACCACCAGGTACTGCGGGACGTGATCGGGCGTTCGCACCCCTTCGATTCGCTGTGCGTCGTTCATACTCGTTCTCCTGCCGCGGCCAAGTTCTGCGATGAATGAGCCTGGCCAAGAATGCGCTGAAGACCGGGCTAGGACTTGGAATTACGAATTACGGTGATGAATTGCGGTGACGCTTCACCATTTTACTCATCCATCGCGGCTACACGGCAATCGCTGTTTCGTACCGCCGAGGACCCGCCGAATGTCATCCGGATCTCTGCGTCGGTCTTCGTCGACGCCAGCGGCAGCTGCGTCGATCCATCACCCGATCAGACGGCCTGCACGCTGGAAGGGCCGTTTGCGCCGGGCGCGGCATCGGCATCGACTCTGTCGTGCAAAGCCGCCTCCCGCAGGCCCTCCCGTCTGGGTACTGGCCCCGTGTTTAGGGACGACGAATCGATCGGTCATTCCAGCGCCTCATCCCAGTCGAGCGTGACCTCGGGCAGGATGGTCATCGCGGTACGACCTTCGGCTTCGGTCACGCTCGGGCGGCCAAAACGCGCATCGGCACCGAGCGTGTAGACCGTCAGCACGCGTGCCTCCGGGTCGAGCAGCCAGTACTCGCGCACGCCCTCACGCTCATACAGCGCCAGCTCGCGCACCTGGTCGCGGCGGCGCGTGGAGGTGGAGAGAATTTCCAGCACGAAGTCCGGTGCGCCACGGACGTATTTCGTCAGCACTCGGTCAGGATTGCACACGACGAACAGGTCCGGCTGCGCCACATCTGTGCAGTCCTCATCGTGCTGGCCGGGCTGGACGAAGAGCACGTCGGTGAGCGCGGCGAAGGGTTCGCAACGCTGGCTGCGGAGCTGTCCCTGCAACTGGTAGGACAGTCGCATGGAGATCCGCTGATGCGGAACCGTGGGCGCGTTCATGGCGTGGAAGACGCCGCCATCGAGGTCACCGCGAACCTCTTCGGGCCAGCTCGCGTAGTCGGCGTAGGTGTAGCGCGGAAGACGTTCGGCGGGGCGGGACATTGTCGTTCCGGTGGGATGCGGGTGGACGGGTTCAGTATAGACCCGGGGCGAAGGGTTCCAGGCTCCTACGGGTGCGGTCGCGAGATGCCGAAGCTCTGCGCCAACCGGACGCCGATGCCCTCGGCGTCGAAACAACCCCGGTCCGGTCGCCGGCGGCGATCCGCTCTGGCTGCCGTCCACCGGCTTGTTGCCGCGCCAGGCGCCCGCAGCGGTGCAGGCGCTGGCGTGGGCATTATCCCTGTTGAGCGTTGCGGACTGGCCGAGCCGAATCTGTGAGGGGCTGACCGACAGATTCGAGGTCGGTTTTGCAGTGAGCATGACCCTCAGCGTCGCCGAGCGCGAAATGGTACCGACGGGGCCGATACAGGTGAACGTGTAGGTGTAATGGCCGATCAGCAAGAGCTTGACCGACTGGTTTCCGGTGAACGATTAACCTAGAAACCGCAGTTGGGTATTGGTTATCGGCGAGCCCGCAACGAGGGACGGCGCCGGGCTGGAACGAAACCCAGGGTGGTTCCATGGGTTGAGTGAAGCGCAAGCCAGCGCCGCGAGGGCCGTCGAGAACCGATCAGCGGAAGCAGCCTCCTACCCTTCTGGTGAAAACATCCGTTGAGAATTTCACGATCGTTACATTCGCGTGGGCTGCTTCCGCAACCAGTTGCGGTTTCCAGGATTAAATAGGAGACATCATCACGCCTCCTGATTAGCAACGACCCTCAGCCATTCTGATTGTGGGAGCGGGATAGGCACGGGTGGTGGCGGAGGCTCGGATCAGCCTCTGGAGAATTTTCGCCAGGTCGTATCGCCGGTTGAA
>JBQTIX010000133.1:0-3605 GCA_052387695.1 Panacagrimonas sp. | reverse complement strand
TCGAAGGGCTGCGCGATTTCGCCGCGCAGAGCCTGGCGCGCTTCAAGCTGCCGCGCGCGCTGGAGATCATCGAGGTGATGCCACGCAACACCAACGGAAAGGTGCAGAAGCCGGACTTGCGCAAGCGCTTCGGTGCGCCGCAGGCGTCCTGAGCGTAGCCGCTACCCATTCCTCGCGGAGAATCTGAAGCACCATGTCCACCTCTCCGAGAATGCCAGCCTCCTGGCGCGGCCGTGTCCGAATTCCTGCGATCGCAGCGCCGATGTTCCTGGCTTCGAACCCGGCGTTGGCCAAGGCCTGCTGCCGGGCCGGCATCATCGGCTGCTTTCCTGCACTCAACCCCCGCAGCACGGACGGCCTGGTGCAATGGCTGGAGGAGATGCAGTCTCAGCTCACGGACCGCGACGCGCCCTATGGCGTCAATCTCATCGTGCATAAGTCCAATCCGCGATTCGAGCCCGACCTCGCCCAGGTCATCAAATACAAGGTGCCGCTGGTCATCACCTCGCTGGGTGCCGCGGCCGATCTGGTGGAGGCGGTCCACAGCTACGGCGGTCTCGTGTTTCACGACATCGTCAGCGTGCGTCATGCCGAGAAGGCGGCGAAGGCCGGCGTCGATGGTCTGATCACGGTCTCTGCGGGCGCGGGCGGCCACGCCGGCAACATCAATCCCTTTGCACTGGTGGCGGAAGTCCGCAAGGTGTTCTCCGGCTACATCGCGCTGGCCGGATGCATCAGCAGCGGCGGCGACGTCGCCGCAGCCCGCGCGATGGGCGCGGACTTCGGCTACATGGGCACGCGTTTCATCGCCACCCAGGAAGCCAGCGTGGATTCGGGATACAAGCAGATGATCGTCGACTGCTCGGCCTCGGACGTTTTCAACACGCCCGAACTGAGCGGCGTCCCGGCCAATTTCATGCGCCCCTCCATCGTGCAGAACGGCCTGGAGCCGGACAAGCTGAAGCACGACGGCAAGATGACGTTCGGCGAGGAGTTGCGGGAAGCCAAGGTCTGGAAAGACATCTGGTCTGCAGGGCATGGCGTCGGGGCGATTCGCGACGTGCCGTCGGCAAGCCAACTCTGCGCCCGCCTGATCCGCGAATACGACGACTGCTGCAGCGAGCTGGCGAGCGGCCATGCGCAATAGCCGCATGACGCGCGAAACGCTGGGCACCCTGGTGATGGCGCCCTACATCGGCAAGGTGGCGATGAATCTGGGCGGGCGTTACAGCATTTACTCAACGACAGGAATTGCGACTCGATAAACATCTGCCAGATCGAGCCTCTGTTCGCGCACAAGCGGCAAGGCGCACCGCCACCGTCCGTCGGTCCGGAAATCCGACGATTCTGGTAGAACGGCAGCCTGCGAATGGCGAGACTGACAGGAGTCACCGCACCCCGAAACGATGTGCTTGCTTGCCGACCGGCAAGTGCTGATCGCTTCAACGCAAGACAGGAGAGAACCGCATGAACGACCCAAGGATGATCAACACCGAAGCCTATTCCAGGCACTACAACCCGGTACTGACGAACGAGGCCTACTTCAAGTACTGGCGTGTGTGCGCCGCCATGGGCCCCATCTTCCTGGGGGCCTTCCTGATCTGCTGGGGAATGCTGGGCTACAACATTCCGCCCATTCCCGCCGATTTCACGGCCGAGCAGTTGGCCACGCACTTCCGTACGAATTACAACGAAGTGCGGGCGGGAATGTCCGGCGCCATGCTGTTCGGCTGCCTGTATCTCCCGTGGACGCTGGCGATCTACAAGGTGATGCAGCTGATCAACCGCAACGAGAACGACATGATCTCGACCCTGCAGATGTGGGGCGGTGGACTGACGGTGGTGCCGCTGGTGACGTCCTCCGTGTTCTGGCTGACCGCGTCTTATCGCCCCGAGGACCTGTCTCCGACCACCCTGCAGATGCTCTACGACCAGGGCTGGCTGCTGATCGACATGTTCTACTTCATCACCACGATTCCGATGGTGGCGATCGGCGTTGCGGGCTTGACCGACCAGCGTGCGAAACCCCTGTTTCCGCGCTGGGCCTGCTGGTATTCCATCTGGGCCGGGATCAGTTTCCTGTTCGAGTTGCTGATGCCGTTTTTCAAGACCGGACTCTTTGCGCGACAGGGCTGGCTGAATTTCTGGGTCGAGTTCCTGGTCTGGTTCATCTACATCCTGCTCATCACGTTCTACGTGTTCAAGGCGATTCCCCGGCTCGAGCAGGAACGCGCGGAACTGCTGGCCAAGCCCTGATCCATTCGACGGGGCAACAGCAGATGGCCGGATCTGGTGCGCCACCGCTGGTGGCGTCTGGACAACAGAGTGCTCCGGCCCCGCAACCGGTGCCGGGCATTCTGACGTTTGTCTTCGCGGACCTGACCGTGTTCGCCATGCTGTTCACCGGCTTCATGGTGGACCGGTCCAGCCGGTTGGCGATGTTCAACGAGTCGGCGAACACGCTGGATTTCCGCCTGGGCATCCTCAACCTGCTCATCTTGGTCACCAGTGGAATCTGCGTCGTCTTCGCGGTGACCGCGGCCCGCGAGGGGCGGGTCGTGGCCATCCGCAACTGGCTGCTCGCAGCCTTCGTCATCGGGGCGGGTTTTGGTGTCAGCAAGATGGTCGAGTACGGGGACAAGTTCGACCACGGCATCAGCATGCACACCAACGAGTTTTACATGTACTACTTTGCGCTCACGGGTGCGCATTTTCTGCATTTCCTCGGCGGCATGGTGGCCCTGGCCTTCATCTGGTTCCAGAGTTTTCGCTACGCAACCGACGGCAATTTCCGCAGCAAGATCGAGGCAATCGGCCTCTACTGGCACATGGTGGACCTGCTGTGGATTCTCATCTTCCCGTTGCTGTACGTCCTGGGGCTGGGATGGCGCGCCGGTCCGTAAACAAGGTCGCGGCGCTGACATGGTTGTTTCTGGTGTGCGCCAGCGTGGCGACCTATGTGCTCGTCGAAGGTCAGGACTTGAACGTGGAGTGGGCGGTTTCCGGCGTCATGGTGATCGCCGCGATCAAGGCGCGGATGATCGTTCTCCATTTCATGGAATTGAAGCACGCGCCGGTCGGCTGGCGGGTGGCCTATGAGCTATGGGTGATCGTCGCCACTTCCCTGATCCTGGGCATCTGGCTATTCACCGGGCCACCCGGCTAGACAAGCCTCGCAAGCCTGCAAGCCGTCTTCGACACGTATGCGCTGAAGTGATCGTCCTCGACCCGGGCGCGATGCCCCTAGCTGGGATTCGCTGCACAGGTCGGTCGCGAGCAAGTTCGCTCCTACAACAACCCGGTCTTGTAGGAGCGAGCTTGCTCGCGACCGAGCCGATACGAACCTGTGCAGGGTTTCCCTAACGCGATGGAGAAACTAGAGATGGCACAGGAATCTGCTATGACCGCTGCACGTATCGACCCCGAGGGCCTTGCGGAGTGGATGCGTCGGCGTGCGATGCGCGCACCGGAAAAGCCTGCACTCAGCTTTCAGGCTGTGACCTGGTCGTACGGCGACGTTCAGGCCCGCATCGAGCGCATGGCGGCGATGCTGGCCGCCGGCGGCATCGGTCGCGGGGACCGCGTGGCGTATCTGGCCTTCAACC
>JBQTIX010000132.1:0-37845 GCA_052387695.1 Panacagrimonas sp. | reverse complement strand
CGCGGGGGGGGGGGGGGAGGGGGCGGGGTGGGTGTGGGCCCGCCGTTTACCCCCCGCCCCGGGTCCGGGGGGGGTCGTTGGGTGCCCAGGGGGCGCCCATCCACCGGGGTCGGCCACAAGCTCCGGGGATTCCTGTCCGACCGGCGCGACGTCAGTCCCCAGCACCGCACCGAAATCCGGCGGCTGCCACAGTCGCACTACCGATTCGATGTCGCTGCTGGCCTGCGCCAGCTGCAGCATCAGGGCGTCGAGCGCACCCACCGCCGCCGCCATCTCGGGCTGTTCGAGCAGCCGCCGCAATTCCTCCTTGCGCAGGCCGCGGCCACCGCTCTCCAGCACCGCGGCGGCGTACGCGCTCAGGCGCTCGGTGAGCAGCGGCGAGCGCGATCCAGCGGCGTCCGGCAGGCGTGGCATGTGTCTTCAGCCCCGCGCGCGGGTCAGATCGACGCCGGGATCGCCTTCCTGGCCGCGCGAGAATTCCGAGGTGCGCTTGCACCAGGGGCAGGTCTGCTCGCCGGGGCCGCTGACGCAGAAGGTGTTGCCGCAACTGCACATGGCAAAGCCGAAGGGATTGCCGCAGTGCGGACAGCTCGGGGCGCCGAGCAGATTATTGGAATCGATGGTCGCGACATTGGGCTGGTCGGCGCTCATGTCGAAATAGCTGGTCTTCACCGGGTAGCAGCCCACCAGCCGGAAGCGCCCGGTGGCGATCTTGTCCAGCACCACGCCGCCCGCCCGCACCTCGGGCATTTCCGGCGCGTACTTGGACAGGTAGGGCATCTGCGTGCGCTGGCATTTGGAAACGAAAAACGCATTGCTCTCGTCGACCCGGTCCAGCGGCTTGTCGAGATTCAGTTTCTTGAGGATGGAGTTGTCCAGCTCGGGCAGCTGGTCCTCCTTGGTCACGTCGCCCACGCTGCGGCTGCGCGCCTGCACCGACTGGGTCACCCACTGGATGAAGCGCGAAAACGCCGCCTCGGTGTTCTCGTCCAGGGTCAGCACCTTGTCGGCGTCGGTGAGCTGGTTGAGCACGCTCAGGTCCGCGGCACGGCCCATGGAGATGGCGACCAGGGTGACGTTGCGCGCGAATTTCTCGCGCCAGCGCTGCACCGGCGCGGTTACGTCGTCGGTGGGCTTGCCGTCGGTGATGAGGAACACGATGGGCTTCCAATCCCCTTTGCGATCTGGCGTGCTGCGCACGACCGAGCGGTCGATCTCGTCCATCAGGAACGTCAGCGCCTTGCCCAGGGAGGTGCCGCCACCCACCGGCAGACTGGGCGCGGTGAAGGCGGCGACCTCGGTCAGCGGCACCAGCTGGCGCACCTGCCCGGCGAAGGCGATCACCGACAGGAACGCCGTTTCCAGCGCGTGCGGATCGGTGCGCAGGGTCTTGATCACCGCGGTCATGCCGTCTTCCAGCCAGTACAGATGCTCGCCGGCCATGGATTCGGAAACGTCGAGAAGGAAGTAGATCGGGAGGCGGCGCATGGAACTCTCCGGCGCTTTGATGGGTGCGACGCTGCGGTGGTCGGCCTGGTGGATGCGCTGCGCTTATCCACCCTACATGCGGCGCGTAATCCGTAGGGTGGATAAGCGCAGCGCATCCACCGGTCGGTCAGATGACAAGCTGAATCTCGGTCGGCGGCGGCGGCAGGGCGCTCGCTCCCGCCGTCCCCTGGCTGCGGCTGCCGCTGCTCACCGCGGCCGACACCCACTTGAAGAAGCTGGTGAAGGACGCGCTGTCCATCGTATCCAGGGAAAACACCTTGTCGGTGAGCTGCAGCAGGTATTCCTGCTTGGCCTTCGGCCCCGCGGCGCAGCCGATGATGTTGCCGAAGGGTCGGCGCTTGATCTCGGGAATCTGCTCCTCGAACACCTGCAGGTCGGTCGGGCTGCCGTCGGTCATCACGAACAGCAGCGGCGCCCAGTCGCCCTTCTCGTCGGCGCTGGTGCGGCGCAGTTCGCGATCCAGCAGTGCGCACAGCGCCTCCAGCGCCTTGCCCAGGAAGGTCGGGCCGGATTCCGGCGTGGTGATCTGCGGCAGCTGCAATTGCTCCAGGGCGGTGAGCGGCACCACGGTCTTCACATCGGCATCGAAGGTGAGGATGCACACGTGCACGCTCTCCAGCGCCGAAGGGTCCTGGCGCAGCGAAGCGACCAGGGCTTGCAGGCCCACGTTGACCGCGGCGATCGGTTCGCCGCGCATCGAGCCGGAGGTGTCCAGCAACAGGTAAACCGGAAGACGGCGCATGGCAGCTCCCGAAAATTCAGACCACGAGATTGATTTCCTTCGGCGGCGGCGGCAGATCGCTGATGCCGACCATCTCCTTGCCGCCCTGGTCCACTTTCTGGCTGCCGGTGGAGATGGACGCCGACACCCACTTGAAGAAGGCCTTGATGGTGCCGCTGTCCGCAGTGTCCAGGCGCACCACGATCCCGGTGATCTCCTTGAGCACGGTCTCTGCGGCCGCTGCGCCCTGGCCGGCGGCGCAGGCGATGATTGCCCCGGTCTTGCGCGTCTTGAGATCGGCCAGGCCCGCCTTCCAGTCGTCGGTGGGACCGCCGTCGGTCATCAGGAACACCAGCGGCTTCCAGTCGCCCTTGATATCCGCGGTGGTCCTGGCGACCTCCGCGTCGATGCGCGCGCCGAGCAGGCGCAGCGCCTCGCCGAGGTGGGTCGCGCCGCTGGCGGTCAGCGTCGGCGGCTGGAACGCGGACAGCTCGGTCAGCGGCACCAGCACGCTGGCGCTGCTGCCAAAGCCGATGACCGACAGGTAGGCGGTCTCCAGCGCATAGGGGTCCTGGCGCAGGGTGGAGACCAGCAACTGGACGCCGTTCTTCACCGCTTCGATGGGCTCGCCCATCATCGAGCCGGAGGTGTCCAGAACCAGGTACACGGGTAGTTTTCGTGCCACGGGGCCATCCCTCCGGCTGAGACGATGTTGAAGATTACGCGCTTGCGACCTCGGGATTGGCCTTGCGATAACGCAGCGACGACCATACCGAGGCCACGATGAAGGCCACGCCGATCAGGCCGGTGAGGACTTCCGGCACGTGCGCCACCGTGCCCACCAGCATGATGACCGCGAGCACGCCGATGGCGTAGTGCGCGCCGTGTTCCAGATAGATGTACTGGTCCAGCGTGCCGCGATGCACCAGGTACACGGTCATGGAACGTACGAACATGGCGCCGATGGCCAGGCCCAGCATGATGATGACCACGTCTCGGGTGATGGCAAACGCGCCAATGACGCCGTCGAAAGAGAACGAGGCGTCCAGCACCTCCAGATACATGAAGCTGGCGAAGCCCGCACGCTTGACCGTACCGGTCACCGCATCGCCTGTTTCCTCGTTCTCGAACAACGCACCGAGGCCATCGACCGCGATGTAGAGAATAATGCCGGCCACACCCGCCGCCAGCACCGGCAGGTGCAACTCGACCGGCAGCCACCAGCGCGTGGAGAACAGCACCGAGAGCGAGATCAGCACGCTGATGCCGTCGAAACGCGCCAGCCTGGCCAGGCCGGCCTCGAAGCCGCCCAGCCAGTGCACGTCCTTGTCTTCATCGAAGATGAAATTGAGGAAAACCAACAACAGGAAGATGCCGCCGAACGCTGCAATCACCGGGTAGGCGTCCGTGAGGATCTTCGAATATTCGTCCGGCTGCTTGAGCGCCATCTCGATCACCGGCACGGTACCCAGCCCGGTGGTGACCGCGACGATGACGATGGGAAAGACCAGGCGCATGCCGAACACGGCGATGAGAATGCCGATGGTCAGGAACATCTGGCGCCAGAACTCATCCATGTCCTTGAGCACGCCGGCGTTCACCACCGCGTTGTCGAAGGACAGGCTCACCTCCAGCACACTCAGCACCACCACCAGCCACAGCGCAGGGAGCAGGCCCATAGGAGTTTGCATGCCCCACCAGCCGGCTGCGGCCAGGCAGATGGCGGTGACGAGGAACGAGATACGAAATTCACGCACGTTGTTTTTTCCGGGTGGAGTGAGGCGGGACCAAGCAGGCTACCGAAGTCCACGGGCTGAACCTGGAGTGCGGCGCCGCGACGATCGGCGCGAGTCGCGCCTTATCGGTATCGCGGGACGGTAACAGAGTGAGTCGCCAGACTCCAAGGCAGGAAATCACCGGTCACGCGCGCTTGCCGGTGAACGGTGCGAGGCGAACACCGCGGATGTGGGCGTCGAATGCGCCGCGTCAAGCCGATCTTCGAGTGCAATCGTCTCCGTTGGCGGACTGTGCGGAGCCGATGGCCGCCGCTCAGCGGATCACCGCACGCAGCGTGACCTTTCCGGCCTGGCCGGGCTTCACCGGGTCGTTGATCGTCCAGCGCACGTGCGTGATGTCGGACTCGCGCGCCGGACGTTTCGTCCCGCCATATTCCCCGACCACCAGGGTTGCCAACGCACCGTAGGTCCCGCCGTTATCGACCGAGACGTCGAACGACGTGCCTGCGGGACGGCCCGGCGCCGAGCGATAGGACAGGTCAGACGGCAAAGGATTGGTGATGATGATCTGCGACGTCGTTTTGGCTCCGACGTTGGAATAACTGACTTCGTAAATCACCTCGCTGCCCGGAAACAGGCGCGAGGCCGGCACATGCCGCACGCCGCGCGAGCCATCGGGTGCCACGACGGTTTCCTCCTGGTAGACCCGACCACTGACCTTGACCAGCTCGGCTTGCGCGAACGCGGACCAGCCGCCGAGCACGAGCGTACACACCGGCAGCAACAGCCTGCGCGTAAAAGCGTTCATCGTTCTCTCCTCCCCTGCCCAGGGGGTGGCCCTGCTATTCCGTCAGACTGAACGGAATGCGGCGCCGACCATTTAGTGAGGCGGAGTGTGCCACGTGACATTCGTGTCACGCATCACCCTTCCGTCGGTTCGAATCGGGGTCCACCCGTCGGGTAGTGCCGGGTTTCGCGTGGCTGCGGGATAATTGCGGACCATGTTTTCAGACCTCTGAGGAATCGTCATGTCCACGTCCGATATCGTCATCGCCGCCGTCGCTCGCACGCCCATGGGTGGCCTGCAGGGCGTGCTCTCGCCCTTCACCGCCGCGCAGCTCGGCGCGTGCGCCATCAAGGCCGCGATCGAACGCGCGGGCCTGGCCCCCGAGGCGGTGCAGGAAGTCATCATGGGCAACTGCCTGCCGGCCGGGCAGGGGCAAGCGCCGGCGCGCCAGGCGATGCGCGGCGCCGGCGTGCCGGACTCCGTCGGCGCCACGACCATCAACAAGATGTGCGGCTCGGGTCTCAAGGCCGTGATGCTCGCGCATGACCTGATCAAGGCCGGCACCAACAGCGTCATGGTCGCGGGCGGCATGGAGTCGATGACCAATGCGCCGTTCCTGCTCGCCAAGGCGCGCAACGGCTACCGCTACGGCCACGGCGAGTTGCTCGATCACATGGCGCTCGACGGCTTGGAGGACGCCTACGAGAAGCGCACGCCGATGGGCGTGTTCGCCGAGCGCGCAGTGGAGAAATACGGCTTCACGCGTCAGGACCAGGACGCGTACGCGATTGAATCCCTGCGCCGTGCCAAGCTCGCCAACGAGGACGGCAGCTTCGGCTTCGAGATGGCGCCGCTGGAACTCGCAGGCAAGGACGGCACGACCCGGATCGCGCACGACGAGCAACCGGCCAAGGCGCGCCCGGACAAGATTCTGTCCCTGAAACCGGCGTTCAAGAAGGACGGCACGATCACCGCCGCCAACGCCAGTTCGATCTCGGACGGTGCTGCGGCGATCGTGGTCATGAGCGGCGCCGAAGCGGCCAATCGCGGCACCAAGCCGCTGGCGCGCATCCTCGGCCACACCACGCACGCGCGCCTGCCGGGCGAATTCACCATCGCCCCGGTGTTCGCGGTGCAGGCCCTGCTCGACAAGCTGGGCTGGAAGTCCGGGGACGTGGATCTGTGGGAGATCAACGAAGCCTTCGCGGTCGTGACCATGGCGGCGATGAAGGAGCACGGGCTCGAACACGCCAGGGTCAACATTCACGGCGGCGCCTGCGCGCTAGGGCATCCGATCGGCGCCAGCGGCGCGCGAGTGCTCGCCACCCTGGTCGGAGCGCTGAAGAAGACCGGTGGCCGCACCGGCATCGCGACCCTGTGCATCGGTGGCGGTGAGGCGGTCGCGCTGGCCATCGAGATGATCTGAGCTTGTGAAGATTTCGTCGCGAGCGAAGGCAGATTGCGTTTCGCCGGAGCGCAGGAAGCGGAGTGTATTGAAATACATAAGCATTCCGAGCACCGCCGAAACGCAAGCTGCCGAGCGCAGTAGAAAGATTCACAAGCTCTGAGCCGTGGGCGCCGATCCCGCTACTGCGCTGGCGGCGCCGACCGCACAACTCAACCCGGCCTGGCTGGCACTGTGCTGCGGACTCGTGCCGCTGATCGCGGTGCATCTCTGCTACGTCCTGGCGGCCAGCGAAGGTCGCGTGCCCTGGTGCATTCCGTACGTCGAGGGCTGCACCTCGATCTCGCGCGCCGCGCGGCATGGACTGTCCAACCCGATCTTCAAGGGCCTGATGCTGCCGACGGCCGCACTGATCGGCCTGTTCTGGGTGCTGGCTGTGCTGCGCTTGCGGGAGCACGCCGCATCGCATCGAGCGCGCCTTCACGCGATGCGCGCGCTCGGACACATCGGCGCCTTGTTCCTGGTCCTGTATGCCAGTTTTCTCGGCGTCGAGGGCGAGGTGTATCAGTTGCTGCGGCGATACGGCGTGACCGTGTATTTCTCCTTCACCGTGCTGGCGCAGATGCTGCTCGCGAGCCTGCTTCCGGGCGGATCGATGGCCCGTCGGGCGCTGGTCGGCTTGTGCGGAGTGATGCTGCTGCTGGGCCTGGCGAGCCTTCCGCTCCAGTATCTGATGGAGCAACGCGACGCGGCGGTCAACGCCATCGAGTGGTGTTATGCCCTGCTCATGACCAGCGGTTTTATCGTCGTGGCCTGGGAGTGGCAGACCGCGGGGTTTCGACTGACAGGGAAGCAGATTGAAAGGGAGAGTGACGGGTGCCGAGTTCGGGCCCTTTACGAGTGAGTGCGTCCTCGCTCTTTCCGTATTCGCGCATCAATCGAAATAATCGCTATTCATCGTCTCGGATGATGCGTTCGCGACCGTGCGACTAATCTTCGGCCGTGTGCAGGCGTCCACGCCCACACCGTGATCGCCGCGAGGCGGGACGCGTCCAACACGCCACGGAGGAAAAGCCATGGGAGCGGCAGCGGAAGTCATCAGCGGGCTGTACGAGTCATTCGCCAGGGGCGACCTGGCCAGCGTCATCGGCGTGCTCGATCCGCAAATCAGTTGGCGCGAGGCCGACGGCTTTCCCTACGCCGGTACTTACGTCGGTCCCGACGCCGTCCGCAAGGGCGTGTTCGAGAAGATCATGGGCGAATGGTCCAGCTACACCACGGTGCCCAGCGAACTCGTCGAACAGGGCGAGACCGTGGTCGGTCTCGGCATCTACACCGGCACGTTCGCGGCCACCGGCAAAACCTTCCGCGCGCCGTTCGCCCACGTCTGGAGGGTGCGCGGCGGCAAGATCGTGTTCTTCGACCAGTACACCGACACGGCGCTGGTGCAGCAGGTGCTGAAGTAAAACCTCGTAGTCGCTACCCGAACGAAGGAGGAGAACCATGAAGGTCTCGCTGTTCCAGCAGGCGCCGTACCGGCACCTGCCACCCAATTTCGAAAAGAACCACGACTCGGTGGTGACGACGCCGTATTTCGACATCGTCAAGCCCGAACTGATGCACGCCGATCTCAACGCCTTCATCGACGAACTGATGCTGGGTGCGCGCCTGGGCTTCGACGGCGTCGCCGTCACCGAGCACAGCCAGTCCTCGTACGACGTGGTGCCGAATCCGAACCTGATCGGCTCGATCCTCGCCTACCAGACCCAGGTCGAGAAGCTGAAGGTGGCGATCGTCGTGGTCGGCCGCTCGCTGGGCAAGTCGCGCGAGCCGCTGCGCATCGCGGAGGAGTACGCGATGATCGATCAGATCAGCGGCGGGCGACTGGTTGCCGGCTTCCCCATCGGTCTGTCCTACGACGCCAACCAGAACGCAGGCATCCCCCCGATCGATACGCGCGACCGCTATTACGAGGGCCGCGCGCTGGTGGAGAAGGCCTGGTCGGCGAAGGAGCCTTTCGCCTGGAACGGCCGCTTCAGCAAGTATCCGTCGGTGAACCTCTGGCCGCGCCCGATCCAGCAGCCGAAGCCGCCGTCCTGGGTGCCCGCCGTGGGCAATCCGAAGACCATGCAGGGGGTGCTGGAGCGCGATGACGTCTACACGTATCTCTCCTGGTTCGGGCCCAAGCTCACCGGCAAGCGCATCTTCGATCGCTACTGGGAAATCGCGCAGAAGCTGGGCAAGGACATCAACCCTCATCGCCTGGCCTTCCTGCAGGTGGTGCTGGTGTCCGAAACCGACGAGCAGGCGGAGAAAGACTATCGCCAGCATCTCGAAACCCACTTCCGCACCAGCCTCGGCAGCATCCCGCCCTCGGGGCTGGGTCTGCCCGGCTACATCGATCGCGGCGGACTCGAGGGCCTGATGCGCGATCCGGGAGACCTGGGTCTGGCGGTGCGCATGCGCAGCATCAACTACTCGGAACTGGTCGATTCGCGTGTCGCCATCATCGGCAGCCCGCAAACCGTCCTGCAGCAGATCACCGAGTTCGTGAAGGAATTCCGCATCGGCAATCTGCTGGTGATGACGCAGGTGGGCTCCATGCCGCACGAGCTGACCCAGAAGAACATCCGCCTCTTCGCCAAGGAAGTGCTGCCCCACTTGCAGAAGATCTGGACCGACGAAGGCTGGGAAAACTTCGCCTGGCCCGAAGTCTTGCGCGATGCGAAACCTGCGGCGACGACCGCAGCGGCTTCCTGAGGAGAACGACCATGCCTGTCACCAACCCCTCCGGCATCCGCGAGCAGAGCGTCCCCGTCTGGGACCAGCGCCTCAACATCAACGTCCGCATCCTCGGCAGCGGCCCGCCCCTGGTGTACCTGCACCCGGCCGGTGGCCTGCTGTGGGACAGCGTGCTTGATGGGCTGGCCAGGAGCTACACGGTTTACGCGCCGGAGCACCCGGGAACCAGTGCGGCGGATTCGACCGCGATCGGCAAGGTCGATACGTACTGGGAACTGCTGATGATCTACGAGCAGTTGATCCGCGAGCTGGGCCTGATCAAACCTGTGGTCATGGGCCAGTCCTACGGTGGCATGATGGCGGCCGACCTTGCCGCGATCTTCCCGGACTGCGTCGGCAAGCTGGTGCTGCTCGGTGCCATCGGGCTGTGGCGCGATGACGCTCCGATCCCGCTGGTGCAGCTTGCGTCTGCCGCGCCGGAAAAGCTGCCCGCCTTCCTGTTCCACGACGTCAACGGCGAGGGCGCCAGGAGTCTGTTCACGCCGCTGCCCGACGCCGAGGCCAACATCAAGGCCGCCGCTTCCTTCGTCTGGGCCCTTGGTTGCACCGGCAAGTTCTTCTGGCCGATCGCGGACTACGGTCTGGGCAAGCGCCTGCACCGGGTCAAGGCGCCGACCCTGATCGTCTGGGGCAAGCAGGACGCGCTGGTTCCCGTGGTTTATGCGCAGGAGTTTGCGCAGCGGATCGCGGGCAGCAAGGTCGCCGTGATCGATCACTGCGGCCACATCCCGCAACTGGAGCAGCCCGCCGAAACCCTCGCGCATGTGAAGGAGTTTCTGCTGGCGAAGTAGGGCAGCGCGGCATCGCGCTCTTGCGCGCGCCGACCGATTACTCCGGCGAAGCGCCGGTGTAATCGATCGAATGTCGACCGCGCAAACCGCCTTGCGCGCGCCGAGCCACTCGCGCGCAAAGCTTTATTCAGGCTGCAAGCCGCTCCCGAATCTGCAGGATGGTTCGATGCCGACGGTGTGCCCCTGCGGCCTGGCGCTCCAGCATCGAGTGAATCTCGGGCGGTGTATCCCAGTTCAGGGCGTCGGCGAACACCAGGTCGGCGGTGGCCTCGTCCTGCTCCACCGAATCGAGAATCACCGCCTCATCGTGGCCCAGAGCCAAGGCCTTGATGTGCATCCAGGTGCGATGCAGGGTGTTCTCGAAGGTGCCGATTTCCTTCGGATGCCCGCCACATTTGCGTACTGCGTCCTGAAGTTCGTGCGCTGTTTCGCCAAAGAACTGCGAATACTCCGTCAGAGATTCCTTCAGGTCCTCGTGATACGCCTCGTCCGCGGCGGCGCGCAGGGCGCTCTCGCAGTTCTTGGCGGTGACGATCAAACGATTGAGCAGGGTGAGCGTGTCGACCGGGTTCATGACATGACCTCCTCGTCCAGACCAGACCGCGTCCAGCGCATGCCATGACTCATCGCCGCAATCGCAGGTGGACCCGCGCACCAGAGTCAGGCGTGGCAGGGCGGCCGCGGTCAGACTAACTCCGGACGCGATCCTGGGCCAGACCGTTCGGCGTTTCGCGAGAAGAACGCCGGACGACGGGTCCGGAAACCCTCAGCAGTCCACGCCTTCGCGATTGCGCTTGGCCTTTTCCGCCAGCTTTTCAGGCACCTGGTATTGCCCGCGACGCACTTCGACGGCCTCGGGCAGGTGGTACTCGCCGTCGGTGCCGATGAAAGATTCAGCGTAGTGGTACTTGCCGTCCTTGCCGCGAAAGCAGCCGCGCGGGTGGTACTTTCCGTCCTGGCCCTTGAAAGCGCCGGGCGGATGGTAGCGACCGTCGTCGCCGAGGAATGAGTACAGCGGGTAGTAACGCCCGTCGTGCCCGCAGAAATGATCCTTGCTGCGGTACTGGCCGTCCTCGAACAGAACCTCGTCCTTGCCGTGGTAACGCCCGTCGGTGCCGAGGAAGGCGCCGGGCGGGTGGTATTTGCCGTCGGTGCCGAGGAAAAAGCCCTTGGGGTAATAGGCGCCATCGGTTCCTAGAACGGAGCCGGCGGGATACATCTTGCCATCGTTGCCGCGGAACTTGCGGTCGGCGAGGGCGGTGCTGCGGCTATCCCGGCCAACGGCGCGGGTCGGTGAAGGACACATCGGACTCAGTCTCCTGGCATGCGGTGATCCGCGGCCGGGGGCACGCCATGGCGCGCCTTATACGGAACGGGAAGCATTGAAAAAAGTGCAACTGGAAATAAAGAAGCCGCGGCCCAGGGCCGCGGCTTCATCAAACGACGTCGATCGCGCTCAGAGCGGGCGGATCTGCGTGGCCTGCATGCCCTTCTGGCCGCGCGCTGCCTTGTACTCCACGCGCTGGCCTTCGGTCAGGGACTTGAAGCCGGAGCCCTGGATCTCCTTGAAGTGTGCAAAGAGGTCTTCGCCGCCTTCGCTGGGGGTGATGAACCCGAAGCCCTTGGCGTCATTGAACCACTTCACGGTACCGGTCGATGTCTCGGACATTACTCTTTACTCTCTATCAAAAAATTACAACGAAAACAGGCAAGCGCCTGCGGTATGCAAGCGATCAAGAAAGCTAGCCGGGGAGATCATGCGGAGCCGCCGAGGGCGGAACAGACGAAATCGAGGAGATCAAGCTTGAAGCGAATGCGCGCGCACTGTATGCCCTTTGCCGGCTGCTGTCGAACTCGGGGTGCCGCGGATCAGGGTGTGCGTGCCATAAAGGTCTTGACCTGGAGGTCTGCTTCCTCGCGGCTGATCCGATACCGAAGCTGGATCATGCCCGCGAGTTTGTGAACATTGCCCTTGACCAGCACCAGTTCTTCGGCGGGTACCTTGGGCCAGGTGGTTCGTGCGTCCGGCAACATGTTCTTCCAACGTGTGCGGACCTCGGACTGTTCCGCCATCGCGGCGGTCTGGATCTGCTTGCGCGTGCGTGGGAGGACAACCGGAGACCGGAGGTCATGGGGGGTGACCGCGACCGCGGGGTCGGTTGTGGGGGTTGCGATGGCGTCGCTGTTCATGGGTGATTTCTCTTCCAGACGGGTGGGGTAACGGGCCACCATACGCTCTTATCGAGCGTTGCGACCGCGAAGGTGAGTTCCGCACGAGGGTCGGCAAAGGATTGCCGATCATCCATCGGGCGGTATTCCTATGCCGCCGTTTCGGGCGGCAGAGCGGTTTCATGCAGCTGTTGGACCTGTTTGCCGAGGCACACACCGACCTTTACACCGCACGACCACTCGGTCTGTAGCGGTTGCCCACGAGCCACGAAGGGGCCCGCCGCGGCCCCTCAGCGGCCTTTTTTCTCTTTCTTCTCGGCTTTCTTTTCCTTCATGGTCTTGAGTGGCTTTTTCTTCTCGTTCTTCTTGGAATTCAGTCCTTTGGCCATGCTGTCCTCGCGAGTCTCAATCAAAACCACCAAGTGATGACGTTGCCCTGATCAGGGCGCCGTCCTGCGGCGAGTTGCCGCGTACAACGGGTTCAGGTTACTGGGGCCAGTACCACATTCCCGTCGGCCACTTCGCGCAGGGCTTCAGCGATATCAAGCTGATGTTGTGCGAAGTCGCCGAACGGGGTGGCTGGACCAATCGGCATTGGGGCCCCGTAATGGATGTCGATCCGCGTAAAGGGCTTCGGCAGGCGGAACGCGTCCCAGCTCGGAAAGCTCCAGTAGCGCATCGGAATGGGGATATACGGAATGATGGGCACGCCCGCGAGCCGCGCCATTTCGATGATGCCGGGCTTGACCTCGTGTGCCGGGCCGCTCGGCCCATCGACCGTGACCGCGCCGGGCATCCCGGTTTTGAGCACTTCGATCATCTCGTCCTTGGCCAGTTTTCCGCCCTTGTCGACCGCGCCTTTCCTCGAGCTGCCGCGGACCACGCGATGGCCCATCTTCGAACAGAGGTAGGCGACCGCATCGCCATCGCGCGAGCGCGAAACCATCACGGTGTGGCGCAATCGGCTTTGCGCGACGATTCCGGCAAACAGGTTCTGATGCCAGACAGCCAGGATGTAGCCCGAGGTGCCATCCGGCCCGCGCGCAGGCTTGTCGCTCACGACCCGGAATCGGTACGTGCCGGCCAGCAGGCAAATAAGGGCATAGCCCATGAGCAGGAAGCAGTACTTGAGCATCTCGTGGTCGATCGAAAGCGGTGACGGCGATCCGCGAGAGGCTCTGTTCTCGCCAGGCGGTCCGGGCGGGGAGGCATCGATGCAAGGCTGGCCGATAATCCAGCGATGCAGCGCTACGGAAGATTACTCCACCATCGGGATTCGTGTTCAAGCCTTGGCCAGCGGTGAGGCTAGACTGTCGCCCCGCACGTGTTCCCGGCGCGTGCTCAACGCTCCAACCCTTCACGTTTCACCAGCGTCGGGCCTCCTCCCGCGCTGCCCACCAGGATCGTACGCAACATTCATCATGAAGATTCCCCGCGGCCTGCAGCCGCTCATCGACGACGGCGTTATCGACGAAGTCGTGCGCCCGCTCAAGAGCGGAAAAGAGGCCTCGGTCTACTTGGTCGCCTGCGGCACCACGCTGCGCTGCGCCAAGGTTTACAAGGACGCCAACCATCGCGGATTCCAGAAGCTGGCGCAGTACCAGGAAGGTCGCAAGGCTCGTGGCAGCCGCGACGAACGCGCCATGGGCAAGCGCAGCCGCCACGGGCGCAAGCAGCAGGAAGAAGAATGGAAGAACGCCGAGGTCGATGCGCTGTACCGGCTCGCCGCAGCCGGGGTGCGCGTGCCGCAGCCGCAGGGATATTTCTCCGGCGTGTTGTTGATGGAAATGATCGCTGATGAGAACGGCAATCCGGCCCCGCGGCTCAACGAGGTATCACTCAGCGCCGAACTGGCGCGCGAGTATCACGGCTTCATGATCCGGCAGATCGTGCTGATGCTGTGTGCCGGGCTGATTCACGGGGATCTGTCCGAGTACAACGTGCTGCTCGATACCGGCGGGCCGGTCGTGATCGACCTGCCGCAGGCGGTGGACGCCTCGGTCAACAACAGTGCCTTCGCGATGCTGGATCGCGACGTCGGCAACATGAAAATCTACTTCGGACAGTTCGCGCCTGAACTGCTGGAGACCGAGTATGCGCGAGAGATCTGGAAGCTCTTTCAGCACGCCGAACTGCGGCCGGACAGCGCGCTGACCGGCACCTACGTGCATACGGGCGAGGCCGCCGACGTGGACGACGTGATGCTGATGATCGAGGAAGCCCGACGCGAGGCCGAGCGGCGTCAGCGCGGTCGCGAGGAAGCGGAGGCGCAGGAAAGCTGAACCGGCGCCTGCGCCGGCTCAGGCTTTCAAACCCCGAGCTTGTCCAGTGCTGCATAGGCCTTGCCCAGCCAGACCTTGACGCGTTGCCGTTCCAGCAGGCCCAGACCGGTGAGTTCCTTGTCGCCGCTGTGCGCCGCCGCCCAGAAGCTGGTGCTGCGTGCATCGATGCGGGTCATGGCCGATTCATGCAGGCGTGGCAGCGATGCGATCTTCGCGCCCAGCGCGAGTGCGCGCTCTTTCTGTCCGGACTGCTCGAATATCTCGAAGTCGTCGCCTCGCAACTGGTTGAGCACCAGAACGTAATCAAGTTGCGCGCCGAAGCGGTCGAGCAGCTTGTCCAGCAGGTCCACCGAATCCTTGCCCGAATCCATCACGTGCCAATAGCGCACCGAGATGCCGAATTCGCGCGCCAGTTCCAGCATCCCCGATTCCTCCATCCACTTCACCAACGGCTGATGGGTCTGGGCGGCGAGGTCCACCACCATGCGACGGTCGGGCTCGTCGGTGGCTGCTTCCACGACCTTGTCCAGACTCTCGTAACGGTCGATCACCACCGGCGAGGCGTAAGCGGAATAGAAGCGCAGCAGCGCGCCGTGCGAGCGGTCCGAGTCGAAGCCGAGGAAGGGCAGCTTGTGGTCGATCAGGTATTGCGCGAGCAGACGAGCCACCAAGGACTTGCCGACGCCGCCCTTCTCGCCGCCGATGAAGTGAATCGTTGCCATGCCAATGTGCTCCAGTTTGAGGATAAATTTGCTTGTGATCGAAGAACCAGCGGCACTGCATGTGCCACCAAGCTTCGGAGACAGATGGTACGACGGCGACTGCCCCGGGCGGCTCGGGCCGCGTTCATCCTGACCGTTCTGCGAGCACGGCCCCATGCGCCTGAGTAGAATCCGCGGCCTTGAATTGCGCCGGAGGGGCCTCATTGCCGGTGTCCACAGGGGAAATCCATCCAGACACATGAACGACACGACCGAATCCTCGGCCGCGCAAGGCGCTGCCCCTCCAATCGATATGAATGCCGAACTCGCCAATCTGTCTGCGCAGCTCGCCGAAGCGGAAGCCAAGGCAGAAGCCTCGCGCGATGCGCACATGCGCGCGCTGGCGGACCTCGACAACGTACGCAAGCGGACCGAGCGTGAAGTCCGGTCGGCCCGGCAGTTCGGATCCGAGAAGCTGCTCGGTGAACTCCTCGGTGTTGCGGACAGCTTGGACCTGGGCCTCGCCGCAGCCACGAAGCCCGATGCTCAGGTCGCGACGATGGTGGAGGGCATGCAACTCACCCGGCAGCAACTGCTCATCGTGCTGGATAAGAACGGGGTCAAGCTGGTGGAACCCAAAGGCGAGCCCTTCAACCCGGACCTGCACGAAGCGGTCACTATGGTGGAGTCCGCCGATGTGCCGCCCGGGCACGTGCTCAACGTCCTGCAGAAGGGCTACCGCCTGCACGAGCGACTGCTGCGCCCGGCCATGGTCATCGTCGCCAAGGCGCCTGCCGTTCCCACGCCCTGATCCTCAATCACTCGCCAGCCCTTGAAAGGGACGGACCGAGCAATAGATATAGCGACATGTAGTTGTCATCCCCGTAACGAACCCCTTATGGCCAAGATCATCGGCATCGACCTCGGCCAGTATTGAGTACCCGAGTTGCCCGGTAAGGGCGTTGTCAGTCGCCAGCATCAGGTTCCGGCCCGGAAGCGACGCTCTTGAATATTTCCCAGCCGAACTCAGCTAACCGTTTTTAACCAGATCACATCGGAGTATCCAATCATGGCCAAGATCATCGGCATCGACCTCGGCACCACCAATTCCTGTGTCGCCATCATGGAAGGCGGCAACGTCAAGATCATCGAGAACAGCGAAGGCGAGCGCACCACGCCGTCGATCGTCGCCTATGCAGACGACGGCCAGGTGATCGTCGGCCGCTCGGCTAAGCGTCAGGCGGTGACGAATCCGCACAACACCCTGTACGCGGTGAAGCGCCTTATCGGCCGCCGGTTCGAAGACGGTGTGGTGCAGAAGGACATCGACATGGTGCCCTACAAGATCAGCAAGGCGCCCAACGGCGACGCCTGGATCGAGGTCAAGGGCAAGAAGATGGCGCCGCCGGAAATCTCCGCGCAGGTTCTGGCCAAGATGAAGAAGACCGCCGAGGACTATCTCGGCGAGACGGTCACCGAGGCCGTCATCACGGTGCCCGCTTACTTCAACGACTCGCAGCGCCAGGCGACGAAAGACGCCGGCCGCATCGCGGGCCTGGAGGTCAAGCGCATCATCAATGAGCCGACCGCCGCCGCGCTCGCCTTTGGCATGGACAAGGTCAAGGGCGATCGCAAGATCGCCGTGTACGACCTCGGTGGCGGCACCTTCGACGTCTCGATCATCGAGATCGCAGAAGTCGACGGCGAGCATCAGTTCGAGGTGCTGTCCACCAACGGCGACACCTTCCTGGGCGGCGAAGACTTCGACATGCGGGTCATCGACTACATCGCGTCCGAGTTCCAGAAGGAACAGGGCATCGATCTGAAGAAGGATCCCTTGGCGCTGCAGCGTCTGAAGGAAGCGGCCGAGAAGGCCAAGATCGAGCTGTCCAGCACGACGCAGACCGACATCAACCTGCCGTACGTGACTGCGGACGCGAGCGGGCCCAAGCATCTGAGCATGAAGATGACGCGGTCCAAGCTCGAAGCCCTGGTCGAGGACCTGATCCAGAAGACCATCGCGCCCTGCCAGACTGCGCTGAAGGACGCCGGCCTGAAAGCCACCGAGATCCAGGAAGTGATTCTGGTCGGCGGTCAGACGCGCATGCCCAAGGTGCAGGAGACCGTGAAAGCCCTGTTCGGACGCGAGCCGCGCAAGGACGTGAATCCGGACGAGGCCGTCGCTGCGGGTGCCGCCATCCAGGGCGCGGTGCTGGCCGGCGACGTGAAGGACGTGCTGCTGCTCGACGTCACGCCGCTGTCCCTGGGCATCGAAACCCTGGGCGGCAAGATGACGAAACTGATCGAGAAGAACACCACCATTCCTACGCGCAAGTCGGAGACCTTCACGACCGCCGACGACAATCAGACCGCGGTGACGATCCAGGTCTACCAGGGCGAGCGCGAAGTCGCGGTTGCCAACAAGAAGCTCGGCCAGTTCAATCTTGAAGGGATCGTCCCCGCGCCGCGAGGCATGCCGCAGGTCGAGGTGACCTTCGACATCGACGCCAACGGCATCCTGCATGTCGCGGCCAAGGACAAGGCGACCAACAAGGAGCAGAGCATCCGCATCACCGCCAACTCGGGTCTCACGGAAGACGAGATCAAGAAGATGGTGAAGGACGCCGAGATTCACGCCGAGGACGATCGCAAGTTCAACGAACTGATCACCGCGCGCAATCAGGCTGAGCAGTTGATCCATGGCGTCGAGAAGTCCATGAAGGACCTGGCATCGGACATGCAGGACGACGAGAAGAAGCAGATCGAGGATGCGATGGCCAATCTGCGCGAGGCCACCAAAGGTTCAGACAAGGACGATATCGATGCCAAGACGCGCAAGCTGGCCGAGGCATCGGCCAAGCTCGCGGAACGGGCTTACGCCAAGAGTGGCGGTGGTGCAGGTCCGGGTGCCGCATCCGGCACGGCGAGCGGCGCGAAAGACAGCGACGTGGTCGATGCCGAGTTTACCGAAGTGAAGGACGACAAGAAGTCCTGAGCAGTTGGCGGTTTCCAGTGACCAGTTTCCAGCCGGCTCGTCCGGCTGGTTATGTTTCTGGTAACGGGTAGTTGTTCGCTGGGGGGAAGTTGGAAACTGACGAATGAGCAAGCGCGACTATTACGAAATCCTCGGTGTTTCCCGTCAGGCCAATGATGACGACCTGAAGCGCTCCTACCGCAAGCTCGCGATGAAGCTGCACCCGGATCGCAATCCGGGTGATGCCACGATGGAGGAGAAATTCAAGGAGGCGAGCGAAGCCTACGAAGTGCTGGCCGACGCACAGAAGCGCGCGATCTATGACAAGCACGGACACGAGGGCCTGTCTCGCGGCAGCGGTGGTTTTGGCGGCGGCGCAGGAGCGGGCTTCGCCGATATTTTCGGTGACGTGTTCTCCGACATCTTCGGCGGCAGCGGTCGCAGCGGCCCTCGACGAGGGTCAGATCTGCGCTATTCAATGGAACTGTCGCTGGAGCAGGCCGCGGCCGGCACGGTCGAATCGATCCGTATCCCAACCCTGGAGACCTGCGCAGATTGTTCCGGCAACGGTACTGCCAACGGCAAGCCCGCACCCAAGTGCCCGACCTGCGCTGGGGCCGGTCAGGTGCGGGTTCAGCAGGGTTTCTTCGTGCTTCAGCAAAGTTGCCCGCATTGTCGTGGCCGTGGCACGCAGGTGACTGATCCCTGCCGCGGTTGCCGCGGTGCGGGCAAATTGAGGCGTGAGAAGACGCTCGAAGTGAAGATTCCTGCCGGCGTCGATACCGGAGACCGCATCCGCCTGGCAGGTGAGGGTGAGCCGGGTGATCGTGGCGCGGTGCCGGGCGATCTGTACGTGCAGATCACGGTTCGTCCACACGATTTTTTTGAGCGCGACGGCTCGGACTTGCAATGCTCGGTGCCGATCAGCCTGGTTACCGCCGCCCTGGGCGGCGAGATGGAAGTACCCACACTAACCGGCAAGGCGCTGCTCAGGATCGCGGAAGGCACTCAGGCCGGCAAGGTGTTCCGGCTCCGCGGAATGGGCTTGCGATCGGTGCGCGGTGGAGGTATTGGTGACCTGCTATGCACGGTCTTGGTTGAGACGCCGGTGAGCCTCACGCGCAAACAGAAGGACTTGTTGCGCGAGTTCGGAAATTCGCTTGAAGGCAGCGACGAGAAACACACGCCAGAGGCCAGTTCATGGCTCGATCGGGCGAAGAAATTTATCGACGAGCACTTGAAGAAGACGAGCACTTGAAGAAATAGACTGCCGGTCGCTCGCTTTCGAGGCAACGCTCTCATTCAAAACCGGCATGCGCAGTGATCTTGCGTCAGCGTGCGCTCGAAATACGGAACGCTGATCACGCCACACCCTTGCATGGACCGGGTTCGGTCCGTGCAAGGGCGGCGTGACGCGACGCACTGCCCGAGCGACTAACCCGCCGGTTTCGGTTTTGCGGCCGGTGGTGCAGCCGTCGGCGAGTCGGTATCAAGCAGGCGGAACTCAACCCGTCGGTTGATGGAACGACCTTCGGCCGTTTCATTGGTCGTCTTGGGCTGCGTCTCGCCCCAGCCACGCGGCGTCAACTGGTCGACGCCGACGCCCTGGGACACCAAGTACTTGACGACCGATTCCGCACGTCGCTCTGACAGCAGCAGGTTGTAGATATTGGTGCCGATCCAGTCGGTATGACCCGCGACTTCCGCCCGGACCTTGGGATTGGCGCTCAGGATGCGCGCGGAATTCTTGAGGATCTCTTTCGAGGGTTCGGTCAGGATGGCGGAATCGAACGCGAAGGTGACGCCGTTGAGAACGACGACTTCCTTCTTCGCGCAGCCAGCGCTGTCCACCGGGGTTCCGGGTGGGGTATCCGGGCACAGGTCGTCGATATCCGGAACGCCGTCACCGTCGCTGTCCAGCGGCGCCACAGCAACCTCTACCGGCACTTCCGGCTCGGCGGGGCATGGCGAGCCCTTGTCCTTTTCCTCACCGCCGATCGAATCGAGCGACGGCAGATCCGCGCGCGTGATCCCGATGGCCTGCCGAATGCGACCCATGCCCGCGAGCGTGCGCGCGGAGGCAATCGAATAATCGTAGTTGCCGTTGACGAACGCGCGCTGGGCCTCGAAGTATTCGTTTTCCGTATCCAGCAAATCCAGCAGGGTGCGTTGGCCAATCTGGAACTGATCCAGGTAGGCGGTGCGCGACTTGTCTGTGGCGTCCTTGTGTATCTTGAGGTATTCGAGCTGCCTGGCGATGCGCTGGTGGTCGTTGAACGCGATACGCAGGTTCTGGCGAACTTCGCGGCAGGTGCTTTCCCGATTGTTTTCCGATACGGAGATCAGATGCTCGGACTGCTCGACCGCGGCCTTGTCGGATCCGCCGTTGAAGAGGTTGTAGCTCATCACCACTTCGGCGCGGGTATCGGTGCTCTCACCGGTGATGCGATCGATGTCGTCGCCGTAATCGCCGCGCAGACGCAGATCCAGGCGCGGCTGGTAACGACTGCGACGATTGCGCCGCTGTTCCTCGGTGGCGCGAATATTCTCCGTTGCCGCCGCAAGCGCAGGATGCCCGGCGTACGCGAGGTCCAGCGCCTCGACCGCATTGGCCGGAAGAGTCGCCTTGTCATGTTCGGCAGGTGCGAGGTTACCCGCGGGCCACTCCCCGACAATGCGCTGATAGCGTGAGCTGACGTCATGCAGATTGCCCTTCTCGATCGCCAGATTCGATTCCGCCAGCGCCCGGCGGCCGGTCGCCTGCTCCAGGTCCACCGATCGGCCCACGCCCGCACCTACCTTCTCCTTGATGCGTCCGAGCACGCCGCCGTGACGCAGGACGTTCTTTTCGGCGAGAGCAACCAGATCCCGGTAGCGGCGCACGTCTTCGTATGCCTGCACCGCGTCCAGGGCGGTGCTTTCAGCCGCATTCAGCAGGTCGAAATACCGCTCGCGCTTGGCGCGCCCCAGGCGTGCGACATTACTGCTGGTCGAGAATCCGTCATAGAGCAGCTGTGTCACGGTCAGATTGACGCCGACCGGCTCGTAATCGGTGTCGCGGCCGTCTCCGCCGCCGTTGATGTTCAGACCCTGAGCGTCGTCGATGTCATGATTTTCGAAACCTGCCGAGGCGCCCAGGTCGACCCGTGGCAGGAAACCGCCTTTGGCCGACTTCTGTTCATCTTCGGCGGCAAGGAACGCGTTCCACGCCGCTTCGACTTCTGGATTGGTGGCGATGGCCTTTTGCGCCGCTTCGACGGCGGTCGCGGCGGGCGCTGCCCAGGCCTGATTGCCGAGGCAGGCGAGCAGGAGTCCTGCTGCGACGCTGGCCATCCCCGAAGCAGAAATTCCTTTTTTCATTTTTGCACTTCCCCTGAAGCAAGTCAGATTTGACGAATCGCGTGGTGCCGAACGACCCTACAGTCAGCGGTCGCGCCCTCAAAATCCCATCAACAGCGATACCGAACATTACGACATCTTCGCGCGAATCGGAACGGGCAGTCGCCCATCGCGATCGTCGCAAGTGCTGTCCGGGCCCGCTTACGGAGGTTTTCCCAGATTACTCTACACGTGTGGGCCGGCGCGTTGGGTTCCGATCGGGTTGGGGCCATGCAAATATCTCCGCACCCGATGATCGAGCTTACCGGCTGGGTTCTGTCTTGTTGGTGCGGCATCGAACGGAGCGCCTGGATGGCATGTCGAGCGCGGCCATTGCACGGATCGTCCATCTACTCCGTGCGACACGCATGAGCATGATTGGACAATTTGGGCGCTATCGGTCGGTCCTGTTCCGGGGTCTCCTTCCCATCATCCTGAGCGGAGTCGCCGTCGCTGCGCTTGATCGCGGGCAACTGCGTGACGTAGCCGCCAGTCGCTATGGCGAGCATGGAGTGCGGGTGGCAGCGGACTGGCTGCATCTGCTTGATCAGGCGCGCAGCCAGCCAGTGTCGGTGCAGATGAGCCGGATCAACGAGTTCTTCAACAGTCGCACGACTTTCGCGAGCGACGTCGATGTCTGGCAGCAGGCCGACTGGTGGGCAACACCGCTGGATACGCTCGCGCGCGGACGTGGCGACTGCGAAGACTTTGCAATTGCCAAGTACGTGAGCCTCATGGCCTTGGGCGTCGCCCAGAACCGGCTGCGTCTGATCTATGTCAGGGCGAATCTGGACGGATCGATGCCGGGGACGTCGCAGGCCCACATGGTGCTGGGCTATTACGCCGATCCGAATGGCGAGCCGCAGATTCTGGACAACCTTGTCGGCAGCATCGAACGGGCCTCCGCCCGACCGGATCTGACGCCGGTGTTCAGCTTCAACGGCGAAGGCCTCTGGGCCGGCGGCGTCAAGGCGCAGAGCGATCCGACCGCACGCCTGTCGCGCTGGCGCGATCTGTTGGTGCGGCTCAAGAACGAAGGATTTCAATGACACCCCCTCGCATTTTCTCAGCAGTGTTCAGCGGAGCACCGTCATGTCTCTGATCAGACAGTTGTGGCTGGCCGTGGTGGTGGTGATGACCCTGGCCTTCGGCGGCACTTTTGCGGTCAGCACGGTGGCCGCGCGCCACTATTTCGAGCAGCAGTTGTTCGTGAAGAATGTCGACAACGCCGCTGCGCTGGCATTGTCGATGTCGCAGATGGACAAGGATCCGGTCACGCTCGAACTTCTGCTCTCGGCCCAGTTCGATGCCGGGCACTACCGGCTGATCCGCCTGGTGGACCCCTCCGGCAACGCAATCGTCGAACGTCGGAACGACCGCCCGGTTGCTGGTGTGCCGGAGATATTCGTCGCCGCGGTGCCGTTGCGGGTTGCGCCGGGTGTGGCGCAGGTCCAGGACGGCTGGAAGCAATACGGAACGCTGACCCTGGAGAGCCACGACCAGTACGCTTACGCCGAACTCTGGAGCGTGACCTTGCGACTGCTGGGCTGGTTCACGGTGGCGTCGCTCGGAGCGGGTGCCATCGGTTCGGCCTTGTTGCGCTTGATCCTGCGACCGCTCAAGGCCGTGGTGTATCAGGCCGACGCCATGGGCAAGCGGCAGTTCATCACCCAGGCCGAACCTTTCACGATCGAATTCCGCCAACTCGTGCGTTCGATGAATGCCTTGTCGGGAAGGGTGCAGCAGATGCTGCACGACGAGTCGCAAAGAGTGGAGCAGCTTCGCCTGGCCGCGCAGATCGACCCGGTCACCGGCCTGCTCAACCGGGAGACTTTCATGGCCACCCTTGACCATGCACTGGCGCGCGACGACCAGGGCGCATCGGGCGTGCTCGTGATCCTGAGAATGGCCGGTCTCGCCGACCTCAATCGCGCCATCGGACGCGAAGCGGTGGATCAGCTGCTGCGCCGCGTCGGCGAACGCCTGTCGAACGTGGCGGCGAGATACCCGGGGTCGTGGACGGTAGCGAGGTTGAGCGGTGCCGACTTCGCCGTCATGGCTCCCGACGAGACGGACACGCGGACCATCGCCGACACGCTTTGGTCGCAGGCGCAACTGGCACTGGACCGGCCGGATACCGACAAGGAATCGGCCATCCGCGCCGGGTGCACACCCTATCAGCGGGCCGAATCGCGTGCGGCGGTTCTCTCGCGAGCGGACGGCGCGCTGGCGCAGGCCGAACAGTCCGCAACGGCGGTGGTGCAGGCGGACCAACCCGCGACTCCACCCGAACTACCGACCGACCTCGCGTCCTGGCGGCGCGTGCTGGAAGACGCCATGCAAAGTCATGGCGTCCGTCTGGGTCGATACCCGGTGACTTCGGTCGACGGGACGATCCTGCATCACGAATCGCCGGTGCGACTCAGGATCGGGCAGGACTGGCAGCCGGCCGCACGTTTCATCGCCTGGGCGGCGCGCCTGGGCCTGATGTCGCGACTCGACACGATGGTGATCGAAGCGGCCTTGGCTCATATCGCCGCGCACAAGACCCCGGTGAGCGTCAACGTTTCGCCCGAAGCCCTGTGCGATCCCGGATTCGGTGCATTCATCGCCCGCCACCTCGGCGACTCTCCGGAACTCGCCGCAATGCTGTGGCTGGAGGTTCCTGAGTTCGGCGCGCTACGGCAGTTGCCGGAGTTCCGCCGATTCTGTCGGGCGCTCAAACCGCTGGGTTGCAAGCTGGGCCTGAAACACGCCGGGCTGCAATTCTCCCGTGTCTGGGAACTGCATGACCTCGGACTGGATTATCTGAAACTGGATGGCTCCATCGTGCACGGCGTCCGCGAACGGATCGGCCACCAGGCTTTTCTGCGCAGCCTGTGCACAGTGGCCCATACGATCGGCTTGACGACGATCGCCGCCGCCGGTATCGACGACGCAAGAGATTTGCCGGTCCTGGCAGACCTGGGAATCGACGGTTTCACCGGCCCGGCGGTGCGCGCCAAAGACTGACTCACGCCGCCCCGGTTGCCTCGTCCGGGCGCCGGCCGGGAAGGATACCCATCAGCTTGGCAATGATGCCGAGCATGATCTCATCAGCGCCGCCACCGATCGAAACCAGCCGCGTGTCGCGATATGCGCGCGCGACGTTGCTTTCCCACATGAACCCCTGCCCGCCCCAAAACTGGAGGCAGGCGTCGGTCACTTCCCGCGCCACTCTTCCGGCCTTGAGCTTGGCCATCGACGCCAGCATCGTTGCATCATGGCCCGCGACGTAGTCCTCGGTCGCCTGGTACACCAGCGCCTTGAGCGATTCGACCTCGGTCCTGAGTTCGGCCAGACGGAAATGCACATACTGGTTATCCAGCACGCTCTGACCGAAGGCCTGTCGCAGGCGCGTGTATTCGACGGTTTCATCGATGAGGTTGGCAAGCCCGTCGATCCCGCTGGCCGCAGCGAACAGGCGCTCCTCCTGGAATTGCAGCATCTGGTACATGAAGCCCATGCCTTCCTCGCCGACGAGATGACGCTGCGGCACGCGCACCTCGTCGAGATAGATCATCGCAGTGTCGGATGCGCGCATGCCGAGCTTGTCCAAACGGGTTCGACGGTCGATGCCCCTGGCGTCGAGCGGCACGATGATCAGGCTCTTGTTCTGGTGGGCCCGGCCCTCGCGGGTGTTCACCAGCATGCAGGCCCAGTCGGCCTGCGTGCCATTGGTGATCCACATCTTCGAACCGTTGATGACGTAGTCACCGCCGTCCTTTCGAGCCTGTGTCTTGATGCTCGCCACATCGGAACCCGCGCCGGCTTCCGACACCGCGATCGAGCAACACATTTCGCCGGCGATGACCGGTGCGAGATACTCGTCCTGCAGTTGCGTCGAGCCGAAGCGCGAGAGCGCGGGTGTGGCCATGTCGGTCACCACACCGATGCCCATCGGCAGACTGCCGCACAGGCAGTTTCCGAGCGCCTGCGCAAACATCAATTGGTAGCTGTAATCGAGCCCCTGGCCGCCGACCCGCTCCGGCTTGTTGATGCCGAGCAGACCGAGCGAAGCCATTTTTTTCAGCACCTCATGGGCCGGCCAGATACCTTCCTTTTCCCACTCAGCGACGTGCGGGTTGAGTTCGTCCTGGACGAATTTCCTCACCGTTCGATACAACTCTTTGTGCTCACCGGAAATAATCATTACGTCAATCCGTATCGTGGAAGATACAGAATATTACACCCATTGAGACAGTTAGTTCCCGACACAGCACAAGAGGTATTGGCTTGATGGAACGAAAAATTACTTTACCTTCATGGCGTCTCTGCATTCTCCCGGGGCCACTTCGAAAAGCGTCGGCCATTGCTTGCCGGTGACGAACAGGTGTCCGGTCACGCGATCGAACGCAAGGCCGTTGAGGACATGCTCCGCCTCGTTCCAGCCTTCGGGTTTTTTAAGCCGGTCCTTGAGATCCGAAAAATCAAACCAGCCGCGAACCTCGCCGTTTCTCGGATCGATCGCTGCCACACGATCGCTGTGCCAGACGTTTGCAAGGATTTCACCGCGCACGAACTCGAGTTCGTTGAGTTGGTCGATTGTGCGGGTTCCGTCGCGCACAGGCAGATGGCGCTTCTCGGCGAGTGTCGCCGGATCGAGGAAGCGCAGTGTGGCGGTGCCATCGCTCAGCACCAGATGCTCGTCGCCCCTGTCGTCGCGCCACGATGCAAGTCCCCAGCCCTCACCGACATAGTGTTGCGCCTGAATCGGCACAAGACGCAGATCGAAACGAAAGGCAATCTGCTCGCGCCACGTTACTTGCAGCAATTGATCCCCCACTCGTGCAAGCCCCTCGCCAAAGGCACTCGCGGGCAGGGGCTGCAGTGCGCGCGACCGGCCGGATCGCAGTTCCTTCGCGTGGATCGCGGAGCTTCCGTAGCCACCGACGCTCTCGTACAGCGTGTCGCCGATGATCAGCAGCCCTTGTGTGAAATGCCGGGTGTCGTGAGGGAACTCTGCGATGACTTCGTGACTGCGCACGCAGGCACCTGCCAGAGCATTCGCGCTGCAAAAAACTGAGACCAGGCTCGCCACAATCGCGCGAGGCGCGTATGAAATTGGATTGACTTTTCTTGGCAAGCGCATAGAGTCCGGTCGGCACGAAGAGATGCATCATTTCTCTCCGGCATTTATTGGGGCGTTCCGATTTTTCAGTGGAGGATAAGGAAATGGCGGCAAAGAAGGCAGCGAAGAAAGTGGCAAAGAAGGGAGCAGCCAAACCGGTTGCGAAGAAAGCGATGAAAGCAGTGGCGAAAAAATCAGTGGCAAAGAAAGCAGTCGTCAAGAAAGGCGCAGCAAAGAAAATTGTAAAGAGCCCGGTGATCAAGAAGGTCGTGAAGAAAGTCGCAGCCAAGAAAGCGGCAGCGACCAAGGCCGTGAAGAAGGTTGCAAAGTCCGCGTCAAAGACTGCAACCAAGGCGAAGGCCGTGGTCAAGAAGACAGTGACCAAGGCCAAAGCCCAGGTTAAGACTCTGGTCAAGAAAGCCAAGACGGCGGCGAAGAAAATCGCTCCCGCGTTGGCGTCTGACCCAGCCCCGGCGCCTGCGCCGCCGGCTGAGCCTTCCGCCACGGGCTAGAATTGTCGACGGCGTCGGCGTCTCCTGCCTCCGCCGTTTTTCCGATTTGATACACCGTCGCGCCTGCTTCGCAGGGCGGTGGAAGCCGTGACGATCACGACATTCCAGCGTGATCGTACGTGACGTATCCGAAGGGCAGCCGATGATCCGCAGTATGACCGGCTACGCCCGGGGTGACGTTCAAGGTACATGGGGTCGGCTGAGCTGGGAGCTACGCTCGGTCAATCATCGTTACTTCGATTTGTCGTTCAAGTCGCCGGAAGAATTCCGTGCGCTGGAAGGCGAACTGCGGCAACTCGCGGCCTCGCGCGTGGCGCGGGGAAAGATCGAGGCAGGGCTGCGATTCGGACGCGATGCAGGCCAGTCGGACCGCATCGAGCCCGATCTGGATCGTGTCCGATCGCTGAGAGAGGCGATGGCGCGGATTGCGTCCGAGTGGGGACCTCTGGCGCCTACCGATCCGCTGCGTCTGTTGTCGTTTCCAGGCGTGCTGCGCGAGCCGGCGCCGGATATTGCGACCCTGCTGGACTCGGCGCGTGCCCTGTTCGATCGCGTATTGCGCGAGTTCAATGACAGTCGCGCACGCGAGGGCGAGCGCCTCCTCGGATTTCTCACAGACCGGTGCGACGCGATCGAGCAGGCCGTCATCGCCGTGCGCGCGCGCTACGCGGACGTGCGCGGCCAGGGTGTCGAGCGCCTGCGCGCCCGCGCCAGAGAGCTTGGCGTCGAACTTGAACCCGGACGTCTTGAGCAGGAGATCGTTATCGCATTGCAGCGTCTCGACATCGAGGAGGAGATGTCGCGCCTGCTGTCGCACGTCGCTGAAGTGCGCGCTTCGCTCAAACGCGATGAAGCAGTGGGCCGGCGCCTGGATTTTCTGATGCAGGAACTCAATCGCGAAGCCAACACACTATCGTCGAAATCCCAGGATGCCGAAATGACGCGTCTGGCAGTGGAGATGAAGGTAACGATCGAGCAGATGCGCGAGCAAGTACAAAATATTGAGTAGCAGATCATGACGGGTCACACCGTCTCATTGAGTCTCTGAAAGCCCCTTCCGACGGGGCTTTTTTGTGTCTGAACGTTGCACATCGATTCACTGCATCGCAAAATTCGTGTGTACCCGCTTTGTGTACCTTCTGACTCCGCAGGCTCTTTTCCGGGTACACGGAGAAGATATGGGAACACTCTCAGACGTGGCGATCCGAAACTGGATCAAGGCCGGCGAGCGGTTCGAGGGCGACGGCGATGGCCTGTGGCTGGTCTATCGCAAGGACTACGCGGTCCCCATGTGGCGCTTCCGCTACCGCTTCGCCGGCAAGGCTCGCGTGATGAACCTGGGCAGCTACCGCGACCTGTCGCTGGCGGATGCCCGCAAGACCGCGAAGGATCTTCGTGCTCGCGTGGCGATGGGTCACGACATAGCCGGCGAGAAGAAGGAACGCAAGCGCACCGCGGTGGCGAAGATCGCGGCCGACAAGCTGGCCATGACGGTGGGCGAGCTGGCCGACGAAATACTTCGCCCGCAACATCCTGGGCCGCTGGAAGCACCCCAACATCGTGCGCGCCCGGATCGAGAAGGACATCAAGCCCAACATCGGCAAACTGGCCAAGCACGCCATTCGATTGGATGCCTCTGCCGTGATCCTCGCGCACAACCATCCCAGCGGTAATCCGGAACCGTCCGAGGCCGACAAGTTACTGACCACCCACCTGCGCCAAGTCCTGGCGCTGATCGACGTGCGGGTTCTCGATCACTTCGTGGTCGGCGAGGGCGCGCCCACGAGTTTTGCCGAACGTGGTTGGCTCTAGCGTAGGCTGGCTATAAAGTATCAATCCGCAGTATCATTCCGCATGAACAACAAGCATCGGAAGACCCTGCTTGCCGTGTTCGAGAAGCCGCCGCGGGCGGATATCCGCTGGACGGATATCGAGGCCCTGTTCCGCGGCCTGGGTGCCGAGTTGAACGAGGGTGACGGCTCGCGGGTGCGGGTGGCGTTGAACGGCGTGCGCGCCGTTTTTCATCGCCCGCACCCGGAGCGGATCACGGACAAGGGCGCGGTGGGTTCGGTGCGGCGCTTTCTGGAATCTGCGGAGGTAAAACCATGATGGAGCACAAGGGCTATGTCGGTGTTGCCGAGGTGGACTCCGACGCTGGAATCATTCACGGCGAGGTCATCAACACCCGCGACGTGATCACCTTTCAGGCCACCAACATGCGCGACCTGGAGAAGGCGTTCCGGGATTCCGTCGAGGACTATCTGGCGTTCTGTGCCGAGCGTGGCGAGCCGCCGGAGAAGCCCTTCTCCGGCAAGTTCGTGCTGCGCCTCACGCCCGAGCAGCACCGCAAGGCGTTCATCGCCGCGCGCCATGCGCGCAAGAGCCTGAACACCTGGGCTGCGGAGGTCTTGGACAAGGCGACGGCGGCATCTTGAAGTGCGGGACGGCCGAGCGAACGATCCGACACCCTGACAACCGACGATGGCGAAGAAGCCGCCACGCAGAATCGAAGCGAATCAAGATTCGCGAGCCGCGAAGGCGACGAGTGCGGCGCGCTGCGACAGCGTTGCAGGGGCGGCGGCGAGTCGAAAGCAAGAATCAGCAGCAGGCTCGCAGATCACCCTAGTCCCTGCGGGCGAAATAGGGATCCATGATGCAACCAAGCCGGAGATCGAACTGTCCGAGCTGTCCGAAGAAGATCGACAGTTGGACCGACAGTTGCGCTTGTGGGCGGCTCGTCACAACGCGGGACGCGCATGGAAGCTTTACAAGAAAACGGGCACGCCGAATCACGGGTGGGACGCGTATCGTAAATGGCGTGAGAGCGCTCCTTCCGACCTGCCCTTGTCCAAACAATTGCTCGGCTTTCTGGACGATCAGGCTGCGTTGCAGAAGAACGCGAACGGACAGAAGCACGCGGCCGTGCAATCCCGCGTTCGGGACGCATTCGAGCATGTTTGGCATCGCGTCCAAGCATCGCTGGACCGAGGCGTCACCCCCGAACTACCCACGCTCTGTGAAGGCGCCGCGCTGAAATTTGGACTGAAGGCGTCCTATGTCGAGCGTAGGGCTAGCGAGTGGGGCCTGGCAAAGGCCGCGAAGGAGTATGCGAAGGACCAAGCTCCGCACGTTGCCAAACGCAAGCAAGACAGGGAGAGATTCGAGCGTGTGATGACAGCCCGCGGTTACTCGTTTCGGCAGAAATAGGTAACCGCTGAACCTGCGCGAATAGTTGCGGCTCAGTCCACACCGGACGCCATGAGCCCACACCGTGTCCCAACAATTGAACGACGCGCCGCGCGTCAAGCTTGATCGTCTTCCCGAGACTTGTCGCCGCGCCGGCCTGAGCAAGCCCACGCTTTATCGGCTCGAAGCCCTGGGTCGCTTCCCCAAGCGGATGAAGATCGGCGAGCGCATTTCCGCGTGGCGATCAGATGAGGTTTCGGCCTGGATCGAGGCCCGTACCGCTGACGCACGTGGCACGAAGTGAAGCCCGCCGACGATGTGCGGCGCTGCGATCTGTGCCGATCCTTAGCCCCTGGCGAGTCAGCGGAAGCGATGGGCGAGTGCAGGCTGTCTGCGCCTGTGCGAGCGCCAGGAATAGGTTGCGAAGTGCGCGCCCGCTGGCCGAAGGTCTGTCCCTGCGACTGGTGTCGGCGTTTCGTCGCTGCTGACCTGGACGGCATGCTGTGAGCGCCGGCAGCGGACTGGCCAAAGCCATCGACTACAGCCTCAAGCGCTGGAGCGCTGCCTCGATGACGGGTGTTATCCGAATCGGCCAACTGCTGCCTCATCGTTGGGCACCCCCAGACGCTCGCTGATCAACAAAGCGTCGCGTCAAGGGGGGCGTCGGCAGACGCTTACAAAAAACGCACCGACAAGGCCGATCCAACGAAAGGCAGGACGACCCGTACCCAAGTATTGAATGAGGGCGCATCCGGGTCCTGTGGTGTCGGGGTATCTGGAAGCGTCCGCGAAGTGAGCATCTGCCGCGTTCCACCTGGCCCCGACCAGACCTCGACTCTCGCTACCGGACCGCCTTGACCCCATTCGGCTTGACCCCAAGTACAGCTCCTTCGCGTCGGCCAGCTTGTAGAGCCTGTCGGCGGGTTTGGCCGTGCGGCATTGGGTGTCGGTTGGCACGGTAGGTCTCCAAATTGATCGTACCCGCTTTAACACCCGCTTACGCTTGCTGTTACAAGCGACGACCTGAGACGGTTGGCCAAAAAAAGCCCGGACAAGCCGGGCTATGTATTTGAATCGGAGACTTACTGATACGTCCTGATTCTTCCTGAGTGCCTTAGACGTTGAACCGGAAGTGCATCACGTCGCCTTCCTGCACCACGTATTCCTTGCCCTCCAGGCGCCAGCGCCCGGCCTCCTTGGCGCCGGCTTCGCCCTTGTACTGGATGAAATCCTTGTAGGCGATCGTTTCGGAGCGGATGAAGCCTTTCTCGAAATCGGTGTGGATCACGCCCGCGGCTTGCGGGGCGGTGGCACCGACCTTCACGGTCCAGGCGCGCACTTCCTGGACGCCGGCGGTGAAGTAGGTCTGAAGTCCAAGCAATTGGTAGGCGTTGCGGATCACGCGGTTGAGGCCCGGTTCTTCCAGTCCGAGGTCTTCCAGGAAGGCGGCCTTGTCGGCCTCGTCGAGCAGGGCGATTTCGGACTCGATCGCCGCGCACACCGGCACCACCTGGGCGTGCTCGCGTCGGGCCAGTTCGTTCACCTTGTCCAGATAAGGGCTGCCGTCCCTCAGGCCGGCCTCGTCGACGTTGGCGACGTAGAGCAGCGGCTTGGAGGTGATGAGGTGCAGGTCACGCAACAGCAGCTTTCCCTCGGCGTCCAGCGCCAGCGAGCGGACCGGCAAGGCTTCGTTGAGATGCGCCTGTACGCGCTTGAGGGTTTCATATTTGGCGATGGAGGTCTTGTCGCCGGCCTTGGCGAGCTTGGACGCGCGATCGACGGCGCGGGTCACCGCTTCGAGGTCGGCCAGGGCCAGCTCGGTGTTGATGATCTCGATGTCGCGGATCGGATCGACGCTGCCGGCGACGTGGATGATGTCGTCATTGGCAAAGCAGCGGGTGACGTGGGCGATGGCGTCGGTTTCGCGGATGTGCTGGAGAAACTGGTTGCCCAGCCCTTCGCCCTTGCTCGCGCCGGCGACCAGCCCTGCGATGTCGACGAATTCGACCGTGGCCGGAAGAATCTTCTGGGGCTTGACGATCGCGGCCAGCGCCTCCAGCCGCGGGTCGGGCACCGGCACGATGCCGACGTTGGGGTCGATGGTGCAGAAGGGATAGTTCTCCGCTGCGATCTGGGCTTTGGTCAGCGCATTGAACAGGGTGGACTTGCCGACGTTGGGCAGGCCGACGATGCCGCATTTGATTCCCATGAGTGCTCGGGGAGTGTGTGGTACTGGAGGGGGCGAGGGAGCGGGACTGGACAGTCCCGAAGTAGAGCGGTGGCAAATAAAAAGACCAATGGCAGGCCCGCGCCGGGCGCGAAACTCTAGCGGAATTGTCGGGGTCCGATCGGTTCGCCACGCTTGGAACACGCGTGGTGCCGCGCGGCGCAGCCCCGATTGGTCGGTTGACTCGCCGTTCGGCCGCCCGATTTTGACACTGGGCGTAAATGTTGCGATGCAACACTCAGGTATGCAGTAGAACCGAAAACCTGTCCCGGTGGAATCGATCATGTTCAGAACAGCGGTCTTGAGTTTCCTGTGGCTCACCCTCGCGGCCGGGGCGATTCCCGCCTTCGCCGACGGGGAGAAGCCATACCAGGGTTATGCCGTGCAACTGGATATCGTGCGCAATGGCGTGCGTCTCCCCTCGCCGCCAGTGACCGTTGTGGGGGGTGAATCCGCCCGCTTCGACATGGCCTGCCCGCACTGCGGGATCTTGCGAGTGCATCAGCGGGTGGAAAAATTTCCTGGAACCCGCGGTGAACGTGTTCTGGTCGAACTGGAACTGTTCCAGGTCCGCGGCGGCAGGCTCAACCGGCTGGTGGCTCCGACTTTGGGTGTGTGGCTGGGTGAAGCGCAATCGAGTTCGTTCAAGACCGACATCGGCGTGCTGGAAATCCGTACCCGGGTCGAGGGCGTGCGCAAGGTTTCGTTGGCGCCGCTGGGAGTCGGCACGATACCGGCCGATTACAGCCTCAAGGCCTGGCTGCGACCGATGGTCCCGCCGCGGCCGCTGATCTGAGCGCCGGCAAATCGGCTTGGGGACGAGCGCTCAATCCGTATGAAGGGCCTGCGTGGCCTTGTCCCAGCCCTGGGCCAAGCCCCGTTCGATCGCTTCGATGGCGCGATCGATGGCACTCACGATCGCGTCCTCCTCCGCACGCGAGGGCCTTGATTCGGTGAGGTAGCGCAGCACCAGGTCGCGGTCGCCGGGATGGCCGACGCCGATGCGGACGCGCCGGTAGCCGTCGCCCATCGGCTTGTGAATATCCCTCAGGCCATTGTGACCGCCATGGCCGCCGCCGAGCTTGAGCCGCGCCGCCCCGACCGGCAGGGCGAGTTCGTCATGCGCTACGAGGATCTGCTCCGGCGCCAGCTTGTAGAACTGCGCGAGCGCCGAGACTGCCTGGCCACTGCGATTCATGTACGTGCCGGGCTTGAGCACCAGCACATCGGTGTCGGCGATCCTGATGCGCGCCAGCGCGCCGAAAAACCGGGACTCGACCCGGAACGTGCCGCGATGGCGGTCCACCAGGCGCTCCGCCAGCCAGAAGCCCGCGTTGTGGCGGGTCTGCACATAATCGGGGCCGGGGTTTCCGAGACCGACCAGACCCATCAGTTTGTTATCCACTTGAAGACCCACCCTGGCCAAAGCGCGAATATGACGCCAAACGGTCGCCCTGATCGTGCAAGACGCACATCTTCAGGGCCTGCGAAACGCCGGGTACTTTGTCTTTTTCATGGTGGATTGCAAGCAGGCGGGTGCTGCAAGCCAGTCAATCCGTGGGGGAATGGGTGGCCGATGCAGGCTCAGGCTTGCGGATACGCCCGATCACCTATGTGTTGAATCGAGGCCACGCCGCTGAGCCCGATGCCGCAATTATTTCGCGAAACGAGCCAGCGCGGGTGTTGTGCCGTCGTCCCATCGTCAGTTTCGATCCAAGAGCCCGGATTCCTTGATGGAAATTCCACTAGAATCGGGCACAGGTGGAACCTCGGCCCGGCACAGCCCGTGTCTACCTTAATGTTTGCAGATGTTGTTTCGCGTGGAAGCGTCCGACGCGGTCGGGCGTATGCGGTGAAATGCGATGGCGAAACGACCCCCCACTGCGGGTTGAGGGGAAGAGGTCGTAAACGCCACGTGACGGGTGTTTCGGGTGAGTTTCTTGCAGTTTGGCCCGAACGCGTTTTCCGGCTTTTTTCAGCAGCAATACTTGGCTTCCGGGGGTTTTAATGTCGTCGATCGTGCGCATTTTCAGCACTGCGCTGCTTGCCTCGTCGCTGTTCGTTCACCCGGCCCAGGCGGAGGAACGTGAGGTGGGCATGTGGGACCGGTTCGAGATGTCGGTCACCAACGACCGCGACTACGAATCTCCTTACAACGCCGTCGATCTGGACGTGGTGTACACACGGCCCAACGGCAGCACCTTCGAGTTCTGGGGCTTCTACGACGGCGGATCGACCTGGAAGGCGCGCATGATGTGTGACGCGCCCGGGCGCTGGGAGTACGCGGCCCGGTTTTCCGACGGGCAGCCTGGCGCCAGCGGGTCTTTCACCTGTGTGCCGTCCAACACCCCCGGCCTGCTGACGCAGGACCAGACCAATCCCCGCTGGCTTGGATTCAAGGGCGGCGGGCACGTGCAGATCCGCAGCTTCCATGTGGGCGACCGCTTCTTCGCCTCGAACTGGTCCGACGGCAGCCGCAGGGAATTCCTGAGCTGGGCCAAGCGTCAGGGCTACAACATGCTGTCGATCGCCAGCCACCTTCCCAAGTGGAAGGAAGATACTCGCGGCAACGGCTGGGATACACCGGAACTGTGGCCCCTCAACGCGGCGGAATACCGGAAGATGGAAGATATCCTGGACCTGCTCGCGGACGACGGGATGATGGTGTTCCAGTTCGCCGGCGTCTTCGGCAAGATGCAGGACAACGTGCCGCAATCGCCCGACGATCAGGAGCGCTATGTCCGCTACCTGATGGCCCGCATCGGTCCGTACTGGAACCTGCTGATGAGTGTCATGGGCGCCGAGATGAACCGGCACCCCTCCGCCAATCGCCTCGGTGCCCTGGTGCAGCGCTACAACGTGTTCGACCATCCGCTCGGCCTGCACCCGTTTGACGACGAATTCGATCAGATCAGCCGCCAGCCCTGGTCCAGTGTGGTGGTGGTGCAGGGCATGGAGGCCCCGACCGGCAATCTGCCGGCGTTCCTCGACCAGATGTATAACGGACTGGTCAACGCGTATGTGCCGGGCAAGCCGGTCTACGCCCAGGAAACCTTCTGGCCGGGAAATATGTATCAGCCCGACTATTCCCACCCGGAGGTCATCCGCAAGACCGGCTGGACCACGCTCATGTCCGGCGCGACGCTGAACTATGGCGACATGGACGGTCATTCCTCCTCCGGTTTTTCCGGGACCATGAACCTGGACCACAAGGTCCAGTCCCGGCACGACATCATGAAGCGCATCTGGGACTTCTTCGAGACGGTGCCCTTCTATCGCATGAATCCCTGCCGTTCCCTGGTCAACAACGGCTATTGCCTCGGTGAGCCCGGCAGGGAATATCTGGTTTACATGCCGCGTCCGGGCAGCGTCGATGTCGACGTGACCGGTGGCCGCTACAGCGTGACCTGGATCAACGGGTCCGACACCAGCGATCGGCGCAATGCCGGAACAACCGACGACGGGCGCGACCTGAGCACGCCCGGCGGCGATGGCGGAGACGACTGGCTGCTGCATCTGGTACGTACCGATGGCGACCCGACAGAGCGGCCCGAAATCGCGTTTGCGGTTGCGGACCGGAGCGTCACTGAGGGCAGCGGCCCGGCCGGGATTGCGGTGCGGCTTTCGCGCGCATCCAGCAGTGCCATCACCGCCTCGATCCGCGTCGACGGTTCGGCAGAGCCCGGAGACGACTACGCGGCGATCGACCAGGACGTCACCATTCCCGCGGGAGAAACCGAGGTGACGCTGAGCCTTCGACTGATCGACGACGGGCAGCGCGAGGACGCCGAGACAGTGATCCTCCATCTCGACAACCCGTCGGGGGCGAGCTTGGGATCGCCCGCATCGCACACCCTGACGGTGCTCGATGACGATGGCGAGCCGCTGGTCTCGTTCGAGGCGGAGCGCTCGAACTACGCCGAGGGCGAAGGACTCGTCACGGTTGGCGTGATGCTGTCGCACGCCACGGAGCAGACAGTGCGCGTCCCGTTTGCGGTCACCGGAACGGCCGATGCGGACGACCGCGAGATTCGCAGCGACAGCCCTCTGGAGATTCCGGCAGGTGAGACCGGCGTGCAGATCGAAGTCCGCCTGATCGTGGATCAGCTTGCGGAACCCGAGGGCGAAAGCGTGATCTTCACCTTGGGCGAGCCGACCAACGCCGTGCGGGGTGATCAGACCGTGCACGCCCTGACCATCGACGGTGAAGCGGTCACCGGTGGTAACGCGGTACAACTCAGCGCCGACGCCTATGTGGTTCATGGCTCGACCGACGAAGCGACCATCACGTTGAACCGCATCGGCGGCAGCCAGGGCGCAGCCAGTGTGCGGATCGACACCTTCGACGGCACCGCGGAGGCGGGCAGCGACTACGCCGAACTGCGTCAGACCGTGATATGGCCCGAAGGTGACGATGACAGCAAGACCGTCAACATCGACATCCACAGGCGCCGTGGAGACGAGCCGGACGAGACCCTGAACATCGTGCTTTCCCAGCCGGTGGGAACCGACCTGGGTACCCCCGCGACCGCCACGCTGACGATCATCGGTGACGACGATCCCTCGCCCGGCACCGTGCAGTTGAGTGCCGGGTCCTATACGGTGAATGAGGCCAGCGGCGAGGCCGAGATCACCGTGACCCGTCGCGGCGGCGGTTTCGGCGAAGCCGCGGTCAGAGTGGTGACCCGCAACGATTCCGCCGTCAGTGGCCGGGACTACACCGCCGTCAACCGGGTGCTGACCTGGGACGACGGCGACACCGCCAGTCGCAGCATCCGCATCCCGATCGATGACGATGACCAGGACGAAAACCAGGAGAGCTTCCGCGTCAATCTGTCCGAGGTTGATGGTGCCGACCTGGGTGGTCCTTCCAGCGCCACTGTAAGAATCTCCGATGACGACGGCGGCCCGGGCGGTGGAGGGGGCGGCGGACCGGGCTCGGACAACAACCCGGACCGGTTCAATTTTCAGGATCGAGAAGGCGTTCAGTCGCGGACCGACATCATCAGCAACAGCGCCAGGATCAGCGGGCTGGGTTCCGGAGGGGCGGCGATATTGCAGTTGTCGCGTCGATCGGGCGGCGATCCGAGCTATTCGATCAACGGCGGCTCGTTCCGCAGCGGCCCCGGAACGATCAGGAACGGCGACCAGGTCCGGATCCGAAACCGGATCACCAGCGCCAGCGGAGCCGCCAGCATCACGGTCACGATCGGCGGGATAAGCGACACCTGGACCATCACCACCCGCCGCTGATCAGGCCGGAAAGCAACCCTCCGGGCGGCCCGCCCGGAGGGTTTTTCACGTGATTGAAGGGGGCCCGGTGCGCCCGCAAGCGAGCGTCACATGACCCCCGGGCCTGCGAGGGGTGGGTTCGCGTGGCGTATAACCCCCACCCAAAAAAAAATAGCCGCGCGGTGGCGGGGGCCGGGTGTCGGCGCTTCGCTCACCCCCCCACGGGCGGGCCTCTGTTTTGTGGGGGGGGGTTTATCCGCCAGGCCCATCCACCCCTCGCAGGCCCGGGGGTCATGTGACGCTCGCTTGCGGGCGCACCGGGC
>JBQTIX010000131.1:0-2120 GCA_052387695.1 Panacagrimonas sp. | reverse complement strand
GCGCACCTCCTGCGGCGACAGATGGGGCATGGGCGTCTTGGCGCCTGAGGTCGCTGGGGCGCTTGCCGGCCCCGGCCACGGCCTTGCGTGGCCGTCGCCGACATGCGCCGGGCTTGGTCAGGGATGCGCAGCGTCGGTTCCGCCTTTGGCTTGAACCGACCCGCGAGCCGGATAGAACCTGTGCAGACCTTCCCTAGAAAACCGATTGCCCGGTCCGGGTCGTGAACCGGTCCAGTGCCTCGATGCCGGCGAGGGAATTGCCGAAGCGGCCCAGTTCCGGGCTCCATACGGCGATCGCAAAATGTCCCGGCAGTACGGCCGCCACGCCACCCCCGACACCGCTCTTGCCTGGCAGGCCGACGCGGAACGCGAAATCGCCCGATTCGTCGTAGAACCCGCAGGTCAGCATCAGCGCCGACAGGCGCTTGGACTGGTTGGCCGACAGCACCTGCATGCCCGACCACGGCATCACGCCCTGGTTGGCGAGAAACAGGAAGGATCGACACAGGTCCACGCAGTGCATGCGGATGGCGCATTGGCGCACGTAGACCGACAGCAGGCGATCCACATCGCTGCGGATGTTGCCGAAGCTCTTCATGAAGTGCGCCAGGGCGCGATTGCGCTCGCTGTGTTCCAGTTCGGACTCCGCAACTTCCGTATCGACGTCGATCGCCGGATTGCGCGCCGCACCGCGCGCGAAGCTGAGCATGGCGGCGATCGGGTCGTCGACGTGCTCCATCAGCACGTCCAGGGTGACGAGGGCGCCGGCGTTGATGAAGGGATTGCGCGGAATGCCGTTCTCGCTCTCCAGTTGCACCAGCGAGTTGAACGGATTGCCGGAGGGCTCGCGACCGACGCGGGACCACAGCGTGTCCCCCGCCGCGCGCAGCGCCAGCGCCACCGCGCTGACTTTGGCGATGCTCTGCACCGAGAACGGAACATGGGCGTCGCCGACGGTGTACTCGCGACCATCGATTGTCGTCAGCGCCATGCCGAACTGCCGCGGCGGCACCCGCGCCAGCGCGGGGATATAGTCGGCGACGCGACCTCGGCCCAGGAACGGCTCGATCTCGGCGTGGATCTCTTCGAGGATCGCGGCGTAATCGGCGGACGCCGCCGCGCCGCTCAAGCCTTCGACTCCCAGGGGAAGCGCGGCAGCGCGTGCAGGGCCGCGATCTGGTGCTGGTTCCAGATTTCCTTGGCCTGCTGGTAGTACGCCGACTCCACGTCCAGGCGCACGCGCGTGAGTTTCAGGGTGTCGCGCGGCAGAAGGGACAGATCGAGCGGCGGACCCACCGACAGGTTGCTCTTGATGGTCGCGTCCAGCGACACCATCGCGCAGCGTGCGGCGTCGTTGAGGCTGGCGCGTGAGCGGATCACGCGGTCGAGGATCGGCTTGCCGTACTTGACCTCGCCGATCTGCAAAAACGGCGTGTCCGGCGACGAGGCGATGCAGTTGCCCTCGGGATAGATCAGGTAGATCTCCGGCTCCTGGCCGGCGATCTGACCGCCGAGAATCAGCGACACGCGAAAATCGGCGCTGCTCTGCGACAACTGCGCGGCGTTACGGGTCGTCCCGACCGACGACACGCCGAGGTACTCCGCCGCATCGAACACGCTGCGTGCATTCCTGAAACTCAAGGCCGACGGGCTCTCGATATCGCGTTGCAATCGCTGAAGCAGCGCCTGGGTGGTGGCGAGGTTGCCCGCCGAGAGCAATACGAAAACCCGTTCGCCCGGCCACTCGAAGGCGTGCGCCTTGTTGTACGTGCGGATGTCATCGACGTTGGCGCTGGTTCGGGTGTCCGAGCCGAACACCAGGCCCTCGTCAACTTTTATCGCAAGGCAGTAAGTCACGACTGTTTCCCCTCAGGACGTGAAGCTCGAGCGCGCGGCACTGCGTGCGCGGCAATGATAATCCGGGAGGGGCTGCCTGTAGGAGCCTGCCGCGCGTTTTCGCGCTGTCGTGGTGGGGCAAATGGGTCCTTCCGTGTGTCAGGCAGACCGCGGTGGTGGCGGGGGACCGTTAAAACCACACACGCGACCCCACCCACCCCGGTTAAACGGCAACCACACCCACCCCCCCACCCAGGGGTGGGGGGCGTGAGGGCGAGCAGCGC
>JBQTIX010000130.1:0-3880 GCA_052387695.1 Panacagrimonas sp. | reverse complement strand
CGAGGGCACGCCCGGCACCTCGATACGCAGCATTGCTGCGCAATGGCGCTACTCGGTGCGAACGGATTTCAAACTGATGCACTACCGACCTACGCCGGACATTGACGGCGGGCGGGTGCAGGCCGTGAAATGCCACGAGCCCACCGTGAGTGACGTCGTGCCCGAAGAGCCTCCCCTGGTTTCCATCATCGTGCCCTGCCACGACGAGGCAGAGTCGCTCGACGAATTCCATCGCGAGCTGGCAGCGGCGATCGATGGGAACGCATTGCGCTTCGAGCTGATTTTCGTGGATGACGGCAGCGGCGACCGCACCCTGGAAAAGTTGCTCGAACTGGCGGCGCGCGACCCTCGCGTGCGCGTCATCGAGCTGTCGCGGAACTTCGGCAAGGAAGCAGCGATGACCGCCGGGCTCGAATTTGCCCGCGGCGACGCGGTGATTCCGATCGATGCCGACCTTCAGGATCCGCCAAGCCTCATTCCGACGCTCATCGAGGCCTGGCAGCGGGGAGCCGAGATGGTGGTGGCGGTGCGAGCCGACCGCTCCACCGATTCCTGGCTCAAGCGGGTGACGGCCAACCTGTTTTATTCCCTGCACAATCGCCTGTCGTCGGTGCGCCTGCCACCCAATGCCGGCGACTTCCGACTGATGAGCCGGCCGGTGGTGGACGCGATCTGCCGGATGCCGGAGCGGCATCGATTCATGAAGGGCCTGTTCGCCTGGGTCGGTTTCCGGACGGTGAGCGTGGCCTACCAGCGTCAGGAACGGCGCGGAGGACGCACCAAGTTCTCGGGCTGGCGACTGTGGAACTTCGCGCTTGAAGGGATCACCAGCTTCAGCACCGCGCCTTTGCGCTTGTGGACCTATGTCGGGTTTCTCGGCGCGCTGGCGACCGCCGCCTACGGGGTGTACCTGATCGTCCGCACCCTGGTTCTCGGAGTCGCAGTGCCCGGTTATGCCTCCCTGATGACCGCGGTGCTGTTCTTCGGCAGCCTCCAGCTACTCGCACTGGGCACGATCGGGGAGTATCTGGGTCGGGTGTATATCGAGGTCAAGGATCGGCCGCGTTATGTCGTGCGCAAGTTTCACGGGGCGCAGACGCCGACAGCGACGAGTGGCAAGCCGGCCGTTGACCTATGACCCGGATTGCAATCACTTCAAAGCTTGGTGCTCGGATGGCGGACGCTCTGGGGCCCATTCAGCCCATGCGGCGCGCGTTTCACGGACTGGTCTTGGCAGGTATCGTTGTTCTGGGTCTGATGCTGAGCTGGAACAGTGGGTTGAGCATCGACGATGCCTTCGAGCACGACAGTTTCGAGATTAACCTGTCCGCTGTACGCGATTTACTGAACGGCACGGACCCCTCGATGGCTCGGTTGGAGGCGTATAGAGATCGGTTTTACGGCATTGGCTTTCACGCGCTCTCCTACCCGCTCAGAGCGGTCATCGCTCCGACGTTCGAACGCTATCAGGGTCTGTCGCACCGCGATGCACTGCTTGTCGGCGAGCACGTAGCGACCTTCCTGTTTTTCGTGTTTGCGGGCTACGCCGTCTGGCGGATCCTGCTGCTGGCCGGCATGACGCGCGAACTGGCGACGCTGTTCACGCTGTTTTTTCTCGGCAATCCCTATTTGCTCGGCCACGGGACGTTCAATATCAAGGACGCGCCGTTCATGTGCGCCTGGATTCTGTGCACCTGGCGGGTGCTGGTGGTGTGTCTGGGTCTGTTAGATGGGGACCAACCGGTTCCGCGCCGCAATTTTTTCTGGTTAGGTCTTGCGACGGGACTATTGCTCTCGATCCGCATCGCCGGCGGGATGATCGTCATCGAGTATCTGATCGCGATCGGGCTGACTTTGATGGCCGCGCACCGAACCGTCATTCAGCGCTGGCGCGAGGTGCTGGTGGGTCTGGCGATCGTGACCGGGACCACCGCCCTGCTGACCTGGCTGGCGTACCCGATTTTCTGGTTCGCGCCCTGGCGGATTTTCGAGGCCATCGCGTTCATGAGCCACCATCCGTGGTCGGGCTGCTCGATGACCCTCGGGCAGTGCATGCCCGCGCAGGACCTGCCGTGGACCTATATTCCTGGCTGGCTCGTCGTGAAGATGTCGGTGGTCGGGCTGCTGGGACTGCTGGTGGCGGCGGCGCTGGTGTTGCGGCGAATCCGATCCCCGGACGGCGCTGGACCCGCTCTGGTGCTGCGTCTGTTGCTGGCCTCGCCGGTGGTGATTATCCTGTTGCTGATAGCGATGAAGGCGCACTTGTACAACGAGCTGCGGCAGGTGCTGTTCGTCGTCGCTGCGCTCTACCTCGCTGCCTTCGTCGCACTGGCGCGGTTCCCGAAGATCGCAAAGCCTCTGGTTCTGGGCAGCCTGGCGGTCGGCGCCATCGATCACGCGATGGCGTATCCCTACCCCTACGTCTGGTTCAACGAAGTGGCGCGCCTGTGGCCAGTGGACCGGTATTACGAGACCGATTTCTGGGCGATGGCGAGCCGGGAGATGACGGAGACTCTGCTCGACATGGGTGACGATCTGCCAAAAGGGATCTGCATTTTCGTGCCTTTTCCGCATCAGTTCCAACCCTACCTTCCTGCGCCGGATGCGCTATACCTGAAGTCGGATTTCGGGATGCCGTCCGATGAGCTGCGGCCGCTCCTGCTCAACCAGATTCCCTACGCCGGGCTCCATAATTCCGTGAACATGGATGGCTGCAACGATCTGCTGGCGATCGAACGCAGCCTATTTCTGAGTAGTGCGCCGATGCGCCTTTCCACCCTGCACCTTTGCGAGTAACCCGGTCATGGTCATCGATAGCGAGTCAGGTGCGGCATCGCAGCGCCCACAACAGCGGTCGGAACTTGCAGCCAGTGCGGCTTACCTCCTCGCCGCATTTTCGCTGGGATCCCTGGCGACCTGGGCCGTGATGGCTCCGCGCGAAGTCACCCAACCGGCGCAGGTTCGGCCGGAGCTGTCGTCGCCCGCGCCGAGGAATTTTCGCAGCCGGTCGATGAGCCTCATCAACGAAAAACGCTATGCCGACGCCATCCAGATCTGCGAACGCGGTCTCGCCGCTTACCCAGGGGACATCGATCTGCGAAACAACCTGGGCGTGGCACACTTGCTGTCGGATGGCATCGGCCGGGGCGAGTCGATTTTTGCGGAGCTGGTGGCGGAGGTGCCCGAATTTGAGCGCGCGAAAAACAATCTGGGCTGGGCGAAATCGCTGCGCGCGGGCGTCGAGTCCGAGATCGCCGAGGCTCAGAAGCTTGTCGCTTCAGCGAACACCCCGGCCGGGAAAACCGAGGCGCTCTGGGCGGTCGCAGGCGCGTACATCAAGCTGGGCCAGGACCGCGAAGCGATCGCGGCCTATGAGGCGATCCTCGCCCTGGAGCCGGAAAACGCGGCGGCGTACAACAATATCGGTGTCCGGCTCATGGAAATGGGGGAGTACGCCGCGGCGCGGTCGAGGTTCGAGCAGGCGTCCAGGCTAGAGCCCGGCGCGGCGCTATACCGCAACAACATCGGATGGGCGCGAAGCTCGCTCGAAAAGAAGTCTTGAGGCTGCCTTCTCTCACGGCGACCAGTTGGGAAACCGAGGGGGTAGGTCGGCTCAAGCCCGCGTGCTTTTCGCGGGCGGAGCCGACGATCGCAGGTGGGAAAGGGCGATGTTGGTTTTGCTCGGATCTCCCGTCGGTTCCGCCCGCATGAAGCCGCGGGCTTGAACCGACCTACGGACAATCCGCACCTATGGGTAGTGCATCAGTTTGAAATCCGTTCGCACCGAGTAGCGCCATTGCGCAGCAATGCTGCGTATCGAGGTGCCGGGCGTGCCCTCGATACGCGACGCTTCGCGGCGCTACTCGGGCCGAACGGGGTT
>JBQTIX010000129.1:0-3562 GCA_052387695.1 Panacagrimonas sp. | reverse complement strand
ATGGCCCGCTCCTACAGACGCAGGGTTGCGTAGGAGCGGGCCATGCCCGCGACTGTATTCGGGGCAGCTGCGCAGGTTTTTCGTAAAAACGCGTTGAGCGACTACCCGCACGGCACCGTCTCCAATGAACTACGCCGCGCAAAAATCGCCGCCGGCCTGAGCGTGAGCAGCAAAGCCGGAAACAGCGTCAGCGAAGCCGCGATGCTGGCCAGCATGGACGCGCTGACCAGCAGGCCCAGCCACAGGTGCACGTTGTAACCAATGGACGCCACCAGTCCGAAGTACCCGCCGCCCACCGCACAGGCCACGAACAGCGCAGCCTTGCCGGCCGTGCGGAATGCCAGGTGCGTGGCGCGCGCCTCATCGTCGGGATACAGCCGCAGAAAGTCGCGCAGCCGCGTGCCGAAGTAGATGGCGTAATCCGCGCCGATGCCCACCGACACGGCAGCGATGAAGATCGTGGCCACGTTCAGGGTGATGTTCAGCACCGTCATCGCCGCGAACGCGAACAGGGTCGAGGCGAGCAGGGGCACGGCCACCAGCAGGCCCATCAGGATCGAGCGGAACAGCAGCGCCGCGATCAGCGCTGCAATGCTCAGCATCTGCACGATGTTCGCCAGTTTCACCTCGATGAACTTCTGGTTGAGCGCCAGGGTGGTGGCGCCGGTGCCGCCGAGCATCAGGCTCACGCCCTTGGGTACCTGCGTGCCGAACTCCGCGCGCAGATCGCGAAACAAGCGGTCGATGAACAGCGAAGAATCCGTCTTCGAAAGCACGCGAATCAGCGCCGCGTCGCGCTCAGGAGTCACGAATTCGTCCAGCACACCGGTACCCGCGCCGGACTCGTAGATGAAGAGAAACTGCCGCAGCGCCTCGTCCGTCCATGGCAAGGCACCGGCTGCGCAATAGGGCGCGTCGAACCCGCAGCCCACCTCGGCTGCCGCATCGGCGTAAGACACCGCCGTCCCAATCTCCGGCTTGGCCAGCAACCAGGCTTCGATGCGACGCATCAGGTTGGCCGTCTCCGCCGTCGCAATGGCGTTCTCGCCTTCGCCCTTGAACAGCAGGTACAGCACGCTCGATCCCGCGAACTGCTCGTTCAACACCCGCTCCGATTTGCGGATGTCGGTGAAGCGCGCGAAATATTCCTCCACCGAGTTGTCCACCTTCACCTGCGTGGCCAGCGCCCCGAAGCCGGTGAGCAGCATCAGCGACACGAGGATCGTGCGTCGACGCCGGGCTGGCACACAGAGACCCGCACAGAAATCGACGATACGATCCCACACCGTCAGCCGGCTCTCGACATGCGGCAGGGACTTGGGCATCACACGCAGCCGCAGGGCAGGAATGAAAGCCAGTTCGACGACCAGCCCCGCCATGATCCCGACCGCGGCATACAGGCCGAAGTAGCGGATCACCGGCGTCTCGAAAATCACCAGCGATGCGAAGCTGCACGCCGCCACCAGCGACGCGGCAACCATGACCGGGGCAATGCTCAGGAAAGACTGCTCGATGGCCTTGCGGCTCGCGGCTCGCCATTCATCCGTGCCGGGTTTGAGCGGACCCGCCAGCACAACGAACTCCTCGTTGTAACGTTTGAGCATCTGCACCGCGTGACCCGCGGTGAGCGCCACGATGACGAGCGGGGCGGAACTGTTGAACCCGTCCAGCCTGATCCCGCACAGCCTCATGCACGCTGTTGCGATAGCCGCCGACACGATGGCGGTCAGCAGCGGAAACACCAGACCCTGCAGGGACCGGAACGCCTCGAAATGGATGAGGCCCACCAGCAGCAAGGTGAACGGCAGCACCAGAAAAATGTTCTGCGTGTAGCGCTCCAGCGCCGCGAACACCGTGGGTTGCCCGCCAACCACCAGCGTGAACGCCGGATCGGAAATGGCGTCGAGCTTCGCTCGCAGGTTCTTGAAGAAAGCCAGCTTGCCTTCCCTGGGTTCCTGAAGCCGCAGCAGGAGCAGCGAGGCCCGCCCGTCTTCCGAAATCAGGCTGCGATACACGCTGCTCTTACGCGCCCGCTCCGTTGCGCCCTTCCAGTCCTTGGCATCGCGAAGAATGGGAACGATCCTGACGTCGCCACCGCTGCCTTCGACCACCTTGGCGCGATCCGACAGCATCGAGATCAGGTCCGCGGGACGCACGCCCGGCAGCGCGAGCAACGCGGATTGAACGCGTGCCAGTTGCTGCGCGCCCTTGGCATCCAGCGCCTGCCCGTTCTCGTGGGTCAACCCGAGCACAACGTAATCGCTTGGCCCGAAAAGCTTCTGCGAAAGTCGGATCGTCCGCGTGATCTCGCTGCCCTCCGGCAGCATTGTGTCCAGCTCGATGTAGATGCGCGGAAACGGCAGGCAAGCGCAGGCGGCGAGCATCAGCACCGCCCCCAACCAGAGTGTTCGCGAACTGTTGTCGAGGACCAGGCGCAGCAGTGCAACGTAGCGGTTCATGTCGCGCGAACCGTTTCGGCCCGGCCCGTCGCCATCACCAGCGAGCGGTTTGCCGAATGGGTGATCTGCGGCATCAGTCCAGAAGCCCGGATGATTTCCGCAACGACACCCTCGTCCTTCAGGATCAGGGACCAGTCGGCGACCCACTCTTTCGCAACCCTGGATGCGTCTTCCGGCGTGTAGTTAGTGAAGGCCAGGACGCCACTTGGCGAGAGGTTTTGACGCAAGTGGGTGAGCATCTGGACGCTGTAGTCGCGGTCGAAGTAGTCGAACAGCCCGGATGCCACGATCACGTCGAACTGCGAACCCTGGATCAGCTTGGGAAGGTGCTTGATGGGCGTGCAGTGCGCGATGACATTCGCGCTTGGGGTAAACGTCACCGAACACGCGTAAGCGAGCGCCGCCGAGTCCTGGTCGCAGAGAACGAAGTCGATGCGATCGCGAAGCTCCGGCGCCACGCGATGCAGCGCGTCGGCAAGGTAGCGGCCGCCACCGCAGGCAATGTCGAGCACGCGAACCCGCGCTTGGCGATTGAGACCCTGCTCGCATTCCGCGGCAATCAGCCGCGCAAGCCAGTGGCGCCTTTCCCAGATCGAAACCACCGAGTGGATCGTCTGGAAAACACGGTCCAGGGAATTGACGAACGCAGACTGATACGGGTCGTGGCAATCGCTGCCTTCGAGGTCGTACATCCATTCGACGATGAGAAAATCGCCGGCATAGCCCTGCGGCTTCAGCAGCGAACGCGAGAAGAACCGCGACTTGCCAACCACCGGGAACAAGGCGGCGCGATGCCTCGTTTTCTCGATCACCAACTCGATTTCGGTCAGCGTGCGGGAGTGCTCGTCGGCGTTCTTCATCAAGGTCCAGAACGCGTCGATAAGCTGGTTGGCGAGACCCATTTGCGGCCGCGTCGAGGATGCACGCCGATATTCGCGCTCCACGATCCCGGCGATGGACAGAAACTGTGCGGTCGCCAGACCCAGCAGTTCCGTGCTCATGAAGCACCCCATGGCGTGCAACCTGGCTTCAAAGAAATTCCGCATGGGTGTCGAAATGACAGTCGCGGGCATGGCCCGCTCCTACAAGCATCGGGCGTCGTA
>JBQTIX010000128.1:0-18514 GCA_052387695.1 Panacagrimonas sp. | reverse complement strand
TTCACACACGCGGCATTGCTGGATCAGGCTTTCGCCCATTGTCCAATATTCCCCACTGCTGCCTCCCGTAGGAGTCCGGACCGTGTCTCAGTTCCGGTGTGACTGATCGTCCTCTCAGACCAGTTACTGATCGTCGCCTTGGTAGGCCATTACCCTACCAACTAGCTAATCAGACATAGGCTTCTCTAAAGGCGCAAGGTCTTGCGATCCCCTGCTTTGGTCTTGCGACATCATGCGGTATTACTCCGAGTTTCCCCGGGCTATCCCCCACCTAAAGGCAAATTCCTATGTATTCCTCACCCGTCCGCCACTGGGTATTGCTACCCCGTTCGACTTGCATGTGTTAGGCATGCCGCCAGCGTTCAATCTGAGCCAGGATCAAACTCTCCAATTGAAAAACTATTGCTTCAAATGGATCACACTGTTAACGCTTTCGCGTTTTTCAGTGCTTTAAGAGTTATCAAACTGAACTCATGTACAACTTGGGCTCACGTTGATACTCAGGTGTTACATGGCTTCACCATGTACACAGGAGCACCCACACAAATCACTTGCTTGTTTGTTAAGGAGCTGGCTGAAGCGGCTTTCGTTTTCTTGTAGGCCGTCAGCGGGGAGGCGAATTCTACATAGGGGCGAGGGGGCGTCAACACGCAATTGGAAAACATTATTTAAGACAATGATATTAATGAGTTTTTAGTTATTTTACAGAATCATCATGAGAGTAGGGCGCGCGCTATGTGGTCACACAATGACCTCATATTGGTCGTTAAATGACCATTTCTTGATCGACGGCGCGACCAAAGTCCTCGTCATCGGCGATAAGCTTCTCCAATCTTCGGAGGAAACAATCGATGCGCCGCACAAAGATCGTTGCAACGCTTGGCCCCGCGACTGATGAACCGGCAGTTCTGCGGCGCACGCTCGGGGCGGGAGTCGATGTGGTCCGCCTCAATTTCTCCCACGGGGCAGCGGACGACCATGTCCGGCGCGCTGCTGCGGTTCGAGCCGCTTCCGCCCTACTCGGGCGCGACATCGGCGTGCTCTGCGATCTTCAGGGCCCGAAGATTCGCATCGAGAGTTTCGCCAATGGTCCGGTCGAGTTGGTCGAAGGCAATCGGTTCGTTCTGGATACGGCTCTGGACAAGAACGGAGGCAATACGAGCGGTGTGGGCTGTGCGTACAAAGAGCTTCCGCGCGATGTCATTGCGGGAGATACGCTGTTGCTCAACGACGGCGCTATCGTCCTGAAGGTCTCGCACGTCGAGGGCACGCGGATAGAAACGTCCGTCGTCGTGGGGGGCGTGCTCAGCAATCGAAAGGGTATCAATCGGCAAGGGGGTGGGCTGTCCGCCGCCGCGCTTACCGACAAGGATCGCAGCGACATTGTCCATGCCGTAGGTCTCGGGGCCGACTTCATTGCGGTCTCGTTTCCGCGTGACGCGGCCGACATGGACGAAGCGCGTCGACTGGTGCGCGAAGCCGGAGGCAAGGCTCAACTCGTTGCCAAGATCGAGCGCGCAGAAGCCCTCCAGAATCTTGAATCGCTGATCGCTGCAAGCGATGCCGTCATGGTTGCGCGCGGCGATCTCGGCGTGGAAATCGGCGACGCGGAATTGCCTGGCTGGCAGAAGAAGATCATCGCGGTTGCACGAGAGCAGAACCGCATGGTCATCACCGCCACGCAGATGATGGAGTCCATGATCGCCAGCCCCATCCCCACGCGGGCCGAGGTTCTCGACGTGGCCAACGCAGTCATGGATGGAACAGACGCGGTGATGCTGTCGGCGGAAACGGCGAGCGGCAAGTATCCGGTGAAAGTGGTCGAGGCAATGGCTCGCGTCTGCGTGGGCGCGGAGACCAGCCAGCATCTGCGTCCCGAACGCCTCCGCCGCCCATCCGGGGCACACTTCGCCCGCACCGATGAAGCGATCGCGATGGCGACGACCTGGACAGCAGACCAGATGCGCGCCAGAGCAATCATTTCGTTGACTGAATCGGGCTCGACGGCGCTCATGATGTCGCGAACTGAAACCGGCATTCCCATCTACGCACTGACCCAGCATGAAGGCACCCGTCGCCGCATGTGCATGTGCCGAGGCGTTTATCCGATTCCATTCGTACCCAGTCGTCTCGACACTTCGGCGCCCGTGCGTGAGGCCGTGGCCTGCCTCGTGGAACGTGGCGCGATCGCCATCGGCGACCGGGTGGTGATCACCAAGGGCGACTTCACCGGCCCTGGGGGCACCAATGCCATGAAGATCATCACCGTGGGCGACATCGCGCCGGCGGAGTAGAACCCATGACCGACACGTCAACGATCTCGCAGCCTTTTCTCTGCATTGGCCATCGCGGCGCCCGCGGCCACGCGCCTGAAAATACCTTGCTCTCGATCGACACTGGCATGCGCCTCGGCGCGCAGATGATCGAGTTCGACGTGCAGCGCTGCGGCAACAAACTTGTGGTGATTCACGATCCGCGTCTTGAGCGAACCACCAACGGCCGAGGACGAGTCGCGGAGGTAAGTTTTGAATACCTGCGCAGCCTGGATGCCGGTCAAGGCCAGCAAGTCCCGACGTTGCAGGAGGTGCTCGATCTCGTCGAGGCCAGCGTCACGCTCAACATCGAACTAAAGAGCGCCGACGGCACGGCCGCAATGGTTGCCACTCTGCTGCGCGACGCCCTCGGGGAAGGCTGGTTGCCCTCGCAGTTCCTGGTGTCGTCTTTTCATCTGCCGGAGCTTTACGAATTCAAGCAACTCGCACCCGAGATCCCCGTTGCCGCGCTCGTCTGTGGTGTACCGCTGGACTGGGCGGCCTGCGCGACGGAGTTGGGCGCGCAGGCGCTGAACATCTCCGCCGAGTTTGCCGATACGCGCCTGATCCACGACGCGCACTCACGCGGACTGAAGGTCTACGCCTATACCGTCAATCACCCGGACGACATTGCAAGCCTGCGAGCCGCAGACCTGGACGGCGTATTCAGCGATTATCCTGACCGCGTGATCGCCGTCACGTCGGCTTAATTCAGTCCGTAATTCTTCTTGAACCGGGCGATCGTGTCCTCGGGACTGGCCTTCGCCGCCGCCTTGCAGTTCTGAACGTAGACCACCGTTTTTGAATCGGGCCCTGCACCGATGTTGGTGATGCCGCAGGGCACTTCGCCAGACGTTCGGAAAGCAGCGAGATCGTTCCACTCCGAAAACACGAAATAGCGAGTCTCCGTGATCACTTCACCGTAGAAGCCCTTGTCGACGCCCTTCAGTTCGCCTTCGAACATCTTCTGCGCCGCGCCCTTGTAGCCAACGGTTTTCTCCATGCTCTTGGCTTCGTTCTTGTTGAGCTGGAGTTTCACCGTTTCGCCCTTCGGACCCGTACCGATCTTGGTCACCACCAGTGGAACCTCGCCGGTCTTGAGCCAGCTCTGGTAATCCTTGAAGTCACTGAAGGCATAAATCCTACCGTCCTTGTGAATCTCGTAGTAGTCATCGTTGTTGTACAACTCGGCCATGCGCCGTGCATCGAGTTGCTTGTCGTACACCTTTTCCGCCTCGGCACCCATCCAGCCACCCGTGGCGCAGGCACTCAGCAAGGGGACGCACGTAGCGAGCGCCGCAATTGATTTCTTCATGTTGATCTCCCAGTGGACCGTCTTCATCCGCGCAGGCTGCCAAGCGAATGTTGCGATTCTGTTACGGGCCACTCCCTCGCACAGGGCGTCATCGAACCGACACGAACGCCCCTTCAAGATGCAAACTCGCGCTCGTTCCGCGCCCGGAGATAATGATGGACGCCCCTGCCCGCCTCGAATTTCAACCTGCCGAGCTGTTCATCAACCGCGAGTTGTCCCTGCTCGAGTTCAACCGCCGCGTTCTCGACCAGGCCAAGGACGAGAGCATTCCTCTGCTCGAACGGCTGAAATTCCTGTGCATCTCCAGCTCCAACCTCGATGAATTCTTCGAGATTCGCGTTGCAGGAACCCAGCAGCTCGCCGACACCCCAACGCCCCAGCGCGGCCCGGACGGCATGTCGCCGCAGGAACTGCTGGTCGCGATCAGCACGCGCGCGCATGCGCTGGTCGAAGAGCAGTACCGCGTGTTCAACGATGTGATCGTTCCCGCGCTCGACAAGGAGCGCATCCGCTTCCTGCGCCGTGCCGAGTGGACACCGGAGCAGGACGCCTGGTTGCGCAATTACTTTTCCAACGAACTGATGCCGGTGCTGTCGCCCATCGGGCTGGACCCCGCTCACCCTTTCCCCCGCATCCTCAACAAGTCCCTCAACTTCATCGTGTCGCTGTCCGGTAAGGACGCGTTCGGCCGCAACACCGGACTGGCCGTCGTACAGGCGCCGCGCGCGCTACCGCGCCTCATCCAGCTTCCGCGCGAAGTCATCGGTACCGGGCCACACGACTTCGTGTTTCTGTCCAGCGTGATGCACGCCTATGTCGATGAACTGTTTCCCGGCATGGAGGCCAGCGGCTGCTACCAGTTTCGCGTCACCCGCAATTCCGACCTGTTCGTTGATGAAGAGGAGGCCGAGGACCTGGCCCAGGCGCTCGAAGACGAGCTGTCGCAACGACAATGGGGCGATACCGTGCGTCTGGAAGCGGCGCATAACTGCCCCGAGGCGATGTGGCAGTACCTGATGCAGGAAATGCAACTCACGCCCGCCGACGTCTATCAAGTCAACGGGCCGGTCAATCTCATGCGCCTGATGGCGATTCCGGACCTGGTCGATCGTCCTGACCTCAAGTACCCCCCGTTCACGCAGAAGATTCCCAAATCGCTGACCGGCGATCTGTTCGCTTCCATTCGCGAGCGCGACCAGTTGCTGCACCATCCCTATGATTCGTTCATGCCCGTCGTCGAGTTCCTGCGCCAGGCAGCCAAGGACTCCAAGGTCTTGGCGATCAAGCAGACGTTATATCGCACCGGCGCCAAGTCAGCGGTCGTGGACGCCCTGGTCGAGGCGGCCAAGGCCGGCAAGGAAGTCACCGTCGTGGTCGAGTTGCGCGCACGCTTCGACGAGGCCGACAACATCGATCTTGCGGAGCGCCTGCAGGAGGCCGGCGCGCACGTCACCTACGGCGTGGTCGGCTACAAGACCCACGCCAAGATGTGCCTGGTGGTCCGTCGCGAGGACAGTGGTCTCAAGCACTACGCACATCTCGGCACCGGCAACTACCACCCGCGCACCGCGCGCCAGTACACCGACTACGGCCTGTTCACGTCCAACCCCGATCTGTGCAAGGACGTGCACGCCGTGTTCCTGCAACTCACCTCGCTGGGCAAGGTGAGCAAGCTGCACGCGCTGCTGCAATCGCCGTTCACCCTGGTCAAGGGCATGCATGACCGCATCGAGCGCGAGACGGAGGCTGCGCGCAAAGGGAAGCCCGCGCGGATCATCGCCAAGATGAATGCGCTGGTGGAACCCGAGATCATCCGCAGGCTCTACACCGCCTCGCAGGCGGGCGTGCAGATCGACCTGATCGTGCGCGCCATGTGCTCGCTGAGGCCCGGGGTCGCCGGCCTGTCCGAGAACATCCGGGTGCGCTCCATCGTCGGCCGCTTTCTCGAACATCATCGCGTGTTCTGCTTTCACCACGACGGCAATCCCGAGGTCTGGCTTTCCAGCGCCGACTGGATGGAACGGAATCTGTTCCGCAGAGTCGAGGTGGCCTTTCCGGTGTTCGACAAGAAGCTGCGCGCCAGGGTGGTCGAGCACCTCGAAGCCTACCTCGCGGACACCGCGCAGAGCTGGATTCTTCAGGCCGACGGTTCCTACACCCGCGCCGAAGTGCCCGCAGGCCCAGCACCGAAGCCGGTCCAGGTCCGCTTGCTGGAGGAGTAATTCATCGCCGTGCGCGTGCGATGGCCGCGCGCACCTGTGCCGGACTGGTGGCACCGATGTGGTTACGCGCCGCCAACGACCCTTCCAGTGTGATGCTCGCGAACACGTCAGCGTCGATCAGCACGGAGAATCCGCGCAGCTCCTCGATCGACAGCTCCGACAGGTCGCAGCCTTTCTTCACCGCGTGCGCCACCGCGCTGCCGACCGCGTGGTGCGCATCGCGGAACGGCAGACCTTTCCGGACCAGGTAATCCGCCAGGTCGGTCGCCGTCGAATATCCGGCCGCCGCCGCTGCGCGGCAGCGCTCGCGACGCACCTCGATGCTCGGCACCAGTTCCGCGTAGATGCGCAGGCAGGCGCTTACGGTGTCAATAGCGTCGAACAGCGGCTCCTTGTCTTCCTGGTTATCCCGGTTGTAAGCCAGCGGCTGCCCCTTCATCAGTACCAGCAGGGCGGTCAGGTCGCCGATCACGCGGCCGGTCTTGCCGCGCACAAGTTCCGGCACGTCGGGATTTTTCTTCTGCGGCATGATCGAACTACCCGTGCAGAATCGGTCCGGCAGATTCACGAAGCCGAACATCGGCGTCGACCACAGAATCAACTCCTCGCTCCAGCGCGACAGGTGAACCATGATCAGGCTGGCACAGGCGCAGAACTCGATCGCGAAGTCGCGATCGCTCACCGCATCGAGGGAGTTCTCGCTGACCGAATCGAATCCCAGTTGTTCTGCAACGTAAGCACGATCGATGGGATAAACCGTTCCGGCGAGTGCCGCGGAACCCAGCGGCAGGACATTGAGTCGGCGGCGGCAGTCGCTCAGGCGCGAGCGATCCCGCAACAACTGCTCGCGCCAGGCCAGCATGTGATGGCCGAAGGTCACCGGCTGCGCGATCTGCATGTGCGTGAACCCCGGCATCACCGTGTCCGCCTCACGCTCGGCCAGGTCGAGCAGCGCGCTCGCTAACGTCTCCACCACGCCCACCAGCGCATCGATCGCTTCGCGCAGATACAGCCGCACGTCGGTCGCGACCTGATCGTTGCGCGAGCGTCCCGTGTGCAGTCGCTTGCCGGCCTCACCGATGCGTCGCGTCAGTTCGGCCTCGATGTTCATGTGCACGTCTTCGAGTTCGGTCTTCCACTCGAAACACCCGGCCTCGATGTCCGCAAGGATTTGGTCCAGTCCGTCGACGATCGCCTCCGCGTCCGGGCCAGCCAACACACCGACCTTGGCCAGCATGCGGGCATGCGCCTGACTGCCGCGGATGTCCTGCCGATACAGACGAGAGTCGAAGCTCACCGACTCGCTGAACGCCTCCATCAGACCCGAAGTGGATTCGGAAAAACGCCCGCCCCACAGCTTGGAATTGCTGCCCTTGGACATTGAATGTGCGTATGCAAATGACGCGCGGATTCTATCCGTTACTCCAACGGTTCCTCGTCCACGGTCGCGCCGTCCTAGAATCGCCCCATGAAGCGCATCCAGCCACGAACAACCCAGACACCCAGCCTGATCCCGGACTTCTGTTCCGGACCAGCCCTGATGTCGATGGCCTTCGTCATGGAACTGGTCGCGCTGTGCTTCACGCTCGGCGGATCGACTCCCGACAGCGAGTTGCTGCGCCGGCTCGCCCTGCTGTCGCTGTACATGCAGTGGATCGGTCTGTGCGGCGGCGCGGCACTGTGCGCCCTGCGCCGGCTGTTCACCATCGCGCGTGCCGGCGTGGTGTTCCTGGTGTGCTGGGGCACCTTGATCGTGATCGTGATGATCCTCGCCAACATCGCCTGGTACCTCGGCACCAGCCCGAGTTTCGAAGTGCTCGACCCGGCCGAATCGCGCGTGTCCTTCATCCTGCGCCACGCCTGCATCGCGGCGATCGTGTCGCTGATGCTGCTGCGCTATTTCTGGACCCGGCACCAGTGGCAGGAACAGGTGCGCGCCGAGGGCGAGTCGCGCTACCAGGCGCTCAACGCACGCATCCGCCCGCACTTCTTCTTCAACGCGCTCAACAGTCTCGCGGCGCTCATCACCATCCGCCCCGCGGAAGCCGAAACGATGGTGGAAGATCTCGCCGACGTGTTCCGCGCGAGCCTCGAACAGCGCGGACGCATGGCGCCGCTGATGGACGAGATCGGCGTGTGCAACGCCTACCTACGGATCGAAAAAGCGCGGCTCGGCGAAAAACTTGAAGTGAAGTGGGACGTCCCCGAGGACCTGCTCAATTGGCCGGTGCCCATGCTCATCATCCAGCCGCTGGTCGAGAACGCTGTCTACCACGGCGTGTCCAAGCTCAAGGACGCCGGCACCATCCGCATCCAGGCCTATTCCGCGCGACGCGCGCTCATCATAGAAGTCGAGAATCCCATGCCACCTCCCGAAGGCTTCAAGACCAAGGGCAACCAGATTGCCATCGACAACATTGCCAGTCGCCTCAAGCTCATTTACGGTGAACACGGTCGGCTCGATCTCGGGCCGGACAACGGTATTTTCCGGGCGCGCCTGTCGATCCCGGAAAAATCCCTTCTGGTGTCAGGAGAAGAGCCATGAGAGTCGTGATCGTCGATGACGAAGCACTCGCCCGCGAGCGCCTGAAGCGCTTGCTGGCAGAATTCCCAGGGTACGAGGTCGTGGGCGAAGCAGCCGATGGCGAGGCTGCGCTCGACGTGATCGACAACGAAGAGCCGGACCTGGTGCTGCTCGACATCCGCATGGGCGGCGTCGATGGCCTGCACGTGGCGCGCAGCCTCGCGGAATACGACCCACCACCCGCGGTGATCTTCACCACGGCCTACTCCGAGCACGCGCTGTCCGCTTTCGACGCGAAGGCTTCCGGCTATCTGCTCAAGCCGATCCGCCTTGAAAAACTCAAGGAAGCGCTGCTCAGCGCGCGTCGGCCGACGCGCGCGCAGAAATCCCGGGTCGGTGCCGGGCAGGCCGAGGCGCGACCCAAGCGCGAGTTCGTCACCGCGACCACGCGCGAAGGCCTGGTGCGCGTTCCGGCCGAAGACATCGTGTATTTCCTCGCCGATCAGAAATACACCACCGTCTGCCATCTGCACGGCGAGGTCCTGATCGAGGAGTCGCTCAAGACGCTCGAAGACGATTTCGCGCCCTGGTTCCTGCGTGTGCATCGCAAGGCCCTGGTCGCCACCCGGTTCATCGCCGGGCTGGAGCGCGATCGCGGGGGCGAGCAACTGCACTGGCTGACCATGAAGCACGCGCCCGATCCGCTGCCGGTGTCGCGCCGGCGGCTGGCCGAGGTGCGCAGGTTCCTCACGGAAAACAGTTGAACGCTCCCGACGTCGCCCTGCTCCGCATCGCGACCCGCGAGTCGCCGCTCGCACTCTGGCAGGCTGAACACGTTCGGGATCGACTGGTTGCGCACCATCCGGGTCTGCGCGTGGAACTGGTGCCGATGACCACCAGCGGCGATCAATTCCTTAGCGGCCCGCTGTCTGCATCCGGTGGCAAAGGCCTGTTCGTCAAGGAGCTCGAACAGGCGATGCTCGATGGCGGCGCCGACCTCGCCGTGCATTCGATGAAGGATGTGCCTGCGCGCCAGCCCGAGGGCCTGGCGATGGTCGCCTTCCTGAGCGGCGAAGACCCGCGCGACGCTTTCGTATCCAATCGATATGCCTGCGTTGACGCGCTTCCGCGGGGCGCGAGCGTCGGCACCTCCAGTCTGCGTCGGCAGGCGTTGTTGCGCAGCCTGCGACCTGATCTGCAAGTCGGCCTGCTGCGGGGCAACGTCGGCACGCGACTGCGCAAACTTGACGAGAACCCGTTCGACGCCATCCTGCTCGCCTGCGCGGGCCTGATCCGCCTGGGCCTGGCGCATCGCATCACCGAGCGGCTGGATGTGGAACGCTTCATTCCCGCCATTGGTCAGGGCATCGTCGGCATCGAATGCCGGACCGATGACGTCCAGACGCGCACCTACCTGTCCGTCCTACACGATCCGATCTCGGCGACGCGGCTCGCCGCCGAGCGCGCGCTCAACCTGCGCCTGGGCGGCGCCTGCCAGGTGCCGGTGGCCGGTCATGCGGTGGTCGAGGGGCAAGGTTTCCGCCTCTCGGCGATGGTCGGTGCACCCGACGGCTCGCGCAGCGTTCGTGGCAAGATCGAAGGTGCAATATCCGACGCTGCGGCGCTCGGCAACGAGCTTGCGGAACGTCTGCTCGGACAGGGAGCGCGCGACATTCTCGGCGCGCTCGGCATCCTCGCCTGAAGGCGCCGCGTCGGATCGCGGCCGGTGAAGTCCGCCCTGACCGGTCGCCGCGTTCTTGTCACCCGGCCGGAAGGCCAGTCGGCGAACCTCCTCGCCTTGCTCGACGCCCGCGGCGCGATCGTCCTTCCGTTGCCGCTCCATCGCATCGAAGCCTGGGGCGACGCAGAGCTTCACCGCTGCACGCTTGCGGCGGCGCGCGGGTTCGACGGCTGGATTTTCACCAGCGCGAACGCGGTGCGACAATTCGCGTCCCTGAGCCCTGCCGTTTCACCCTCGCAGTGGCCCGCGTTCTACGCGATCGGCGCCGCCACGGCGCGCGCACTGGAGGAATGCGGCCATCCCGACGCGCAGCTCGCACCCGCGGGCAACACCAGCGAAGCCCTGCTCGACCTGCCAGCGCTGTGCGAGCCGTACGGACAGCGCTGGCTCATCTGCACCGGCGCCGGCGGGCGCGATGTACTGGCGACCACGCTGGCCGCCCGCGGCGCGCGGGTCGAGCGTCTCGAACTGTATCTCCGCGTGCCAATCGATCATCCCGCGGAAACCCTGACCACGGCGCTCGACCAGGCCGAGGCAGTGATCGTCACCAGCGGTGAAGGTCTGCAACGCCTGTACGACCTGGCGCCGGCCGCATCGCGTGTGCGCCTGCTGGCCTGCCCGCTGGTCGCACCGAGCGCGCGTGTGCTAGAACAGGCCCGCCGTCTGGGATTCACCTCGATGGTGGCTCCGGCGGAAATGTCCGACGCCGCCCTGGTTGCAAGCCTCGAAAGAGTTCTCGCCTGACGCGATCGCAGCTCAATGACCGAACCCACTCTCGACGCTCCCAGCGCTTCATCAAGCCCAGCGACCGACAACCGCTTGCCGCTGTCGGCGCCGGCCAAGCCGGCGACGCTGAGCGTTCCACGCCGCCGGGGCGCCGTGCGCCTGCTGGGGATCATCCTCCTGCTGTTGCTGCTCACTGCGTCCGGCTGGATCGGCTGGCAGTTCTGGAAAGAGCGCGATGCACTCGCCAGGCGTCTCGATCAGCAGGCCGCGGACCTCGATCGATTCAAGTCCCGCACCGAAGACCTGGAAACGCAACTTCGCGAAATCACCACGCGTCAGTCCGATCTGTCGCGCCAGGGCGATCGAAACGGCAGCGACATCGCGACGATCCAGACGCGCGCCGAGGAAAGCTTTGTGCTGATGAGCCGCATCGGCCAGGAGCTGTCCGGTGGACGTGCGCGTTTCCAGCTAGCCGCCATCGAGCACCTGTTGCTGCTGGCCAGCGATCGGCTGTTGCTGCACCACGACGCCACCAGTGCGCTGGTAGCGCTGGACATTGCCGACGAGCGGCTCGCCGCCCTGTCCGATCCCGCGCTGTTCCCGGTGCGCGAAGCGCTCGCTCAGGAGCGCACCACGCTGCGTGCGGTGCCGCGGCCCGACCTCGCCTCGGCCACGCTGAGTCTGTCGGCCCTGATCGAACGCATCCCGCAATTACCGCTGGCGGCGCGTGCGCCGACGCGGTACGCCTCGCCGGATTCGCGCGCCAGCACGGCAGCGGTCGACGCCGCCAGCGGTGGCTGGAGGCGCCTGCTGGCCTCCGTGCAATCCACCCTGGAGAGCCTGGTTACCATCCGCCGCGACGACAATTCGCGTTCCCTGCGCCTGCTGCCGCCCGAATCCGAAGCGATCGTCTACCAGGTGCTGACGCTCAAGCTCGAAGGCGCGCGGGTAGCTTTGTTGCGTGGCGACACCGTACCCATGCGCGAGGAGCTTCGTTCGGCATCGGCCTGGCTGGACCAGCAATTCAGGCAGGACGACCCCGGCGTGCTTGCCGCACGTGGCGAGCTGGACCGGCTCGCGCAGCTCGACTTGTCGCCGCCGCTGCCGGAGACCGGTCGCAGCCTGGCTCTGCTGCGCGCGCAGCTTTCGCCGAAACCGTAGCGCGCCGTGGTCCGCTCCTGGTTACTCGCCCTGCTGGCCGTCGCAGCCGGTTCTGCGCTCGCCTACTACCTGCGCGTCGACACCGGCTATGTCCTGATCCAGTACCGCGGCTGGGTGATCGAGACCTCGGTGCTCGTGCTGCTCGCGCTCACCGTGCTGGGTGTGCCGATGACGCTGTACCTGCTGCGCCTGCTGCTCGCGCTGCTGCGGTTGCCGCAGATGATTTCGGGGTACCGCGAACGGCGTCGGTCGGAAAGGGCGCGCGATTCGTTCGAGGAAGGGCTTCTGAAGCTGCTCGAAGGACACTGGCAGCGCGCGGAGATCGAGTTGGTCCGCCGTGCGGCCGACCATCACGCCAGCCATCTCAACTATCTCGCCGCTGCGCGCGCAGCGCAGCGCCTCGGAGCTGGCGATCGCCGTGATCACTATCTCGAACTCGCCGCACGCGATGCGCCGCAGCTCGCTTTCGCGACCGGCCTGACCCAGGCCGAGCTGCAACGCGAACGCGGCGAATACGCCCTGGCCAAGATCACTGCGCTGAGACTGCGCGACACCGATCCGCTGCACCCCTACCCGGTGGAACTGCTGGCCGAATGCCACGACCAGCTCGGTGAATGGCCCGAGCTGCATGGTCTGTTGCTGCAGACCGAGAAACTCCAGGCACTCGCGCCGCCACGTCAGCGCGAATACCTGCTGCGGGCGATCGCGCGGCGCATGCAGACCGCGATCGCAGAAACGCGGCTCGACGCACTCAAGCAGCTCTGGGACCAGGCGCCAACCGCGCTACGCAAGAACTCTGAGCTGCGGCGCACTTATGCGCGCGGCCTGGCCCGGCTCAATGCCCACGCCGAAGCCGCGGCGCTGATCGCGAGCGTGCTCAACGAGGAATGGGACGGCGAGCTGGTGGGCCTTTACGGCGAGCTGCTCGCAGCCGATCCGGTCGGCCACCTGGCCAGCATCGAACAATGGCTCAACCAGTACGGCGAGAAACCCGAGTTGCTGATCACCGCGGGCCGCGCCTGCCTGTCCAACAAGCTCTGGGGCAAGGCGCGCAGCTATCTGGAGGCGGTGACCCGCGTTGCGCCCACCGCCGCCGCCTACCTCGACCTCGCGCGCCTGTGCGAGCAAACCCAGAATCCGGAGGAAGCCGCGAAGCTCTACCGGCAGGGACTGGAGTTGGCGGCGCGCCTAACCCCGTAGGACTCTTTCATGCGCCGTCGCTGGCGACGAAACAGAACCTAGGCGTAGCGGCGTAGGGCGGGTTGGACGCGTATTTTGCGTCGTAACCCACCAGTTCCGCGGACGGCGGGTTACGTTGTTGTGATCGGTATCCGAGTAACCAATCCCCGGCAAAGCCGGAGGCTTTCATTGGGTAGCGCCTCAAAGGCGCTGTAAATCGTGAACCGCCTGAAGGCGGTTTGGACCGCCCCTCATTCCAACAACCATTGAGAAAGGCGGCGACGAAAGCATCGACGTCCAAAGCTGTTGTCGGTCCTGTCCGGTCACAGTCGCTACGCGCACGTCACGGCGCTGCGCAACGACGGCGTGAATCCCGGGATGCTGGGCATGCGGCGCGTGCTGTCCGAAGACGCGTTGCGGCGTGCGCTGAGGCACATGGCCGGGCAGGAGCCGGCGGCGTCGAACGGGATGGCGCGCCACCTGCGGGACAGCAGCTTCGGCTTGCTGTCGGCGGATGAGTGGATTCTGGATGTCGATGCCACGGTCAAGCCGTTGTATGGCCACCAGCAAGGCGCGGTGGTGGGCTTCAATCCGCACAAGCCGGGTCGGCCCTCGCACGTCAATCACACGTACTGGGCAAGCCCGCTGCGGCTGGCCTTGCGCGTGGACGTTGTGCCCGGTACCTGCGCATGGTCGAGCCGCGCAAGCACCTGGAGACGATCACTGCACGCCCGCTGCTGATGACGGCGGTCGCGCGCCTCAGCGAGCATGCGAATCAGCGCTTGATTCGCATCACGCCGCTGCATGCGTTCGCCAGCCAAGCCATCCAACGATTGCAGACGGTGTCGGCCAAGCTCAAGGAATTCAAGCGGACTGCGGAGCAGTTGCCGGAGACCACCCCCTGGCAGCTGATCTGCCAGTACATCAGAGCTGTGCTCCTGGCCTTCAACCGACTCCGCTGCCTCTTGATACCCGTCCAAGCGCTACCGAAAACAGCACCCAACTGCGGTTTTTAGGGTGAAAGGAAACCCGCTGGGATGAAGCGAAACAAATCCCAGCGACTCCCCGCATTGGACGCGACAACCCGCTGGGTTTCGCATTCGCTTCAACCCAGCCTTATGTCCCTACCTGGCAGCCCGCTCGTGCCTCGTCATCGAAAAAACCCGGGGGCATAGGCCGCATTCATGCGGCAGCTTCCTAACGGTCGCCTGTGCCGCATGCATGCGGCCTACGCCGGTCATGACTCAGAACAGCTTCAAACCCAGAATCCCGCCATTGCCTGACGAAGGGTTGTAAGCCGTGTCTCCGGCATAGGTTCCGGTGTAGCCCAGGCTCAGCACTCCCACCAGGGTGTTGAGCAGGTTCACGTTGCAGGTCGCCACGCCCTGCGCATTGGTGGTGGCGGTACACAGCGTCGTCGTCCCGGCTTTGAAGCTGATGCTCTTGCCGGCCACGGGGACATTGCCGTTGGCGTCCTTGAGCGTGGCCCGGGGGCTGATCAGGATTCTGATCTGTCCGTTCTGCCTCACCGTCACCGCCGGCACCGGTTCCACCTTCAGACCCGTATTGCGCTTGTTGAAGGTCACCGTGGACGTTGCCTGCTTGAGTCCCAGGCTGCCGGTGAAGCTGACCTTGATGCTGTCGGTTCCTCCGTTGGTGCCGGTGTAACAGTACTGGGCGGTGCCGGCGGTGCTGGTGTTGACCGTGCCCGCGCCGGGATTGACGCCGGTGACCTGGAAGCTCAATCCCAGATTCGGGAGTGCAGTGCCGACCGAATCCTTCGCGGTGGCCACGACGCAGTGCTGGGTCAGGGTGAGCTTGCTCGCCGTGGCGGGAGCCAGCGTGAGACTGGACAGGGCCGTGACGTCGTTGTCCAGAATCGTCACGGTCTGGCTGTTCTGACTGCCGGTGCTGGCATTGGTGAGGCTGCCCAGGCCGAGGATCACGGTTTCGTTGGGCGACTCGAACAGGGTGTCGTTGACGATGCTCAGGCTGAAGCTGCCGCCGGGGCTGCCGGCCGGGATGCTGAGGCTGGTCGTGCTCGGGCTGTAATCCGCCGGGTTGCTCGCCGTGCCGGCAAAGTTCAGGGGTACGGTGATGGGCAGACCGCTGGGAGCGGACAGCACCACGTTCACCGCGAGGCTGGCGGTGGCTTCGCTGACGCTCTGGGCAGCGGGGGAGAAGCTGACCGTCGGCGGGGCATCGTCATCCAGAATCGTGACGGTAGCGCTGCCGCCCGCGGGCGTGGCGTTGCTGGCCGAGGTGATGCTGGCGATGACGGTTTCGTTGGCTTCGTCGATCAGGTCTTGACTCGCGGTCACGGTGACCGTGCCAATGGTGCTGCCGGCGGCAATGGGGATGACGCTGCCATTGCTGACGTAGTCGCCAGCACCAGCCGTTCCGGCAAAGCCCAGGTTCACCGTCACCGGCAGGCCCGACGCCGCGGACAGGGTGGCGGTCACGGTGGAGACGCCTGCGGCCTCGTTGATGCTGGCCGGGGCGGCGGACAGACTGACCGTGGGTGGGTTGTCGTTGTCCTGGATGGTGACGTTGATCGCATCGGGCAGGCCGACATTGGCGTCGGGGAGGCCTAACAGCCCCAGATTCAGGGTCAGGATCTCGTCGGCTTCGTCGAGGGCATCGTCGTTGATGCTGAAGCTGTAGCTCTTGCTGATGATGCCGGGGGCAAAGGTCACGGACGCCGGTAGTCCGGAGAAATCCGCGGTGCTGGCGCCGAGCAGGGTCGCAATCAGGCTGGCGCTGATGCTCTCCTGGCTGGGGTTGGACAGTTCCACCATGACCGTGACCATGCCCACGCCTTCGCTCACCGTGCGGTTGTCGCCGGTGAAGCGCAGCGTGGGCTGGGCGTCGTCGTTGGTGATGCTGCCCACACCCTGGCCATCGGAGATGCTGGCACCGGTGGCACCGGACAGGTTCACGAACAGGGTTTCGTTGGGCTCGAACTTGGTATCGCCCTTGACCGGCACCGTGATGGTCTGGCTGGTCTGGCCGGGGGTAAAGCTCAAGCTGCCGCCGACGGCCGCCGGGTAATCCAAATCGCTGAGTTTGGCCGTGCCGTCGGCCGTGGCGTAGTTGACGGTGACAGGACTGGCCGAGGCCACCGACAGGCTGACGGTAAAGACCAGGTTCGCGGTGCCGCTGTTGCCTTCGGTGACGCTGGCGTCCGAGATACTCAGAGTCAGCGGCATCACAAGGGTGACAGGGAAATCCTCCACCTCGCCATCCGTGGCCAGGCCGCGCGGGGTGTTGCAGTTGCCGACGGTCGAGCACACGCGCAGGCGCAGGTAGCTGGTGCCGGCGCTGGCGGTGCTGGGGACGGTGATCGCCAGGCTGAAGGCGCTGTTCAGGGGAGCATCCAGGGTCTGGGCGTCTGCGGCATCGTCGAAGTCGCCGTCGCGGTTCACGTCCAGCCAGGCGCTGAGGAAGCCGACGCCGTTGGTATCCACCGGAATGCTGACGCCGGTCTGGCCGATGGTGAAGCTCAGCGGGGTGGTGACGCTTGCTTCGTCGTCGGTGTCGTTGTCGTCGCCGTCGGCCGCAGCCGAGGGCTGGCCGTCGGATTCGCTGTCCTTGACGAAACCGAGACCCGGACCTGCAGGGAAGACATGCACTGCGCCGTTGTCGGCCAGCAGGGTGCCGTAGCTGGCGGGGGCATCGCCCAGATCCAGCGCGGCGAATTCGAACGCGCCGATGTCGCAGTCGCCGAACCGGGGACGCAGGACGCCACGCTGGTCGGTGGTGACAGCGCAGGCTCCGCCGCCGTCCGGCGGGTAGGCATCCAGTGCCGGGCTGCCCGTCACCAGCGCGTGCGTCTGCGTCAGGCCGCCGTTGAAAGCCAAAGGCCCGAGAATGCTGGCCAGCGCGGTGGGCGTGTTGCCGTTGCTGGTCGCAGTAAGGTCGGTGACACCAGGGGTGAAACCGTAGAACGCCTGCGCGTTGGTGAGTCCGGAATGGCCGAACAGGTTGAGGTCGTTGGCGATGACGGTGCCGCCAGTCCGGTTCACTTCTGGCCCGCTGCCTACGCCATTGCCCGCAATCAGGCTTCTGGAGAGTGACGTGGTGCCACTCAAGTTGGAGAGGGCGCCGCCATGAGAGGCATTGTTGCCCGACACCGTGCTGTGGGTCAGGGTGAGGGTGCCTTTGTTGAGGAGGCCGCCACCATAAAAAGCACCGTTCCCCGACACCGTGCTGTCGGTCAGCGTGGCAGTGCCGGTGTTGTAGAGGCCGCCGCCGAAGTCAGAGGCATTGTTCCCCGACACCGTGCTGCGGGTCAGGGTGACGATGCCGCCGCTGTTGAAGAGGCCGGCGCCATAGTTGGCACCGTTCCCCGACACGGTGCTATCGACCAGCGCCAGGGTGGCCCCGCCTCCAATGTTGATACCGCCGCCCTCGGAGTCGTCGGCCACACCGCCGCTGATGGTGGTGCTCTGCAGAGTGAGCTTGCCGCCGCTCCCGACCGCCACGACGCGGAAGGCGGTGGGCGCCGCCGGATGGCGCCGGATCGTCGAGCCATTGCCCTGGATGACGATCTCGCTGGTGAAGAAGGGCAAGCCGTTGTAGGCACCGCCCTCGGGTGTGGTGAAGCTGAAGACGCTGCGGGCCGGCAGGACCAGGATGTCCAGCCCGGCGTCACCCGCCAGGCAGCTCCCGACGGCGGTGTCGGTGTTGGCAGCGCGGATGGCGTCGCTGAGGGTGCAGGCGACGGCGCTGGTCTGAGCTGTGGTGGTCACGGTGATCGTGGCGGCGCTGGCCGGCCCGGCCTGCATCCCGAAAAGTCCCAGAGCCAGGGCGGCGGCGATGGGGTTCAGGCATGGTCCTGATGAAATCCGGGGTCCGGGTTGGTTCACGACCCTGATCTCCTGTCCGGTCCCGACGGCCGCGGGCCGCCCCGAGCCATGTAAAACCTTCGCCTCAACCGCACCCTGATTTGTCATTGTGTTCATCGCATCGTCTCCCATCGTGCGGAACCGGCCCGCCGTTGTTGTTGATTCTCGGTACCGCGTTCGGCCGCCGGGGGCCGCGCTTGTTGGAAACGCTAGAAAGATCAGCCCGGAGTTTTTGTAAGACTTGTCACATCCGGCCACAAGCCCTTGATTCTTGCACGAACATACTTTTCGCAGGATAGGGCGTGCCCGCCCTTGGGCTGGTTTTTTGCGCAATCCGGCGAGTCCGTAGTCCGTAGGCTATATATGGACTCCTCCTGAACGACAAGCTGACGTGGGCGGTGCAGGGGTACGACTGCACCTGTATATCCGGCCTCTGAGATAAGCCTGTGGAGGCTCGGGCCATGATGGAAGATTCGCGCGTGAGATC
>JBQTIX010000127.1:0-27891 GCA_052387695.1 Panacagrimonas sp. | reverse complement strand
CGGGGCGCGTGCGTCCGCCCAGGCCGGTCACGAGTTGCACGATGTACGGGCCCATGAAGGCCATGGTGTAGCCCTCGATCACGTTCTTGGGCAGGCTCTGCAAGTGCTCCTTGGAACGGCGCGTGGAGGCTGTGATGGCTTCGAGGCGCTTGACCGGATCGGCGATGTCCGTGCCCAAGGTGGAGATGATGAAGCTGATGGCGTTGCCTTCTTCCTGGTCGTCCTTGGGCCTCACCGAAACCGGAATGCCGGCGGTGAGCGAAGTCTCGGGCAGGGCGTTGGTCTCCTTCAGAAAGCGCCGCAGCGCGCCGCCGCAGATGGCGAGCACCACGTCGTTGAGCGTGGCGCTGCCGGCCTTCGCGAGCTTCTTGATGCGCTCGATGGAATAGCTCTGCGTGGCGAAGCGCCGTTGCCCGGTGATGCGGCCGTTGAGGATGGACTTGGGCGCCTTGAACGGGATGCCCATAGGGTCGTCCTTGCGCCGCGAGGCCTTGACCAGTTCGGTGATCGCCTTGATCAATGTGGGTGCCGAACGCGGCTGGCTGGGTACGGCGGCGAGCGCGTGGTTGACGGCGGTTTCGGTGGTCGCAATCTTCGGCGTCGCCTCCAGGCGCTTCTCGCGCGGCACGGCCCAGAACGGCGGCACATCCATGTCGTCGGCGTCCTTGGGCAGGCTATGCGCGAGCAGGCGCATGGCGCTGACGCCGTCGATCAGCGAGTGGTGCATCTTGATGTACATCGCGAAGCGGTTGTCTTCCAAACCCTGGATGACATGGCATTCCCAGGGCGGGCGGCGGAAGTCGAGCGGGTGGCTGTGCAGGCGCGCGATGAGCATGCCCAACTCGCGCTCGCCGCCGGGCCAGGGCAGCGCGGACAGGCGCACGTGGTAGTCGATGTCCAGGTCCTGGTCTTCAATCCAGGTCGGCGTCAGCGACTTGAGGCTCGCGCCCTTCAGGCGCCGGTTCCAGGGCGCGTAGAACCGCCGGTGCTCGCGGAAGTCCGCAAACATCTGCTGGAAGAAATCAGCCGGTGCGTTCTTCGGCAGTTCGAAGATCATCAGGCCGGCGACGTGCATCGGCGTTTGCAGCGACTCCACATACAGCCAGGAGGCGTCCATCGGGCTCAGGCGCTTGATTTTCATTGCTCCCCCGTCCTTGCGTTGTGGGTCGCATCATACGAGCGTTCGTTCGCGTTGGGCTCCATCGACGCAGAGCGTCCAGCCGGCTGCCCGCCGTGAGGCGCGACCCCTGCACTTGCACCATTGCCGGGCAGGCTCCCCGGTAGAGCGGAACGCACTGATCCGACGCAGGCATCCATCTTTTCGGGATTCGACCGGGTTCAAGCGTAATGGGCAGCGGCGCTTGCGATGCGCCCGGCAGTGTCGAGGACGAAGATTTCAGCCGCCATGCGTCCGCCGATACTCCGGTAATAGAGAACCACGCTGTCGGCACCCACCAGCACATCGATCAGATCAAAATGCAGGTCGGGATACTTTTCGAGCGCCTTGCGCCAGTAGTCACCGACGGCCGCCTTGCCGAGCAGGCGGCCGTCGGCGCGTCCCGCGATCTGCACGATGTAGGGCGAGGCCATCCCGAAATCATCGGTGTACAGCGTCAGGATTCGATCGAGATCGTGTGCGTTCCAGGCTGTAATCCAGTCGGTTGCGAGTTGTCTCGCCTGTTCCGTCGTGATCATTTTGTCCACCTCGTCGGACAGATTTTTCATTGTCAGGAATGCAGAAGAGACTGCGGGTCGCGTGTCGGATCCGCCCGTATGAAGCCGCGGGTTTGATCCGACCTACGCCCGACCCGCTACCCCACCATCACCGGCTCCGCGCGCGACGAGTCTCGCTGTTGCAGCTTCCATAGCGCAGCGTAGGCGCCGGCCTGTTCGAGCAGTCCCTCGTGCGTTCCGCGCTCGACCACGCGGCCGTGATCCAGCACCACGATCTCGTCGGCGTCGGTGATCGTGGACAGGCGATGCGCGATCACCAGGGTCGTGCGGTGCTCGGCCACTTCACGCAGCGCGCCGAGGATCGCTTGTTCGGACGTTGAGTCCAGCGAGGACGTGGCCTCGTCGAAGATCAGGATCGCCGGGTTCTTGAGCAGGGCGCGGGCAATGGCGACGCGCTGTTTCTCGCCGCCGGAGAGCTTGAGCCCGCGTTCGCCGACCTGGGTCTGCAAGCCGTCCGGGAGCAGTGCGATGAAGCGATCGAGGTGCGCGAGTTTCACCGCGTGCTGAATCTCGGCAGCGGTCACGTCGCGCTCGCCATAACCGAGGTTGTAGGCCAGCGTGTCGTTGAACAGCACCGTGTCCTGCGGCACCACGCCGATCAGGCGCCGCAGGCTCTCCTGGGTGACACTGCGGATGTCGGTGCCGTCGATCAGAATCCGTCCCGCCTGCGGGTCATAGAAGCGGAACAGCAATCGTGCGAGCGTGGACTTGCCCGCGCCACTGGCGCCTACCACGGCGAGCTTGTGGCCCGCCGGAATCTCGAAGCTGACCCGGTCCAGAATCTGCCTGTCGCTGCGATACGAGAACGACACGTTGTCGAATCGCACGCTGCCGCTACCCGGCGCCAGCGCCGGCGCCTGCACGGCATCGGCCACGCGCGGCCGCTGGTCGAGCAGAACGAACATGCGCTGCATGTCGATCAGCGCGCGCCGGATCTCGCGATACACGAAGCCCAGGAAATTGAGCGGCACGAACAACTGGATCATGTATGCGTTGATCGCGACAAAATCGCCCAGGGTCATGCTCTTGTCGGCCACGCCCTTGGCGGCCAGCACCATCATCCAGGTCAGGCCGCCAGCGACGATGATCGCCTGTCCGACGTTGAGCGCGGACAGCGACAGGCGGTTCTGCTGCTGCGCGCGCTCCCACTCCGCGAGGAAGCGGTCGTACTCCGCGGCTTCACGCTTCTCGGCGCCGAACAGTTTGACCGTCTCGTAGTTGAGCAAGGAATCCACTGCCCGCGTGTTGGCGCGCGAATCCAGTCGGTTGGCCTCGCGTACGAACTTGGTCCGCCACTCGGTGACCCCCACCGAGAAACCGACGTAGCCAAGCACCGAGATTGCAGTGATGACGGCGAAGCTGGCGCCGTAGTTGACCAGCAGGATCACCGCGACCAGAGCCAGTTCCAGCAAGGTCGGCACGATGTTGAACAGCATGAAGCGAAGCAGGAAGCTGATTCCGGAGACGCCGCGTTCGATGTCACGCGAAAGGCCGCCGGTTCTTCGTCCCAGGTGAAACTCGATATCGAGACCGTGCAGATGCCGGAACACGGTCAGCGAGGCACGGCGCATCGCGCGTTCGGCCACGCGGCCGAACACCACGTCGCGCAACTCGCCCATCAGCACGTTGAGAAAACGCAGGCCGCCGTAGGCAAACAGCAGTGCCAGCGGCACCGTCAGCAGGGGTTGCCGCGCAGGGTCGAGATGATCGACCACGTTCTTGAGCACCAGCGGCAGTGTCACGCCACAGAGCTTGGCGCCGACCAGGCACAGCGCCGCCACGAACACGCGACCCGGAAATTCCTTCAGGTACGGCAGCAGGCTGCGCACGACCTTGAACGAGGGCCGGATGTCGTCCGTGTCGGGAGCCAGCGGGAGTTTGTTGGGACGCATCGTTTCCGACCAGGTTCAGGACAAGCTTTCGGGCCAGAAGCGCGCCGTGGCGTAGGGCTGATGCCGGTAATACTTGGGGGTGGAATCAAGGCGCAGATGCAGCCAGGACACGCCCCTGCCGGCGGTGCTGAGCCATAGCGGAGCCTCGCCGATGCGTCCCGCAGCAACCTGCGCAAGCGCCTGCCAGATCCCCTCGACCTGATCGACGGGCGCGTGGCGCACGAATCTCGCCAGGTGGGTGTAGGCGTTGGCCTCGCCTCGCGGGCACGGCGCGATCAGGCTTGCATCACCGCCCAGGTTGTCGAACACCGCAAAGTCCGACGGCGCCGCCTGGGCAAACGGACCGGCAAAGGCTTTTCGATCAGTCCAGGTCTGTGCCAGTTCGCGGTCTTCGACAAACACGCACTCAAAGTCCCGCGAGAGCACGGCGGAGGTCAGCGGCGGCAACTCCCAACAGCAGGCCTCGAACGGCACGCGCCTGAGGCAGCGCACCCAGAACGCACGGAATTCCGCCGAATCGGTCCAGCGCGCCAATACCTGCTGGAAACTCACCGGTGAGCCGGCACGGAGGATGGACGCCGCGATCAGCCCGCGGTTCGGATGCACCTGGGTGCGCCACTGCCAAGCTGCGCCTGGGACCGGGGACCGAAAAGTCAAGACGGTTTCATCCCTGCGCCAGGAGTCGGCCTCATACGCGCGACACGCGTTCGATCCCGTCGAGACGTCGCACGCGCTTCATCACGCGCGCCAGATGCGTGCGATTCTTCACTGTCAGGAGGAAGTGCATCTCCACGGTATCGCCGCCCGCGCGATCCGGCATCTGCACGTTCTCGATACTGGACTCGGCATGGGCGATCTCGGCGGTGACCCGCGCCAGCAGGCCGCGCTGGTTCTCCGAGCGCATCGACAGCTCGCACAGAAAATCGCCCTGCACGATTGAAGACCACACCAACGGCACCCAGTCCTGCGGCCGTGCCTTGGCGTGGTGACAATCGACGCGATGCAGCACGATTCCGCGACCCACACTGACATTGCCGCGGATCTCGTCGCCTGGAATCGGGTGACAGCAGCGTGCGTAGTCCAGCACCAGGCCCTCGGTGCCTTCAACGGCCAGTGACTGCGTGTCGCCGGGCTTCAACGGCGCCGAGTCCGGCGAATGCTCCGGCAGAAAGCGGCGAGCGACCAGGGGCGCAAGCCGTTCGCCGGTGCCGATGGTGGCGTACAACTCTTCCACGTCCTGCAAAGCGAAACTCTTGAGCACCGCCTCCGCCCTTTCCTCGCGCAGCGCCGACAGCGGAACTTTCAGTTCCCGCAGCGCGATCTCGAGCAGGCGACGGCCCAGCCGTACCGCCTCGTCCTCGCGCTGGTTTTTGAGAAAATTGCGGATATGGCTGCGCGCCTTCGCGGTCTTGACGAAATGCAGCCAGGCGGCATTGGGACGGGCGTGGCGGGCGGTGATGACTTCGATGCTCTGGCCGGACTTCAACGGCGTGTTGAGCGGCTCCAGGCTGCCGTCGATACGCGCCGCCACGCAGCGGTCGCCGAGTTCAGAGTGCACGGAGTAGGCGAAATCCACCGGAGTGGCGCCCTTGGGCAATTGCCGGATTTCGCCCTTGGGCGTGAACACGTAGACCTCGTCCGGGAACAGATCGACCTTCACGCCGTCGATGAAGTCCATCGAGCCGTCGCTGCCGACCACGTCGAATAGGTTCTTGAGCCACTCGCGCGCGCGCACCTGTGGCGCGACCTGGGCATTGCGATCGCCCTGCTTGTACTGCCAGTGCGCAGCGATCCCGGCTTCGGCCACGTGGTGCATCTCGCGCGTACGGATCTGCACCTCCACCTTGTGCCCGCCCGGCGCAACGCAGGTGGTGTGCAGCGACTGGTAGCCATTGCCCTTGGCGTTGGCGATGTAATCGTCGAAGCCGCCGGGCACCGGCTTGTAGACGTGGTGCACCACGCCCAGCGCCCGATAGCAGTCATCGACCTTGGACACGATCACGCGGAAACCCAGCAGATCCATCACCTTGAGCAGGCGCAGCTTCTTGCGCCGCATCTTCTGGTAGACGCTGTAGATGTTCTTGTCGCGTCCCACGACTGTGGCGCCGACGCCTTCGTCACGCAGGTGTTTGGACAGGCGGGTCTCGACCTCCTTGATCAGGCCCTTGACGTCGCCCATCTGCTTGTTGATCCGGGATGCCAGCGTCGCGAAGCGCTTCGGATACAGGTGGGCGAAAGCCAGGTCCTCCAGCTCCACGCGGATGTTGTGGATGCCCAGGCGCTGCGCGATCGGCGCGTAGATGTCCAGGGTCTCGCGGGCGATGCGGCGACGCTTGTCCGGCGCCATCGAGGTCAGGGTGCGCAGGTTGTGCAGGCGATCGGCGAGCTTGATCAGGATCACCCGCAGATCCTGGGTCATTGCCAGCAGCAGCTTGCGGAAGCTCTCGGCCTGGCGCTCGGCGCGACTCATGCCCTCGATCTTGCCGATCTTCGACACGCCATCGACAAGCTCGGCCACGTCGTCGCCGAACTTGCGCGCCACCGCTTCCTTGGACACCTTGGTGTCTTCGATCACGTCGTGCAGGATCGCCGCGCACAAGGTCGTGGCATCCATGCGCATCTCGGCGAGCACACGCGCCACCGCCAACGGATGAAAGATGTAGGGCTCGCCCGAGGTCCGGTTCTGCCCCGCATGCTCCAACGCGCCGAATTCGTAGGCGCGGCGAACCTCGGCGATCTGGTCCTGCGGCAGGTACTCCATCAGCACCTTGGCCAGCGCGTCCATGCCGAACTCGCGCGCGACGCGCTGCGTGCGGATGACGTGACCGATGCGCTGGATGACGGGAAGGTCCATACCCTTCAGTGTCGGGGTTCGGACGCCGACTTACCAGACCCGGTAGCGACACGGGCTCGCCGGCTCTCTCTGCCGCCCATGAAAGAGGGCGGCCCGACGGCCGCCCCTGATGGTCAGCAGCGACGCCGGACCATCAGTCGTTCCGGTTGATGGTGAGCGTATGTTTCTTTCTCGATCCCTTGCCGGCGTTCTGCGGATCGGCCAGGTTGATCACGACGGTCTCGTTGCCCTCGCGCCTGGAGTCGTTGACGATCCGGACCGGAACCGGTTCCTGCATGCTGCCAGAGGGAATCATGATGCTGCCCGGCGCGTTGTAGTCCGAGTTGCGGGTGGCGCTTCCACCGTATTGCAGGGGCACCGTGATCTGGTTGTCGCTGGCCGCCGACAGCCTCAACACCACGTTGCGGGTGCCCCCATCCTCCGCCGTGCTTGAACTTGATGCCACGAACTGCACCGTCGGTGTCGGGTCGTTGTCGTAGATCGTGAGCATGCGCACGGACGGGTTGCCCAGGGTCGCACCGCTCGGCGTGCCCAGGGTCATCCTCACTGTTCGCGCCGGTTCGTCCCTCGTGTCATTGATCACCGCGACGTTGAAGGTGGCGCCGGACGCACCGCCAGGAATCGTGACCATCGCCGGTGCGGCGTAGTCGATCCCGAAGCGCGCGCTGCCCGCATATGAGATCGGCACGGTGATGGGGCTCGGTGCCGGCACATCCAGCACCACCTCGATCGCCGCGCTCCCCACCGACTCCAGCACCGTTCCCCGTGTAACACGGAATTTCACTGCGGGCGTCCCGGAACCGACCGGAGGCGCATTGCAGACCGCAGACCTCACTGTGACCGAAAACGCGCGGATGCTGCCGGTATCCTGTTCGAAGAAATCCTGCGCCTGCATAGACCAGGTTCCGTTGGCAGTCGTACCGTCGAAGCCGGACAGCGCAAGGGCCGGCTTGAAGCTGCCGGTGAATGGCGCCTGCTCGGTCGCGACCCCCTGGATGCTGGAACCGGAGCTTTCATCATCCAGCACCGTCCGGCACAGGTTATTGCCGCCACCGTCCGTATTGCCGATCAGGGTGATGTTTGCGCCCGAGGGGGACCGCAGCCGCACTTGCAGATCGTTGATGAACGTATGGTCGAGGCCGACCGTGGTCGAACCGCTGTCAGCACTACACGCGCTGCCGCCGATGCTCAGGTTGACGTCGCCGACGTTGCCCGAGACCCCCGAAACAAGGACGCTGGCATTGACCGTCGCACCCGGCGAGCTGCCGTCCTGACTCGTTGCGTCCGGAATCGGCACCACTGCGCCGGTGTAACTGAACGTGGCGGGAGCCCCGAGCCCGCCGGTCTTCTGGCTGAACTTGAAGGTTTGCGGACTCGCCACGCTGTTGGAAGTGGCCACCGCGGTGAAGGCGATCGTGCTGCCACAGACAAACGACGACAGGACCGTGAAGCTGAACGCTGTCGTATTGTTCCGCGAGGCGTTGACGGCGATGTTCGGGTAGGCGGATGTCGCGCCGACAATGTCGACGTCCGGCGAGGTCGTGCTCAGGGTCACCGATACCGACGACGCGGTGACAGCGCCGATGTTGCTCAGCGGCAGCCTGACCGAGAAGGTCTCGTTCGGCTCGACCGCCGAATCGCCGTCGCCCGTCACCTGGGTCAGAACCTCCGCGCCGCGCGACAGGACCGGCTGGGGCGTCGCGCCGGCAGCCACCAGTGCCGGCACCGGCATCACGATTCCGAAGCCGGTGCTGCGGTCGACCCCGGAGGCTTCAATATCGATGGCGGTGCTGGTCAGGAAGCCGCGAACCTGGGCCGCCGTCAGGGACGGAACAGCAGATTTGAGCAGTCCCGCAATCGCCGCGGCATGCGGCGCCGAAGCCGAGGTTCCATAGAAGGTGCTGAATCCTGGCGCCGCGGTGGAAACGCCATCCGCGGCGGTGAGATCGGGTTTCTGACGCGGCACGCCGCCGCTGAACGTGCGGTTGCCAGGCGTGAGTTCGACCCCTGTCGGGCTCAGGAGAATCCGCCGCGGACCATCGGAGCTGAAGCTCTCGGTGGTGTTGGTGGCGGTAAACAAACCAGGAAATGGACCGTCCCCGGAGACACCATCCAAAGCCGCGTCGGCCGGCGTCGCCGCCGTACTGAAGGCGTTTGCCGCGGCACTGTGGCCGCGCGTTGCGCCGCTGGTGGCCAAGGCGTCGTCGAGTTCGCCGCGGAACACGATCAGGTTGAACGCAGGCGCACTGCTGGTCGTGCCTGCACTGAAGCGAGCCACCACCAGTCGCTCGTCGCTGAAGGTCTCGTCGATGAACTCGACCGGAAAATCGTCTCCGCCCACGCCGTCCTGGAGGTCGGCGCTGGCGTCAAGAATAGTCGTGAGCCCGTCATCGAGATCGTAAACGTCGTAATCGGTCGAAGCGTTTCCAACAGTGAGATCGTAATGTTCGGCCCAGATCAGGATCACCGGATTGCCCCCGCCGACCTCGACCGAGATCGACTGGCCGCCATCGCCGAAGTCGTGCAACGGCCCCGCCTCCGCGAGCACCGCCGGAGTCCCCGCAGTGCTCGCCGCAAAATTGCCTTCCCAGGTGCCGCTGGTGGTGTCGGTGAGGTTGCCTTCATTACCTGCGGAGGAGAAATACAGCACTCCCGCTGCCGTCACGGTATTGACCGCCTGCGCGACCGGGCCGTCCTGCCAGGGGGATTCGTTCAGGTAGATGATGTCGTCGACGATGATGTCGCAACCGGCGGCGGCGAGGTCGAGAATGTTCTGTGCGAACGAAGCTTGACCGTTGAACGCAGTGGCAAAACCAAGCTCCGCACCCGGCGCCATATCATGGACGATTTCGAGCATCGCGGTACCTTCGTCACCGCCCCCGGCCTGACCGGGCAATACGTCGACATCCGCCGGCAGGTCGCCGGAGTCTTGCGAGGCGGAAAGCGAACTCACGCCGTCCGACATCACGCAGATCTTGACGCCAACTCCGTTGGTGCCATACGTGCCGACTGCCAGGTCAGCGCCGTGGGTCTGCACACCTTCGGACGCGTCGGCTGCGCCGGGATCGAGCGCATTGGCGATGAAGTCTCGCGCGCCCCGTCTCTTGCGGGTCGAGACCACCGGACCCTTCAGCCGCGACGTAGCGTTGTTGAGGGCCGGAACCGCCTTGCGGATCTTTTCCACCTGGTTCATCGTGGCCAGCGCTTCGAGGTCTTGCAGCCGCACGCGGGCACGGATCGTGCGCGAGGAATGCGCCACCTTCTTGGGGGTGACGACGACCGCCTTCAGAGAGTCGAGCCGCGCGAGCACCGCGGGTACTCCGGACGCGGTGCCGACCACCAGGTCGACCATCACCCGACCATCGGCTTCATTGCGGACGAACCGGAAATCCGGCAGACGTGCGGTGCGCGCGTCGCCGCGCAGCCCGAGCAAGCCCATGTAAAGCCGCGAGTCGATCTTGCTCTGCGTCTTGCTCTTGGAGCCCTTGATCTGTTGCAGCACCCCGATCTGAACCGCCGCGCTGGGCTGGATGGTCTCAGCGGTGGCGGCCTGGGCGGTGCCGGCCAGCGGCAAGCCACAGGCCAGCAAAGTGATCGAAACCGCGAGAACTTTCAGCCTGCTGGCGATCTGCACCCGGAAGCGAATCGACGAAATCCTGCTCTTCGACATTGCCCTGTCTCCCTGGGGAAGTTGCCGCGACCTTTCGACCGAATTCTCTTCACCGCCGCCGGATGCTGAGCACTCGCATACGACTTCGCAATCGCACCGACGGATTGATTTGCATCGGACCTCAAGCCCTGCGCGTCCTCGTCACAGGGAGGTCAAACGCTCCCTCGAATCACGGCGAAAGCCGGTCCCGCGGCACCGTCTCCCAAGTCCGTGTTCCCGGTCGCAGCCAGCTCAGGCGCGCCTCGGCGGGACCGTCGTGTTCGAAAAACTGCATGAGGATCGGATAGGTCTGTCCCGCCTCCAGGTTGATGGTCGCGGACGTATCGGTGACCGGCGCTGGGTGTGCGACCCAGTTGTTGATCAACAGCTGTCCATTGACGCGCAGCCGCACGCCGTCGTTGCTGACCGTTCTGAAGCGGTAAGAGCCGGTTACCGCGGGTCTCAGGTCACCGATCCAGCGGACCGAGAACCCGTCAGCACTCACGCCGGGTCCCGGCGATCCGGGAAAGCGGAAATCGACGACTTCCGTCCGCGCCAGCACCGCGGGCGCCGTCAGCGTCTCGTTGTTGAAATAGATTCCTCGCAAACCGGTGCCGGTTCCCGGCGCAGGCGGAGGCGCGGTCACTTCCTCCGAGCCGATTTCGTTGAGATACGCCTTCAGGCTCGCCAGTTGTGGGGCCGAGAACTCTTCGATGTCCACGTGGGCCTGCATCGCCGCCTCCAGGGTCGCAGCCGAACCGTCGTGCAGATAGGGAGCCGTCGCCCAGACATCGCGCAGGGTCGGGACATCGATTCCGGTCAAAGGCTGTCCCGATCGTTGACCGCTCGCGGGCTTGACCGTGCCGATATCGACCAGGGTGTTGGCGCCGCTGCCGGTGAACGCTTCGCCGGCGTGGCAGGAGGCGCATCCCTTGCTCACGAACAGTCCCCTGCCCTCGACCGCCGCACTGCTCAGATCCGGACCGCTGCGGAACGGGGACCGGGCGAAAAGTCTCAGTGACTGAACATACGCGGCCAAAGCGTCCAGATCCGGGCTGACGCCCGCCTTGGGCGTTCCCAGCGGCTGCTGTCGGGTACCCTCCAGCAGTTGCGCATCCGGCATCAGGCCGGAGCCACCCGAAAGGGCCCGGATCTGCATTTCGAAGTCCTGCACCTCATCAAAATTGTTGCTCCAGTGCAGGAAGCCCTGCCCGCCCGCTCTTCCGGTCAGCGCGATCGTATTGCGCAGACCCTCGCCAAAGCCGGTGAAATCCCATACCCGACCGTCCTGCCCGCCATCGTTGTGGCAGCTTGCGCAACTGACATAGGCATCCTGGGCCAGACGTGGATCCAGGGCGTCGTAGAACAGTTTCTTGCCCAGAAGCACCTGTGGGGTGAGTCGTTCCGAGACCACGGCACCCCGAGTTGCGACCGACTGCACCCGCAACTCGCCATCGGACAGCAGCGGGCTCAGGCTGAACGCACTCACGGTACGGTCCATGAAGTTGTTGACATAGATCGTTCCGCCATCCGGAGCGAGCACCAGGCCGTCCGGGGCGCGACCGACCCTGAACCGGAACAACTCGTTGCGGCGATGCGCGTCGAGCACCGCGACTTCGCGGCTGGTTTCCAGGGCCACGAACAGAAACACGCCCAGAGGATCGAAAGCCGCGGCGCTCGCCACCCCGGAATTGTCGAGATCGAAGCGTGCGGACAGATCTTCCCGCGCGGTCGCCAGGTTGATCCGGGACGTGATGGCCCGGACGGTGTTCTGGAAATTCAATGGGTTTCCGTCGCGCAGCAGGCCGCGGCGGACGTTGTCCTGCTTCGACGGCACCCAGGCTTGCGTGCCATCGGGGGATAACGCCGCAGCACCCAGATAATTCGGCACCCCGCTGCCCTGGTTCTCGCCGTCCGGAAGGCTGCTGTGGGCCAGCGTGATCGTATCGATGATGCCGAGGTCGGCAGAGCGCAGCCGCACGAGCTGCCCGCCGGTCGGGCGGCCGCCCGACGTGGTCCGGACCGTGTCCGTGTCTTCTCCGGGCTGCGGCGGGGTGATGAAACGGCTCACGTACAGCGTCGCGTTATCCGCCGAGACCGACACCTGGCGTGGGTTGGGGCCGACGCTGGCGGTGGCCAGGATGCGATAAGTCCGGGTGTTCAGCTGGACGACCTGCCCGGTGGCCGCCAGGACCACGTAGGCCCGCGGCCCTGCCGGTGGCATGACGATGCCAAACGGCTGGGACGCCCGCGGCAGCCGGACCGTCCGGACCACCGTCATCTGCACCGGATCGATGATGCTGATGGTGAAGCTGGTCTTGTTGGTCACCCAGACCCGACCATCTTCCGCGATGGCGATCGAGCGTGGGTCCCGGCCAACGGCGATTTCCACCGGGTTGCCGAGCGTTGCGGCGTCAAAGGCCGTCACGGAGTCGTTGTCCTGGTTGATCACCCAGACCCGCGAGGTGCGGCCGGGCCGCCTCTCGTAGGCGATGTTGGAGGAAGCCCCCGGGGGCCGGTTCGTCAGCGGCAGATGCACGAGTTGCAGGAAGGTGTGACTGGCGGTGCTTCCACCTGCGCTCATCGCGGTGACGGTGACGAAGTAGGCGCCCGGCCCTTCAAACTCGTGGTTGATCTGGCCGGAGTTGGAGAAGGAACTGGTTGGCGTCCCGTCACCGAAGTTCCACTGGTAACGGACGGAATTGCCGGTCGCCCGGGCAGACAGCGAGAGGCTGGTTCCGGCCAGGCCCGGCGCTAGGGACGGAAACTGGTCGAACACGACCGGGGTCGATTCGACGACATCCCAACTGAACTGCGTGCTTGCGGTCAGTTCGCCATCCGATGCCGATACGGACACGTTGTAGCTCCCGACCGTGTCCGGCGAGCCGGTGATGCGCCCATTGCCGGCATTGAGACTGAGCCCCGGCGGCAGGCCCGAAGCGGTGTAACGGAGGTCGTCATTGTCAGGATCGGAAGCCTCGATCTGGAGATTGACAGCCGTGCCGGGCTCGGTCGACTGGTTGCCTGGGTTGACGATGCTCGGCGCCTGGCCGTCGGTCGTCGCCACGTTGATGAACACCATCCTGGCCGTTGACGGGACACCCAGATCGTCCAACGCGAACAGCATGTAGTAGCCCGGCGGCGTATCGCTGGCGCGCGAGGTCATCTGCACCGTCAGATCACCGCCGTTCTGCAAGAACGTGAGCGAGACGAAGCGCTGGTCCATGTTGAAGTTATGGGTGGCGGCCCCGGTTTTGACCAGGGTCAGCTTCTCGATCCGCCGGTTGTGCGAGATGTCCATGCTGAAGGACCGCCCCACGCGCAGGGTGGAAGGCGCTGAGGTGATGTTCGGACGGTTGGCCAGCCCGCCGGAGGCCTTGAACAGATAGGCCGGGTAATAGATCTCGGCGTTCAGGTTCGCCACCGGACCAACCGCCCCTCCACCGCCCACCAGCACGGTCGCGTCCGGCATCAGCAGAGCCGTCGAGTGGTACAGGCGCGGCATCGCGCCCGACGATCCGACCGTCCATCGCTCGGTGACGGGGTCCCAGATCTCCGCCGCGTTGTTGACCCCGACCAATTCGTTGTAGACCGCGCTGCCGCCGGTGGCGAGCACCCGCCCGTCCGGGAGAATGGTCCCGAACACCGAATTGCGTGCCGAGGAGATCGGGTTGGTCGGCGTGATGACCGGCGCACCGGAGGTGATGTCGACGATTCTCGTGAGCGGTTCGTTTCCGCCAAACACCAGGATGCGTCCCGGCTGGTACATCACCGCGGTGGCGTCCCTGCCGGCACCTATTGGCCTGTCCTGTTCGTTGAACGTGCGACCCGGGAAAGGCAGCACGCCTGCCGGAGTCAGCGTCCCATCTCCCGAGGGGTCCACGTAATACATTTTTCCGGCAATATCGAAGCCGAAAATCCGTCCGTCCGGCGCCACGAAATTGCGCGGGTAGTAATAGTCGTAACCGGGATCCCGAGGCGTCGTATCCCTGATCCCCGTAAAAATCCCCGGCAGTTCGCGGTACGCACCGTCGACAGAACGGACTTCGGGCCTACTCAGTCCGTTGACTGAAGGACCTCCACGGCCCCGCCCGCCCTGAATGTAGATTTCACCGTTGAGCAGGGTGGTCGCCGTTGCGTAGTAGCGCTTCCTCTGGAGATTCTGCGTGCGTGTCAGCGAGTTGTCGGCGTAGCTGAAGACGGTGGTGGCATCGTTGCCGTAGTTGTCGTCGTCGCCGGTCCCCTCAGGGTTCGCCGGGTCGTCCGGCAGCCAGGTGTCACCGCCTACGATTACGACGCCGGCCCCCTGCTGCGGGAGAACCAATTGGGCGCTGCAAAAAAGATCGACCGCGGTGTCGTTGCGCAGGGTCAGATGCGAGTCCGCACCAAATCCCCGGGAAGGCATCCAGATGTCGTAGTCGAACAGTCCCGACTGCTGAGCCTGGCCCCGCCGCGCGCCGTAGGCCAGCACCCGTCCATCCGGCAGCAGCACGGTGTGGATGGGAATCAGCGGCCATTCCTTGACCGACGACCACATGCCATTGACGTCGGCATCGGCAGGGATGGGTTCGGAGGGGGTCGCCGCGGCGACGGCGGCGGTCTGGACCGGCGCCGCATTCGCCCGCGCGCCGGAACCAAGACCGGAAACGCGCTTCGCGATCTGCCCCTTGAATCCCGTCAATACCTCGGGCTGAAACATCGCTGCGGCACCGAACGCAAGGGACATTGCCGCGATGGCGACGACAAACGGCTTTCCCGACGAGGCAAACAACCTGGCAAGCATGAAACGCATCTCCCAACGCATCAGCCGGCGAGATTCAGACCCGGCTCCACTAAGTTAACCGCAATCGCTTCAAGCCAGCGGCGCGGGGTGATGCCCGCGATCGGCGGCATCTCACCAAGACATTTAACGCAGATTTCCAACAAATTTGTCCGCCTGTCCAGTTGTTTCACGGTGTGCTTTTGCGAATCCAGTCTGCGGGCACCCATCATTTTGATCAACAAATGCCTGATGAAGCCTGCCTGTCGCGATCCCGACGACGATCCCGATTCGGGACTTGCAGCAAATGCAGCATGGACCATGCCTCTCGCCCGCGTTCCCGCTTGCGGCGCCTCCGACCTCCAGCCCGGAGGCGAGTTCACTCTCTGCGGCATTCATCCGGGACCGGTAGGTGGCGGTTGCGCCGATGGAAGCGCAACGCCGGCTCCACCCGCGAGAAGCGCGCGAATTTGAGCCGACCTACGCGCGGCTTTCCGATCAATGCGATCCGATGCGGAGCTTCGTTACGAGGGGGTGCGACTCAACGCACACCGGCGTTATCCAGCTCGATCACCGATTGCACACCCTTTTTGCGCGCTTCCTTGGCGGCGTCGGAGCGGAACAATTCGAGCTGCGAGAGGTATTCGGTGGTCACGTCCTGGGTGATGTATTCGCCGGTGAAAACCGAGCATTCGAAATCCTGGATCTGCGCGTGCTTGTGGCGCACGGCGTCGATCAGGTCGTCGAGCGTCTGGAAGATGAGGCGGTCGCAGCCGAGCAGCTTTTCCAGTTCGGGAATGCTGCGCCCGTGTGCGATCAGTTCCGAAGGGCTGGGCATGTCGATGCCATACACGTTGGGATAGCGCACCGGCGGCGCGGCCGAGGCGAAATACACCTTGCGTGCGCCGGCTTCGCGGGCCATGTCGATGATTTCCCGGCTGGTGGTGCCGCGAACAATCGAGTCGTCCACCAGCAGCACGTTCTTGCCGCGGAACTCGACGTCGATCGGGTTGAGCTTCTGGCGCACGCTCTTCTGGCGCTGGCTTTGGCCCGGCATGATGAAGGTCCTGCCGATATAGCGGTTTTTGACATAGCCCTCGCGGTACGGAACGCCGAGTTCCGAAGCCAGTTCCGAGGCCGGCACGCGGGAAGTGTCGGGGATGGGAATGACCACATCGATGTCGTGATCCGACCACTCGCACCTGATGCGTTCCGCCAGCTTCATGCCCATGCGCAGGCGCGCCTTGTGGACGTAGATCTTGTCCATCAGGGAGTCTGGCCGCGCGAGGTACACGTACTCGAAGATGCACGGCGAATACGTGGGATTGGCCGCGCACTGGCGCTTGTAGAACTTGCCGTCGGTGGTAATGAAAACGGCCTCGCCCGGCAGGATGTCGGCGATCAGCTCGAAGCCGAGCGCATTGAGCGCCACCGACTCGGACGCGATCATGTACTCGTAGCCTTCCAGCGTCCGACGCCGGCCGTAGACCACAGGACGGATGCCGAAGGGATCGCGAAATCCCAGCATGCCGTAACCGCTGATCAGGGCGACCACGGCATAAGCGCCGCGGCAACGCCGGTGCACGCCGGACACGGCGGCAAAGATGTCGTCGGGTTGCAGGCGTAGCTTGTTCTGCGTCAGCAGTTCGTGGGCGAAGATGTTGAGCAGCACCTCGGAATCGGATTCCGTATTGAGGTGCCGCCGGTCTTCCGAAAACAGTTCCAGCTTGAGTTCTTCGGAGTTGGTGAGGTTGCCGTTGTGAGCCAAGGAGATGCCGAAGGGCATGTTGGTGTAGAACGGCTGCGCCTCGGCCGAACTGGTGGCGCCCGCGGTGGGATAGCGGACGTGGCCGATGCCGAGATTGCCGCGCAGGCGCAGCATGTGTTCGTCGGCGTGGAACACGTCGCGCACCAGGCCGTTGTCCTTGCGCAGGTGCAGCTTGCCGTGCTCGGTGGTGATGATGCCGGCCGCGTCCTGGCCGCGGTGCTGCAACATCGTCAGGGCATCGTACAGCTCCTGATTGACCGCGTTGTGCGACTGGATGCCGACGATGGCGCACATGAAGGCGTGTCTCCTCAGGGATGCAAGACCGACGGCAGAGACAGCTCTTCCGGAGCCGGATCGGACTTCACCGCGGGATCTGATTGGGGATCGGATTTCAGCCGCGCGAGCCAGCTTTCGGGAATCAGCACGCGCAGGCCGTCTGCGAGCACCTCGGCCGGGGCGATCAGCGCAGATTCCTTCCACCACGGTGACTCACGCATCGACGTCATTCCGGTCAGCAGTACGCCCAGTGCGATGATCAGGATTCCTCGCACCAACCCAAGTCCTCCACCCAGCGTGCGATCGGCGGAGGAGAATTGGCTCTCTCGCACCCGCGTCGCCAACAGCGCGGTGAGGATGCCTCCTATCAGCAGGCCCAGCAGGAACAGACCGCCGTAGGCGACCCCTGCGCGGACCACCGGCGTATCGATATACCCCTCCAGCACCTGCACCAGCTCTTCGCCGAACATGACGGAAAGAATGATGGCGAGAATCCAGGTTGCAAGGCCGAAAAACTCCCGGGTGAAACCTCGCAGAAAGCCGACGAGGGCCGAGAGAACGACGATGGCCACAAAGGCGTAGTCCGTCCAGTTCATTCGGTCATCAAGGGTGGGGATCGCAGGATTTTAACACCCGGATCAGTCGTCACGACGTCTATTCGGAGCTTATTGGAGCCTGTCGAGGAGACATTTCTCGACCGCCTTGCGCTCCGCCGGCACCTGGATCAGCCCGGCAAGCCCATCCTTCATGATGATGTCGGGGTCCTTGAGGCCGTTGCCGGTGAGCGTGCAGACCACGGTGGAACCGGCCGCGATCCTGCCGCTCTTGATGTCGCGCAACGCCCCGCACAGCGAAGCCGCGGACGCGGGCTCGCAGAACACGCCTTCGGTGGAAGCCAGGAGCTTCTGCGTGGCCAGGATCTCGGCGTCCGTGCATTCGTCGAACCAGCCGCCGGATTCTTTCTGCACCGTCCAGGCGGCGTCCCAGGACTGCGGGTCGCCGATGCGGATGGCGGTCGCCACGGTCTCGGGGTGGGCCACGCGACCGCCGCGCAGGAAGGGCGCGCTGCCGGACGCCTGGTAACCGAGCATCTTCGGTCGGCCGCCGGAAGACGCCAGCGGCGGAAGCACGGTGCAGGCGCCCTTGCAGAACGAACACGCGGCGGTGCCCTGCCCCGCTGATTCCGAATAACCGATCCAATGCGCCGTGATGTTGCCGGCGTTGCCGACCGGCAGGCAGTGATAGTCCGGGGCGCGACCGAGCGCTTCGACGATCTCGAACGCCGCCGTTTTCTGCCCTTGCAGGCGATACGGGTTGATCGAATTGACGATGGTCACCGGCGCGGTCTGCGCAACCTCTTTGACCAGGCGCATGCCGTCATCGAAGTTGCCATGAACCTGGACCACCACCGCGCCGTGCACCACGGCCTGGGCGAGCTTGCCCAAGGCGATCTTGCCGTCCGGAATCAGCACGAAGGCCGTGATGCCGGCACGCACCGCGTACGCAGCGGCGGCCGCCGAGGTATTGCCCGTGGACGCGCAGATGATGGCGCGTGCTCCCTCGTGCACCGCCTGGGTCACGGCCACGGTCATGCCGCGATCCTTGAACGAACCGGTGGGGTTGAGGCCCTCAAATTTCACGTACAGCTCGTTCTCGAAACCGAGCTTGTTCGGCAGGTTTTCCAGCTTGATGAGCGGCGTGCGACCCTCGCCGAGCGAGATCGCGCGCGCCTCCCTGGCCAGCGGAAGGCGGTGACGGTAGTGATCGACGAGGCCGGTGTAGCGAGTCATGGTCAAAGTTCTGGCATCAGGATTTCAGGATCTCCCGCGCGCGCCAGTGCGCGGAAGTGCCTCAGGTTCAGGGTATACAGCGCGTCGGCACCCGCTTTGCGCGCAGCGACGAGATGCAGAAAATCGTAGATCGCGCCGCCCCGCACGCCGGCACCATGTGCGGCGCCGATCGCAGAGGCCATTTCCGCGCCGCTCAGATCGACCCAGCGCAACCGCGGAGCGATGGATTGTTCGAGCAGGCGTCCCGCGACCGACGGGGATACCTGCTCTTCGAGTCGCCCGCCGGTCAACGAGGAAAACGTTTCCGCCAGCAGGTGGCTCCACGCGAACATCGCGCGTCGTCTGAGCATCGCAGCGCAAGCCGCGTGATGCGCTTCGCCTTCGATCAAGGCTGCGACCAGTACCGACGAATCGAGGGCCAGCTTCACGCTCAGCGCCGCAAGATGTGCCGGATGCGCGCCTCGCGATCCGCCTTGATGGCGGCTACCACGTCCACCTTCTTTCCACTACGCGAGCGGATCACGGGCAAGCCGTCCTTCTCGACGATCTCGCAGCCTTCGTTGTCGATCTCCGGTGTCAGTTCGATACGCCCCCCCACCACCTCAGCGGTGAATTTCGCACCGGCACGAAGCTGAAGCAGCTCGCGCACGAGTTTGGGCAGCACCAGCCGGCCGCTGGCATCCATCGAGACGACAGCAGACATGGACGGAGTAGTGGGAGAATTCATGGAATAAGCAATGGCATATGCGATGCCATTGTCCCCACCACCGCGAAAACGGTCAAGCCTGGGACGGGTTCAGGCAAGCATCCAGCCGCTCGCGCACCGCCGGCCACTCCTCGCGCACGATGCTGAAATACACCGTGTCGCGCACACGCCCGTCGGGCATCACCATATGTCGGCGGAAAACGCCTTCCTGGGTCGCGCCGACGCGCGCGATGGCGGTGCGCGATCTCTGGTTCAGGAAATCGGTCTTGAACTCGATACGGTTGAGTTGCATCGCCTCGAAACCGTGCCCGAGCAGGAGACGCTTGCACTCGGTGTTGACCGCGGTGCGCTGAACGCGCCGCGCGATCCAGGTCCAGCCGATCTCTGCGCGCTTATGCGCCAGCTCGACGGCGCCGAAGCGTGTGGTGCCGACGACATCACCCGAATCGCACAGCCGGATCACGAACGGCAGGGCCTTGCCCTGAGCCTGCTCGGCCAGCGCGCGCTGCACGAAGGTGCGGTGACGCTCGACTGTGCTCAGCGGCTCGGGCAGATGGCGGAACAGTTCCGGGTCATCCGCTGCGCCGTAAAGCGCTTCGGCGTCCGCCTCGGTGAGCAGTTCGAGAACGACATGCCGGCCCTCAAGCCGGACCGGCTCAAGTGCGGCCATCGTCAGCTCTTGAAGTGCTCGACGCGGATGCGCGATGCGTCCTCACGCACGAACGGCAGCGCGCGCAGGCGCGCGAGTGCGGCGTCGAAGCAGCGTTCTTCCACCACGCTGGTGATGAGCGCGACGGTCGCGTCCTCGTGCTCGCGCGGCTCCTTCTGGAGAATCGCCTCGATGCTGATGTCTACTTCAGCGAGCACGCCGGTGATCCCCTTCAGTACGCCCGGTTCGTCGGCAACACGCAGTCGCAGGTAGTAGCTGGATTCGATGTCCGCGATGGACAGCAGCGGCAAGGCCTGCACCGACTCGGCCCTGAACGCGAGCGCCGGCACCTGGTGCTGCGCGCCGGCACCCAGGCCGCGCGCCACATCGATCAGATCGGCGACGATGGCCGAAGCAGTGGGATCGCCGCCGGCACCGCGCCCGAAAAAGCCCACCGTGCCCACCGCGTTGCCCTGGACCACGACCGCGTTGACCACGCCATCCACCTTGGCGATGAGCTGATCGTCCGGCACCAGGGTCGGATGGACGCGCAAGGACACGCCGGCATCGCTGCGCTTGGCGATGCCGAGCAGCTTGATGCGGTAGCCCAGGCTCTGCGCGATCTCGATGTCTTGCGCGCTCACCTTGGTGATGCCTTCGCGATACACCCCGGCGAGCGACAGCGGCACGCCGAAGGCGATGCTCGCGAGAATGGTCAGCTTGTGCGCAGCGTCGACACCTTCGATGTCGAAGGTCGGATCGGCTTCCGCGTAGCCGAGCTTCTGCGCCTCGGCCAGGGCGTCGGCGAAGGACTGCCCCTTGGCCGACATCTGCGTGAGGATGTAGTTGCAGGTGCCGTTGATGATGCCGGCGAGGCCGGAGATGTGATTGCCCGCGAGGCCTTCGCGGATCGCCTTGATGATGGGGATGCCGCCGGCCACCGCGGCCTCGAAGCCGACGGTCACGCCCGCCTGTGCAGCGCGCTCGAAAATCAGGTTGCCGTGTTCCGCCAGCAGCGCCTTGTTGGCGGTGACCACCGGCTTGCCGCGCTCGATGGCCGCCAGCATCACCTGTCGGGCAATGTTCATCCCACCCATCACCTCCACCACCACGTCCACGTCGGCGCTTTGCACCTGCGCCAGCGCATCGTCACTCAGCTCGATGCCATCGAGCGGTTCGCTGTTGCGATCGAGGTCCTTGGTGGCAACGTGGGTGACGATCAGCGGTCGGCCAACGCGGCGCGCGATCTCGTCGGCGTTGGTGCGCAACACGCGCAGCACGCCCTGCCCGACCGTGCCCAGACCCATGAGGCCGATGCGGATCGGTGTCATTGGGGGTGTCATGTTCGGGGACCTTCCTTGAGCAGCCTCTTGATGCCGCGTACCGCCTGCCGGGTGCGGTGTTCGTTTTCGATCAGCGCGAAGCGCACATGCGTATCGCCGTACTCGCCAAAGCCGATACCGGGCGAGACCGCGACCTTGGCCTCGTTCATCAGCAGCTTGCAGAACTCCAGCGACCCCAGGGCCTTGAACGGCGCAGGAATCTCGGCCCAGACGAACATCGTCGCCTTGGGCTTGGTCACCTTCCAGCCGGCGGCATTGAGGCCCTCGCACAACACGTCGCGACGCAGCTTGTACATGTGCCGGATTTCGGCGACGCAATCCTGCGGGCCTTCGAGCGCCGCGATGGCCGCCACCTGGATCGGCGTGAACATGCCGTAATCCAGATACGACTTGATTCGCGCCAGGGCCTTCACCAACTCCGGATTGCCGGCCATGAAGCCGACCCGCCAGCCCGGCATGTTGTAGCTCTTGGACAGCGTGAAGAACTCCACTGCGATGTCCTTCGCACCCGGCACCTGCAAGACACTCGGCGCGGTGTAGCCGTCGAACACGATGTCCGCATAGGCCAGGTCGTGCACCAGCCACATCTGGTGCTCGCGGCAGATCGCCACCGCCTTCTCGAAGAAGGCCAGGTCCACGCACTGCGTGGTCGGATTACCGGGAAAATTGAGGATCAGCATCTTCGGCGCCGGCCAGGATTCCTTGACCGCGCGCTGCAACTCCTCGAAGAAATCCACGTCCGGCGTCATCCTGACGTGGCGCACGTCGGCGCCGGCCAGCACCACGCCGTAAGGATGAATCGGGTAGGCCGGGTTGGGCACCAGCACCACGTCGCCCTCGGCCAGGGTCGCAAACGCGAGGTGCGCCAGACCTTCCTTGGAGCCGATGGTCGCGATCACCTCGGACTCCGGGTCCAGCTCCACGTCGTAGCGCGTTTTGTACCAGCGCGCCATCGCCCGCCGCAGGCGCGGCACGCCCTTGGAGACGGAGTAGCGATGTGTATGCGTGCCATCCTCGTCATGCACTTCCGGGCGCACGTAATCGCTCTCGGTGCCGCGCACGGCGGCTTCCACCAGCTTGTCCACGATGTGCTTGGGCGTGGGCTGGTCCGGGTTGCCCATGCTGAAGTCGATCACGTCGTCGCCCCGTGCCCGGGCTGCCTTCTTCAGATCACCGACGATGTTGAAGACGTAGGGAGGCAGGCGCTGGATGCGCGGGAAATTGGTATTCACGGGTTGCACTCGCCGGACGAGACGCCGGCTGGAAAACAGGGCCGCGTATTAGACACGCGCGGCCTGCGGGTCGCAACGAACGGGCCTTTGGGGTAGTGCATCAGTTTGAATTCCAGAACCCCGTTCGGCCCGAGTAGCGCCGGCCCGTTTGTCCCGAGTAGCTGCGCAGCGGGCGTATCGAGGGAAGCGTCGCGTATCGAGGGCACGCCCGGCCCCTCGATACGCGGCATTGCTGCGCAATCAGCGCCGCTGTCGCGGCGCTACCACTCGGTGCGAACGAATTTCATACTGATGCACTACCGCCTTTGGCGCCCCGACTTGTCCGGCCGCACTCTGAACCGGTTTGAGAACACGGTCGCGGGCATGGCCGCTCCTACGATTCTTAGGCGCCGTAGGAGCGGCCATGCCCGCGACAGACCTGCTTGTTTCACCGATCAGTACACCGTTACCCCGACCTCGCGGACGGCGCGGTTCGCGGCGCTCAGTTCACCCGCAATTGAACCGTTTTCTGGACCGAGCCGCCAGGACCGGTACAGCTCAGGGTGTACGCATAAGCTCCCTTCGCCGTCGGCGATCTGCCCTCGCTGCCGTCCACCGGCTTGTTGCCGCTCCAGGCGCCGGAAGCGGTGCAGGCGCCGGCGTGGACACTGTCCCAGTTAAGCGCTGCGGACTGACCGAGCCGGATCTGCGAGGGGCTGACCGACAGGCTCAAAGTCGGCTTTTCGGTGAGCGTGACTCTTAGCGTCGCCGAACGCGAAGTGGTGCCACCGGGGCCGAAGCAGGTGAGCGTGTAGGTGTAATTGCCGATCAGCAAGGGCTTGACCGACTGGTTCCCGGTGACCGGCTTGTTGCCGCTCCAGGCGCCCGATGCCCTGCACGAGGCCGCGTCCGCGCCGGTCCAGGACAGCAAGGCGGACTGGCCGAGACGGATGTCCACGGCATTGAGGTTCAGCGTCACCGCTGGCGGCGGGATGGGGATTACCGTCAGCACCTGCGAGCTGCTGGTACTGCCGCCGCGACCCGTGCAGCTCAAGGTGTAGGTGTACGAGCCCGGCGTGGGCTTGTTCGCCATTTCGTTGCCCGAGGTTCCCTTGCCCCCCGTCCAGGCTCCTGACGCGGCGCAGGCGCTGGCGTTCTCGGTGGTCCAGGTCAGCGTCGCCTGGCCGTCGGTGCGGATGGTTGCGGGCGTCAGGCCGAAGACCAGCGAGGGGGCCGGGAACGCAGCGACTTCCAGCATGGCGGTGGACATGGCACTGCCGCCGCTGTTGCTGCATTCCAGCGTGTAGGCGTAGCTGCCCGCTGTGGTCTGGCTGATAGCCAGGCTGCCGGAGGTCGCCCGCGGCCCGCTCCAGGCCCCACTGGCGGTGCAGCCCGTGGCATTGGTCGATGACCATTGCAGAGTCGCCGGATCGTCGGTGAAGACGTTGCCCGGCGTGACCGCAATCGAAACACCCGCCATGCCTACGGTGTTGAAGCGGTAGACCGTACCGGCATTGGCAAAGCCACCGCTGATGGTCGTGCCGTAGAGCTGGCCATCGGCCGCCAGGCTCAGCGCCGCGCGCGGGTTAGCGCCGTTGACACCGGTAAATGGCGTCAGAAATTCCACGGTCGGATTGCTGTTTGCGACCGGTGTCAGGCGGAACATCCGGCCCTGATTCGTTGGCGTCTCATTGGGAAAAGCGGGCGGCCTGCGCAGCACGCCGTAGAGCTTGCCATCCTGACCCAGGGTCAGGCCCGCCACACCGCCGGTGTCAAAGTCCAAAATATCGTCGGGGTTATCGAGGGCCGGGTCGCGGACCACTCCGACAAGGCTGAACACGCCGGACGGGCTGATCCGGTATAGGCGGATCGGGACGACCACGTCGTCCGACGGGGAAGTCGGCCTCGTCGTACCGTATAGGAAACCATCCGGTCCGAAAGCCAGGTTGCCGTCCGGCTGCAGCGGACGATCCGTGAACTGGGGGTTGGGGCTCTGGAAGGTGTACAGGACGGTCAGGCTGAAATCCTGCAAGCGGTAGACGTAGCCTGGTCCGGAGCCGTCGAGACCACCTAGCACGACAAAGCCGTAGAAGGCATTGTCCGGCCCTGCCGTCAGAGTCGAGTAGTTGAAGCCTGAGAGGCGCGTCAGCTCCACGTAGTCGCTGCCATCGGTGTTCATCCGGTAGATGAAGCCGCCGCCGCTCAGCGCGCCACCGGCAATGCCGTACAGGCGGCCATCGCTGCCGAACACCGGCGCGTTGTTGACCGGAATCTGCCCGGCCACCGTCGCAGCCTGGAACAGATGCAGCACGCGCAAGTCGCCGCCGCTGGTGTCCATGCTGTAAACGAGCGAGCGAATGAACGAGTCCCCGGTACCACTGGCCGCCCCATATAGACGCCCATCGGCCCCGGCCGTGAGCTGGCCGCGCGGCTGGAAACTACCCTCCGGCAGCGCCGTATCGAAGCTGCGGATGACCGAATACGCGCCGTCCGGCGCGATCCGCCAGATATTGCCTTGTCTGCTGCTGTCCTTGGCCACGCCGTAGACATTGCCGGCGGGAGCGCCGGCGGGGCTTGCGTCTGGAAAGCCCTGTTCGGGTGCCGTGCCGGTAAAGGCATGAAGCGTGGTCAGCGTGTCCGGTATCGCGTGGGCGCTACCGATGGCAGCCAGACCCAGAACCAGGCCGGCGAGCCAGTGGCGGACTCGCGGACTCTGCGGTGTCGGCGGAGAGCTGGCGGAAGGGTTAATGCGGAAGGGATTCGGAAAGGGCATGGCGGGGACTCCTGAGGGGATGGATGGACGGCCGTTGCCCGGATGTCACGCGTGACAAAGCACCGGGCCTACTCCAAACGGATTTCCCCGGACAAAGCGGCCACCCTCCAAAAAAAACTTCGCAGTGCCTGTTGCAGTGCCTGTTTTTGACCGCAGTCCGGCCTCGAAAGAAATGCCCGCCCAACTCCCGCGGGCAACACCGCCAGGAGCGTGCTCGGGCTCGGCTATACCGGCGTCTTCTCCGGCGACTCCAGCTATAACCCCTCCACGGGCAGTGCAGGCGTCCTGGGATTGAGCGTGTTCCGATCGCGCATCGCCATGCTGTTGGGGCCGCGGGGAGACCTCCTCGCGGCCTCTTTTCTTTCATCCCCGCTTCAGCAAGCGCTCGACAGGTGCCGATGCGAAACCCGACGGAGTGCCTTCGAGCCGGCGATGGCCGTGTTCGACACGGAAATCCGTTTGGTAGGAGCGGTGAACGGAAACGGAATCCTCCGGTCCGGCGCCGCCGCCCGGGTCGGCCCATGCCGTGCCCGGTCTTCCCTCACCCAATGGAGCTGTCATGAACAAGTCCTACACCTTATCGAGTGCCGCCTCGCGGATGCTGCTGGGCTTCAAACCCGGGCCGGATGACGTCGGCGATCCCGGCAATCCTTTCGGCCCGTTCGGCCCCGGCGGATGGGTGGCCAACCAGCTTGCCCAGTGGGCCGGTGCCGGCAGCACGCAAAACCGCAAGGCGCTCAACCCGCAACCGCTGCCTCCGGTATTCAGCAAGATGCTCGCAGCGGCTGTGCAAACCCAGGGCCTCATCCAGCGCACGCAGCAGTTGATGGAGATGGCCTTCCTGCTGGATTCCGACGCTGTCAGCGCGCGTGCCATCGAAGCCAGCGCGGGGATCCTGGCGAGCTGGGAGGGCGATCTGTGCCCACCGCCGTTCAAGTTCCATCCGAATGTCAGCTCTGACCGACCGTGGTACTGGTGGTGGTGGAAAGGCCCGCGCCCGCACTGGCACTTCGACGTTACCGATCAGTTGACCGCCGCAAGCCGCCAGACCGTGTCGCCGAAGCTTTCGGAGATGTATCTGGCCGCCGCCACGCGCATCGAAACCTACGCGGTCGAGCAACTTGAAGCCGCTGCCACCGCGGCCGAGAGCGGCCTGGCCATCTGAAACCGAGCGCTCTTGCCCGTCGCGGGTGCGGGCTCCCCGCGACGGGCAGCAGCCCGTCACGCATTTTTGAGGACAGTCCCGATGAACGATCCAGTCAAACCCGCCGCATCCTGTTGCTGAAACGGCAGATCGAACGACTGCCGCAGGCGTCCAAGTACCGCTGCTGTCCGCCCGTGAGCCCGGCGGCAAATGGTGACGACGAGCCTGCGCCGCACACCTGAAACCGGTGATTGAGGCTTTCGTAATGGGGTGCCGGATTTCGTGGGCGCCTGGTGTCCCCTACGTCGCGATGGCATGACCGCTTTCGGCGGCGCAATCCGTTTGATGCAGCGCCCGGTTTTCTTGCCCCGAATTTTTTTGATCCCGTGGCCGGATGAGCCCCAAAAAAGCGTTTGGATACTGAAGTCCGACTCTACCTGTCACCCAAGGAGTACTCCCATGTCCCGAATCAATACGCGTTTCATGAATCTCACACCCCTGGCCCTCGGCGCGCTGCTGCTGACGGGCGCACCTGTCGCACAGGCGCAGGTTTCAAGCTTGCTGGGCCCGGCCAAGGTGGAGGTGGCCAATCCGCCGAACAAGCCGGTACCCGTGACCGGCACGGTCAACCTGAGCGGAACGCCCAGCGTCAACGCAACGCTCAGTGGACCGGTGCGCATCAACGACTCCATTCCACCGCGGGTGCGTGATGCCGATCTTGCTGCACGGCAGGCCTTCCGGTTCGGGAAAAACTTCTTCTTCAGAGGGATCGCATTCATCCCCGAGTCGGGACTTACCGTGCCCGAGGGCAAGCTGCTGGTGATCGAATCCGTTTACGTACGCGTATCGGTCCTGCCCGACGAAAAAGCCCTCGTCACCCTGAGCACCTGCCGGGACCCCGACAACCGCGAAGATTGCGACTTCTACCCGCTCACACTTTCTTTGCAGGGGCGTTTCGGCCCGAGAGACGAATTTCGCACAGTGTCGCCCGTGCTGATCTACGTCGCAGCAGGCGAGAAACTGAACTTCCGCTTCGACCGTTCCCAGAACACCGACGATGCGCTTCAGCCCTACATCGGCCTGAGCGGACATTTCGTGGACCTGCGTCCCTGACCTGGAAAAAGCATTTGCCACGGATTTCACGGACGACTCAGTGCAGCGACGATTCTCGACATGCATATGTTTGATCGGCGTCAATCCATGCTCATCCGTGTAATCGGTGACTATTGATGCGGCCCTCAAATAGCGAGATTCGCGTTGATCGTCTGGTGGATGCGCGGCCCGTTTAACACCAACCCCCGCCGCCCGGTGTTGGGGGGGTAGATGGTGGGCAAGCACACCTT
>JBQTIX010000126.1:0-57789 GCA_052387695.1 Panacagrimonas sp. | reverse complement strand
TTCCTGGCCTGATCGCGCCGCGCGGTCATGCCGGCACGGCCTCGCAACCCGTCTGATTTTCCACTCGTTCCAATGACGGCTGATAGGAGCCTGGGCGGTAGAAACTCGTGCGCTGCGGCTGCGCCATTTCGGCCATATTTTCCGCTCCGTTTCGTTGAATAGAACCACTATTCGCCTCAACAGAGCGAAAAATCTGTCTCGAAATGGCTTGGCCTCGTTTGCACGGTTTCTACCGCCCAGGCTCCTAGGTCACGCGAACGAGCGCCAGACAGGATGAATCGGCAGCGGCTCAATTCCTGCAACGATGCGATTGCGGTCGCCCGCTGCTGCCGCAAGGAATGCGATTCGCTCATCCGAAAAAAGCACGCCGCCCAAGTCGTAATCACGGTGGTTTGCGCCAGGAGGAACTCGGTCACGTCTGAAGTACTCGCCATCTCGCGCGTGGTCGTCGTCATGGCCTGCTATTGCCTTGCCGGCGCGGCCGGATGTGCGACCCTGCCGGACGCCTCGGGCGAGATTGGCGCGCCGCGCGAGCAGCAGGTCGATTTTGAAGCCCCCAATGGCCCGGTTTCGGAGGCCAGAGGAGAGGCCATTGTCGATCGGCTGCAACAGCGCACCGGTGCGTCCGACATCCTGCAGGAACACCTGTCGTTCGAACAGGCGATCAATCTGGACAGCCCGCTGGTGCTGGGCAACAGGCTGGTCCTCCTGCAGAACGGACCGGATACCTACGCGGCGATGTTCGCGGCCATCAACGCAGCCGCCCACCACATCAATCTCGAGACCTTCATCTTTGAAGACGACGAGGTCGGGCGGAAGTTTTCCGACTTGCTGCTGCAACGCCAGGCCGCCGGTGTGCAGGTCAACGTGATGGTCGACAGCGTTGGCACCCTGGGCACGCCCCGGCCGTTCTTCGACCGCCTGCGTGAGGGCGGCGTCCAGCTCGTCGAATTCAACCCCGTCAATCCACTGACCGAGCATTCCAAGACCTGGCTGGTGAACAATCGCGATCACCGCAAGCTGCTGATCGTCGATGGCCGCACGGCCTTCGTCGGCGGTATCAACATCAGCGACACCTACTCCAGCGCGCCTTCGGTCGACAGTTCGCGCAACAGGAAACCTCGGAAAAGCGAAGGCTGGCGCGACACCCACATGCAGATCGACGGACCAGTGGTCGCCGAGTTCCAGAAGCTGTTCATCGACGCCTGGACTCAGCAGAAAGGCACACCGCTGAAGGACAAGCACTATTTTCCGGACCTCAAGCCGCAGGGCGACGAGATCGTTCGGGCGATCGCCAGTACCTCATCGGAAGACGAGAGCCCCATTTATCTGACCCTGCTCTCGGCGATCAGCCATTCGCAGACGCAGGTGCATCTGTCCATCGCCTACTTTGCACCGGACGAGCAGTTGATCACGGCCCTGGCCGAAGCGGCGCAGCGCGGTGTCGATGTGAAACTGATCCTGCCCAGCCACACCGATTCCTGGGCGATCTTCCATGTAGGTCGATCGCACTACACCGGGTTGCTGCGCAGTGGCGTCAGGATCTACCAGCGGCGCGGTGCGGTGATGCATTCGAAGACCGCCAGCATCGACGGCGTCTGGTCGACCATCGGATCGACCAACCTGGACTGGCGCAGCTTCCTGCACAACGAGGAAGTCAACGCCGTGATTCTCGGTCGCGATTTCGCCCGGCAGATGGAGGTGATGTTTCAGGCCGATCTGGAGCAGTCCGACGCCATCGAACTCCAGCGCTGGAAACGGCGGTCCTTCATCGTGCGCCTGAAGGAGTGGACCGCGCGGTTGGGCGAGTACTGGCTGTAGCGCGTGAGCGCAGATCAACGGGCTGGAATGGTGCGCCGGCCAGGAGAAAGTGCGACCGGCTTCAGCCCAAGCAGACGCTCGCCGGCACCGCGCGACCAGCGATCGGCTTGACCCGAGCCCGTTGGAGGCATCCTCCCGCTTCTCTTCCCCGGCCATTCGCCGTGGCCTGCCTGCTCGATGTCGGTGCCTTCCAGAGACTCGTCCGCGGGGGCTGATAAGTAGCTCCAGGACCGGTCGGCGTGGTTTGTCCGCCGCTCGTTGAAGTATCGTCGGGCGTTCATATCCTCTTATCCGCATAAGCGGATATACTATTTTCGCCTGGCGCGCGGACGGAAATTCCGCGCACCTTCCCCCATTGGAACCGAGAGCCCCATGAACGACGCAACGAAGCCCCAGATCTTCACCGACTACAAGGTGCGAGACATGTCCCTGGCCGAGTTCGGCCGCAAGCGCATCCGCATGGCCGAGGAGGAAATGCCCGGCCTGATGAGCATCCGCGCCAAGTACGCGCCGCTCAAGCCGCTCAAGGACGTACGCCTGACCGGCTCCCTGCACATGACCAAGGAAACGGCCGTGTTGCTGGAAACCCTGGGCCACCTCGGCGCCTCCGTGCGCTGGGCCACCTGCAACATCTTCTCGACCCAGGACGACGCCGCTGCCGCCGTGGCCGCTGCCGGCACCCCGGTGTTCGCCTGGAAGGGCGAGACCCTGGAGGAGTACTGGGACCTGACCATGGACTGCGTCACCCACACCCTGCCGGATGGCACGCTGACCGGCCCCGAGCTGGTCGTCGACGACGGCGGCGACGTGACCCTGCTGATCCACAAGGGCTACGAGCTGGAACAGGGTTCGGACTGGGTCAACACGCCCTCCGACAACCACGAAGTGCAGGTGATCAAGAACCTGCTCAAGAAGGTTGCGAAAGAGCGTCCGGGCTTCTGGACCCGCGTGGTCAAGGACTGGCGTGGTGTTGCCGAAGAAACCACCACGGGCGTGCATCGCCTGTACCAGATGATGGAGCAGGGCAAGCTGCTGGTGCCCGCCATCAACGTCAACGACTCCGTCACCAAGTCCAAGTTCGACAACCTCTACGGCTGCCGCGAATCGCTGGCCGACGGCATCAAGCGCGCCACGGATCTGATGATCGCGGGCAAGGTCGCGTTCGTCGCCGGCTACGGCGACGTCGGCAAGGGTTCGTCGCACTCGCTGCGCGGCCTCGGTGCCCGCGTGATCGTGTCCGAGATCGACCCCATCAACGCGCTGCAGGCCGCGATGGAAGGCTTCGAAGTAAAGCCCATCGAGGACGTGCTCGGCTTCGCCGACATCTACGTCACCACCACGGGCAACAAGGACATCATCACCTTGGAGCACATGCGGGCGATGAAGAACAACGCGCTGGTCTGCAACATCGGCCACTTCGACAACGAGATCCAGATGGATCGCCTGAACAGCTCGGGCGCGGTGCGCGACACGATCAAGCCGCAGACGGATCGCTACACCTTCGGTGATAGCGGCAAGAGCATCTATGTGCTCGCCGAAGGCCGCCTGATCAACCTGGGCTGCGCGCACGGGCATCCGTCGTTCGTCATGTCCAACAGCTTCTCCAACCAGACCCTGGCGGCGATGAACCTGTGGGAGAACAAGGACAAGTACGAGAAGACCGTGTACCGCCTGCCCAAGAAGCTGGACGAGGAAGTCGCGGCGCTGCACCTGGAACAGATTGGCGTGAAGCTGACCAAGCTCACCGCGGCGCAGGCCGAGTATCTCGGCGTGCCGGTGGAAGGGCCGTACAAGCCGGATCACTATCGGTATTGAGAGGCTGAGAGACGGTATCTCGTAGGGAGGGAAGGGCTTCGTCCTGCCCTCCGTCGGGGACTCGCCAGGCGTGGGCAAGATGAAACCTTGCCCACCCTACTTCTGAGTCAGAGGGCCGCGAAAGCGACCCCTTCTGTAAAGTCATGAACTCGCAGAGCATCCAGTTTTCATTCGAGCTGTTTCCGCCGCGGACTCCCGAGGGCGTGGCGAAGTTGCCCGCGGTTGTTGCAAAGCTGGCGGCGCTGAAACCGGCGTTCTTCTCGGTCACCCACGGCGCCGGAGGCTCCGACCAATCGGGCACCTACGACACCGTCTGCCGTGTTGTTGCGGATACAGGCGTCGAAGCCGCTCCACACCTGACCTGCATCGGCTCGACGAGGCAGAACATCGCCGCGCTGTTGCAGAAATATCGCGACGCCGGTGTGCGCCGGATCGTCGCGCTGCGCGGCGACCTGCCGGCGACCTCGGTTTCCAACGAGGCCCCCGGAGAGTTTCATTATGCGAACGAACTGGTCTCGTTCATTCGCGAGACGCACGGCTCGCACTTTCAGGTCGAGGTCGCCGCCTATCCCGAGATGCACCCGCAGGCGACGAATCCGGATGCAGATTTCGCGGCCTTCAAGGCCAAGGCCGAAGCCGGCGCCGACACCGCGATCACGCAGTATTTCTTTAACGCCGACGCGTATTTCGACTTTGCCGAACGCAGCGCCAGGGCCGGGCTGAAAGTCCCGGTGGTGGCCGGCATCATGCCCATCACGAACCACGCGCAGCTCACGCGCTTCTCGGCCGCCTGTGGCGCCGAAATTCCGCGCTGGATCCGCCTGCGCCTTGAACTGCTGAAAGACGACAAGGCGGCCCTGCTCGACTTCGGCACCGAGGTGGTGACGCGGCTGTGCGAGACCGTGCTGAAGGGCGGTGCACCGGGGATTCACTTCTACACGCTGAACCAGTCGGAGCCGACCCTGCGACTGTGGAAGGGCCTCAACCTGCCGATCCCGCTGACGTAGGTCGGATCAAGCCCGCGCGCTTTTTGTAGGCGGATCCGACGCGCCGGCCTGCAGCGTCGGCTCCGCGCTTCGCGCTTGAGCCGACCTACGCCGACCTACCCCGCGCCGCGCGCCCAGTCCACCACCTGCGGGTCGTAACCTTTTCCACGCAGCCAGTCGCGCAGCGCGTAGCCCGTACCGGCCTCCCAGTAGCGCACCTGGTCGAAGGCTTCGTGGCGGTAATCCGCCAGTTCCTCGTTGAGCCTGATCGTTCCCGTGGCCGGCACGTGGTAGGCGATGATGATCTGGTTCATGCGCCGGAACTCGTAGATGCCGACGTAGTTCGCCACCTCGGCATCCAGGTTCAACTCTTCCTTGACCTCGCGGATGATGCCGCTCTGCGGGTCCTCGCCACGTTCCAGGAAACCGGTGACCAGCGCATACCAGGCGGGTGGCCAGGCGACATTGCGCGCCAGTACGATGCGGCCCTCGTGCTCCACGATCGCCGCCACCACCGGCACCGGGTTGTCCCAGTGCACGAAGCCGCATTGGCGATCCGCACAGGCCGGACGAACGACGCCGCCCTCCTCGCGCGATTCGAGCGGCAGCCCGCACTGCGGGCAGAAGCGGTAGCGGCTGGCGGTCATGCGGATATCGTTTCCTGAAGTGCCACGTAAGTACCGGAGTGTCGGACCACGTCCTGCTGGCCGACACGGATGAGGGTTTCGAGCGTCATGCGCGCGCGGCCACGTTCGACGAAGGATGCCAGCAGGCGGTCCAGATCGGCCGGTGCGCAGCCTGTCTCCGCGATGCAATCGGCGGTCGCCGGGGCGATGAACGTACAGTCGCTGCGCTGGCCCACCAGTTTGGCCGCGACACCGGCACGCTCGAACGCTGCGTGCAGCAGGATCCAGCCGCTGGCCAGACCCAGCGCGGCCAGCGCGCCACCGAACAGGGTGCCGTGTGGATTGATGTTCGGCGCCAGTGGCAGGTGCACCCGGACACGGCCCGGCTCCAGCGCCAGCACCCGCATGCCCATGTGCTGGCTGAGCGGAATGTGGGCGTGCAGGTAGGCGTTGATCTGCGCGAGCGTCATGCCCGCACCTTAGCCAAGGCCGGAGACATGCTCAAGCGCATGAACCACGAGTAGACTCGAAGAAAAAGAACGGGAGGACAAGCCATGGACGTGCGCGCGATGCTGGCCCAGTCGAACCTGTTCGTCGCGCTGTCCGCTCCGGCGCTGGACCAGCTTGCGGCGCGCACATCGGTTCGCGACGTCGCCAGCGGCGAGACCTTGCTGGAGATCGGCAGTCCGGCCGAATCCCTGTATATCGTTGCGGTCGGTCGCCTGCGGGTGGTGCTGGGCGACGGCACCGTCATCAACGACATCGGCCGCTTCGAGCCCACCGGCGAGATCAGCCTGATCTCGGGCGAGCCGCGCACCGCCACGGTCTACGCGGTGCGCGACACCAAGGTGCTCAAGGTCGATCGCGAAGCGCTGTACGAAGTCTTCGTGCGTCATCCTTCCGCACTGCTGGAAATGAGCCGCACCGTCATCGCGCGCCTGCGCCAGAACCAGCGCGCGGCCTCGCTGGCGGCGGCGCGGCGTTCGCGCTGCTTTGCCCTGCTGCCGGCATCGCCCGGGGTGGATCTGGCCTGGTTTGCGAATGCCCTCGCGGCCGCGCTGTCCCCCTGTGGCGAGGTGGAGATTCTCGATGCGGCTGCGGTGGACGCAGCGCTGGGAGCGGGCGTCTCCAACACGCCGATCGGCGACGGCGAGCGCGAGGAAAACCTGATCGACTGGTTGCAGGATCGCGAGATTGCGCATCGTCACTTGGTCTATGTCGCAAGCGCGCAGGGCGGCAACTGGTCGCGACGCTGCATCCGCCAGGCCGACCGCGTGCTGGTGATGGCGGACGCGGGAGAGACGCCGAAACCCAGCCCGATGATCGACGAATTGCGCAAGAGCGGTGTGCGCGCGGCCATCGACCTGGTGCTGGTGCGCCCTGACCGTGCGCCGCCCGGACGCGTGCTGGAATGGCGCGAGACGGCGGGCGCGCCCACGCATTATTTCCTGCGTCCCGGCATGGCGCGCGACGTCGCCCGCATCGCGCGCAGCCTCACCGGCCGCGCGGTCGGCCTGGTGCTCGGCGGCGGCGGTGCGCGCGGCTTTGCACACATCGGCCTGATGCGCGCAATCGAGGAGGCGGGCATCGAAATCGATGTGATCGGCGGCGCCAGCATGGGCGCTTTCGTGGCGGCACTCGCGGCCTGCGGGCATGACAGCGGCGAGATGCTGCGGATCGCGCGCCACACCTTTGTCGGGCGCAATCTGCTCAACGATTACCTGTTCCCCAGCGTCTCGATGATCCGCGGGCGCAAGTTTCTGGCGGGCCTGAAGGAAATCTTCGGCGACCAGCAGATCGAGGACCTGCGCACGCCGTTCTACTGCGTCTCCACCAACCTGAGCCGTGGCAAGGCGCAGGTGCACGATCGCGGGCCGCTGAGCGTATGGCTGGGCACCAGCATGTGCATCCCCGGCGTCGCGCCGCCGGTGGTCTACAAGGGCGAGCTGCTGGTGGACGGCGCGGTGATCAACAGCCTTCCGACCGACATCATGCAGTCACTGGAACGCGGGCCGATCATTGCCTCCGATGTCAGCACCGAGGGCGGCATCAACGCCCCCGGCATCGAGGGCCCGGACCCGGAGGGCCTGTTGCGCTGGAGCCAGGCGGACAAGCGGCCCGGCCTGTTCACCATCCTCTTCCGCACCGCCACGCTGACCAGCGAATCCGGCGTTTCCGCCCGCGCGCAGAAGGCGGACCTGTACCTGCGCATGCCGGTCAACGGCGTGGCGGTGTTCGACTGGAAGAAGATCGATGAAGTGGTGGAGCGCGGCTATCGCTGCGCGATGGAGAGGCTGCCTGATTTCAAGGCGAACGTGCTTGGTCTGCGTCTGCCGTGAGTCCAGGCAGCGGCAGCAGCTCGTCGAGGCGCGCGACGCTGTAGAAATCCTCGAACCGCCGCGGCGGCTGCGAAGTGTCGGGATGATTCATCGCCACGATCTGGCCGATGCCGAAGCGGCGCGCCGATTCCAGCACCGGCCGGCTGTCGTCGGCGAACAGGGCATGAGCGGGATCGAAGGGATGCCGCTGCCGCAGGCGCTGCCAGAATCTCGCGTCCTCCTTCGGCGCCTGCATGTCGTGCGAGGACACGATGTGCTGAAAGTAATGCGCGATACCGGTCTGCTCCAGCTTCGGCCGCCAGCTGTCCGGGTGCGCGTTGGTGGTGAGCCACAGCGGCCGGCCGCTGGCGCGAGCGGCTTCGAGAAAGCTCAGACTGCCATCGAGGATGGTGATGCGGTTCCGGAATTCGTGATGCAGCGCGGCCACATCCAGTCCCGTGATCCGGCTCCAATGATCCGTGTCGTAGAACGCCAGGGTGTGGGCCACGCCGACAAATTGCGGGCCGAGCTGGATCTGCGCCTGCATCCGCGTCAGCCCCCGTGCGGTGGCATACCGTGCGGGAATCAGCTCGCACCAGAGGAAATTGTCGAAGGCCAGGTCCAGCAGGGTGCCGTCCATGTCGAGCAGCACGTGGTGCACGCGGGTCCAGTCGGGTTTGGGGCAGGCGGGTCGGGCGGTATCCATCCCCTTATCATAGGGATTCAACGATCGATTCCGCTCCGATGAACCCCTCCGAACTGCTGCAACCCGTGTTCGACATCGCCCTCGAAGCCGGCCGCCGGATCATGGCGATCTACGACGGCGCCGACCTCGGTGTCACCACAAAGGAAGACGCCTCGCCCCTGACCCTGGCCGATCTGGCGGCGCACCGGCACATCGTCGATGCGCTCGCGAAACTGGCGGTGACGTACCCGGTGCTGTCCGAGGAAGACGCCGACATCGCTTTCGACGTGCGCCGCGCCTGGGGCCGCTACTGGCTGGTCGATCCGCTCGACGGCACCAAGGAATTCATCAAGCGCAACGGCGATTTCACTGTCAACATCGCGTTGATCGAAGATGGGTATCCGGTGCTCGGCGTGGTGCACGCGCCGGCCATCGGCACCACCTACACCGGCGCGCTCGGGCAAGGTGCCACGCGCATCCGCGACGGCAGAACCGAGATCATCCACACGCGTCCGCTGCCGGCCACGCCCACCTTCGTGGTCAGCCGCTCGCACAAGGACGCTGCGCTGGAAGCCTTCCTCGCCGCCGCGCCGGCGCATGACGCGGTGAGCAAGGGCTCCTCCCTCAAGTTCTGCCAGGTGGCCGAGGGCAGCGCCGACCTGTATCCGCGCACCGGTCCGACCTCGGAGTGGGATACGGCGGCCGGCCAGTGCGTGGCCGAACAGGCGGGGGCGAGCGTCGTGCGCCTGCCGGGACAGGACCGTCTGCGCTACAACCAGAAAGAATCCATCCTCAATCCGCTGTTCGCCGTGATCGGCGATCCGTCGAAGGACTGGTCCACCCTGCTCAACCGGGTCGCCTGAGCCATGCAATTCCACAACACCCTCAGCGGCCGCAAGGAAACCTTCGTCCCGCTCGACCCGCAAAGAGTCACGATGTACCTCTGCGGCCCCACGGTTTATTCGTACGCGCACATCGGCAACGCGCGGCCGGCGGTGGCCTTCGACGTGCTGTCGCGCCTGCTGCGCCGACGATTTCCAAAGCTGGAGTTCGCCCGCAACATCACCGACATCGACGACAAGATCAACAAGGCCGCGGCCGAGCAGAAGGTCGAGATTGGCGTCATCACCGAGAAGTTCGCCGCCGCGTACCACGACGACATGAGTGCCCTTGGCGTCAACCCGCCGGATCATGAGCCGCGGGTCACGCAATCCCTGCCGCAGATCGTCGCGATGGTCGAGCGCCTGATCGCCGCCGGCCACGCCTACGAGGCCGAAGGCAACGTGTTGTTTCATACGCCGAGTTACGCCGAGTACGGCGCCCTGTCCAAGCGCGATGCGCAGGCCTTGGTCGCGGGCAGCCGTGTGGAGGTCGCGCCGTACAAGAAGCACGCGGGCGATTTCATTCTGTGGAAACCCTCGACACCGGACCAACCGGGCTGGGACTCGCCCTGGGGTCGCGGCCGGCCGGGCTGGCACATCGAGTGCTCGGCGATGGCCGAGACGCATCTGGGTGAGACCATCGACATCCATTGCGGCGGGCACGATCTGATCTTTCCGCACCACGAGAACGAGATCGCGCAGAGCGTATGCAGCCACGGCGGCCAGCCCTTTTCGCGCTACTGGCTGCACAACGGTTTTCTCAACGTCAACAGCGAGAAGATGTCCAAGAGCATCGGCAACGTGTTGCTGGTGCGCGATCTGCTGAAAGAGGCTCCGGGCGAAGCCATCCGTCTGGTGTTGATGACCGCGCACTATCGCCAGCCGCTGGACTGGACCGACGAAGTGCTCGGCGAATCGCGCAAGAAGCTCGACCGGTTGTACGGCGCGTTGCGTGAACTCGCCGATGTCGAAGAGCGTTCCGACGCCGGCGAGTACGCCCCCTTCATCGCCGACCTGGAGGACGATCTCAATACCCCCGGTGCGCTGGCGCGGCTGTTCGAGCTGGCGCACCAGGCGAACACCGTCGGCAGCGACGACCGCGCGCAGCGCTCGCGCATCAAGGCGCAACTGCTGGACTGCGGGCGTCTGCTGGGCCTCCTGCAATGGACGCCCGAGCAATGGTTCGGCTGGACCCCGCCGCGCGAGGGGCTGATGTCGGCGGCCGAGGTCGAGTCGCTGCTTGCCGACCGAACCGCGGCGCGCAAGGCGAAGAACTGGGCTGAGTCCGATCGCGTTCGCGATCTGCTCAAGTCGCGCGGCGTGCTGGTGGAGGACTCGAAGGACGGGCAGCGGTGGCGCCACGCGTGAATAACCTCCCCTTTCGGTAGTGCATCAGTTTGAATCCCGTTCGCACCGAGTAGCGCCATTGCGCAGCAATGCCGCGTATCGAGGTGCCGGGCGCGCCCTTGATACGCACTGCGCTTCGCGCTTAAAGCTACTCGGGCTGAACGGGGTTCTTGTCTACTTATGAACAGAAAACGCTCTAGAACAGCGTCAATCCCAGGATGTCCCCCTTGGCAGTGGACGGGTTGTAACTGCTGTCGCCGCTGAAGCTGGCGTTGTAGCCCAGGCCCAGGATGGTGCGCAGGGCGTTGGCCACCGTGGCCTGGCAGGTTGCAACGCCACTGGCGTTGGTGGTGGCGGTGCACAGCAGGCTGTTGTCGCTGGCCTTGAAGCTGATGCTGCGTCCGGCAATCGGTGTGTTGCCGGTGCTGTCCTTGAGCGTGGCCTTGGGGCTGAGCCGGATGCGGATCTGCAAGCCCTGGGTGACGATCACGGCCGGGACGGGATCGGCCTTGAGCGTGGTGTTGCGCTTGCTCCAGGTGACGCTGGCCGTACCGAACTGGCTCATGAAGCTGGCCTTGATGCTGTCGGTTCCTCCGTTGGTTCCGGTGAAACAGAACGGGGCGGTTCCGGCTGCGCCGGTTGTGGCACCGCCCGTGGCCGGATTGACGCCGGTCACGGTGAAGCTCAGCGGGATGTTGGGCAGCAGGGTCCCGACCGAGTCCCTGGTGGTGGCCGTGACGCAGTGCTGATTCAGCGTGAGCTTGGTGTCCGTGGCCGGCGCCACGGTGATACCAGCCACGGCTTGGGCGTCGTCATCGACAATCGTCAGGGTCTGGCTGCCGGGATTGACCAGCGTGGCGTTGGTCGGAATGCCTGCCGAGACAAGAATCGTCTCGTTGGGTGACTCGAAGGCCGTGTCGTTGACAATGCTCAAGCTGAAGCCGGCACTCATCTGCCCGGCGGAAATGGTGACGCTGCTGGCCGCGGTGTTGTAGTCACCCGGCTTGTTCGCGCTACCGCCAAAGCTCACTGGCACCGTCACGGTCTTGCCACTCAAGGCCGAGAGCTGCAAGGGCACCGTGGCCGTGCCCGCCGCCTCACCCACGTTCTGGCTCGATGCCGTGAACTTCACGGTGGGTTCTGCATCGTTGTCGACAATCGTCAGCGCGTGCTGCGGTCGCGTGCCCAGCCCGGCGTTGGTGGGCGTGTTGAGCGTCAGCGTGACGAGCTGATCGAACTCGTCCAGCGCATCGTCGTCGATGCTCAGCGTGATGCTGCCGGTCTGGTTGCCGGCATTGATCATCACCGGGCTGCCGGTGCTAACCGTAGCGCCCTTGGGACCCAGGGCTCCCGTCGCCGTGAACGGTACCGAGACCGGTAGACCGGACGGAGCCGACAGGCTAAAGCCGAGTGTGACCGTCCCGGCGTTCTCGTCGATGCTCGAAGCCGCCAGATCGAAGGACACGCTCGGGCTATCGTCGTTGTCCTGGATCGTCGCCGTGAAGCTGGCCGGCGTTCCGGGCGTGACATTGGTCAATGCTCCGAGGCTCAGCACCACCGTCTCGTCGTTCTCGTCGAGCAAGTCTTCCAGGATAGCGAACGAGATCGTGGCCTTGTTGCTGCCTGCCGCAATCGTGACCGGGCTGGCGGTGAGGCCGCTGAAGTCCAGATTCCCGGCACTGCCGGACTGGGCGAAGTTCACCGTAACCGACTTGCCGCTGAGCGCAGACAGCTCCACGTCTACGCTCACCGTGCCCGCGCCTTCCGAAACATCTCGTGAGAGCTGCGAGAACTTCACCGTCGGTGCCGCATCGTTATCGGTGATGGTCGCGGTGTAGGCCGGACGCGCGCCGGACAAGGCGTTGGTCAGAGCACCCAGACTGAAGATTACCGTCTCGCTGTCCTCGTTGAGCATGTCGTCGGCGATACTCAGCACCACGTTCACCGTCGTTGCACTCGGCGAATCGGGCGTGAACACCAGCGGGCTGCTGGTGGGGCTGGAGTAGTCGGCCGCGGTGGCCGAACCGCTCACCGTGAATGCCGCTCTCACTTCCAGTCCCGAAGCCGCAGACAGCCGCACCGGAATCATCACCGTGCCGGCAGACTCGTCGTAGATCGCACCGGACGTATCGAAGCTCACCGTGGGCGTGGCGTCGTCGTCCACGATCGTGACGATTTGCGTGAACGGCACCTCGACGCTGGCGTTGGCGCCGGTCGGGGTGGAGAGCAGCAAGGTGATGGTCTCGTCGTTCTCGTCGAGCAGATCGTCGGTGACGGGAATGCTCAGCTCGGCAAACGTATCTCCCGCGGGAATGATCAGCGTGCTGTCGATCGGCAGGCTGTAGTCCGCGCCGCTGCTGGCGCTGCCGCCGGTCACGGATACGGTGACGGTCACGTTCTTGCTCGATGCAGCGGAAAGCTTCACGCGCGACTTGGCCGTGATCACGTTCTCGTCAACGCTCAGCGCGGCCGCGGCAAAGCTCACGGTGGGCGCGTTGTCGTTGTCCTCGATGGTGAGCGTGGCCGTGGTCGGGCTGCCCAGAACCGCGCCGGTGGCACCGGACAGGCTCAGGCTCAGCGACTCGTCGTCCTCGTCGAGCGTGTCGTTGGTGATGGGGACCGACACGGTCTTGTCGTCGTCGTCGCCATCGGCCCAGGTCACGGTGCTGTTGGCCAGTGCGGTGTAGTCCTGGCCGGCAAAGGCGGTGAGGTCGGTGGTGCTGAGGTTCACGGTGGCCTCGCCGAAGCTGCCGCCGCTGCGGGTCAGGACAATCTGCGCCGAGGGACCGGCTTCGCTTGCGGTGTAGCTTGCAGATTTGAACTGCACCGTGCCGCGCTCGGCTTCCACCATGACCGTGGCGGAGTTGCTGTCGTCGCTGGGATCGATGTCCATGTCCCTGCCGGTCTTGACGCTGACCGTATTGATGAACGTGCCCACGGTCTGAGCGGTGGTGGCGATGCTCACCGTGGCGACGCCGTTCTGCGCAAGGGTCGGCAGCAGGCAGCTCACGGTCTGGCCGCTGCGGGTGCACAGGCTGCTGCCGGCCGTCACGCTGTCGATGGGGAACGCCGCAGGCACCGTGTCGGTCAGCGTGCCGCCCACATCGGTGGTCGCGGCCAGATTGCGTGCGCTGAGCGTGAAGGTCACCGGTTCGCCTACCAGAACCAGGCTCGCGGACGCGGTCTTCACGGCCTTCAGATTGCCTTGCGTGGCTTCGAACGCGCCGATGTCGCAGGCCGCGCCTTGCGGGCGGGCCTTGCCGCGCTGGTCGAGATTGCTCACCGGGGCGGCTGCGCAGACGCTGGCGTCGCCGCTGTCGAGCGCGACACTGCCGGCTTGCAGCGCGAGGGTCTGCGTGGGACCGCCGTTGCTGGCCAGTGGGCCCAGATTGAGGGCGGCGCTGCTGGTGGGAGCGCCACCCAAGAGCAAGACGCCGCTGCCGCAACTGCCGTCGGTGGCGAGGTTGCTGTTGCCCAGGGCCGGGGCGGGGAAGCCGGCGCAGAGGTTGGCGGCGCCACTGAGCAGGGTGTTGCTGAGCGTCGGCACCACGTTGGTCTGGATCGCGCTGCCCGTGCCGGCGGTGGTGTTGCCGGACAGGGTGCTGTTGATAAGCGTCAGTTTGCTGTTGGTCTGGATGGCGCCGCCGTTGCCGTGTTTGGCGACGTTGTTGCCAGTACCCGTCGCATTGCCGGACAGCGTGCTGTTGCTGATGGTCACCTCAGCCGCGGACTGGATCGCACCGCCGCTGCCCCCGGTGGCGCCATTACTCGCCGTATTGCCGGACAGCGTGCTGTTGCTGATTGTCAGCACGCCGCCGGAGAAGATCGCACCGCCGCTGCCGCCGGTGGAGCCACCACCCGTGGTATTGCCGGACAGCGTGCTGTTGCTGATCGTCAGCCCGCGGTCCGCGAAGATCGCGCCGCCGTTGCCGCCACTTCTGGGGCCGGAGCCGTTGCCCGATCGATTGCTGGAAAAGCTGCTGTTGCTGATCGTCAGCGCCGCATTGGCGCGGATCGCGCCGCCGCCGCCGCCATTGCCGACGCCGGAGCCGCTGCCCGCTACGTTGCCGGAGAAGCTGCTGTTGCTGATCGCCAGCGCACCGTCGGCATAGATCGCACCACCGCCGGCACCGTCGTCAACAGTGGAAATGGAACCATTCGCCGCCTTCCCGTTGCGCAAGCTCAGGTTATTCAGGCTGAGTGCGGACGAGGCCGCCGTTTGCAGGATGCGCCTGGCGTTGTTGCCGCTGATGGCGATGGCATCCGCCACCGCGGTCGGGCCATCGATGGTCAGCGGACCGCCTGTGGCGCTGATCACTGGCAGCGTGCTGCCCAGGGTGATGGTGCCGCCGCCGGGGAGGTTGAAGCCGATGCTGTCCGGCACGCCGGCCGTGGCATTGGCGGCGTTGATCGCCTCGCGCAGGGTGCAGTGTGTGGTGTCGCAGCTGCCGTCGTTGGCGTCGGCCAGGCTGCTGACGACAAAAAAATTGTCTAATTCGTAGGCACCGGCGTCGCAAGCGACGCCCGGCGGACGCGGCTCGCCGCGCTGATCGGTAGGCGCGCAGAGCCCGGCAGGCACCCGGTCTATCGCCGGGCTGCCCGCCAGCAGCGCGTGCGTCCGGGTAGGGCCGCCATTGTTCTGCAAGGGGCCGAGCAGCGGGTCGGTACCCGTGATGTCGCCCGGGCCGTTGAAGTTGCAACTGCCACTGCCCGTGATGTTGTAGCCGTTGCTGGTGAAGGTGGTGGAGCCGCCGGCAAAGAAAGACGAGCAATCGCCCACGATGGAGCGGGCGAAGGTCAGGGAAGCCGTGCCGCCCAAGTCCGTGCTGAGGATGCTGTTGTTGATGGTGCTGTCGGTGACGATGAGGGTGGCACCAATGTTCGCGATGCCGCTGGCGCCGCCGCTGTTACCCGAGATCGTGCTGTTGATGACGCGTACGGTGCCGCCCAGGTTCGCGATGCCACCGCCGCTGTTGCTGCTGCCCACGAGGGTGTTGCCCGAGATGGTGCTGGCGGTAACGTTCACGGTGCCACCGTTGTTGTAGAGGCCTGCGCCTGGCCCGCTTGTCATCCCCCCTGTCAGCGTGACCTGTTCCAGATTCAGGGTGGCGCCGCCATTGATCCCCAGCAGGCGGAAGCTGTTGGTGTTGGCGGGGTCGCGCCGGATAGTGCCGTTGCGCAGCGTCAGGCTGCCGTTGTTCTGGATGACCGGCAGGCCGGTCGGGCCGTCTAAGTTGCCGTCGCTTGCGGCCAGGGTGAAGCTCAGGCCCCCGAGGTCGATGAAGTCGTTCTCGCCATTGCCGTTGGCGGTGATGATGGCGTCGCGCAACTGCTGCGGAGTGGCCGGACTGAAGGTCGCCGCCTGTGTTGCGAATGGCAGCAGGAGCAGCAGTGGCCCGGATGCAATGCGAGGCAGGACCCGCAAAACCGGCCGGGTACGGCTGCGGGTTTTGACGGCGGAATGGGTGTGGGTCGTCATGCCATTTGTCCTCGATTCAGATTTCGATGAAGACCGCGGGTGGGTGTGGCGTACGGCGGGCTCATCGGAACGTCAATAGCGAAGGCGTAGGCTGGGTTGGCTTCATCAACCCAGCCCCACCTTGCCGACCGCAGCGCTGGGTTTCGCTGTCGCTTCAACCCAGCCTACGACTGCCGCCCGCCGCGATGACCGACCCGAAAAACCCCCGCCAGGCCCCGGGGGAGACCGGACGGGGGGTACCGCTACAGAACATCGAAAAACGTGCCGCTCGTGAATCGCTTCACCGGCCTGTCGCGGGCATGACCCGCTCCTACACCCCCTGTAGGAGCGGGCCATGCCCGCGACCGTCTCGGCCTAGAACAAGGTCAATCCCAGAATCCCGCCGTTGCCGGTAGAGGCGTTGTAGCTGCCGTCGCCGGTATAAGTCCCGGTGTAGCCCAGGCTCAGCAATCCGGCCAGGGAATGGGCCACGTTGGCCTGACAGGTCGCTACGCCGCTGGCGTTGGTCACGGCCGTACACAGCGCCGTGGTCCCCGCCTTGAAACTCACCGTCTTGCCGGCTACCGGTGCGTTGGTGGTTGAATCCTTCAACGTCGCCTTCGGACTCAGGACGATGCGCAGTTGCAGACCCTGGGTGACGATCACCGCCGGTACCGGGGTGACGGTCAGTCCGGTGTTGCGCTTGTTCCAGACGATGCTCGCCGTCCCGGACTGACTGCCGAAGCTGACCTTGATGCTGTCCGTTCCTCCATTGGTTCCGTTGAAGCAGAACGATGCGGTTCCGGTTCCATTGGTCGTGGCCGCGCCCGTGGTCGGATTAACCCCGGTCACCGCAAAACTCAGCGGGATGCTCGGCAGCAGCGTTCCGACCGAGTCCCTGGTGGTGGCGGTGACGCAGTGCTGGTTCAGCGTGAGCTTCGTGTCCGTGGCCGGGGTCACGGTGATGTTCGCCACGGCCTGGGCATCGTCATCGACAATCGTCAGGGTCTGGCTGCTGGGGCTGCCCGGTATCGCATTGCCCGGGCTGCCCATGTTGACGACGACCGTCTCGCTGGACTCGAAGGCGGTGTCGTTGACGAGGTTGAAACTGAAGCTGGCGCCCATCTGGCCGGCGGGAATCGTGACGCTGGCCGGAACGCCGTTGTAGTCGCCGGGATTCGACGCGCTGCCGCCAAAGCTCAGCGGTACCGTGACCGGCAGACTGCTCAGGGCCGAGAGTTGCAGCGATACCGTCGCCGTGCCCGCCGCTTCGCCTACGTTCTGGGTGGCGGCCGTGAAGCGCACCGTCGGAGTGTCGTCGTTGTCGACAATGCTCAACGTGGCGCCGGACGGGCTCCCCAGCACGGTACCGGGTGCCGCCGACAGGTTCAACGCTACCGTCTCGTTGGGCTCATCCAGCGTGTCGTTGTTGATGGATACGTGGACGATCCGGGGGGTGCTGTCGCCGTCGAGCCAGCTCAGCAGTTCGGACGCGGCCGTGTAGTCGCTGCCCGCCATCGCACTGCCGTTGGCAGTGCTGAAAGTAGCGGCGATGTCGGTTTCCGATCCGCCGCTGCGGGTCACGAGGATCTCGGCCTGTACACCCGCTTCACCCACCGAATAGACCGGAGCGGAGAACTGCACCGTGCCCGCGACCGGGTCGCGACCGATACCCGCAAGGTCCACGCTGCGGCTGCCGGCGTCCGTGACCAGGGTGACCAACCCGGGCCGCGATCCGGCGGCCGAGGGGGTGAAGACCACGCTGACGGTGCAGCTTTCGCCAGCCGCGACGGAGGTTCCACAAGTGCCGCCGCTGCGCGCGTAGTCGCCGCTGACACCGATCGAGCTGATGGTCAGGGCGTCGGTGCCCGGGTTGCTCAGGCTGAAGCTCTGCGCCGGGCTGCTGCGATCCGTCCGAACGGTGCCGAAGTCCAGGCTCGCCGGGTCTACCGCGGCCTGCGGCTCGATGCCGGTGCCGGACAGCGTCACCGCTTGCGTGCCGGCGTCGGTTGCCACCGACACTGAGCCCGGACGCGCGCCCGTCGCGGTCGGCATGAAGCGCACGCCGACCGTACATTGGCCGCCGGCCGCGACAGACGTGCCGCAGGTGCCGCCGTCACGGAGATAGTCGCCGTTGACGGTGATCGAGCTGATCGCCAGCGAGTCGGTTCCGGGGTTGCGGACCGTGAAGCTGAGCAGCTCGCTGGTGGTATCCACGCGCTGGTTGCCGAAGCTCAGCGCGCCCGGATCGAGTGCCAGTTGAGGCTCGACGCCGGTGCCGCTGAGCGTTACGGCCTGTGTGCCGGCATCCGTTGCCACCGACACTGAGCCCGGACGCGCGCCGGTTGCCGTGGGCATGAAGCGCACGCCGACCGTGCATTGGCCGCCTGCCACGACGGACGTGCCGCAGGTGCCGCCGTCACGCAGGTAGTCGCCGTTCACGCTGATCGAGCTGATCGCCAGCATGTCAGTTCCGGGGTTGCGAACCGTGAAGCTCAGCAAGCCGCTGGTGGTATCCACGCGCTGGTTGCCGAAGCTCAGCGTGCCCGGGTCGAGTGCCAGTTGAGGCTCGACGCCGGTGCCTGACAGCGTCACGGACTGCATGCCGGCGTCGGTGGCGACGGCCACCGAGCCCGGACGCGCACCGGTAGCTGTCGGCATGAAGCGGACGCCGACCGTGCATTGGCCGCCTGCCACTACCGACGTGCCGCAGTTGCCGCCGTCACGCAGGTAGTCGCCGTTCACGCTGATCGAGCTGATGGTCAGCGCATCGGTGCCCGGATTGCGCACCGTGAAGCTGAGCAGCCCGCTGGTCGTATCGACGCGCTGATTGCCGAAGCTCAACGAACCCGGATCGAGGGCCAGTTGCGGATCGATGCCGGTCCCGCTCAGGGGGATCTGCTTTTGTGGGTTGGTCGGGTCGTCGCTGACGATGCTCAGGATGCCGCTCGCGGGGCCGGCGGCGGACGGCTGGAAGCGGACGAAGATGTAGCAATCGGCGTTGGGCCCCAGCGTGCTCAGGCAGGTCGTGGTGGACAGGAAGTCGCCATTGTCGGTGCCGATGCTCAGGATCTGAAGCTGGCTGCCGCCGGTGTTGCGCAAGGTGATGTTCATCGACGCGCTGGCGACGCCGACGCGCTGGTTGCCGAAGCTCAGCGAGGCTCGATCCACGGTGAGCGCAGGGGCCCCGACGGTGGTGCTGGTGAAGTCGGCAAAGACGCCGGTCAGCACGCCGTCGGCACCGATGGTGAGCCGGGTCGTGGTGGCAGTCGAAAAGTTCGCCGATGCGGTGTGGCAGACGCGCACGCTGTCGCCGTTGCTGACCGTGCCGCTGGTCTGCGTGCACGGACCCGCGCCCACCGTCGCAAAGCCGCCGGTTACAAAAAACGGGGCCGGATCGTTGATACCGCTCACGGTGATCGCAGCGCTGGTCTGCAAGCTGCCCGGCGCCACGTCGGCCCTGGATGCAAACGAGAAAGCGTCAGGCGTAATGTCGCGGGCTTCGGTGGTGCTGGTGAAAGTGGTCTGGTACGTCCCCACGGTGACGGTGGTGACGGTGTCGGTGCCGAAGTCAGTGCTGGCGGTGTGGCACAGCCTCAGGCGATCGCCGTCGGCCACTGGCTCGTCGATCCGCTCGCAGGCGCCGCCGTTGATGCTGGCCATGCCGTTCGTAACCAGGAACGGGGTCGGGAAGTCGATGCCGCTGAGGGTGACCTCGTCGCTGAGCTGGTAGCTGCCGCGCTCGACATTAGTTCGGCTGGGGAAGGTGAAGGCTTCGGGCGTGGTGTCGAGTTCGACCGTCACCTGGGCGGTGTCGGAGTCGTCCGCGGGGTCGATATCGACATCGGCGCCGGTCCTGACGGTGACGGTATTGCTGGCATCGCCTTCGGCATTGGCGGTGGTGGCAATCTGCACCGAGGCGACGCCGTTCTGCGCCAGGCTCGGCAGGGTGCAGGTGACGAGGTTGCCGACCGGCGCCGGGCAGAGCACGCCCGCCGTCAGCGGTGTGACGCTGGTGATCGACAGCGTGCCGGGAACGGTGTCGCTGAGGCTGGCACCGATGTCGGGGGCAGGGGCGAGGTTGCGGGCACTGAGCGTGAAGGTGGTGCTGCCGCCGACCGGGATCGAGTCATGGCTGGCGGTCTTGACGGCCAGCAGGTTGCCCTGCGTGGCTTCGAAGGCACCGCTGTCGCAGGCCGCGCCCTGGGGCCGGATCACACCGCGCTGGTCGCCGAACTGGCTCGCGCAATTGGGCGCGGCATCCACGGCGACGCTGCCGGTTTGCAGCGCCAGCGTCTGGGTCGGGCCTCCGTTGTCGGCGAGCGCGGGGGCTAGGTTGACTTCGGACGCACTGCGTACGAGCGAGCTGGCTTGGGTGAAGTCGCAGCTCGCGTCCGGCGCGATGTTGCCGCCGAGGTCACTGATCATCGCCCCGCCTTCGAGCAGGCAGCCGCCGCCGAGCAGGTTGTTGCTCAGGCTGAGCAGGGTCGCGGGGTCGGACACCGGCTCGACGATCAGCGCGCGACCGCCGACGAACGTGTTGTGCTTCAGACTCTGCACCCGGCTGGGCAGGGTCGCGGTGAGGATGGCTTCGCCGCGTGCACCGGCGTTGTTGAAGAAGGTGCTGTTGCTGACGGCGAGCGTGGCCTTCTTCGCAAAGATGGCGCTGCCGCCGACGGCGGTGTTGCCGCTGAACAGGCTGCGGCTGACGTTCAAGCGCGTATCCAGGGCATCGATGTCGGTGCCTGCGGCCGTGATCGCGGCGCCGTTGGTGGTACTGCTGTTGCCGATGAAGACACTGTCGGCGATGGTCACGGTGGCGGTGTAGGCGGCAATGGCACCGCCGGACTCGTCGTCAATGGCAAAGCCCACCCCACCCGCGCGATTGTTGATGAACCGGCACTGGCGCACGTTGAGCGTGCCGTTGCCCGAGGTGCCCACGCTGATGGCGCCGCCGCTGCGGCCGAAGCCGGCGTTCAGGCCGTTGATCAGGCTCAGGTGGTCGATGTTCAGCACGGTGCCGCTGGCCATCCGGATCAGGCGCACGTTGCTGGCGCCGAGCGGGTTCGTACCGCCGCTGATCGTGATGGCATCGGCCGCCGTGGCCGGGCCGCTGATGCTCATCCCGGTGGTATTGGTGAGGACTGGCAGGGTGCTGCCCAGCAGGATGGTGCCGCCGCCGGGAATGTTGAACGTGATGACGGCCGAGATCGGCGCGGCCGCGTTGCCGGCCGAGATCGCTTCGCGCAGCGTGCAGTGGGCGGCATTGCAGGTGCCGTCATCGCTGTCGGCCAGGGTGTTGACGACAAACGATGACGGCACCTGCTCGTAAGCCCCCATGTCGCAGGCCGCTCCCCGTGGGCGGGCGATACCGCGCTGATCGGTGGCCAGACAACCGCTGCCGGCGGCATCGATCGCCGGGCTGTTCGGAACCAGGGCATGCGTGGCCGTGCTGCCGGGCGCGTTGAGCGCGAGCGGCGCCAGGATATTGGCCAGCACGGTCGGACGGTTGCCGTCGACGGTGGCGGCGATGTCGTTGGGCTTGGGGCTTTCGTTGAAAAGCGCCTGGGCGGTGCTCAGGCCGGCGTGGCCGAAGAGGTTGAAGCTGCTGGTGACGCCGCCGGTGAATCGGTACAACTCGCTGCCTTGGTCGGCCGTATTGCCGGACACAATGCTGTTGCTGATGGTTAGAGGGCCGATGAGGTAGATGCCGCCGCCACCGCGTCCGGCACGATTACCCGACACCGTGCTGTTGGTCATCGTGACGGTGCCGTACCGGTTGCTGAAAGCGTCGCTATTGTTGTGGATGCCTCCGCCGTATGAAGAGGCCGAGTTCCCCGATACCGTGCTGTTGCTCAGGATGACGGTGCCCGCGCCGTTGAAGAGTCCGCCGCCATTGCGAGCGGCGTTACCCGATACCGTGCTGTTGGTTATCGTGAGGCGGGCGCTGTCGGACTCCACTGCGATACCGCCGCCGTCGAAGCCGTTGGCGATGCCGCCGCTGATGGTGGTCTGTTGCAGGGTGAGATTGGCGGAACCCTGGAGCGCCAGGACGCGGAACGTGCTGGGCGCCGCCGGATCGCGCCGGATGGTGGAGCCATTGCCCTGGATCACGATCTCGCTGGTGATGAAAGGCAGGCCGTTGTTGGCGTCCCCCTCCGGCGTCAGGAAGCTGAACGTGCTGTTGGCCGGAAACACGAGGGTGTCCGGTCCGAAGCCCGCCGGGCAGCCGCCGACGGCGGCATTGGTATTGGCCGCGCGGATGGCATCGCTGAGGGTGCAGGCGCCGGCATTGACTTGATCCGTCGTCGTGACGCTGATCGTGGCGGCCGAGGCGATGCCGGCTGGAAGTCCGAGCACGCCCAGGGCCAGAACGGCGGCGATGGGGTTGAGGCGCCATCCGGTGGTGGCGTGGGGAAGCGGCTTGCGCGGCAAGGTCCCAAGGAAACCCTGCACGGGTTCGACAATACGGTCGCGGGCATGGCCCGCTCCTACGGTATCCGTAGTTCTGTAGGCGCGGGCCATGCCCGCGACAGACCTGCGCAGAGAGTCCTCGGATCATCGCCCATCAAGAGCCTCGACCAGGGACTCAGCCCCTATTTCGGGATCCGCTTCCACAAGCTCCGGCGGGATCACGCGCACGCCCAGCCGGCGATCGATCACCTCAACGCCGGTCTCGCTGCGCACATCCGCAAACAGTTGCGCCGCGCCTGCGTAATTGCGCGCCAGCCAGCACAGCCACTGCTTCAAGCGACCCGGTGCGAAGCGGGCCGGAACGCGCTCCCGCACCCGTCGCCAGAACCGCTGCACCATCGGAAATATCTGCTCCCATTCGAGCGGCGCAAGCGTCTCGCCGCGACGCGCTGCCGCGATCTGCAAGGCCAGGTCGGGCCGTGCGATCAGCCCGCGGCCGAGCATGATCGGCTCCACCCCACTCAGCTGACGGCAACGTCGCCAGTCCTCCACGCTCCAGATCTCGCCGTTGGCAAACACCGGCACCGCGACCTCGTCCTGGATGCGCGCAATCCATTCCCAGTGCGCCGGTGGCCGATAGCCATCCGTCTTGGTACGGGCGTGAACCACGAGCTGCGCCGCGCCGCCCGAGGCGAGCGCTCGCGCGCAATCCAGCGCGAGATCGGTGTGTTCATAGCCCAGGCGCATCTTCGCGGTCACGGGGATTGCCGACGGGACTGCGCGCCGCACCGCCGCGACGATGACGTGCAGCAACTCGGGCTCCTTGAGCAACACCGCGCCGCCACGCGAGCGATTGACCGTCTTGGCCGGGCACCCGAAGTTGAGATCGATCACCGGCGCGCCGAGCGTGCAGGCCAGCGCTGCGTTCTCGGCCAAACAGGCCGGATCGGAGCCCAGCAATTGCACGCGCAGCGGTGTGCCGGCCGCCGTGCGCGCACCGTGGCGCAGCTCCGGCGCGAGGCTGTGGAAAACGTGCGCCGGCAGCAGCCGGTGGCTGACGCGGATGAACTCGGTGACGCACCAGTCGATACCACCGACCTGGGTCAGGACCTCGCGAAGGAGGTCATCGACCAGACCTTCCATCGGGGCAAGGGCAATCTGCATGCAACGGGGCTCAGGGCTTACGGGGGCGGTAGTGGGTCAGTTTGAAATCCGTTCGTGCCGAGTAGCCTCTGCTCCCGAGTAGCTGCGCAGCAGCGTATCGAGGCACCGGCGCTCCCTCGATACGCCCGCTGCGCGGCTACTCGGGACGAACGGGCCGATGCTACTCGGGATGAACGGTTCGAATAAATTCAAGCTGACCCACTACCCGGTCGTGCATCAGTTTGAATTCCAGAACCCCGTTCGGCCCGAGTAGCGCCGCGAAGCGTCGCGTATCGAGGGCACGCCCGGCACCTCGATACGCGGCATTGCTGCGCAATCAGCGCCGCTGTCGCGGCGCTACCACTCGGTGCGAACGGATTTCAAACTGATGCACTACCGTTCGATCCGTCTCGTAGGTCGGTTCAAGCCGAAGACGGAACCGACCCAGCGCGCGCTCGACGGAGGGCACCCGTCGGGTCCGCCTGCGAAAAGCACGTGGGCTTGACCCGACCTACCGATGAATTCAGCCCTCGCGGCGCTGGCTTGGGTGTCACTCAAGCCATGGAACAACCATGGATTTCGTTCCGCGTTTGGCCGGCGCCATCACTCGCTGCGGCCTCGCCGATTACCGGTTCCCAACGGAGTTTCCACGTTCAATGGGTGCCGTCATGCCCGCTGCGGCGGGCATGACGGCTTTTCTCCCGGCTTCGGGACGGGATCAATACTTCATCAAAACAGCGTCAATCCCAGAATTCCGCCGCTACCACTCGACGGTTTGTAGGTGGCGTCGCCCGCGAAGTTGCCGTTGTAACCCAGGGACAGCAGGCCGGCCAGGGTCCTGGCGAGAGTGACCTGACACGTCGCCACGCCGTCGGCATTGGTGACCGCCGTGCCCAGCGGCGTGGTGCCCGCCTTGAAGCTCACGATCTTGCCCGCAAGGGGCAGATGGGTGGAACTGTCTCGCAGCGTGGCGCGCGGACTGATTCGGAGACGCAACTGCAAGCCCTGCGTCACGATCACGGCCGGAACCGGATCGACCGTCAGTGTCGTGTCGAGCTTGGTGGTGATGGTGCGGAACGTGGCGGAGGTCCGGCTCAGCGGACTGAGGCTGCTGAGGGTGACGATGGTTTCCGACGCGGCTCCGGCGGTGGCCGAACTGGTATGGCTCACGCGCAGGGTCTGCCCGGCCTGGATGGAACTCGGCAAGGTGGTGAAGGCCGCGTCGTCGATGCTGAACTGCGCACCGTTGACCATCTCGATGCTGACCGTGAGCTTGCCGAGGAAGCCGCCCACCGTGACCGGTTCCGAAGTCACCGTCACCGCGGGCGCGACGTCGGAGACCTCCGGGAAGCTGAATGCGTTGGCCTTCTGCAAAGTGCGGAACGCGGGGGGGATGAGCATCTCGTAGGTCGCGCCCGAGGTGCCCGTGCCGGCGATGCCGCTCGGCCCGCGCTGGCTGCTGAAATACAGCCGGCTGCCGTCCGGGTGGAACGCGGGGCCGCAAATTTCCGAGCCGCCCTTGGTGATCTGCATCAGCAGCTTGGACGGCTGGCCGTTGAGCATGATGGCCAGTCGCATGTTGTTGCCGTCCTCGGCCACCAGCACGTCGCCGCTCGGGCTGACCACGACGTTATCGACCTGATTGAAGTTGCTGTTGACGCCGCCCGGACGCAGGTTGGGGAAGGCCTGGTTGTTCTGCGTGTCGTAGATCAGCTCGATCAGGTTGTTCTCGATATCGATCGCCCAGATGCGGTTGTCGTTCTTGGACGCGAAGAACATGACGCCACGCGTCGGCACCGTGCCGGCCGCTGGTGTGGTGCGCAGCGCTTCCGGAATCTCGTAGTACCAGATGCCTTCGCCGCCGTTGAAGTTGGTGCCGTTGGTGCCGGTGTCCTCGACCCACTGGATCGGCCGGGCCAGACGAAGCTGCGAACTGCCGGTGGCGGTGTTTGGTACCGTGGCGTTCGGGAAGCCCGGCAGATCGTTGAACGCCGGAATGAACAGGCGCTGCGACACACCGCTTTCCAGCCGCATGCGAGTGATGCCTTCGGGCGTCACGACCAGATCGGCCGCGTTGGACACGAAGCGCACGAACTTGCCGGCCGAGTTGTCGAGCGTCTGGTAGCAGACGTGGTTGATCGGATCGATAGCCGCCGCCTCACGGCCGTTGCGCGCACCCAGTGCCGGCTTCTGCACGGCATCTGCGGCTGTACCGAAGGGGAAGGTTTCGTAGATGAAACCGCCGTTGACTTCCTCGCAGGACAGCCAGGTACCCCAGGGCGTCTGGCCGCCGGCGCAGTTGTTACGCGTGCCGGCCAGGATGCGGTAGTAATCGATGATGGTGCCGTCTGCGGCAAAGCGGATGGCGCCCACGCCGCCGGGTGTGGTCTCGCTGTTCGAGGTATACACCCAGCCGCCGTCGCTGCTGGAGGGATACACGGCGCCACCATCCGGGTTGATGTGGGCGAGGACACCCGTCGCGGTGAGCGACACCGGGTTGACGCCGGCGCGGCTCACCAGGCGCACGTCGAACTCGGCAGGCGCAAACAAAAGGTGATCCACGCTGCCGAGATTGTCGGCGACGACCTTCTGTACCAGCGGACCGAAGTCCTGCGCGGCCAGCGGACCCAGCGGCAGGTCCAGCTCGGGACCGCCGCCGGCAGCGAGCACGTCGTTGAGGACCCAGGCCGGCAGGCTGGCTGCGCCCAGGCCCATGAACACGCTCTGCAACAGCTTGCGGCGCCCGATGTCGGTACCGCCCAGTGCGACGGTCTGGTTGACGCGCAGGGCATTGGATTCGAACTGCGAAACAGCGTGATCGGTACCGGAACTGCCTTTCATGGGATCCCCTCGGTAGTACTGCGGAAGCGCGAGAGGATAGGAACGCTCAGTTACCGAATGAGTCGATCCGTGTGACGCTTGCGATGACATTCAGTGACAACGATGTTGCGCAAAAAAACAGTTCCCGCCGATCTCGAAACTCAGGACTTGCCCCGCCCGAACGAGGTCCGGCGCGCCTGTTCGTCCAAAGTGTCGAGCCGCAATGCCTGGCCCCGCGCGAGACCTTGGCGCACGGCGGGTCACGCGACGGTTTCGCTACAAGCGGCGGATCGACTCGATATCGATCCGCCGTAGGCGAAACCGCCACTGACCGGCCCTACGGTGCTACGTGCATGCCTCAACTGCGCTCGAACATGCGGCCGTTCCAGGAGCGCGACGCCAGCTCGAGTTCGCCGTCGAGCACGCAGGAGCGTCCGTCGGAGATCGTCAGGATTCCCTGCGTGCGCCAGCGGTTCGCACCGGCGGTGCTGAAGACTCCCTCGCCGCGGCCGGTGACGCTGTCGCCGCTGTCCGGGTAGCTCGCGGCACACCAGGTCCAGGTGCCGGCTTTCTGTCCGGCACTGCACGCGGTGAAGGTGCCGGCCGTGAAGTCGAATCCGGTGGCGGTGCCCTCGAGATTGACCTGCACGAGCGTGCTCGCGGCCGGGCCGGGTGAAAACGTCATCGTGATGCCCTTCAGCGAAAACTCGCCGATCTGCTTTGCGGTTGCCATGATGGTTCTCCTACGGGTGTCGATGGGTGGGTGAATCGTCTCGACCTTGCGTGATCCGGTGATCGAGCCCGCTCGAATCTACGCGCGGGTTCATGCGCTGGGTATCCCATAAATTGGTGAGGCTGCGGGCGTTTGTGTGACGCAGTTCGCAGTCGGGATGAGGCATTGGCAGGGGGGCGCCGGGAGCCACCGAATTGCAGACGTAGGCTGGGTTGAAGCGATAGCGAAACCCGGCAGGTCGGGTCGTCGACCGAGCCCTGCTGGGATTCGCTCCGGCGTATGGCTTATCAGGACATGACGTTGAGTCGTGTCCCGACGGGGCCAAACGCCCCCATCCTGCGGCCTGGCCGCGACGACGCGCCGTCTGGAAATCGCAGATCTGGTCAGGACTGCTAGACTTTGACCAACCTCGATAGAGATGCTCATGCTGGTGAACATTTACGAAGCCAAGGCCCGGCTGTCGGCGCTGCTCGACAAGGCTCAGGCTGGCGAAGAGGTGTTGATCGCACGTGCCGGCAGACCGATTGCACGCCTCATGCCTATTGCCGCGGCAACGGGCACGCGCAGTGGCGTGCGCTTTGGCGGCATCAAGCCTGCCAAACTCAAGCTCTCTGCAGACTTCCACGCACCCTTGACCGACGACGATCTGCTGGCGCCGTGAAGTTGCTGCTGGATACACACTGCCTGATCTGGCTGCTCACCGACGCAGCGCAACTGGACGACGCCGCGCGCTCCGTCATTGCCGACGCCGAGGGCGTGTGGTTTTCAGAAGCCTCGATCTGGGAACTGGGTCTGAAATGGCGCAAGGGCAGGATCGCCGTCCAGCCGAGACGCCTGGCCGAGCAGGCACTTGCCAACGGCCTGCGTCCCCTGACCATCCAGATGGAAGCGCTGCTCGTTTCCTGCGAGCTGCGTCAGACCCATGGCGATCCGTTCGATCGTCTGCTGTACGCACAAGCGCGGCATGGCGGGTACCAGTTGCTCAGCATCGATCGGACACTCGCCGGGTTTGGGGCTCGGGTTGTCTCGCCCAAGTCGCGGTAGCTCGGACTGTTAGAGAAACTCGGAGAAGGCTTTGCGGAACGCTTCGCGAGCACCGACTTCAACAGAGGTGCCATGCGCCACGACGATTCTCTCGAACGGCCACTCAAGAACCTTCCGAAGCACACGCGTCGTGGCCTCTCGATCGGAACGAAGAAGCAGCAGGGCGTTTCGCGGCGGGCCAGATCTCGGTGGAATCCCGCAGGCCCGTGTGAGCCAGCGCACGCGGCACTTCAGACCCTGCTGGCGCATGCGGTGCAGCCTGTAGAGGCCGGCAAAGCCGGCGCCGACGATGATGACGTCGAAGCAATGTTTGGTGTCCACAGACTTCGCTATTTGGTAGTGCATCAGTTTGAAATCCGTTCGCACCGAGTAGCGCCATTGCGCAGCAATGCCGCGTATCGAGGTGCCGGGCGTGCCCTCGATACGCCCGCTGCGCGGCTACTCGGGACGAACGGGCCGGCGCTACTCGGGCCGAACGGGGTGCTGGAATTCAAACTGATGCACTACCCGTCATTTCGATTCTCCCGAGGCTGGTGTTACGAATCACGGGTCTCTGCTTGAAGCCAAAATCGCTGAGTTGCCTGATCCTGTCGGAGCCGAAGCCTCTCGCGGCCCGCGAAGAACTCGCTACGCAATCGCCGGCCGCAGCAGCGCGGCCGGCGCATCGAACAGATCGGTCACGCGCAAAAAGGCGTTGGCCACGTTGGAGTCGTCAACGGCGCAAGCCTGCAGGCGTTGCAGGTAACGGTTGATGAAGCCGGCCATTCCACTGCGCGATTGCGGCAGATCCAGCATCAGAGCCTGGCGCTTGGGTTCGGACATGTCTTGGTCCGCGCGAAGATCAACCGGGAGCGGCCGGGAAATGACCGAGTTGCGTGAGAATCGCGATGTTGTCCCAGGTCAACCACCACTCCGCGATCAGGTCGCTCTCCACCCGCATGAGCATCGCAAAATCGAAGTTGTTGAGGCGGCCACTATGCACTTGAAAATGCGCGCGCGGGCAGAGGTCCCATCGATCGACGAGGTTGGCGCTGGCCGCCTCGATAACACAGAGCCATGTTGGGTTATTGATCCGGCCACGCCGACCTGCGTTTGCATCATCGAGTTCAACTCGATTGTGGCCGGATCAATAACCTTCTTTCCCGAAGGCGGAAACGGCCCCATCTGTCGGTGTTGCGTGCCCTCGTACTTGGCCCACACGGATACCCAGTCGCCCTCCGCGAGGATTTGCGTGAAGGTATGAACGGAGTCCGGAAACACCGCCGTATCCTGTCGCATGAAAGCCTTGAACTGCTCGCGGTTTCGCACGTCGACCGCTGGCGTGGCCTGACAGTGGCGCACGACGTTCGGGGCCATGATGTCGTCGAGAACATCGAGCTGACGCGCGTTCAAGGCTTGCTCCAAACGTCGCGCCAGGGTCTTGTTCTGCTCGCAGGTGTTCGTGATCTTCAATTCCTCCAGAATTCGCAACTCGAAGGCTGGGTCGAAGCGATAGCGAAACCCAACAGGGTCAGGTCGTCGACTGAGCGCACCGCTGGGATTCGCTTCGCTTCATCCCAGCCTACAGACTGCCGTCCTTCGCGTTGATTGCGATCAGCCGGCCGTCGATGGTGCCGACGTAGACCTTGCCGGCCTTGGCTCGCGGCACTTGCGGGTCGTATTTCCAGATCAGTGCGCCGCTCTTTGGATTCAGCGCGTAGATGATGCTGTATGCGCCCGTGGTGTACATCACGCCATCGACCACCAGCGGCGTCGCCTCGGTGCCGCGATCCACGGGAATTCCTGATTCACGCCCACGGCGCTACTCCGCCAGCAGCCCGGACTGTTGTGGCCGACGCCGACGGACCCGGTGCGGGCGCCGATGCGGATGGGCGGCGGCGGGATGGCCGACCAGACCGCAGAACAGGACCGTCAGCAGGCGGCGTTCGGTGTCGCGCCGTAACGGCGGGCGGATCGCCGCCGGACCGGGGTCTTCGCGCAACAGAACCCTGGGCGTCGGCGGCGCAGGGGATTGGCGTTCGAGGACTTCGACGCTGATCGGCGCGACCATCTGGTAGCCGAAACCGTGGTGCGTGCGGATGAAGGCCTGGTCCCGGTCGCCGATGGCGTCGCGCAGGCGCGCGACGGACTTGGCGAGCGCAGCGTCGGTGATGATACGGCCGGGCCAGACCGCCCGCATCAGCGCGTCCTTGGTGACGACCTCTCCGGCCCGATCGAGCAGGTGCAGCAGCACCCGCAGGGGTTTGGGTTCGATCTCGACGGTGCGGCCATCGACGTTCAGGATCAGGCTGCGCTCGTCGAGCTCGACGCCGCCAAATCGCCAGCGCCGCGCCGGCACCTTTCCCGTTGCCAGGTTCTGCGCCAGGGCTCCGGCCCCCGCTTGATGAGAGTTGAGCACGGGGCACTCAGCCTCGTTCGAACAGGCGGCCGTTCCAGGAACGTGTCGCCAGATCGAGTTCGCCGTCGACGACGGAGGCGCGTCCGTCGGAGAGGGTCAACAGTCCCTGGGTGCGCCAGCGATTCGCGCCGAGGTCGCTGAGCGTTCCCTGACCGGTGCCGGTGACGCCCGCGCCGATATCGGGAAAATTGGTGGCGCACCAGGTCCAGGCGGCGCAATTCTGTCCGGAGCGGGACACCGTCATGGTGCCCAGCGTCATGCCGAAACCGGTCGCGGTGCCTTCGAAATTGGCCTGTACCAGCACGCCGCCGGCCAGAACGGGCGTGCAGGTGAACGTGCTCGCCTTGAATGAAAAATCGCCGATCTGTCGGGGTGTGTTCATGTCCTGTCTTCCGTCCGATACGTTCCCGTGGCACCTGTTGATCGGTGTGATTGAGGCGCCGATACCCGCTTTGCTGATCCGTCCACAGATTACGACCGATTTCGGGGTACCGGTATCCCATGTATTCGGGAGGTTGCAGCTGGTTTTGTGACTTGCGTCACACTGCAGGTGCTGTCGGCCGGCCCCGGTGGATGCGCTTTGCTTATCCGCCCTACGCAACGCCGGTGCGTGGACAAGCCAAGCGCATCCACCATTCCAGGCCAAGGTGTCGCGTGATCCTTGATTGGGGAAAGCGGTTCGCGGGCTAGGAAAACGGCAACACCATGCGCACGCAGCTTCCTGCCGCTCCGGTATCGATCGACAGCTCGGCACCCACCAGACGAGCCCGTTCGCGCAGGCTGCGCAGCGCCTGCTCCGGTGGAACCTGGAACCCCTGTCCGTCGTCGCTCAGCGCGATCACGATGCTGGCGCCGGCCTCCGCATGCGCACTGAGCTGCAGCGTGCGGGCGTGGGCATGCTGCAAGGCATTCGAGAACATCTCGAACAGCATGTACTGCAAATGCCGCATCGCGGTGCTGCTGTCGCTTTGCCAGGTCGGCAAGGCGTCCACGTCCCATTCGAGATTCAGGTCGGCGGCCTGGATGCGCGGCTGTAGCCGGTAGCGCATGGAGGCCAGCAGGGCGTTGACGTCGCCGGACGGCAGGGTCATGGCGTCGACCGACAGCTTGAGCTGGTCGAGCGAGTCGCGCAACGTCTGCGCGACTTCCACCGATGAAGCGCCACCGGCTTCGATCTGGCGGATGGCGGCCGACAGGTGAGCGCCGACACCGTCGTGCATGTCGCGCAGGATGCGTGCGCGCTCGGCCACCACGGCGCGTTCGCGTTCGCTCTCACCGAGCCGCGCGTACGAATCGCGCAACTGCTTTTCGCGCTCCTCGACTCTGGCGCCCAACTCCTGGTTGAGTTGCGCCAGGCCGCGCTGCGCGCGCGCAAACTCACCCGCCACCAGCCAGGCCATGGTGCCCAGCAGCACTGGCGCCATGAAAGGCAGGGCATAGGGATGCTCGTAGGGCAGATAGCCCCCTCTCTGCAACCAGTCGTGCGCGCCAATCCCCACGGTGATGGCGGCGGCAGCGGCGAACAACAGGTAATCGTAATAGGGCCGCGAGCCCAGGCTTTTTGCCACTACCACCATAGCCCAGATGCCCAGCGCAAACACCGGCAACAATAGCGCTGCATGGGTCCACCGACGCCAGGACTCGGGAATCAGCGCCGAAAGCAGAGCGACCATCAGCGCAAAGACAAGAGTGCCCAGTTCCAGACGCACCAGGCGCCTGCGGGCAAAGCGCAGGCCAAACAAAGCCAGCAGCAGGAAGGCCCAGATGATCGCCACATGCGCCAGCCATTCCCACGCTGGGTCCGAAAGCGGCGGGTCGGTCAGCACCATGTTGGTGTTGGCGATGCCCCAGAAAAAAGTGCCAAACGCGAAGTAGCCGTAGTGCACCTCCTGCCGCCTGCGTACCCAGACGAACACGAAAAACAGGCTGAGCGCGAAGATCGAGATGTTGGCGATGGACACCAGCGTGGACTGCCAGAAAACGCGGACCCGAAAAATTTCCGCTATCGGTTGAGCCGGGCCGATCAAGATCCGGCCCAAGCCGCCATCGGAGTCTGCATGGGCCTTGACGCGTACCTGCACCAGGTTGTCCCCTGCCCGCCAGGCGGTCTGGGGAGTCTGAAACAGCAGGGGCGTATTCCAGTGCCGGGTGAACGGTTCGTCCATGCGCCCGATCCTGCCCATCAGTACGCCGTTGACCCAGAGATCGGCGTTCATCGACACCTTGGGCAGCATCAAGGCCCAGGGCTCAACCGGAGGTTTTTCGAACCGCGCGACGACGCGGTACCAGACCGTTCCCCCATAGCCAGGGCGCGACCGGGACCAGCGGTCGGGCAGAGCGGTGGCTTGCCAGGGGGCGGCATCGGCGGGAGGCGTTTCCGCGGCGTCCGCCAACACCTGGACCTGCACGATTTGTATCGGCTCCATGCCGGGCGCCAGCTCGATGGCCGGGCCAGCCTGCACCCAGCCGGTCAGCGCGAGAGCCAAGCCCGTCCGCCAGTGCCGGCACGGCCGCATGACTCAGCCCGACGGCTTCATGCTGCTGATCAGCCCCATGCGGCTGGCCTCGAAAACCGCCTCGCTGCGCGAGTGCACCGCGAGCTTGGCGTAGAGGTTCTTGATATGGGTCTGCACGGTGTGAATCGACACGTCCTTGAGGCGCGAGATTTCAGCGTAGGAGTAGCCGCGCGTAATCAGCTCCAGCACTTCGGATTCGCGCGGCGACAGCAGGGCCGGCTCGCTGGCTTTCGGCGCTGCGGGAGCCGGCTGCGACACGCGCAGATGCGCCAGCATCTTGCGCGCGATCATCGGCGAGATCGGCGAGGCGCCGTGCTTGATGTCCACGATGGTCTTGGCCACGTCCTCCGGCGTCGAGTCCTTGTGGATGTAGCCGAGCGCGCCGGCCTTGATGCAGGCGATCACGCTGTCCTCGTCGCCGAACACCGACACCACCAGGATTTCGCAGGCCGGCTGCGTCCGCGACACTTCGCGGATCAGGCTCAGGCCGTGGCCGTCGGGCAGGGCGAGATCCGTCAGCAGCACGTCGGCGGTGTTGACGGAAAACCAGGCCATGGCCGCGGTCAGCGTGCCGAACGAGGCCATCAGTTCGAGTTGCGGATGCGCGTTGACGCAGGATTCGAAATATCGTCGCGTGAGCGTGTCGTCTTCGAGCAGAGCGACGCGCCAGCGGTTGGAGTGGGCGGTGGGCATGGGCCTGGGTCACATCATAAGGTCTGCGCCGACCGGTGCAGGCGGCTGGCAAGGGGATTGTGGGCGCACGCACACCGCTTGAACATCACATGAATATGCGAAGAACGATTCCAATCCCCAGCCCTGCGGGCATAATCGACTGGAGACACGGAGCCGATCATGACCGCGCTACGCAACCCCAAGGAAGAATTCAGCTTCAACGAATACCTCGCCTGGGAGGAAACCCAGCAGGAACGCCACGAGTACGTGGGCGGCGTGGCGCATGCCATGGCGGGCGGAATTCAGGCGCATCACGACATCACGACCAACGCGTTCCTGATACTGAGCAGACTGTTCGGTACGCCGCCGTGCCGTGTCTATAGCCAGGGCTTCAGGGTTCGTATCCGGCGTATCAAGGACGAGCGCGGCTACTACCCGGACGTGTTCGTGACATGCCGGCCCGGCGAATCCGGCGCGCTGTTCAACGAAGAGCCCTGCGTGATCGTGGAAGTGCTGTCCGAGTCCACGCAACGGATCGATCTGGGCGAAAAATTCGACGCCTACACCCACCTGCCGAGCCTGCACACTTACATCGTGCTGGAGACACACAAGGCAGTGGCGCACGTGTTTCGACGCGGGACCGGCTGGGCCGAGGAGTTCTGCTCCGGGCTCAAGGAGTCGGTTCCCGTTCGCTGCACGGCCGATGCGTCGGAACAGATGCTGAGCATGGGCGAGCTGTATCGCAACGTGTTTCCCTGAAGAGTCACGCTCAGCCGTTTTCCGCCTCCACGTCCACGGTCCAGTTTTCGTCCTCATCGCTCACGCGCAGGTGAACCAGGATCGGCTGGCAGCACACCGAGCAATCCTCGGTGTAGGTCTGCGACCCCGCTGAAAGGTCCAGGCCCAAGGAGATGGTTTCCCAGCAGTAGGGGCAGATGACGTCGGATTCTTCGAGCATCAGTCGTTATAGCAGGGCCCCACCTCACGCACCTCCACGGTGGCCCACTCGGCGGCCGGGCAGGCGCCGGCAATGGCGATCGCCTCCTCCCGGGTCTCGCAATCGAGGACAAAGAAACCGCCGATCATTTCCTTGGACTCGGCGAACGGCCCGTCGATCAGGCTGCGCTTGCCGTCGCGAATCTCCAGCCGCACGCCCTGGGCATCGGATTTGAGCGAGTCGCAGGCGGTCAGGATTCCACGCCGCTTCAGATCAGCGGCGTATCGGGACATCCGCTCGTAGACGGCCTTACCCTCGTTCGTGGGCCTGGTGTTCCTCGAATCTCTTCGCTCCACGATCAACATCACGTACGACATCGCGATACTCCGGCAGGGTTGGGGTTCGGGGGGCGCCAAAATAACGCAGAGCCGTGCGCGGATGTACGGAGGGACTTTCTGCGCAGGTCCGAATTCATGGGTAGGTCGGGTGTAGGTCGGCTCAAGGCCACGGCTTTTCGTGGCCGGAGCCGACAGGCGCCCTTCGTCGAGCGTGCGCAGCGTCGGTTCCGCCTTCGGCTTGAACCGACCTACGAGCCGGATCGAAAGTGTCGATAACACGGTCGCGCCCCTTCGACGCGCTCAGGAGGCCTGCTCCTACGGATTCGCTCGATTTGCAGGAGAGGGCCATGCCCGCGACAGACCCTCCGCACGAGGTTTCCTCAGCCACCACAGGCCGCCGCACGCTGCAACAGAAACCCGCGCTCGCGGGTGTTCTGGGTGAGCGTCGCCGCTCGCTCGAACTCGGCGCGCGCCTCATCGAAACGACCCAGCTTGAACAGCAGGTCGCCGCGCACGCTCGGCAGGAGGTGATAGCGCCTGAGCACGGGTTCCGCGCCGAGTGCATCGACCAGCTCCAGGCCGGCTGCGGGGCCGAAGGCCATGGCGACCGCGACCGCACGGTTCAGCTCCACCACCGGCGAGGGCGCGAGTTGGGCCAGCGCGTCGTAGAGCGCGGCGATCCGGCCCCAATCGGTCTCCGCGACGATGCGCGCACGCGCGTGGCACGCGGCGATGGCCGCTTGCAGCGCGTACGGACCCAGCGCGCCGCCCAGGGCCTCGGCGCGTCCGAGTGCGGCGAGCCCGCGACGGATGAGAAGCGCGTCCCAGCGCGCGCGATCCTGGTCCGGCAGCAGGATGGGCTGTCCTCCGGGACCGACCCTGGCGTGCAGTCGCGAGGCCTGAATCTCCATCAGCGCGATCAGGCCGTGCACCTCCGCCTCCTGCGGCGCGAGGCCGGCCAGGATGCGGCCCAGACGCAGCGCCTCCTCGCACAGCGCGGGGCGCATCCAGTCGTCGCCGGCAGTCGCGGAATAGCCCTCGTTGAAGATCAGATAAATCACTTCGAGCACCGAGGCCAGGCGCGCCGCCAGCTCGCTCAGACGCGGCACCTCGAACGGCACGCGTGCTTCCGACAGGGTCCGCTTGGCGCGCACGATGCGCTGCGCGATGGTCGGTTCCGGGACGAGGAAGGCGCGCGCGATCTCGTCGGTGGTCAGGCCGCCAAGCAGACGCAGGGTCAGCGCCGCGCGGGCATCCGCAGACAATACCGGGTGGCAGGCGATGAACACCAGTCGCAGCAGGTCATCGCCGACCTGGTGGTCGATTTCCGCGTCGACGTCCGCTGAGTTCGATGCCATCTGCTCCTCGATTTCGCGGGCGATGTCTTGTTCGCGACGACGGTGCAGCGCGCTCCTGCGCAGCCGGTCGATCGCACGATGCTTGGCGGCGGCCATGAGCCAGGCGCCCGGCCGGTCCGGAACGCCCGTCACCGGCCATTGTTCGAGCGCCGAGACCAGGGCGTCCTGGGCCAGCTCTTCGGCGATGCCCACATCACGCACCATGCGCGCGAGGCCGGCGATGAGCCGGGCTGATTCGATGCGGAAAACCGTCTCGATCGCGCGATGGGTGGGAGACGAAGTCACGTCATCAGGATTCGGCGACGGTTGAGCCTGACCCGCCTCGCCTGGACATCCTTGCCGATCAGACCGACGGCCGAGCGCCGTAGGCCCGCGTCAGCTCGGCAATATCGAGCTTCTTCATCGCGAACATCGCCTGCATGACTCTTCCCGATTTCTCCGCGTCGGGGTCGCCGATCATCTCGGGCAAGACGCGCGGGACGACCTGCCATGACGCGCCGTATTTGTCCTTGAGCCAGCCGCACTGCTGCGCTTTTTCGTCGCCATCCTCGGACAGCCGGGTCCAGTACCAGTCAACCTCCTCCTGCGTCGCGCAGTTCACCTGAAACGAGACGGCCTCGTTGAACTTGAACATCGGGCCGCCGTTGAGAGCGGTAAAGCTGTGCCCATCCAGTTCAAACGCCACCGCCAGCGCGGTCCCGGGAGCTTTCCCGTGAAACTCGCGCCCGGCTTCGCCATAGCGCGAAACCTGGGTGATTTTCGAGTTGGCGAAGATCGAGACATAGAACGTGGCGGCCTCTTCGGCCTGGCCATCAAACCACAGGCAGGGGGTAATCCTTTGGACGCGTGTCACGCTATTTCTCCAGGTGGGGTTTCGTCGAAATCCAGGCTTCCCGCGGCCCCCTTCGGGCCGACAACGGCAAGCCGCGCGCGCTTTTGAAGAAGATCTGCACCGGTTCGATCCGACTCGTAGGTCGGTTCAAGCCGAAGGCGGAACCGACGCAGCGCGCCTTCGACGAAGGGCACCCGTCGGGTCCGCCCGCGAAAAGCACGCGGGCTTGACCCGATCTGCCCATGAATCCGGACCTGTGCAGACCTTCCCTACAGCTCCACGATCACCTTGAAGCCGCCGAAGAACATGCGCTTGCCGTCGAAGGGCATCGACTCCGGATTCATCATCGAGCTGAGGCGCGGGTCGGCCATGACCTTGGCGTTGACCTCGTCACGTTTCTCGCGTGAGGGGTACACGATCCAGGCAAACACCACGGTCTCACCTTCTTCGAGGTTCACGCTTTGCGGAAAGGACGTGAGCTTGCCGGGCTTCACGTCGTCGGCCACGCACTCGATGTACTCCAGCGCACCGTGCTCGCGCCAGATGGCGCCGCATTTTTGCGACATCTCGCGATAGGCATCGAGGTTCTTGACCGGGACCGGCACAACGAATCCGTCTACGTAGTTCATGAGTGCTCCTGATGAGTGCTGCAGGGAAAATGAGGGGTGGGTCCGAGGCCTGCGCCTCAGGCGATGACGTTGATCATCCAGGCGACGCCGAAGCGGTCGGCCACCATGCCGAAGCACGGCGACCAGAAGGTCTTGCCCAGCGGCATCCTGACCTGGCCACCATCAGCCAGGGCGGCGAAACGCTGCTGCGCTTCGGCCTCATCCTTCAGCATCAGCGACAGCGAAAAGCCCGAGAAGCCCTTCCCGTCCTGGCAGCCGCCACCATCATCGGCCATCACCGTGGTCTCGCCGATGCGAAAGCTGGTGTGCATGACCTTGTTCTCGAAACCGGGTGGGACCATGCCGGGCGGAAGAGGGTCGGGGCTGTCCTTGAAGCGCAGCAGCATGTCCGACTGGGCACCGAGCGCCTGGCGATAGAACTCGACCGCTTCTTCGCAACGGCCGTTGAAAGACAGATAGGTTTGAACTTGCATGACATCTCCTGGTGGGGTTGAGGCTCGATCGGAAGGTCGAGCGAGCCGGCACAGAATCGACAGCGTCGGTGAATGCTGGTGTCGCCGCGCCGGCTACGCCTTCGCGGAAATCTGTGAGCGCAGGCGATCTTCCTGTTCGCGCAGTTCGGGCGTGAACTCGGCGCCAAAATCCTCCGCCTCGAACACCTGGCGGATTTCGATTTCGGACTCGCTGATCATCGGGTTGGGGCAGCGCTTGACCCATTCGATGGCCTCGTCCATTGAGCGCACCTGCCACAACCAGAAGCCGGCCACCAGCTCCTTGGTTTCGGCAAAGGGTCCGTCGATCACGGTCCGCTTGCTGCCCGAAAAACGTACGCGGGCGCCCCTGGAACTGGGGTGCAGACCCTCGCCTGCGAGCATCACGCCGGCCCGCACCAGCTCCTCGTTGAAACGACCCATATCGGTCAACAGTTGTTCGTCCGGCATCACGCCGGCCTCCGATTCCTGGGTGGCCTTGACCATCACCATGCATCGCATCGTCCTATCTCCTGTCGGGTTTCAATATCGAGCCAGATTCCGAAGGTTTTATTGAGGCGGCCGCTATTCACTTGAAAACGCACGTGCCGACAGAGGTCCCATCGATCTGCGAGGTTGGCGCCGGCCGCCTCAATAACACAGAGCCATGTTGGGTTATTGATCCGGCCACACCGACCTGCGTTTGCATCATCGAGTTCAACTCGACTGTGGCCGGATCAATAACCACCGGAATCTGCGCTCTCCTGTCAGCGACGAACCAGCCTTCGCAAAATCGACACGGATCACGCAATTATTTTCGGACGGCGTTCAAGCCCTTGGCCGGAGGGAATTTTTACCTTTGTCGCACGGGTCCCGGGGGACCGCCTGGCGACGGCGCAAATCTTGCCCCTCGACTACCGCCGGACCGCCGATTGCGCTACGGTCGTTGCTCCAGCTGCCCCAGACCCCTTCACGATTCCTCGTCCATATCGCCGTCATGCCTCGCATTCTGGCCCTCGTCGTTACCTATAACCGCAAGGATCTGTTGCAACAGTGCCTGGCTGCCATCGCAGCCCAGACGCGACCGTGTGACGACATTATTGTCGTGGACAACGGCAGCAGCGACAGCACCGCCGGGATGCTGACGGAGTGCTGGGCGCACCAGGTCCAGACGCATGTGCTGTCGCCCAACATCGGCTCCGCTGGCGGGTTCAGCGCCGGATTCCGCATCGCCTACGCGCAGGGAGCCGATTTCATCTGGGCGATGGACGACGATGTGATCCCCGATCCCGATGCACTGGAAAAGCTGCTGCACGCCGAGCAGGTGCTGGAAGCCAAGGGTATCGCCCGCGCCTTTCTGTGCTCGACCCCGCGGACGCCCGCCGGCGACATCACCAACACGCCGGGCATCGATACCCGTCGCAACCCGATTCATTACCGGGTCTGGCCGGCCTTGCTCGAACACAAGATGGTGCCCGTCACGCGCTCGACCTTCGTGTCCTTCCTGCTTCCGCGGTCTACGGTCGCCGAATACGGCCTGCCGCTCGCGCCGATGTTCATCTGGGGAGAGGACTCCGAGTACACGACTCGCATCACCCGCAACTATCCGGGCTTCATCGTCGGCGACAGCAAGGTGCTGCACGTGCGCAGCGTCAGTGGCGTGCTGAGCATCGTCAGCGAGACTCATCCGGTCCGGCTTCGTTATCACCGGTATCACGTGCGCAACCACCTGTACATCGCGCGCAAGTATTCCGGCACGCGCTCCTTCGTCGGCAAGCTGCTGTCCAAGCTGAGGCTCGTCGCGAGGCTGGTGCTGACCGGCAATTGGCGCAAGGCGCAACTGGTGGGTCAGGGGATGCTGGACAGCCTGTCCTTCGAGCCACAGATCGAGCCTGGGGAGGCATCCACCGAGTCGCTGGGCGTGACCGTGACCCGGCCTGGTCCGCCTCGCGATGCGCCACTGCCGCAGGGACGAGAATCAGCCGCCGTTGCGCGCGCTGCCGCCTGATTGACGTGCAGGCGATGCCGGGCCGTCTGTTCATCGTCTCCGCGCCCTCCGGGGGCGGCAAGACCAGCCTGACCCGTGCCCTGGTGCCGCAGCTTGCGGCGCAGGGTCACGAGGCGACGATCTCGGTGTCCTGCACCACGCGCGCGGCGCGGCCGGGCGAGCAGGACGGTGTGCACTACCACTTCATCGATGAAGCCCGGTTTCTGGGGATGGCCGAACGCGGCGAGTTCCTGGAGCACGCCCAGGTGTTCGGTCGTCGCTACGGCACCGGTCGGATCCGGACCGAAACGCTTCTGGCGCAGGGCACCGACGTGATCCTGGATATCGACTGGCAGGGCGCCCAGCAGGTGCGCAGCGTCGCTCCGGGCGCCCGGTCCATCTTCATCCTTCCGCCCTCGCGTGAAGAACTGGAACGACGCCTGCGCGGCCGTGGCCAGGACGACGACGCCACCATCGCCAGACGCATGGCCGCGGCCCGCAACGAGATGTCGCACTACGCGGAATATGAGCACCTGATCGTCAACCAGGATTTCGAGCGTGCGCTCGATCAGCTGACCGCCCTGTTCACCGCCGCACGCCTGGGCCTGGCGGAGCAACGGGCGCGACACGCGGGCCTGATCCGCAGCCTGCTGGAATAGGAAAGGGCGTTCCGCTACACTTCGCGCCCTTTTTTGTCGCCCGAGCTTCAAATGGCCCGTGTCACCGTCGAAGATTGCCTGGACAAGATTCCCAACCAGTTCGAGCTGACCCTGGTCGCCGCCAAGCGTGCGCGCCAGCTCGCCCGCGGTGCCGATGCCAAGCTGCCCTGGGGCAATCACAAGTCCACCGTGCTGTCGCTGCGCGAGATCGCGGATGGGTATATCGGCAAGGAAGTGCTCGCGGAGCAGGATCTGCCGGCCATCCAGCAGCCCAAGGTCGATCTCGAACCGCTCGATCCCAGCTACGATCTGTAGTCCTTAGTCGCTGTATCCAGCCGGGCTCATCCCCGGTTCTGCTTCTTTGCCCGCCGATTCGTGCACGCGAGCGGTTGGCGCCCGCCGTCACCGCACCCGAATCCGCCGATGACCAGCCGCCTCGAACTCGCCAACGCCATCCGCGCGCTCGCCATGGACGCGGTGCAAAAGGCGAATTCGGGGCACCCCGGCATGCCAATGGGCATGGCCGACATCGCCGAAGTGCTGTGGAACGATTTCCTCAGCCACGATCCCAACGATCCGGCCTGGATCAACCGCGACCGCTTCGTGGTGTCCAACGGTCACGGCTCGATGCTGCTGTACGCGTTGCTGCACCTGACTGGCTACGACCTGCCGATCGAGGAGCTGAAGAACTTCCGCCAGCTTCACTCGAAGACCCCCGGCCATCCCGAATATGGCCTGACTCCGGGCGTAGAGACCACCACCGGTCCGCTCGGGCAGGGGCTCGCCAACGCGGTCGGCATGGCCATCGCCGAACAGGTGCTGGCCGCACGCTTCAACCGCGACGATTTCCCGCTGATCGACCACCGCACCTACGTCTTCGTCGGCGACGGCTGCATGATGGAAGGCATCTCGCACGAAGCCTGTTCGCTCGCCGGCACGCTGGGCCTGGGCAAGCTGGTGGTGTTGTACGACGACAACAACATCTCCATCGACGGCGAGGTGCTCAACTGGTTTCGCGACGACACCCCGTCCCGCTTCGAAGCCTACGGCTGGGAGGTGGTGCGCAACGTCAACGGTCACGATCCGCACGAAATCCGGATTGCCCTGGAAACCGCGCGTGCGTCCGTAACCAAGCCCACGCTGATCTGCTGCAAGACCGTCATCGGCTTCGGCGCCCCTAACAAGCAGGGAAAGGAATCGAGCCACGGGGCGCCGCTGGGCGAGGCCGAGATCGCGCTGGCCCGGCAGACGCTCAACTGGCCGTACGCGCCGTTCGAAATCCCCCCCGAGATCCGCCTGGCCTGGGACGCACGCGGCAAGGGCGCGGCGCGTACCGGCGAATGGAAGGCGATGTTCGAACGCTACGCCAGCGTGTACGTACCGGAAGCCGCGGAACTCAGGCGTCGTGTCGCGGGCGAATTGCCGGCCGACTGGAGCGAGCTGATCAGCAGCACCACGTCCAGGCTGGCGGCCGGCGACAAGCCGGTGGCCACGCGCAAGTCTTCGCAGGCGGTGCTGGAGGCCATCGCGCCCCGGCTGCCGGAACTGGTCGGCGGCTCGGCGGACCTGTCGGAATCCAACTGCACGCTCTGGAAAGGCGCGACGCCCTCGCGGCCCGGCAGCGCTAGCGGCAACTACATCTTTTACGGCGTGCGCGAGTTCGGCATGTCGGCGGCCATGAACGGGATGGTGCTCCACGGCGGCATCATTCCCTACGGTGGCACCTTCCTGACCTTCTCGGACTACGCGCGCAACGCGGTGCGCATGGCCGCGCTGATGAAGATCGGCACCATCTTCGTTTATACGCACGACTCCATTGGGCTGGGCGAGGATGGTCCCACTCACCAGGCGGTCGAACACCTGTCCTCGCTGCGCCTGATTCCCAACATGGAAACCTGGCGCCCCGCCGACGCCTTCGAGACCGCGATTGCCTGGCGTGCGGCGATCGAGCGCCGCGACGGGCCGTCGCTGCTCGCGCTGTCGCGCCAGAACCTGTCGCCACAGGCGCGAGCGGAGCATCACGCGGGCGATGCCCTGCGCGGCGGATACGTGCTGCTGGAACCGGCGAGCATGCCAAAGGCGCTGATCATCGCGACGGGCTCGGAAGTGAGCCTGGCCGTGGACGCGGCGGCGCGGCTCAACGCATCCGGCCATGCGGTCCGCGTCGTGTCGATGCCTTGCGCGGAGCGCTTCCTCAAGCAGGACATGGCGTACCGTGAGTCCTTGCTGCCCAAGGCGATCAAGGCGCGTGTCTCGATCGAAGCCGGCGTCACCCACTACTGGCGGGCCTTCGTCGGCGACGAAGGCATTGCGATGGGTGTGGACAGCTTCGGCGAGTCTGCGCCCGCACCGGCGGTGTTCACGCATTTCGGTCTGACCGTGGACGGCGTGATCGCCAAGGTCCAGGGTTTGCTTGGTTAATTTTCGCGGCGCGGTGTGCGCGCCGCCCTAGACGAGGATAGAGAGATGGCAGTCAAGGTGGGCATCAATGGTTTCGGCCGCATCGGGCGCAACGTGCTGCGCGCCGCCGTGCAGAACTTCTCCGACATCGAGATCGTCGGCATCAATGACCTGCTGGAGCCGGACTACCTCGCCTACATGCTGCAGTACGACTCGGTCCACGGCCGCTTCAAGGGCGAGATCGCCATCGAAGGCGGGCAACTGCTGGTCAACGGCAAGAAGATCCGCCTGACCCAGGAGCGCGACCCGGCCAACCTGAAGTGGGCCGAGGTCGGCGCCGAAGTGGTGATCGAGTCCACCGGCCTGTTCCTGGACAAGCCCACGGCGCAGAAACATCTCGATGCCGGCGCCAAGAAGGTGATCCTGTCGGCGCCGTCGAAGGACGACACCCCCATGTTCGTGTTTGGCGTCAACTGCAAGACCTACGCCGGCCAGGCCATCATCTCCAACGCCTCCTGCACCACCAACTGCCTGGCGCCGCTGGCCAAGGTGATCCACGACAAGTGGGGCATCAAGCGTGGCCTGATGACCACCGTGCATGCGGCCACGGCCACGCAGAAGACCGTCGATGGCCCGAGCAACAAGGACTGGCGCGGCGGCCGCGGCATCCTGGAGAACATCATCCCGTCCAGCACCGGCGCGGCCAAGGCCGTCGGCGTGGTGATTCCGTCGCTGAACAAGAAGCTGACCGGCATGAGCTTCCGCGTGCCGCTCTCGGACGTGTCCGTGGTAGACCTGACCTGCGAGCTGGAAAAGCCGGCGACCTACGCCGAAATCTGCGCCGAGATGAAGGCGCAGAGCGAGGGCGCGCTCAAGGGCGTGCTCGGCTACACCGAGGACAAGGTGGTCGCCACGGATTTTGTCGGCGAGACCCGCACCTCGGTGTTCGACGCCGACGCCGGCATCGCGCTGGACTCCACCTTCGTCAAGCTGGTGAGCTGGTACGACAACGAGTGGGGCTACTCCAACAAGTGCCTGGAAATGGTGCGCGTGGTGGCCGGAAAGTAAGTCTCTGGCCTGCTGCAAGAGAATCCCCGCTGCGGCGGGGATTCTCGTTTGTGGGCTTTGACGGGGGTCCGATTCACGTCCACTCTTCCCTACGCCATGTCGACCGGAGCCCCGTGATGCCGGCACCCGCCATCAAATCTGATCGCCGCTACACCTATGCCGACTACCTGAAGTTTCCGGAGGATGAACGCTGGGAAATCATCGACGGCGTGGCTTACAACATGTCGCCTGCGCCGACTCCTGAGCACCAGGACGTTGATGTGGAAATGGTGACCCAGGTCCGCACCCAGTTGCGCGGCAAGCGCTGTCGGGTCCTGATTGCCCCTACCGATGTTCGCTTCGAGCGCACCGACGGCACCGACAAGGTGGTGCAGCCCGACCTCCTGGTGGTCTGCGACCGCGGCAAGATCACGCCGACCGGGGTCGTCGGGGCACCGGACTGGATCGTGGAAGTGCTGTCGCCGAGCACCGCCAGCCGCGATCACATCCTCAAGCGCAATCTGTATGAGCGCGAAGGAGTGCGGGAATACTGGCTGGTGCATCCGACCGATCGCGTGGTCACGATTTACCGGCTGGATGAGACCGGCAAGTTCAGCGATCACGAGGTGCGTGAACTCAAGGGCAGGCTGGCGGTGAAGGCGGTGCCCGGGATCGAAATCGACTGGGACCTCCTGGAGCCGCTCGAACCGATCGAGCTTTCATCCTGAGTAAGCGCCGGAGCATCGCGCTGGTTCGGGTCCGAACCAGCGCAGCAGCCCGTTTTTCAGCCACAACGTCCAGTGCCGGCGACGCTCGCCGGCTTCGAGCGCGTCGATCGCCTGCTGCAGCCGGTCCAGACCGAAGTCACCGGGCGCGGGGGTCAGGGGCTGTTGCAGTGCGCGTCGCAGCTTGAGGAAGGTGCGGTACTCCTCGCGCAAATCTTCGCAGTCATGCAGGCACTGGTCGATGCGGGCGCGTTCCGGTTCGGCGTTCGTTCCGTTCGCGTGCGCAACCAGGTCGGCGTGGTCGATCAGGCGGAGGCCGGCACTCAATGACGTCCGGAGCGGCCGCTTCAGCAATCGCCGGGCGCGAAAAATCCGCCGCCTGACGGTGCCCTTGGTGCAGCCCATCACCTCCGCAATTTCCGTGGGTGACAGATCTTCGAAGAACGCGAGGTGCAGCGTCTGGCGAAACAATGCGTCCAGCCGCGCCACCGCGTCCTGCACTTGCCGAATATCCTCGACGCACGGCCGCAGTCCGCTATTTGGGAAGGTCTGCACCGGTTCGATCCGACTTTCAGGTCGGTTCAAGCCGAAGGCGGAACCGACGCTGCGCGCGCTCACGACGACCGGCGCCTGTCGGCTCCGGCCACGAAAAGCCGTGGCCTTGAGCCGACCTACACCCGACCTACCCCTGAATTCAGACCTGGGCAGAGAATCGTTAAGGTCCGGTGCCGCGTCATCTGGCCGCAAGGCGTCTGCTTCCTGCCGACCCCGTTCGCACGAATGCCCCGCTGACGCCTGGAACGCCAAAGCCAGCACGTGGCACAGCGCCCTGGACGGGCCGCGGAACGGATCGGCGTGCGCCCATAGCCTTAGCATCGTGTCATTGAGCACATCGCTGGCAGCCCCCGGATCACCGCTTGCCGACAGCGCGAAGCGGTAAACGCTTTCCTGGAACAGGCTGTAGAACTGGTCCATCGCGCACCGGTCCCGCTGCGCGATCCGATGCAGCAGGGCGCGGGCGCGGTCTTCGTCATCGGCAAGGGCGGCATCGATCGAGAGGCGGGTGCCCGGCATAAGGGTCGGCAACATCGAAATCCCCGGAAACGCGGTGGAGTGGTCTGTCCCCTATAGAACGTAAAACGGGGACGAAACCCGCCACGACTTCGTTGCCAAATGTGACGTGGATCACAGTCGGGCCGGAAACGGTTCATGAACTGTGACCTGCGTCACAGTCCAAAAACAAAACGTTTTCCCGTGACCGGTTTTGCCGCCGGATTCCGTTCTATCCAGTGTCCGGACGAAAAAGCGGCCGATTCAGGCCTCGACTCGGGACCGGACGACGCAGTTCCTTGCAGTTCCACATCCATCAATGAGGTCATCACCATGAAGCAGTTTCTCTCAACTCACATCCGCACCGGCCTGGCTGTGGCCGCTGGCGTTGTGGTGCTCGGCAGTCTGGCGGCGTCGCCTGTAGTTCTGGCGATTTCGGATTTAGGCAATTACCCGGGCGGTGTATGCGTGGCGGAGAACGGCAGCGCCGATATCAAGTACGACGCCTTTGCCGTTGCATTCAACAGCAGCACCGGCAGCGCGCGCACCGTCACCTGCGCGGGCCGCACCGACACCTCCAAGTCCAATGTCCGCGGCTTCGTCACGCTGAGGAAGCACACCACCGCAACGGTTTCCTGCTCCATCAACTACGACCACTACGACAACAGCCCGTTTTTCTTTTCCAACGTCAATTTCACCGGGACCGGCGTCCAGACTCGCGCCATGCCCGTTATCGGCAACATCAGCGATGGCAAGGCGTACTACCGCTGCAGCCTGCCCGCGGCGTCGGGCGGCAGCACCACGGGCGTGGTGAGCGTGGAATTCGACCAGTAGTAAGGCCGGACGGGATGTCATTGCTGTAACGGGATCCCGCCTGCTACGAGGGCGGGATCCCTTCCCTTTCAATCGAATCGACACAGGAGATATTCCATGAAATCCCAGACTGTCATTGCCGGTGGCTGCGCCGTGATGGGCCTGGTTGCGGCAGCCGTATGGTGGTCCGCGCCTGCGCCCAGGACCGGTTCCGACCCCCGCAGCACCGAACTGGCACACGTGCGTGTTGAATTGGCACGACTGCAACAGGAACTGGATGGCGTCCGGGCACAGGACGCTTCATCTGTCGACGCCCGCGCCCCCAGCGGCACGGACCCTGAGTTGCTGCAACGGCTGGCGCGCGCGGAACTCGCCATCCGCCAGATGGAAGATGAGCAGGGCGACCGGTCTGGCCTCGCCAAGGACGAATCCACCGACGCCGGTACGATCGTGGAAGAGGCGACGCCAGAACAGCGGATGGCCGAGAAAGAGGACCGGCGCGAAGACGTGGAGCGTCAGGCCGCGGCCTACCAGGCGGTTCTGGAAACCCAGCTGCGTGCCGAAGACCGCGACCCGCAGTGGTCGCTCGCCACCGAGGAGCGCCTTCGCTCGGGCCTGAGCACCGACGCGTTCGCCGGCAACCAGGTCGCCGGCCTGCGCTGTCAGAGCAGCCTGTGTCGCCTGGACATCCGCAGTGCCGACGATGCCGCGTTCGCGCGCCTGCGAACCAACAGCGTCAGCGTCGAGGCCTTTGTCGACACCCAGGTCTTCGGTCGCCGCACCGACAACGGCGACGGCTCGTTCACCACCGCGATGTACATCACGCGTGCGGGCACGACCCTGCCGCAGGGCAACAAATAGACCGGGGAGGGCGTCTTGGGTGGAACTGTGCCGTCACGAAGCAGTGCGCAGGAGAGACTCATTGCGACAAGGTACGAACACCCATCAAGCCCCAATACATTTCGCTACGCCGCAACTCGCGTCACAGGCGACTTCGCTGCGCGGGGCTTCTTGTTCGTGATCTTCATTTCGGCTTCGCGGAACGCTTCCACCTCGGCCTTCATCCTGAGTACCGTAAACACGTTCAGCATGAGCTTGCTCGCGGCCTCCGCCATCGCAGCGCGTTTCTCCACGGAGTGCTTCGGACTGACCCGCGATACGAAAATATCGATCTCTGCCTTCGCGATTTCCCGCGCCGCGTTGAGATACATCGACACGATCGTCGGATCGAAGCCCTCTTCTTCGGTGAATCCGGCGGAGCGCATGTCGCCCCAGATTCCGACGATCTGAGCATCCATGCGCGACACGCACGGCAGGCCATTGCCGAGATGAATCTCGATCGCGCCGATCTTCTGCAGGATCCTCGCGTCCGTCTTCGCCTTCGGGTGCCGATCCTCGATCGAACCGAGAGCAATGAGCTGGTTATCCACGCCCGCCCGAAGCGCAAACAGAGTGTCCAGATGAGGGAGGACGGCGATTTCACTTGCAGACGCTGACGGCGCCCCGTTCAAGGCCTGCTTGATCTCGTGAATCTTCAGCCGGCCCTCCGTCTGCAGGCGACGGATCGTCTCGATGGCGCGCACATGCTCCTCACCGTAGTCCGCGACGTTGGCCTTCGGTCGCGCCGGCTCGGGGAGAAGCCCATGGGCCAGGTAGAACTGGACCATCTGCCTGCTCACACCGGTTCGCCGTTCCAACTCCCGCATTTTCATGATGATTCCGCCGCTCGAAATATTTCTTGACGGGTCGGACTATACATTAACGCACTATGCGCTATGGAGTCGGGCCGAAGCCGACTAACCGTCTGTCGGTTACTTAATACATACTATTGAATAACGCATTATTTCATTTTACGATCCAAGCACGGTCGCAGATCGCCACACCCGATGGCTCCTCTGACGCACGGTGGAAAGCAGTTCCCAAAAACATCTGGAGGATGAACATGGATTACCTCAAGTACTGGACCCCCGTCGCGGTGCTCGCCGCCAGCGTTGCGGGCCTGATCGCCGGCGGAGACTGGGTGTGGGTCGGTATCGCGACCTTCCCCTTCCTGGCCATCCTCGACACCCTGGTGGGCGCGGACTACAGCCAGCGACGCATGTCCAGCAACACGCTCGCCAATCTCCCGGTCTGGATCTGCTCGGTCGGCCCCCTGCTTCAGTTCTTCGTGCTGGCGTGGGCCGTCACTGCGCACGACCTCACCGGCTGGCAGATGTTCGGTGCCGTGCTGGGCGTGGCCTGGATGGGCGTGGTCCCGCTGGTGCCTGCCTCACACGAGCTCTACCACATGCGCGGAGCGCTGCCGCGATTCGTCGGTCACTACGTGCAGCTGTGTTACCTCGACTGCACCCGGGACATCGGTCATGTGATCAACCACCACATCGATGTAGCGACGGAAGAGGACGGCGATACCGCCAAGCGCGGCATGGATCTGTATCGCTTCACCTGGGGTTCGCTGGTCCACAGCACGGTGTTCGCGCAGAAGATGGAAGGTCGTGCGCTGGAGAAGAAGGGACTCGGCGCCTGGAACATCCGCCATCGCGGCTACCGCGCCTTGCTCGCGCTCGTTCTGTTCCACATCACCCTGTTCGCCATCGGGGGCTGGGTGGCCGTCGGGCTCGGATTTGCGGCGCAGCTCATCGCCCGCCTCTGGGTGGAGTCGTTCAACTACTTCCAGCACTACGGCCTGATTCGCCTCAAGGGAGCGCCGATTGGTCGTCGCCATGTCTGGAATCACCTCGGCTGGTTCTCCCGCACGGTCGCGTTCGAGATCACCAACCATGCGGATCACCACCTCAACTCCTACCAGGTCTTCCACAAGCTGGTCCCGCATCGCGAAGGCATCTTGATGCCCAGTGTCTTCGTGTGCTTCCTCGCAGCACTGGTCCCGCCGCTGTGGCATGAACTGATCATCAAGCCCGCCCTCAAGCGCTGGGATCTGGAGTTTGCGACGTCGGAAGAGCGCGTCCGTGCCGCCAAGCAGAATGCGGCAGCGGGTTGGCCGGACTGGCAGAACGAGTCGGGCGTCAGCGTCGGATCAGCGGCAACGGTCGGCGTCTGAGGTTCGTCATGATGCGCCTCGGGCGTGCACCGCCACGAGGCGCGCGGCCAGACGTCCTTCCCTTCGGACGTCGATGAGTGGTACACGACTCCCCACCGGGCGGTTGCATGCGCAATGGGGCCTGCTCACCCCCGTGTCTCCAGACCTCGTCCGCGGCTACACCATCACCAGCGCGACGACTGATCCTCCAGCCAGCAGCGTCCAGGCGTCGAAGGCCCGGCGCAGCAGGGGCGGCGACTCCCGAAGGTCCATGAAGTGCATGCCGATCAGCCAGACCTTGCCGAAGCCCACGGCGACGGCGATCGCGCCACCAATCTGCGCGCCCGAGGTTTCGAATGGGCGCGCAGCGGCCGTCCACCAGCTAAACAGCGTCGCCAGCATGAGCGCCAGCCACACGACCCACAACCGGCCAGAGATGAAAGCCGTCATGCCAGCCTCGAGATGTACAGCAGCGGGAACAACACCACCCACAGCAGATCCACCATGTGCCAGTAGATTCCGGCGCCCTCGACGAAGCGCGGGGACACGCTCGGCGTCTCTGCGTGCAAGCCACGCCAGGCGGTGAACAGCAGGACCGCGCCGATGAGCACGTGCAGCAGGTGGATCCCGGTCAGCACGAAGTAGTAGGTGAAGAACAGGTTCGTCCCGGGCGTGTAACCCGCGCCGACTTCGGCGACATACTCGGTGACTTTCAGCGCCGCGAAGACCAGCGCACAAGCGAGCGCAGCCGCAATCGCCTGCGCCGCTGGCCTGAACTCACCGGCGTTCATCGCCCGCACCGCGGCAACGACAAACAGCGAACTGGTGAGCAGCACAAGCGTGTTGACGCCGCCGATGCCGATCAGCAACTCGCGCGCCGACGCTGCGAACAGGGCCGGATCGGACTGCGCCTGCCATCCGAACCCGACAAAGAAGGCGCCGAACAAGGTCATGTCGCCGAGGATGAAAACCCACAGGCCGCTCTCGACGGTCGCCCGGTCGATCCCGCTCGACTTCGCCTGGACCGGCGCCGCCCGGGCCGGCTCGACCTCCGACAGGAAGTCGGGCAGTTCCAATTCCGGGTCGGCGCGCGTTCCCGAAGCGGTCATGCGGCAACGGGCGACGGCACCATCCCGACCGCCGCCTCGTCACGGAGCACGGCGTGGCGCAGCACGAGCCCCATGCCGATAGCCCAGGTGGCGTAGGCGATGAAGGCCAGCCAGAACACGAAGATGCCTTGCCAGGCGAACGGGCCGTCGTAGAAGAAGTACGGCAGGATGCTGGGCAGGAACAGGAAGGCCACCCACAGGTTTCCGAATGCGACCCAACGCGGCAGCACCGGCTGCGGATTACGGTCGTTGAGGATGGCCAGCGCGATGGCCACGTTCTGGATGCAGAACGGCGCCAGCGGCGTGATGAACATCATCCACGCGAAGTCGTTGAGCAACTGGATCAGCTCGGGCGAGCGCTCCGGCCGGAATGCACACACGCCCATCATGATCATGGGGACGACGAGAAACACGCCCGTGGCGGATCCCGTCACCATCTGCAGGAACGTCAGCAGCGGCGTGCGACCCTCCATCCGCACCATGTGCACCGCGATCAGCGCAACCAACGGAAAGATCAGCCCCAGGGAGACACTCGCCAAGGCAAACCCAACCAGGGTGCGCGTCGTGGACTGCGTGTAGAACTGCGCGATCCCCTCGGGATTCAGGTCGGCGCCCGGCGGAAGCGGAAGCACATTGGCGAGCGCGAGGCCCAACGTGGCCAAGACTGCCAAAGCAGGGCCCGACCAGGCGCAAAGCAATTTTATTCTCGTGTTCACAGGCTGTACTCCCGCACTCGGTGGCAACTCCATACGATCGAATTCTTCACGTCGTCGACGGGGACCGAGCCTTTGCCGCCACGGACCCGTCCGCTTTCTCTTTCAGCCGCGCGCCGCTCCGCAATCTTCGCATCATCCCATTGGAATGAACAGTGTGTACATTACGTCATCAACATGACGTTCAGCCGGTCTCGGACCATCCTGCCAGCCATGCCGTCCATCGCTTCCCGCCCCTCCCGAGTGGCCCGTGCCCGTCGGGCCGAGCAGCCCAAGGTCTCCATCGAAGATCGCCTGCTCGCCGCCATGGAAGCCTTGCTGGAGCGCGGGCAGCGCTTCGGCACGCTTTCGGTCGAGCAGCTCTCGGAAGCCGCGGGCATCTCCCGCGGCACCTTCTATCTCCACTTTCAGGACAAGGGCGAGCTGGTCACGCGCCTGATGAGTCACATCGCGCAGGAGATCATCGACAGCGGCGGCACCTGGTTCGGTAACGCGGCGGCGGCGAAACCGGACGACCTGCGCGAGGCGCTGGTCGGCATGGTGCACACGTTCAAGAAGCACCAGGCGATCCTGTCCGCCGTCGCGGACCTCGCGCCGAGCGACGAGAAAGTCGGCGCGAGCTACCGGGACCTGATCGAACGCCTCTGCGCGCAGAGTCGTCGCTCGCTCGCAGCTGTGCGCAGGAAGGGCCTGAGCCGACCCGGAGCGACGGATCACATGGCCGACACCCTGTGCACGATGATCGTCGACCACTGCATCCGCGCTGTCGGCGGCCTCGATCGGACGGGGCTCGACCGCCTCGCGCGCTCACTCGGGTACCTAGGCGTCAATGCGGTCTTCGCCAATCCCGCTTGAGGGCCGACTCGACTCACAACGCTGTGCGAAAGGCTTCGGAGGCGTGCAAAAGGCGCGCAATCGGTCAGCGTCGGGTTTCAAGACATATGATGGCTACACCCCGTTGGCAGCGATGGGCGGGTCGGCGACCGTCGAGCAGGTGCAGTGGCCGAGGCTCGCGACAGTGAAGCCACTGCCCGCCGCCTCAAGCCGTAGGCCGTGTTGGCCGAATGAAGCTGGTTTCACGATGCTGGCTCCGGCAGGAAGAAGACGGCTTGCTGAGGATAGAAAAGCCGTCATGCACGCGCTTCAACCCGCTTCTGCGATGCTCGGCGGGTCAACACGAAGATCGCGTCGTCGAGTCGCTTTACAGGCGCGCGCGCGTCGCCGCGGCACAGATACGGTACGCGCGTGAGGGCGATGACATTGAGTCCGCGCGGCACAAAGACCTGCGCGTACAAAGCGGCTACCGTCGACTCGAAGTCCACCGATTCGCCGGGCAGGACTTCTGCCGGCGTGAAACGGGCGCCGTCTATGAAAACGACCGGACGTACCGGAACCGGTACCGCGACAACGAGGCGCCCGTCGTCCACCAAGAGGGATGTGGCTCGGTCGATCAGGCGCAGCGGATGGGTGGTCCGGTCGATCACGTTCTGGAGCGCGACCAGGTCGAAATGGCCCTCGCCTGCCAGCGGTGCGAACGCGATGTCGCACTCGTGACAGGTGTAACCCCGCGCGCGCAAGCGGCGAGCCAGCGGTGCCGACACCTCCGTGGTCACGATCTCGTCGAACAGCGCCGCGAGTTCACCTGTCACCGCGCCCTCGCCCGCGCCCACATCGAGCAACCGGCGACCACCGCGGCCGAGCAGTCGCTGCCACTGCGCTGTGCCGAGCACGCGATCCTGGCCGACGTTCGCGAGACCATTGGCGTCATAGAAGCTCACGAAACGCGCCGCAGCGTTGCGCAGTGCAGTTCGAAGCCACGAATCGGGTTGGGAATACCCGGCGTCAATCCAGTTACGAGTGGACTGATCCAGATCCAGTTCCACGAACACGGCGCGAAGATGAGCCGGCAGGCGGGCTGCATCCACACCGTATTCGAGTACGAGGTCCCGGTAGCAGGTCATTCGATTGGCAGAGAGAGAGCGCGGTGTCGTTCGCTACCCCGCCGCCCGGCAACTCGTCCTTTTCTTCGACGAGCGATCCAGCAGTTTTTCAGAGCGGCTGTTTGCGTGCGGCTTCGCACCACGAATTCCGGAAATTCTCCGATCAAGCACCAGCATGCTCTCCGTATTCAGTCCGGAGCAGAACGGAAGGCACGGCATGCCATCCGCTCTACTGCGACCGCGCGGTCGATCAGCCCGACTTCTTCGCAATGAAATCCACGATCCGCCGCCCTGCCTCGTGCGCCTGCGGCAGCATCGGCAAGGCCTGGAACACGTGCGGCATTCGGTCCCACACCTCCAGGCAAACGTCTACGCCGGCCTCGTGCGCGCGGGTCGCAGTGCGGCGCGAATCGTCGAGCAGCATCTCGGTGCTGCCCACCTGCACCAGCAGCGGCGGCAGACCCCGAAAATCCGCGTACAGCGGTGACACTCCAGAATCGAGCAGGCGCTCGGGCGGCGCGTACAGGCCGCGGATGGCGAGCGCGAACACGGTGGTGAACAGCGGATCGCGCCGCGACTCGCTCACTATGCTGGGACTGCTCAGCGTGAAGTCGACGAAGGGCGAGAGCAGCACCGCGCAGCTCGGCAGCGGCTCGCCCGCCGCTTTGAGCCGGTGCAGCAGCGCGAGGACAAGATTACCGCCGGCGGAATCGCCGGCCAGCGCAATCTGTGTCGCGAGATGTCCGCGTGCGAGCAGCCATCGGTACGCGCGATACACGTCGTCGAGCCCAGCGGGATAGGGATGTTCAGGCGCCAGCCGATAGTCCACCAGCAGCGCTCGTGTGCGCAGTTCGCGACACCAGGGAGCCACCATCGTCGTGTGCAGGTCCGGCGATCGCGCAACGAACGCGCCGCCGTGCACGTACAGCAGCACGCGTTCGTCCACCGCATCCTGCGGGATCAGCCACTCGGCTGGCACACCGTCGCAATTCTCCGATTCACGCCGCACGCCCGGTGGAAGGCGCGCGAGGCGTCGACCGAAATCGAGCTGTCGCTGACGCAGCTCACCGATATTGATGCGCAGGCCACCGGTCCACTTCACCAGAACGCGCAGCAGCAGGTTGACCCACAGGCGGGCCAGCCATCCGCCGCGGGGTTGGACGAGGTGCTCGTACACCGGTCGATCGGACTCGTCGGTAAATGCCTCGGAAGGGTGCGTGCTCATGCGCTCAAAGCTGCATTCCTTGTTCGCGCACCGCGCGCAGCAGAGCCGTTCGGTTGTTCACGGCGAATTTCTCGTAGAGGTTTTGCAGATACCACTTCACGGTGCCCGCCGAGAGGAAGCAGCGCGTGCCGACCTGCGCGTTACTCAGGCCCTGGTCGATCAGTTGAAGGATCTGGCGCTCGCGCTTGTTGAGATTCTGCAGGGTCTGCTGTGCCGGTGCCGGCACCGGCGCCGGCTGCGGCTTCGACGGCGCAGCAGCGTGATCGAGGATGCGGGTGGCGAGGGTCTTCGATCCCAGCCCCAGCAGGCCATCTCGTTGCAGGCAGCGCTCGACCAGGGAACGGATGAACTGTCCTTCTTCAAGGAACGAACGAACGTAGCCTTCCGCGGCGCCAATCTCGAGTGCTTCGCCAATGGCGGCCATTGCGGCGGGTTCGTTACCCAGCAGGTCCTCCGCCTCGGCGGTGAGCGCGAGAGCTTCGGCGAGTCGGTTGTAGCGGCCCATTTCCCGAGCGCGCACTTGCAGCAGCGCGAGTATTTCGAGCGCTGCCTTCGGATCGCCGTCAAGAATGTGCATCCGCGCTTGCAGCCGCTGCACCGAAGTGCGCAGCGCACGGTGGGGCGGAATGGAGTTGAGCACGGTGCGCGCCTGCTTGCTCGATCCGTTGCGCACCAGCAGCAGGGCGCGCTCGGCACGCAGGATGAAAGTCAGTCGCGGGTATTCGCGCTGCACACCGAGTTCTTCGCCCTCGGCGAGGATGTCCAGCGCGGTACCAAAATCGCCATTCGCCGCCCGCAGGCGCGCGGCCGTGGCATAGCCCAGCGCCATGGCATCGACGATCCCCTGGTCCGGCAGCAAGGTCACCACCTCGATCAGCGTGTCGCGAGCACTGACCAGGTCATCCCGCTCGTAGCGCAGAAAGCCTTCAAGCGCGCGCAGCATGCAGCGCAGGCTGCCGAAGCCCTGCGAACTGGGACAACGCGCGAGACCGCTTTCGACCTGCGCCAGGGCGGCGCGATAGCGGCCAGACTGGATCTGCACCAGCGCGCCGATGATGTGAGCCCAACCGATGCCATACGCATACTGCGAGGCGTTGAAGCAGTACAGCGCTTCGCGCAGCGACGCCTGCGCAATCCCGACCTCGCCGAAGCATTTTTGACTGAAGGCGTGGACGGTGGACGCAATGCCCATCTGGAAGCTGCGGTTGCCGGGGTGCTTCTTGATCCATGCGTCCGACAGCGCCCGGCTTTCAACGTAGTCGTCGCGCAGCGCAGACAGCACCGCTTTTTGCAGCAGGGCGACGTTGCGGGTGGCTTCGTCCGGCGCGGCTTCGACACGATCGATGCGCGGCAGCGCCAGGTCGAACTTGCGCTGGAAGATCAGCGCCCAGCCAGCGGCTTCGTCGACACCCACATCGGTCTGCCCTGTCGCCTGCTCCCACAATTCCACCAGATCCAGCAGCGTCTGGTGTAGGCCTGAGCGGAACACCAGGGTGGTGCTCATGTCGGTCAGCCAGTCGCGCGCCTGTGCCACCATCTCGGGGCCGCTCTGAAGCGCGAGACGCACCGCATCCGGACCCAGGCCATGGCGCCAGTACCATTCCGCAGCCTCACGGATCAGGGTGTCGCGGGCACGCAGGGCGCCGCGATCCAGCAAGGTGAAGGCAGCTTCGCCGATCAGTGCGTGCAGCCGCACCACCGAGCGGTCGTCGAGGTCGAGGTTCTGGACGATGCCCAGTTGGCGGAAGCGCTGCAGCGCGAGATCGACCTTGGCCGGCGCCGGATCGAGCGCCTGCAGCAAGGCCGTGGGCGGGCTGCCGACGCAGGCCAGAATCCACAGCACGTCGCGCTCGTCCGGTGTGAGTCCTTCGAGAAAGCGGTCGTAGATGTATTCGCGCATGGCCCCGCTGTCGGCGACGGGCAGCCGTGTCAGATCGCTGCGCGGTATCGCCATGGCCAATTGCACGAACGCCGGCCAGCCGTCCGTCGCCCGCCACAGCCAGTCGATCTGTGCCTCTGACCAGTTCTGGCCGCGCAGGACAGCGAACGCCGCCACTTCTTCGCGTGTCAGCGGCAGGCTGTCGAGCGGAATCCACGACGCCAGGCTTTGCGCGGCCAGTCGTCCAAGACCAATGTCCAGCATCTTGACCGGCTGCTGGGTCAGACAGATCCGCAACTTCGACGAGGCGATCTGCAGCAATTTTTCCAGATAGACGCGACTCGGCGCACCGTGCAGCACATGCGTGTCGTCGACGACCAAATGGATTCCGCCGGGTACTTCGTGCAGCCGCGTGACCAGATAGTCGAAGCGTTCAGCGCGGGCCGACTCGTCGTCCAGGCTGGAATCGAACTGGCTGGGATACTCGGCGCCGATGGCTTCCAGCACCCGTTCGATAAACACCATCGGGTCGCGGCAGGTCACGTCCAGAGTGACCCAGGCACAGAGCCGGTCCGCGCGATGCCGGTCCAGCCACATTTCGGCCAGCACGGACTTGCCATAACCGGACGGGGCCTCGACCACCAACACCGGGAGGCCTTGATCGAAGGCAAGTACGCGCTCGCGGCTCAGCAGCACGCGCTGCGCGTCGGCCGTAGAAGCGGAAGCGTATCGGCTCGGAGTCATCGAGAACGTTCCTCGCAATCTGGGCAGTGGAGCGGCGGAGGGCCGGGCATCAGGTCGCGATCGGGTTGCCCGCGCGCCGGGTTCACCGCACCACCGGCTGCCGGTCGAAGAGGCCAAGCACCGGTGCCCCATGCGCCCGCATGATCGGCTCGATCTGGCGGAATACGGCGTGGTACTTGTAGAACGGCACCCGCGGGAAGGCGTGGTGGATCGAGTG